>JBEITT010000113.1:0-16103 GCA_040374745.1 Planctomycetaceae bacterium | reverse complement strand
GCCATAACAGAAGTCTGGCCAGAGTCATTGAAGAAACCGGCGCCGGATGCTGCCGCCAGTAATTCAGTCGATTTCATTTCCAGCGATTCCCACGGGCTTCGGCGAATTTCGGTATCAGCTGCAAATTCCGGGAGCCAGCGAATAATCTGCTGATAAATCTGGATGAGATCTGGCCGCTGGGCAGCCTGTGCCTTGGAAACGACTTGGAAATCAGCCTTGAGTTTTTCGATTGCCTGATGGTAGCCTTCCGGCTTGAAGTCGGGGTTGCCATGCTCATCAAGCACCCAGGCCGGGTTATACTGAACCTGCTCGGGGCCACCGCAACCAACTGCGGCGAAAAGCAGCATGGCTGCGAACAGCCGGTGAATTCGGTAATTGATTAAGCGAAAAAAGAAATTTGAAGGCGATTTCATGAAACCAGTCTCGATGGTGTCTGGAGTGGAGAAACGGGGATTTCGTCAAGCAGGGCGTTGATGACAGAATCAACATCGCCGTGGCCCGAGATACGTAGCCTGAGAAGCCCGGTGGCCACTGCCCTGGGGTCATCGGGAATGACGAATTTACGATCATTCAGAAACGCCCTGGCCTGGGCCAGTCGCTGCCACATGAGCACCGCTCGCGGGCTCAGGCCATTGGCAAATCGTCTATTACCGCGAACAGCGGCGACCAGATCCATCAGTTCGCTGCGAACGGTGTCGCTGACTGAAACGCTACTGGCTTCACGTTGCAACTGCTGCAGATCATTCAGTGACATGACCGGTTCAATGGCTTCACGTTCCTGGCGGGCATGGCCAACGGCCTCTGACAGCAGCCTGCTTTCGCTGTCTCGGTCGGGGTAGCCAAGGCTCAGTTTCATGGCAAATCGGTCGAGCTGGGCTTCAGGCAGTGGGTAAGTGCCATGCTGGTCAACCGGGTTCTGGGTGGCAATCACAAAAAATGACTCTGACAGATGACGGGCCTGGTTATCAATCGTCACCTGCCGTTCGGCCATGGCTTCAAGAAGGGCGCTTTGGGTGCGTGGCGATGTGCGATTTATCTCATCGGCCAGCAGAATATCTGAAAAAACGGGGCCCGGCAGAAACTGGAATTCACGGCGGTTCTGATCAAAAACCTGAAAGCCTGTGACATCTGATGGGAGAAGGTCGGGTGTGCACTGGATTCGGGCAAACTGCCCGCCCAATGCTGCCGCCAGGGCCTTGGCCAACGTGGTTTTGCCCAGCCCCGGCAGATCTTCCAGCAGGATGTGGCCACGCGCCAGAAGGCAGATAAGAGTGCTGGTGACAAGCTCGGGTTTGCCCAGAATAACACGGTTCAGGGCTGCTTCAAGGTCATGCAGCTTCTGCCGCAGGCATCCTGAAAGATCGATGCTCATAGTTATTTTTTCTCCGATCGCAACTTCGAAAAATGATTCAGGTTAAGTTCTTCAAGTGATCTTCTGCAGACTGAGCGGATTTCATTTCCTGGCTGGTCGGGCTCAATTTCCAATGCCGAGTAAGCCGCCCATTCTGCCAGTGGGATCAGACTGGCTGTCGGCCCGTTTAACGAAAGCGTGCCAAGCCAGTGCCGCCTGATGGTGCAGCCTTTCGGTCGGGGCATGCCCGAGCAGCTCAGCCGCCATTCAATGTGCCTGAGCGTGAGCACAACCTGCCTGCGGGGCTGAAATGGCATAATCCGAATTAGCCATAAGCAGACCGCCCGGTCATAAATATGGCGACGCTTGAGAAAAAGTGTCATGACTGTAAGGCTTGCCAGAAAAATGGCAATATAATTGCTGAAGAACCAGGCCCTGGTGTAATAAAACCAGATCCATGCGATGTCATAGAGTGAATCGCTGTGCAGTTCGTCAGTGAAGCCAGGTGTAGGGTCAACCACAACCCACTGATTGGTGGGCAGGAGAATTTCAACCCAGAAGTGAAGATTCCCAGAATTCAGCGCATAGTGGGCCTTTTCTTCACTATAACTTGCCGGATCAATGTAAAAGCCACTGGCAAGGCGGCAGGGATAGCCCAACTCTCGCAAAAGCACGACAGCCGCGGTGGCAAAAAGGTAGTCGGGTCCTTTGCGGGCACCGAAGAGAAAGTCGTCGATGGCACCCTTGGGCCTGACCGTATTATTCATGGTTTGCTGCTGATGGTCGTCGAGCCTGGCGTGATTCTGCAGGCGGCTGATGAGTTTCTCGACCTGTAGCCATGATTTCTCAGAACCAACATTCCATGAATCGAGCAAGTTTTTGACGGAAGCAGTATCAATCTGGCTGAATCGACCTGAAAAATGCTCGTGGTGCCGGGTTGGCCCCTTGCCCGAATGGAAGTGTAATTCGTGAAGGGCCCGTCGCGAGAGCCTGTTAGAAACCGTTTCAAGAGTGGTTCCGGCTGGGAAATTGCGGTCGCGAACCCGAATCATCTGCACACCGGCCCAGCCAAACATCTCAGACTGTCGAATACCGCCAACCAGAAATTTCCAGAGATTATTAGGTGATGGCAGAACTGATGTCTCAAGATTCGCGATTTTTATTTTGTGCGAGACAGTTTTTGAATTCAGATCTGATAGAGGTCGATTCAGGCAGAACCAGCATTTGTCAGGGTTCTTCTGTTCGATGGTTAAAGAACAGTTGTCGGTGCAGTCGTGCTCGGTGAACCACGATTCGCCGTCAAACCGGTCGAAGCTGGAGAGTTTGAGGCGTGTTTCGGGTTCCCCCTGCACATAGACCAGGGCATCAGCCTGCCGATCCTGCAGATTTCGTTTTTTCTGCTGATTTGGCTGACGACTCAGTTCAAAAGTGCGGCCGGCCTGGAGATTCTCTTTGGGGCGATCGCCATTTTCGCGCACATCCTGCGCACCCATGGCCTGCATACGCTCAAATTTCTGCTTTTTGAAGGGTTCGCCATATTGCTCGTTAAAGGCGTCGAAGAGGCTTGACCGATCAGTCTCAAGATAGATTTCACTATCGCTGAAGCCCGTAGTCTGCGGGTCTTTGCTTGCAGAAACTTCATTTGGGCCATCGCCCACGCCGGAGGTGGCCAGCTCGTTGGTTTCGCCGGTTCCGCCCGAACTGCTCACCCATTCGCCCAGAACCGTCTGGATGGCACGATCGCTTTTTACGACTGTAAATGTAATTGTTCCAAGAACCAGATAACAGCCCACACGGAGCAGTGGCATGAACCGGCGACTGCTGGCAGATTTCAGAGCCTCTGTTTCATGAGACTGAAACTGAATGACCGGGTTTGCCAGAGCGTGCTCAAGGATCATCCAGGCAGGTGTCAGGATGGTGAGCAGGAACATCGTTAATGAAAGTAAAGGCGTCATTTCCTGAATTGAAGAGTAGGCAATCAGGCCAACGATGCCAGCCAGAATCATGCAAATGCGTCGGGTTGCCGCGTTCACCACATAAAGACCAAGCACGGCAATCTGGCACTCTATGACAAACAGGATTGTCTTTTCAAAGGGTGGGAACTGACCAAATCGCAGCCCTTCATAAAAATAGAGCGTCAGGGGCGATTGACACGCCAGAGCCAAAAGCAGCGTGATAGCCTTGCCGCCCTTGCCCCAAAACGTTAGAAAATAACCAGCCAGGGCCAACAGCAGGCAACCGAGCGATCGATAAAGATAAATATTGGTCGAGAGTTCTTCGTATGCCAGAATTCTGGCGTTTTCAATGATAAAGATGGCGCATGCGGCCATGATGGCGGCTATTACGACAGTTGCGAAATACAATCTCGGGTTTGTTTGAATTTTTTTCATCGGTCACACAGCCTTCTGGCAAAGCCAGTCGCTCAGGCCTGCTTCATCAAAAAATTGTTTCCAAATCAAGCCACTGCCAACTGGGCAGGCATGGGTGGAATCGCCCAGCAGGATAACTCGCTGAAAGTGAGATTCTGTCTGGAAGTCTGTCAGGGGAGTTACAATTTTCAAATGCAGCCGGTCTGGCTGAATTCCTGCCGCTGCCGATTCGGAATGCTGAATAATGAAATCAGGGTCGTTCCCGAAAGCGGCCAGGACATCAAAAAAAAGCTCGCGGCGGCAGTTTCTGATCAGTCGCTGGCCTGGCTGGCTTTCTCCAATCAGCAATTCACATTGCCAGCCGTGATTCAGGCCTGTTTCGATGATGCTGCCGGCAAGCCTGGCTGACCATTCCGACATCCAGCCGGTGTAATGTTCAGGGGCACCCAGATGCAACAAAATGCGTGGCTTGATGGCAGCCTGCTGCTCTCTGACAACCAGTGAACCGGTTCGGGCCGTTTGTGGCCAGTGAATGCGGCGTGGGTCATCACCCTGCCGAAATGGCCTGAGTGATACCGTTTCGCCCGAATAGCCCTTTCGATTGCCAAGTGTCGTGCCTACATCTTCGACCCCTGATGGAAATTCGGGAAATTCAGGTACATGGTATGTTTGTGGATGGACAATCAGGCGGAAATCACTCACGAGATTTCTGCGGGCTTTCTTGAGCTGGAACGGGAATGAGCAAGTGACTTCCGGCCTTTGTGCCGGGAAGATACCCCGAGTTTGCGAGACCCATTCGGCTGTGATTCGCTGTCGTGTTTGCCAGCAGACCGGCAGTTGAATCGACCAGCTGCCGGAATGAAGCTGTGCGGGGTTAGGCAGCCCGGTTTCAACAGCGATTCCTGCAACCGGTGTGGCTGAGATTGATGAGGCGACGACTGTAATACGTGTCGATTCGCCTTCGACAATGCGGTCGTCAAGCGGCATGATTGCAATATCAACAGAATTGACAAACCGGCCGGGAATCAACCAGCCAATTCGAATCATGACACCCAGAAAACAGGCAACCAGAATGGCTCGCTCGTTGATCAGGAAACCGCAGACAAGCGAAATGACCGTGGCCATGATCATGACCGACAATGGCTGACGGACCCAGGCAAGCATTCGCTTGAAATACTGGTCAAAGCGGTGAAGTGAGCCAATCGACTGGAATTGATAGTCGTTTGTGCAGATTTGACGAATTTTGGCCATAATCTGCACCAGATTCCACGAATTGGTGGCTTCCGGGAGCATCGATGACATTGACAGGACCTTAAGGGTTCGACCGCTAACGCTGCAATCTATTCACGAAGTGCTGAATGAACCTCAGATTCGCGTTCGATTCGATGAAGAAAGAAATTGTCTGCACAAAAAAATCAGGAAACTGGCGGAGCCCTTGTCAGCCAGGAACCAAAAAAAGTAAAGCTGGCGACTGGCACTATCTCTGGATTCAAATCGTTAATTACGGTTTCATAAACTTCGAAGCAATACCCAGATTCCAATAAGCGAGATGCCGTATTAAGCTGACAAAGCACACAATCATTATCAACTGATTGATCAGGCGAATCAAAATGCTCTGAGACGATCCCGCACGTATCCTGCGGGTGATGGTCAAAAAAGTTCAGTGCATGAAGCGATTCACCCATGCCTGAGAGCATGAGACTGAATATCAGGAGAGAATGGATGATGCACTGTCGCATGGGATTGGTAATATTATTCCAATCTGCGACTGACCGGGTTGTCAATGGCGGTCCATTGAAATACTTTTAGTAAAAGTCGGACTTGCTTTCTGGTAAAGGACTTGCGTAGAAAAATGATCGCGGATGGTCGAACTTTAAGGACGTTAAGTTGATTGAGTTTTGATAGGCATAAAGGCTGGCATGCAAATTAGCTGAATATTAAGTATGAGCTGAAAAAAGCAGTGAAAAAGGAAAAGGGGGGCAAATTAGCCACCCCTTTAGAATGATTTTTGATTTCGACGGTTACCGGTTTCACAAAGGCGGTCTGTCGGCACGCACTTTTACGGTGCGGCCACGGATGCGCACGCCCTGCATGGCTTCCAGAACGAAATCAGCCAGGTTCACCGGCACTTCGACCAACGCAAAACGGTCGGTCATGTCGATGGTGCCAATGTCACGGCCTGAGATGCCGGCTTCATTGGCGATGGCACCCACAAGGTCACGCGGAGCCACGCCCGCATCGCGGCCAATGCCGAAATAGAGCTTTGCCATGCCACGGCCTGTTGGCTTTCGGCCTGCACGCGATCGTTCTTCAACGGCATTCCGGCCCATTCGTGGTCGGTCGCCACGTTCTGGCCGACCTTCACCACGGTCACGCCGCCCATCGCCTCGGTCAGACCGACCCTCACGCGGGGCAGGCTGCATGTTAGCAAAGTCTCGCTCGTCGTCAATCAGCACTGGCTGATGAAGCAGTCGCAGGGCTGAGACGGCTACATCAACGGCCGAAAATTCGCCTGAGAGTTCCTCAACGATCTCTTTCAGGCCGTCGTTGGCTTCCTCGGCATTGGCCAGCGATTCACGCAGACGCTGGCGAAGGCGATCGAGCTGGGATTTTTGAAGGTCGCGGGCGGTGGGCACCGGTGCGATTGTAATCTTCTGTCTGGTGGCACGCTCAATCTGGCCCAGCACGAATTGCTCTCGCTGAGTGGCGATGGTGATCGCCACACCCGCCCGGCCAGCCCGGCCCACACGGCCAATTCGGTGCACATATTGGTCGGGGTCAGAAGGCAGGTCGAAATTAATGACATGCGACAAATGAGCAATATCCAGCCCCCGGGCGGCAATGTCGGTTGCCACCAGAAGATCGGCTGAGCCGCTGCGAAACCGGCCCATGACTTGATCACGCTGGTTCTGAGTCAACCCGCCATGCAGGGCAAGCGGCTTAAAGCCACTGTTAGTCAGCACTTCAAGAAGGCTGTCGGCATCGGATCGTGTTCGACAGAAGATAATGGCCGAAGTGGGGCGTTCAATTTCAAGCACTCTGGCCAGGGCTTTAGCCTTATGCTCTCGCATGACGAGATAAGCCGTCTGGCGAACTTTGGCGTCTTCGCCACCGACCGGTTCCTCGCGGGAGACCTTGATGCGCACTGGCTTGCGAAGATGTTTCTGGGCGATTTCTTCGATTCGGGGCGGCATGGTGGCCGAGAAGAGCATGGTCTGCCGATTCTTGGGTGTGACGGCCAGAATGGCTTCCAGGTCTTCGGCGAAGCCCATATTCAGCATCTCGTCAGCTTCGTCGAGAACGACGGTAGTCAGCGAGTCGAGCGAGAGCTTGTTCTGGCGGATCAGGTCAAGTGCCCGGCCGGGCGTGGCAACGATGATTTCCACGCCTCGCTGAATGGCTTTGATCTGGTCTATGTAACCAGTGCCGCCATAAACGGCCATGACATCAATCTTGACGGGCTTGCCATAGGTTTTCACGGCCCGGGCGACCTGAATGGCCAGCTCGCGGGTTGGCGTAAGGATAAGCACGGCCACGCCGGGCTTTCTCTCTTCGGCCTGCCTTAGCCGGTGCAGGATTGGAAGGGCAAAAGCAGCGGTTTTGCCGGTGCCGGTGCCGGCAAGGCCGACTATGTCTTTGCCATTCATGAGGACGGGAATCGCCTCACGCTGAATTGGCGACGGATCTTTGTATCCGAGAGCCGCCAGAATGCGGGGATCAAGCCCCATGGCCTCAAAACCGGAAACCTCAGTAACTGTCTCGGACATTAAACTCAGTGCCTTCCCGCCGGTGATCATTCCCGGCTTACTGTTTGGATGCAACGCAGGCGAACTCTTTATTATACGTCACTCAGCAAGAAATGACAGAAATTCCTGAAAAGAAGCCGCGAAGGCAGGTGCCTGTTCGATTTCAACGGATTTTGAAGGCGCGGCCGAAATGCGTTTCCGTGCCTGATTACGCATGGCGATTGCAAAATGGTTATATATGGATTTCATTTTGAATTGCAAGACATCGAAGCGTGAAAGTTTGGCGCATTTTGTATAACGGTCACCCACTTCATCAAGCATTAATCTCATTGGTTTTGAGGCGAGTTTCTGGAGGGGGCGGTGGATCATAACAGGAAATGACGGATTTTCTGTCATGACTGCAAATCAATGGCCTGTGATCTTTTTTATAATAGATTTGTATCTTAACCGGTTGGCCCAACGCTTATTTTTCAGACGTTGAGCTTTGGGCTTAGCAGGTATTTGTAACCATCAAGGGCCCGGGCAACTGCGGCTTGAAACATTTCAAATTCGAATTCGTATATATCCGGGTTATTCAGGTCAGGATTATCCAAGCCTGATTCCTTGCATTTGGCGACCTGATAATCAAAATTGATTTTCCAGTTCAGCAATGCCATAGCGATCAGTTCGGCACGTATTGAAGATGCACTATGCTGCCTTTCGACTTGATTCCGATTTTCCAATGAAAGCTGTTCTTTGTTGCTCATTCCGGTATCGAACCGGCCTGGTTCATCCTGCCAGTAGACATCGTTTGTGGGCGAAACGGACGTAGACCCAAAAGGACCAAAATTCGGTTTTAGATAACCATGGCCAAGCATGGTAATAAATTGCTCAGCCAATTTTCGGCCAGCCGTTATGTCACCTACATAATATAAAACAATTGCATCGCGGCGATGAAATACCAGAGATTTGTTGAAATCGATTTTAAATATGAATCTAAATTGCGACGACTTTAAAATTTGCCCGGCAACCTGAATAAACCTGTCGATATTTGACATGCTGGACGGGAAGAAATAGAGTCTTGATACATTACTATGGTCGATTTGCCGATCGCCATTAAACCAAAGAAAATCAGCGTCAGGAAGAGACTCATAACTCGAATCCAGTTTAACTTTTTTTGCTTCTTGGAAATAGGTCGTAAAATTTTTATCTGCTGCTTTGATAATTTTCTGTCTCCAGTTCTCGAAATTTGAGTGTCTTTGAATATGTGCATCCTCAACGCTTTGCAGTATATTGTAAATTAGTTTGGATATATAATGTACATCAAGGCTTTCTTCAGCACTTGCATGAGAGACGACTCTATCTGAAAAAAAGGCAAGCTGATTTGAAATGGTCTTTAAAGATTCGTTGAGCTTGGTTTTATCAGTTCTGACTGCTGAAAAAATCACCTGAAGAGCGACACGGTCAGGCGCGTTAATCTGTTGAATGGTTGCCGATGGCAATATTTCCGACAGAGCAGCGTAGCCACGAAAAATTGCTGCTGGGCTTTCGGCCAATGCGGTTGAGATATTTCGTAAAGATTCAGCTGACAGATTTATGGGTTCTTGTATCAGGGTATTTACTGCAGTGAGCGTTTTCTCAAGTGCTTCGAGTTTTACTGTGTCGCCCTGGTATGTTTGCCTCAGGTTGCAGAGACCATTGTATGCCGACTGCTGAACGCCTTTTTCTGATGAGTATCGTGCTACATTGAAGACAAGTACAATAGGCTTGTAGAACATTTCTTCGTTCTTGACACTATTTTCGGTTCCCGAAGCCCTGAAGAGATTTGCAAATGTTCGGGATTTATTGCCGCCGCCACGGTTGATCTCAAACTCAAATGTTGTTTTGTGAAATGTTAATTTGTCGCCGGCGGCGATTGTGCTGAACTGATTGAGAATCTGAATTGCCTTTGTGCTGGCAAGAGTCTTGTCGTTGGATGCCGATTTTGCCATATTAGCTGCCCCATTTTCAATTCGATCCTAACAGTTCAGATTTATCATAATATCCTGATTTAACTCTATTTAAAAGGAGGAGTATGATTTTGAATTCATCGGATGGAGTTCAATAAGCCTTCGGGCCTAACAAAGCGAGCGATGTTAATACTGCTAAAACAACTTTCACTTCTACGATTAAGAATTCAAAATTAAAAAACCAGACTGCCGATGGGGCAGACTGGTTTGCGATATTTGTTTCAGATTGTGAGCGAATTACTCGCCAACGTAGGGAACAAGGGCCATAACGCGGGCTCGCTTGATCGCCAGGCTGGCGGCACGCTGGAAGGCGGCACAATTGCCACTTCGCTTGCGTGAAAAAATCTTGTTCTGGTTGGTGCAGAGCTTTTTGAGCAGGCCGACATCTTTGTAGTCAACAAAGGTCGGGCGTGGGCAACCTTCCGGGGTACAGAACCGGCAACGATTCTTGCGATTGCGTCCTAAGCGTTTGCGGGGCATACGATTGATGATTCCTGAATAGTCCGTGAACAAGATTCCACTGATTCGATCGCTCGATCGGGAAAACAAGATTGTGCCTTGACCCAGCTTAAAAGTCAAGAAGATTCCAGTCGATTCTTCTTAATCGGCCGAATTCGTGATTAGCTTTCGTCCTCCAGCGTGCGTTTTTTGCGAAGCAGGTGATGATAATGCTGCGCAAAGCGGTGGGCTTCATCCCGTGCCGATTGCAGTAGTCGCAGCGCAAACGAATGTCGCGAAAGCAGAAGGGGCTCGCTGATGCCGACTCGATAAACCTCTTCTTCACGCTTGGCCAGCGAAATGAGGCAGGGGGGCTCAATACCTGCTTCCTGAAAGGCGGCATAGGCCGAGGAAAGCTGCCCCTTGCCACCGTCAATCAAAAAAATATCGGGCAGCGGTTCGTCGCGTTTTTGAAGACCCTCAAGACGCCGGCTGACCACTTCACGAATCGAGGCGAAGTCATCGATACCCTTGACTGTGTTGATCTTATAGCGTTTATAGCCGGGCTTGAAGGGCAAGCCGTCAACGAAGGTGACCAGTGAACCCACGGTTTCGCTGCCGCCCAGGTGGGCAATATCAACACAGTCAATCCGCCGCGGTGTTTCGCTCAGGCCAAGCACTTTTTTCAGGCCTCGCAGGCCTTTCTTGGGGTCAACATAGAAAACTTCAGGCTGGGCGTGGGTTCGCAGGTCGCCACGCAAGGCTATGGATTCAATGGCTTTAAGTTCGTCGCGAATGCGGGCGGCGGCTTCAAATCGCAGCTCGCGGCTGGCCTGTTTCATCTCCTCAGTCATTTCTTTGATGAGGGCGGCCTTTTTGCCATCAAGAAACATGGTCAGCCGGCGTATATCTCTTCTGTAGTTAGCTTTATCGATACGCTGGTTGCAGGGGGCGGTGCATTGGTCGATGGAGGCGAGAAGGCAGGGGCGGAACCATCGCCAGCGAGGATCGTCTTCTTCAATATCCAGCGGGCAGGTGCGGAATTTAAAAATTTTCTGCAGGACCTGAATCGCTCCTCGCAAGCTTTTGGCCCGGGGGAAGGGGCCATAGAGCTTGACACCGCGATCGGCCGGGGTGCGGGTGAAAGTCACCCGGGGGAAGTCTTCGTTGGTGGTTATCTGCAGGTATGGGAAGGTCTTGTCGTCTTTCAGCTCGGCATTGTGGCGGGGCTGAATGTCTTTCACCAGGCGGGCTTCCATAAGCAGGGCATCGACTTCGCTGTCGGCAACGAGAAAGTCGATGTCGGCCACATCGCCAATCCAGTCCCTGATCCGGCTATCAGTCTCGGCAGTTTTCTGGAAGTAACTGCCTGCACGGGCTTTAAGATTTTTGGCTTTGCCCACATAAATAACACGCCCCTGTGAATCTTTCATCAGATAAACGCCAGGGCCGATTGGGAAACTTTTGACTTTCTGTTTGGGTTTGACGGACGCTTCGCCAGCGATCTTTTCGGCTGACTGGCCCATCATGGCCGGAGTTGATTCTACGGTAGGTGAATCAACGGAAGCGGGCTGTGGAACTTCAGGCTGGTCAAGAGGTTCGGCCGGTGGCTGGACCGGTTTTAATTTTTTTTGCCGGGGTAAATTCTTGTCAGGATCCGGTTTGGCCATGGGTCAATTTCTGCTGTCAATCCGTTTGTGAGCCGTGTCTGGTGTTATCACATTCATTATATCCATCGCAGCCAATCTGAAGTTTTCGGATAGCAGCAGAAAGGTGACGGGCAGAGTCGTTGAATGGCAGGAAGATTGCAAGTGCTTAAATTGAAATAGGTTGTGTTTATTGAGGCATGTTGAATTAAATTCGAATACCAAGTTTTTCGCTCGTTGCGGCTTCACGGTTGTAACGGCTGTAACGTGTCTAACGTACGGGTGAGCATTTCTTGATTTCTCTTGTTTGACTTTCGCTGTCGGTTACTCCGAAAAAATGAAAGGAACCTCCACGGTGGGAGATTCCTTCGAATGACATTTCCAAGGATGGAAATCAGGCATGATGCCGGGTCGAAACCCAGAACGATTAATGATTGGCAAGCGTTTTGCGACGGGAATAAATCCCCATCGCAGCGATGCCAAGTGTCCAGGCCATGATAGTGGCTGGTTCGGGCACAATAATCGGGCTGAGCTTCGCAATGGTGTAATAAGGCATGGAGTCTTCGCCGATGGCACTGTCGATGGCCGAGCCGGAGACGAAACTGACACCAATGCCGTTATTAATATCTATGCCAGGCAGCTTGCTGAAGTTATTGATTGTGAATTCAAAGTCGGGGCCGCCGCTGTAGAGTGTGCCGAGGTTATCGGTCAGAGTGGCACCATAGTTGGAACCCATGATAGCACCCGGAATGGCCAAAGCGACATTAAAGCCGTTGAGGCCGGGGCCGGCTTGCGATTTATCATTGGGGATACCGGCGACAACAACGGGTTTGCCAGTGGCACTGTTTGGGCCGAAGCCCAGGGTGATGCCGGCCCTGCCGCCGATGCCCGGCAGTTCAAGTCCGCCGGCATTTTTGAATTCCTGGGTGTAAGTGCCCACCACTCCATTACCGTCGGCGTCGCCGGCGACACCGAAGTAATTGATACCAACATACAGAGTGTCAGAGGCTTGATCCCAGGCAAGGCGGGTGTCTTTGACATCCCAGCCATTAACTTTGCCCTGGCTGCTCATCCAGGTGAACTGGCCAACATCGCCAGCGACACTGTTATTGTCCTTAATTGGATTGGTGGCCAAACCACTGGTGAAGTCGTTTTCAACATTACCAGTGAATGCTATGCCACCAGCCATGACAGGGCCGCCAGCCAGTGCCAGTGCTGCGAAAGCCCTTACAAAACACTTACGTATCGGGCTGATCATGACAAGTCTCCTTACTCGTCGAGGCAAGTCGGTCAAGAGCCGACACTTCTGAATCCTTCAACTGCAAACGAAAGAGTTCCATTTCCGTTTGGTGGATCCACTTTCGGGGCAGCTTACATCAGTTTCATTTTTCCTGCAAGGGGAATTGATGACAAATCTCTTCCCACTCTGGATTTCCCTGATTTCCCGTTCACTTCATGCCTGAATCACATTCAGGCAATTCCCCTTGATGAAAGGATGGGGCGGAATGCCACTTCTGCGTAACATTCTTGGAGTATTTCGTTCCGCTTGGAACGCTCGTCCCAAAGCGAATAGAAAAACCCGACGCCACGTCCTCACGGGTATGGATCATTTAGATGATCGGCAACTCCTAACCGTTTCCTTCACTGGAAATGTTATAAGTGATTTTTCCACTCCATCCGGTAAGGGCGTTAAATTCCTTACAGGTGGAACCCAGGTGAATCCATCGATCCCTGCCGACCTTCAGCCGATCATCAAGGTTTCCGGCTTTCAGATGGATGGTGTGGCCCTGGCTTACGACCCCGGCAAAGACGAACTTTCCGTGGGCGTGATGCAGCCACTGAACCAGAAGACCGGGCAGCGGGTGATCGCCGGCGACGCGGATAATAACCTCAATTCGGCAACGGTTGACCCCGCAATTACGGCCATGCTGCCTTATGCTAATTTTCAGGATTATGCCGATCTGGGTGCTGATGAAAACATCGGTGTCTTTATCGACCTGAACAACGACGGCTCGGCTGATATTATGGCTGGAGTAAGACCAGCCACCACATTAAATGCATTGAAACCGCTTGTAATTACACGTGCGGACAATTCGTCGAATCCGCCGGCCTTCGGCACCGATATTCCCGGCTATTCCGGCAATATCTATCTGGTGAATAATCCTGACCACCCCGGCTTTGAGTTCTCGATAAAGAACTTCAAACAGCTTGCCCAATCTCAGTTTGGCATAACTATTACTGACGATTCCATGCTTGCTGCCGGTGTCACTGGCCAGGACGCTGGAACGAACGGCATCGGTGCAGGAACCTACTTCGCCCAGCCTTTTAAGTGGTCGGAAGTTGTTCCCGCCAGCAACCTTAGTATCATCAAGGTGGCAAACCCGACTCCGGCACGGGTCGGAAATAGCCTGGTCTATACCATTTATGTTCAGAATACGGGTGACTTTACAGACCCGAACGTGGTCGCAACCGACCTGATTCCGGCAGGTATGAATATCCTGAGTGTCATGCCAAGCCAGGGCACGGCAAGTCTCAGGCCTGATGGCAAGGGTTATGACTTCAATCTGGGTGCAATAGCTTCGAAGGGGTCGGCGGCAATCACGATTGTGGCTCAGCCGACAGCCGTAAACTTGACGGGTGCTGAGAATTCGGTGACGGCCACTGGCCAGATCAGCCCTCCGGTTAAAGCGACCACCATGACCCCGATTCTTGGGCCTGAAAGCTGCCCGCCGGTGAAGGTGAATCCGATTTATGCCGGGGTGATCAACACGCTGCACCGCGGGGTGATTCGTGGGCATGTATTCGGTACGAATCTGTTTGACACCCGAAAGATTGATCCAAGCACAGTCAGCCTTTCGTCGCCCCTGATGGCATCACCTGTGAAAGTTTTCCAGGATTCAACCGGCCAATACGCCAACTTCCAGCGTCGGCTTAATGGCGACCCGTTTATTGACCGCACATTCCTGTTTGAAGCGAACGACCCGGCATTCAAGACGTTGCCATATGGATGGACGACCTTGATTGTCAATGGACGCACAACCACGGGCGAGACTTTCGCTTCCCAGGCTGTGGTGTTCAACGTGAACCGCGGACACTGGGATAAAAAAATCGCTGACCGAATTGTCACTGCCGTCAGCGAATCGGCCAAGCACGTTCCGCCTCCGAACTATAGTGTTCCAGTCACTTCGGCTGCCGGTCTGCTGAAGGCTGCCCAGACGGGGCTTTCAGGAAGAACTGGCTCGCCGAATCAGCAACTGACTCAGACCACGGTTCAGATTCCATTCAGAAACGCGTCTGACAAGTCAGTGAAAGTGAATTACGGCCAAGGTGCCGGGATTACACAAGCCCGACAGTCTCCGGTGGCTCAGCCAGTGACACTTGGCACGAGTACGGTGCGCATTCCGATTACGAACGGCTTTGGCAGCCCGGTCGTGGTGAATAATGCATCGCAGGTGAATGCCGGCCGACGCAATCCATCAGGGTTGAACCAGACCCGGACGGTGAGAATCCCAAAAACGGCCACACCAGCCACTCGTGTCAGGGCCAATATCGCTCAGAACATTAACGACTTTCTCTCCCAGTAACTCAGTCACCTATCGAGGACAGCTGCAATCATTGTCGTCCTCGACAAAAGGGGGTACGCGCTCCACTCACCCGGCGCGTACCCCCTTCTTTTTGTTTATGATAAGCTGACCGGGCAGCAAACTGATTCGCTCATCAATCACAGGAGGAGCCTGATGAAAGACTATTCGCCCTATCAACAGAAACTGATTGGCCGCTATTACGACAACTTTGAGGCGATCAAAATTCAGCGACTCTCTGAACTTGCGACAGAAATTTTTCTGGCTGAGGGAAAGAAGAAAGAAAAGCTGTGGAAGCAGGTGGAAGAAATATTGGTTGCCCTGCAGGTGCCCCAGCCCCGAATTGACCACTTCATGGCTCAGCAGAACCCATCGCTGATTCCCGAAATTGCCGCCGAGATGGGGCGAAAGACCGGAAAATAAATATTCAAACTAAAACCCTGACAGAAAGGAACTTGTGATGAGTCGAAAGTTTGGTTTTGGCATTGTCGGCTGCGGCATGATTGCTGAATTTCACACCAGGGCCATTAACGACCTGCCCAATGCCAGCGTGGTGGCCGCCTTCAGCCGGAATGCGAAAAACGGCCAGAAGATTAAGGATCTGGCGAAAGACGACTGCGAAATCTACGACGATTATGCCAAATTTCTGGCCCATCCGGGGCTTGATGTCGTGTGTGTCTGCACGCCTTCGGGGGCCCACCTTGATCCTTCTGTCGATGCAGCCCGCGTCGGCAAGCATGTGGTGGTGGAAAAGCCACTGGAAATTACGCTGGAACGCTGCGACGCCATTATTGATGCCTGCACGGCTGCCGGCGTGCGGCTGTGTGCAATTTTCCCGTCGAGATTCAGCCCGGCTAACCTTCAACTGAAGGCTGCGATTGATTCAGGCCGATTCGGAAAGCTCACGCTGGGCGATACTTATGTCAAGTGGTGGCGCACCCAGGAATATTACGACAGCGGCGGCTGGCGGGGGACGTGGGACCT
>JBEITT010000011.1:0-77453 GCA_040374745.1 Planctomycetaceae bacterium | reverse complement strand
GGGACGATGCCAGGCTTGAAGCGGATCTTGAAAACTTTCAACCGCTTTTCGACCATCTTCCCGACGGTGTTTTTGTGAACATTGCCTGGCGATTGCTGGCGAAAGAGAAGATGAGGCGGTTTGACCGAAGTCAGACACCCTTCAAGGCCTGATCGACACTTGTCGATCAGGCGGCGGATGATGGAAAAACCTGATATTTAATCGACCGACGCGGCCATTAACCAGGGTGCCTGCGGCGGATGCCGGTGTTGCACAATACTTTTTGTTTTAATTATATTCTCATGTGCTTATGAACCGAGCAGTCCATAGACATCCAGGCTCTTGATCAGCTTCTCACGGTGCCTGTCATCAAGCGGCACAAGCGGCAGACGCAGCGCACCTGACATGCGACCGAGGATTTCCATGGCGGTTTTGATCGGCACAGGGTTGGGGGCCAGGCCAAGCAGGTCTTTGCAAAGGCCGAAGAGTTTCAGGTGCCACTCGCGGGCTTTTTCAATGTCGCCGGCCTTGAATGCGGCGAGCATGGCCATGACATCCTTCGGAATGATATTGCCCACCACCGAGACCACACCATCGCCGCCCACTGCCAGATAGGGCAATGTCAGGCTGTCGTCGCCGGAAAGCACGGTCAGGTTGGTACGCAGAACCAGTTCGCTGGTCTGGTCAAGCGATCCGGCGGCTTCCTTGATGGCCACGATCGAGTCGATCTTTGACAATCGTTCGACGGTCTCGGGCTCGATATTCCGACCGGTGCGGGCGGGGATGTTATAAAGGACTAGCGGCAGGTCGCAGGCATCGGCAATGGCGGCGAAGTGGGCAAAGAGTCCGTCCTGACTTGGACGGTTGTAATACGGCGAAACCTGCAGCGAACCATCGGCACCGACACTTTTGGCGAACTTTGTCAGGCGGATGGCTTCAATGGTGGAATTTGAGCCGGTGCCGGCCATGACCTTCAGCCGCCCGGCGGCTGTTTCGACAACTGTCGCAATCACCTTTTCGTGCTCGTCGTGCGAGAGGGTGGGCGATTCGCCGGTGGTGCCCACAGGTGCGAGGATAGGAGTTCCCTGGCCGACGTGCCATTCGACCAGCGATTTCAGGGCAGGGTAGTCAACCTGGCCGGCGTTGTCAAAGGGCGTGACGAGGGCGACGGTCAATCCAGCGAATTGTTGGCCTTTTCTCGGCATTTTTCGGGCTCGGGCAGTCTTGGGCCTTGCAGGCCGGTGGTGAATCGGGGTCGGGAAAGTGAATCAGAATTATGGCGATTTTCAGGGGAGATGTCGAGAAGCATGGGCACTGGTGATGAGCGATTTCATCTCGGCCACGGCGCTGCGAAGGCCCACAAAGACGGCCCGCGAGACGATGCTGTGGCCAATATTCAGCTCTTCCATATGGGCTATGGCCGCCACGGGCGTCACGTTCAGGTAGTTCAGGCCGTGGCCGCAGTGCAGGTGCAGGCCGTGGGCCACCGCCTCGCTCGAAGCCCGCTTCAGGGCAGCCAGTTCCTTCTCCACCGCTGCCACGCCTTTTGCTTCGGCATAGGTGCCAGTGTGCAGTTCGACGGCGTCGGCCCCAAGTGCCCGGCACAGTGCGACCTGGGCAGGGTCGGGGTCGATAAACATGCTGACGGGCACGCCCAGATTATGACAGAAGTCAATGGCCGATTTCGCTGCAGCCCGGTGGCGGATGACATCAAGCCCACCCTCGGTGGTCAGTTCCTCACGCTTTTCGGGCACGAAGGTAACGTAGTCGGGCCGGTGCTGGGCGATTCGGTCGAGGATCTCGCCAGTGATGGCCGCTTCCAGGTTCAGGCGGGTCTGCACGGTCTCGCGCAGGATACGCAAGTCCCTGTCCTGAATATGCCTGCGGTCTTCACGCAGGTGGATGGTGATGAGGTCGGCCCCGCCCAGTTCAGCCAGTGCGGCCGCGGTGACGGGATCAGGCTCAGAACCGCGGCGGGCCTGCCGCAAAGTGGCCACGTGGTCGATATTGACGCCAAGACGAGGAACCATTGCCGCCGCTGCCTTTTCTGCATAAACCTGTGCCGGCCGATTGCTGACAGATCGTTATTTTACAGAAAAGGGCCGGGCTTTGCACCCGGCAACTGCCGCGAATCGGGCAGGTCAGGTGTGGGTGGCCCGTGCCAGAAGCCAGTTTTTCAGGTCAAGGGCATAGCCGGTGGCCACAGGCTCAGGCTCAAATTCAAGGGTGTGGTGGGCTTCGGGGTAATCGATCAGGGTCTTGTCGGCCGATGGCAGGCTTTGGAAATAAGCCTGAATCCGGGCATTATTGACAATGCGGTCTAGCCCGGCCGTCTGAAGAAATACTGGCAGGTTGACATGGCGGGCGGCACGCCGAAGACGCATGTCAAAAGCCCGGCTCACGATAAAAAAGCGGGCCGTGGCCTGGTGAAGCGTGGCGGGGTCGGTATCAATAAATTGCTGCCAGTGGGGCTGGGCAGTGAAAAGCGAGGCATCGGCCAGCGGGATATTGAACAGCATCCGGGGCCTGAAAAGTGCGGCCACGGCAATGCGAAGCTGGGTGGGCAGGGCAGGCCGCACGCGGGCAAAAAGGCCTGGGGCGATGAGGGCGAGCCCGGCATAGGATTGTGGCTGGCGGGCCACGGCGATTGTCGCCAGCTTGCCGCCCCAGCTTATGCCGGCAAGAAACGGCTTCTGGCTGGTCTGGTCGCGATGATTCCAGGCTTTCACCGTCTCGGTAAGGTCAGTCAGAAGTCGGGCACCGCTGGCGGCATGGCCGCGGGCGATGGTGTTCGCCCCCGATCCGCGGCGATCGGGCATAAGCACGTCAACACCATGCCGGGCCAGCGTTTCGGCAAGGTGTACATACCAGCCGGCGTGCGACTGTATGCCGTGCAGAATGACCACGCGTGCCACTGGCTTCATGCCCTGCGGTTGCCATTGATGGCAGGCAAGGCGATAGCCGTCGCTGGCGGGAACTTCCCAGCCAGAACGCTGAAAATCAGGCATAACGGGCGACCTCATGGCGAACCGTCAGCGAATCAAGCTTGTTCAGATCGACCTGAATGCCAAGCCCCGGCCGACCCAGAGGCTGAGCGACTCCGCCATAACCGAAGGTAATATCAGGGCTGCTGAAGCGGTCGGCAAGCACATGACGGTCGTAGGAACCTTCAATAAAGGCCAGATTCCTCACCCGGCTGGCAAACGCACGGCCGGCAGCCGAAAGAATGGGCGATTCGCCCGGATGGCAGCCGAGGCCGTATCTTTTACCGGCCTGAGTGGCCATAGCCACAAGCCGCAGGCTGGGCAGAAGGCCGCCACACTTGGAAAGGCGGATGTTGAAGATGTCGCCATGGCCGCCGCGGATGGAGTTCTCGGCGTCAACCGGGCCACACAGCGATTCGTCAAGAATCACAGGCACGGGCACATGATAGGCAGGATCGGCCAGCAGGTGAATCATTTCATGCGGCACGGGCTGCTCATAGGCCGAGGGCTGGGCGAATGCAAGCCTTTCGGCCCACATCTTGAATTCGGCGGGGGTCCAGGCCTCGTTGGCATCCAGGCGAAGGTCGCAGCGGCGGCCCAATCGGCGGCGAATGCGGCGAAGACGCACAGCGTCGTCCTGCCCCGCCACACCTACCTTCACCTTAACCTGACGGAAGCCCCAGACCCACATCTTGGTGGCCGAAACCTTCTCTTTAAAGGGAGTTTCAGCAGTGATAGCCCCGGAATAGCGCACTGGCAGGGGCGGCCCATGCTGAAGCTGGCTGGCGAAAGGCACCAGCGAAATGGCGTCGCTGGCGGGCACGCCGAAGTGCTGCGACCAGGCATCGATCAGGGCCAGTTCCACAGCACATCGGGCGGAATTGACCGAGATTTTACGAGCATCGCCGGCAGGCGTTGGCGGCTGCCAGTCGGCAAGCCGGTTGACAACCTCGCTGAAGGAATCAGGGCGGCCGACAAGCTGGTCAATCTGCCAGCTTTGGGCGGCGGCAAAGGCCGATTCGAGCGTCTCGCCGGTTACATATTCCCTGGGCACACCCTCGCCGAAGCCGATTTCACCCGAGTCAAGGCAAACGGCCACAACAAGGCTATCGCTGGAAGCCCGGGCGTGGGAAGCGTGTTTTATCTTCTTTTTCAGGTTAAGCCGGACATGCCGGATCTCAACCCGGGCAATCGCCGCCATGGTCAATTCCCGATGATTCTCTATGTCTGGAAGTCAGCCACCCGGGCCAGTTTCAAGCAGAAGCCGAAGCCCCGCAGCAAGCACGACCAGATTCATTGCAATAACAAAAACATACCCCATAAAACCTCTCACCGTGAAATGCCGCAAAATAAAATCGGCAAATATTACCAGAAAAATGATTACAAGCAGACTTCCAGCCAGAAACGACACCACCAAAAACAGGCCCTGTGCAGGGTATCCAGCCGACAGACCCAGCAAAAGCAGGCCCACCGCTTCCCAGCAAGGCACCATTCCGGCTACGAAACCGGTACGAAGGAAATTTGAGTCAAAGCCTGTTTTCGTCATTGCTTCAGACGAAATGCCCTGCAATTCCGGGGCAGCCTGTTTCAGCAGCTTTTCACGCGTCAATGCCCCCAGCCTTGCGGCGGCTGGGCATGCAATAAGCAGGGCGGCAATCTGCCGCAGACCTGAAGAGACCTGCGAGACAATTACCACAGGCAGAAACATCGCCGCCATGGCCAGCACAAGCAGTACCAGAAAATGGCTGAAAAACCAGCCGATCAGAAGCCTGAAGGTATCTTTTAAACTCGCCCGGCGAACCATCGACGACGCCACCAGCCAGCTTTTGCCATGCCCCGGTTGAAGCGTGTGCCACAGGCCCAGAAGAAAAGCGCCTACTATAGTAAACCGCGAATAATCAGTTTCTTCTGGCAAAGCGGCAGTCTCGACGGTCAGCAATTCCATGGGTGAAGGTTTTGCACCCACCGGCCACGATATTTCGCCCTGCCATGAAATTGTCCGTTTCAGAGCCTTCTCATCAAGCATCCAGATGGGTTGATAGGGCTTGTCTCGGGCCGATTCAGGGTAAGGTTCAGGGCTTTTGATCTGCACTCCGCCCGATGCCCTGATTCCCAATCGGCTGGAACCTTCACTCGCCCGGAAATTCTGGTCGCTGAATCGCCACGGGCCGGTCGCAGTCAGCGGAATTTCATAGGTAAATTCATAGACCGTGTGTATTTCCCTGAGCTTTTCTATGCGGGTTGTTTTCCAGCCTTCGGCTGCTTCATTGTCAGGCCCGACAAGGCGAAAAGCCTGCGGCAGAAGTTCGGCCACCAGCTTGCCATAGGCATTCAGCCATTCTTCAGGGTCAGGCGGCAGGGCGCCAGGCTTTAGGCGTCGAAAGTCGGCGGCGATGGTCGTATCGTCCAGCTCAAGTGTGTATTCAACCCGCAGCAGGGCCGGCTCAATATCAAGCTGCACGGTTCGATCAACCCGCTGCCTCGGAATGTCGTGTGCAATGGCCGGCTGAAATGCAATAAAACTAAGGAAAAAAGAGAATGCCAGTGCGGCCGGAGGTGATCGCATCAGGCGTAGAATTTCTCAAAAATCCGGTTGACCACGCGGATGGCCAGCGTTTCTTCAACTGGTTTGCCCAGCACGCAATAAACCTGGGCCTTCAGGGCACGCCGCAGCAGGCGTTCGTTTTGTTCACGGGCGATCAGGATGGTTGGCACCCACAGCCCACGAATACGCTGGGCCATTTCCACCGTTTCCAGGCCGTTCAGTCGCGGTAGCTGCATCTCAAAAACAGCAACATGAATTTTGACCTGTCCGGCCAGATTCAATGCTTCTTCGCCGCTTTCGGCCATGACGGTTTGAAAACCGAATGGCTCAAAAACTTCCCGAAGACTCTCGCGTGAGCCTCGATCCTCATCCGTGATTAGTATCGTTTTTTGGTCTGCGTTCGCCATGGCCGACATCGTTAAACATCGGTGCTGTTGGTCTTTCCTGTCACAATATTCTCTAACAAAGCAAATCCCGCGCCAAGTTTAATTATTCGGAAAATTCCGACAAATTTTCAAAAAATGTGCAAATAATGCGAGAAAGTCGAGTCAGAATCGAGGGAAGTCAGGATATAACTGCTATCAAAACAGCCATATCATTCATTACAACTCTGCCAAAATGGCGGGCAATCCCTTATCTTTATTTCACAACCGTATCTTCCTTACCGCGGGCGATCTTGCCAAAGAGGTTGGTCTTGCTGCCCCAGCGGGCATTCGGGTCGAAAGCATCTGCCGTGAGCAAATCAGCCTGGTTCAGTTGAAAATTACGAAACTCATAGTGCTCAAGAAGGCCGCCGGCGGCATCGGTTGCATGAATTGTCAGGGGCAGCCCCGTGACTTTGTCCAAGTCAACCACCCATGTTTCGTTGGTCACCGTGCGATGAGTGATTCGAATCTGTTCGCCCAGATGCGGGTCAGTCACCTGCTGCACATCAAGCTGGCCAGCGTCAGCCGATCCTGATTTTAACTTCTGAAGGGTCAGGTTCAGACGCTCAACCACAGAATCAATACCGGCTTCGCTGATAGGATGGCGACTTTTGGCCCGAACCAGAGGACTGTCGGGCGACATCGTCATCCGGGGAATCAGTCCCTTCGGCATACGAATCTGGATCATGCCGCCGGTTTCTGCGGGCGAGAAAATGACCTCTCGGCCTGCCTCCTTACCGTTGGACCATTCCATACGCACCGCAAAAGGCTGGCGGCGGGCGTTCAGCATAAAAGTGTCGGCAGGCAAAGTCTTGCCGTTAAGCGTTTCCTGATTGCTCACCTGAACTTTATAATTCGTTGTCTGGGCAAGAGTTGCACTGGTTCGACGAAGGGCTTCATCAAGGGCCGCAACTGGTGAGTTGGAAGCGGGCTTCGACACGCCCGAGCTGATAATGCCAGGTTCGGGGGCGGGCTTCAGGCCACCGGCTCCGGGCGAATTCGCAGGGGCATCCTGTGTTGGAGGAGCCAAAAGCTGTGGCGACTTTTCTTCAGCCGGGGCGGCTGGCGGAGCTTCACTGCCGGGAATGCTCAGCGAGAGCACAGGCTGAGAGTTCGCCACTTTCTGGCTGCCATTGTTGGCGAATGGCGACCCGGTAGGAGAAGCTGGCTGGGCATTGCCCGCTGATTTGGGCTGCTCTCGCGGAGTCGGGAATGGCTCGACCGATTTTGGCAATTCAGCCGGTGGCGGCAATGAGGCCGGTGGTGGCAGCAATGATTCAATAGCCGGCACAGCTGGCTGGCCAGGTGTAGCAGGCGGAGTGGTCGCTGACTTGGCTTTTTCCTGAACCTTTGGCGGCAATTCGTCGGCAGGTTTGGCAGCCGGAGGTGCCGGAGCTGCAGTCGGGGCAGGTGCGGCAGCAGGTTTCGGATTGTTGGCCGGAAGCTGCACGGGCGCAGGTGCGATCGCAGGAGGCTCGACTGCGGCTGGCGGCGGAGTGGGAATTGTGGCCGTGGGTGCAGCGACAGGTGGAGCCGCAGGAGCAGGAGTCTCAGCGGCCGGGTTGGTGATCAGCGGCGGCGTGTCGGGCATGGGCTGCTGATTATTGGCAAACGGGGAAGCAGCAGGATAGCCGGCCGACTGAGGTTGAGCCATCGGGGCCAGAAGCACCGGGCCACTTTGCGGGCTGACACTGGCCAGGCCGGGCTGCTGCGGAGCACTGGCAGGATAAGTGCCAAAGACAGGAGTATGGCTATGGTTGTGCCGCTTGTTCCACTTGGCACAGCCCTGGCTGATAAACAACAACGACGTCACACTCGCGCACGCCACTAATTGAACCAGCGTCCTGGTCCGGTGCGAGGTTCGATTCACGACTGATTCCCTTCGCTCGGTCTGATCACGCCCGCAAGTGATTCATATCAGGCCTGTTCCTGGCCCGGGGCTGTGATAGTGACCTCGCGCACCGTCCTGGTGGGCGAAGACGCGCAAATTTTGCTCTTTTTCAGGATCCTGACAAGGTCAGTTTCAAAATCATCAGATCGGGTCAACCCGATCAAAATGTTCAATCGCCTTGAGATCCGGCAGCAGGCACGGTTGTTTATACTGTTCGACCGTTCCACCACTTCGGCTGAGACGAAATTCCTTATATTTGGCCCACGAGCCATCGACTATGCGGATTACGCGGGTTTTAGCAAGCCGCTTTGTCTCCAGCCGGTTGGTGAACTCGTCGTTCAGCTCGCCCAGCCGCCTATCCACTTCAGCAGCCAGCCTTTGCATCAGGTCTTCAGGGTCGGCCGACTGCAGATCGCCCGCCTCGGCCAGCAGGCAATAACGCGGCGGCTCGCCCCAGACAGGCAGCATGATATAAGATTTCAGTCGCAGGCCGAGGGCCTTCTGTGCAGCCGTAACTGCTGCAACCACCTGATGTTCTGACAGTTTTTCGCCAGTCACGCTGCTGAAGTGGGCCCCCTTGTTCAGAAACTCAAGCAGCGGGGCACGCCCTTCAAAACCACGGCAACGAACCATGTCGTGAATGTTATACCGGTATAGCCCGCCCGGCGTTGTGAGCAGAATGAAATAGTCTTCACCCTCTTTAAGTTCATGCGGCAGCAGGGTATCAGGCTGGGGGTCGTTAATCTGGGCGGCCGGGATGAACTCAAAGACATTATGGCGAATATCAAGCACGCCGGCGGCGGTACCATCGCTGATGGGGATCGTCATTCGGCCTTCGGATGCGACAAGGCCAACATCACGCACGGGCACATCGCCGAAATATTCAGGATAGGCATTCAGGTAGCTGCCCATGGTTCCGCCGGTCCAGTTGGCCAGCAGACAAAGGTTTGGCCAGTAATCTTTTGGAAGCAGGCGGCCGGTACGTTCGACGATCTTTTCCAGGTTCCTGGCAGCCGATCGATGCGGGATTCGCCACCGCCAGCGGAACGAGTTCAGAATATCGTCGGGAATGCCCCATTTGGGGTCGATGGTGCCCTGATAGATGTCGCGGATGAGCGTCTCCTTCTCGCGTTCACCCAGCCGCACTATAGAGAGAATCGTTGACGGGTTGGCGGCGATGAGGCAACCAAGTTCGCGATAAGCCGACATTCGGATAGCGACGTAATACTTTGCCTCAATTGACTTTATGCGTGCAGCCTCGGGCGGCAGGCAATAGGTGATGCGCACCAGCGGGCTTTGCATGGATGATGTCAGGCCGGTGATGGCACCGCACGGAATGCCCGACGGCGTATAGCTTTCCCGCCAGTCGCTGGCCATTTGCAGGATGGGCCTCATGCCCCATTTCAGCATGTCATAGTGGTCGGTGAAGGCCTTGATACCCCAGATCAGCCAGCCTTCACGGTAGTTCTGCACGCTCTGGGCCGTGACCGGAATGGTTTTTGGCGTTTTGGTGGTGCCCGAGGTCATTGCGAACATCAAGATTTTGGTATCGGGGGCAAACATCGCTTCGACATTGCCCTGGCGCACCTGGGCCAGATAGGGCTCAAAATCGTCGTACTGGGCGATCGGCAGGCGGCGGCGAAAATTGTCGTAAGTCTTTATCTCGCCGAAGCCGAAATCGCGCCCGAACTGGCTTGAGGCATGCCGCCTGACCTGTTCCAGCAGCATTTTTTCCTGAACTTCGGGCGACTGCTTTGTGAGCCTGATAAATTCGTCGAAAAGCCGCTGCGACCGGGCGATGAGTGGCAGGCCCGCAACCTTGCGAACAACGTCGTAAGTGAATTTGGCTGCCTTGATCATTTCCTGCAATGCCTTCCGCCATGAGATTGCCAGTGCCCTGAATGTCAAGGCGAAGCTGGCGCAATTTGTCTCAAGTATCTCGCATAAAACCGCTTCGGTCAAACGGCAGGCAGTGGATAAGCCGAAGCAGCTGAGCGATTGTCAAAGCCCGGAATTATTTGATGGCACCAATGGCAATTGTCATGGATAGTTCAGCTGATGCGCCAGGTTCAAGCACGCGCAGGCCGCCGTCAATGCCTTTGGATGCCAGGTTAATCGCGTCGGTCGTCTGGGTGTATGGCTCAATGGCCAGGGCCCGGTTGTTCCACGATGGCGTGAAAAGCACCAGTTCGCGAAAATCGCGGTCAGTCACAAGCTGAACCTGCACTTGATTATCAAGATCTGACAAGATACAGACCGTTTTTCCATCGGCATCGTGCCCAAGGTCGGTCAGCACGTCGTCGGCCTTCAGGCCGTGCATGCTTCGGCCATTGCGCAAGTCAAGCTCAGGCGGCAAGGCGGTTTTCTCACCAGTCGGGATAAAGTTTGTCAATTGCCAACGACGCGATGCGGGAACGACGACCGATGTTTTTTCCAGACTTCCTTGAGATGTCAGGGGCAGATTGAAATACGTATGATAGCCAAGGCCCCAGGGCAGGGGTTCAGTGCCAGGATTAGAAACGCGGGCGGAAACAACCAGCCGATCAGTTTTGAGCGTGTAAGTCACTTCAAGGGCGGCATCCGTTGGCCAGTGGGGCAGGTGCTTGGGGGCATCCTTTGACAACTGAAACCCGGCGGTGATGCTTCCCTGATGTTCGTCGGTTGTCGTTTTCAGAACGCGCCAGGCCGCCTTGTGGGCATAGCCGTGAATGGCGTGTGCCCCGTTGCCGGCAGGTGTTTCATAAGCCTTTCCGTTCCAGTTGTAACGGCCATGATCAATCCGGTTCGGGAATGGAAAGAGGATCGGATTGCCATAGCGCGAAGGGCCGGACTTGAGGTCTTCCATCGATTTGGGCTCGACCAGCACAGGTAAGACCCTGCCGGCCACGGGCAAATGCAACGAAAAGAGATTAAAGCCAAGGGCCGGAGCGACTTTGGCAACGGCACCTGACTGCTTGTGGGCCAGTTCAAAAACGGTAAAGCCTTCCGATTTCAACTGCGTAATTTCAAATGACATGGGCGCGGGTTCCACAGGTGCCGGGCTTGCAGGGCCGGGGCTTTTTTTGTTGAGACAAGCGGGCAATCATGGGCATAATGTTGACTTGATTCGACGCGAAGATCAAGAGATGCCGACCCCCATCGATCAACCGGACGCCGCTGAAAAGGCCAGGAGAAACCCATGCCGGCAGTGAATGAAACAACGCTGAAGGATTTTGTCACCGCCATTTTTGTCGCCGTCGGCGTGCCCCAGGCCGCCGCTGAGACCGTGGCCCGAAGCCTGGTTGACGCCAACCTTTGTGGCCATGATTCGCACGGCGTGCTGCGGATTCCTCAATATATCGATTTTATTCGCACCGGTGCCTATAACCCGCAGGCAGGCCTGACGATTGAATCAGACCAGGGGGCTGTGGTGGTGGCCGATGGTGGCTGGGGCATGGGTCAGGTGCTTTCGCACAGCCTTCTTGACCTGATTATTCCGCGGGCCCGCCAATTCGGACTGGCATCGGGGGCAGGACGACAATTCGGGCACATTGGCCGTCTGGGCGAATATGCTGAACGCGTGGCCGCCGAAGGCATGATTTTGCTGGCCACGGTGAATAATTGCGGGGCAGGCCAACGCGTGGCCCCGCCCGGCGGCACCGAGCCACGGCTGGGCACCAACCCGCTGTGCATGGGTGTGCCCACGGGCAGGGAACCGGTGATCCTTGACTTCGGTACGAGTGTCGTGGCTGAAGGCAAAGTCAGGTCTTATTTCATGAACGATCGCAAACCGGTGCCGGAAGGCTGGCTATTGAGCCCGGCGGGTGATCCGACAACTGACAGTTCTGTGCTTTATGAAAAGCCTCTGGGCAGTATTCTGCCGATGGGTGGTGCCCAGGCCTATAAGGGGTTTGGCCTGGCATTTGTGTTGGACATTCTGGCCGGGGGCCTGACAGGCGGAAAATCAGCCTATGAAGGGGCCCCGCCGGCCAAAGGCAACAATGTCTTTTTCCTGGTGATTCAGCCGACATTCTTTGCCGGAGCCGATCATCTGCTATCAGAAGCTCTCGGGCTGGCTGATTATGTGCGTTCAAGCAAGCGCCGCGAGGGAGTTGACCGAATCACACTGCCCGGCGACCCTGAACTGGCCAACCGAGCCAACCGCAAGGCGAACGGCATTCCGATTGAAGCAAGCCACTGGGCCAAACTGGCTGAACTGGCTGATTCTCTGGGCGTGGCAGTACCAGCAGTCTGAAAGTTGTCATCAGCCAATATCGCCTGGTTCGATGCCTGTCGTGGATCACATCCTGATCACGGATGAGTCTGAAATTGTGGCATCCAGATTATCAGTTTCACGATTCAGCGGAACAGGCGCGGGCAACATTGGCAGCAGCACCGTGAAGCTGGTGCCTGTGCCGATTTTGCTTTTTACCATGATCTGGCCGCCATGTTCACGCACAATTTTATCGCAGACCGGCAGGCCCAGGCCTGTGCCCTTGGCGCCTTTGGTTGATGAGAACAGCTCAAAAAGGCCAGCCATGTCTTCTTCACCAATACCATGACCATTGTCAGACACAGTAATCTCAAGATTACCCGTTTCCCTGTTTTCGATCGTTTCCACACGAATTACGCCGCTTTCATGACCTGAAAGGGCGTCGATGGCATTGGTAACGAGATTGAGAACTGCCCGGTGTATGCCTTCTTCGTCCAGCCAACAGACCAGTGTTTCGGGAATATCGTTTGATTCAATACGGATCCCCTGCGACTCAGCCCGGGGGCGCATCAGTTCGACCAGGTCATAAATCAGATATTTCAGATGCACATCCTGCCGCACCGGCTCGCGAGACTTGGCATAGGAAAGCATATCAAGGACCAGGTCGTACACCCGCCCGAGATTGCGTTCCAGAATGTTTTGTCCTCGTCTGGCCAGCTTGAAATCGCCAGTGTCAAGCCCTGACTGAATCAGCGAAGAACCGCCCTTGAGGCCCTGGAGGACGTTTTTCACATGGTGTGAGACGATCGTGATGGTCTGCCCGATGGCTGCCAGTCGTTCAGAATCAAGCTTTTCCTGATAAAGATTCGTGTTTTCAATGGCCAAACCGGCCTGATCGCCTATGGCCACCATGAGTGCCAGGTGATCATGAGAAAATTTCCGGGAGGAGGATGATGATCCTTCATTTGTCGATTTCAGGGCACGATGGTCGGCATAAATCACACCGAGCATCGAATGTCGACCCTGAAGCGGCACACAGATGGCCTCACGAATGCCATATTGCACCACTGACACGGCAGCGGCGAATCGGCTGTCGGCCATGGTGTCCATGCAGATCACGCCCTGCTTCTGCTGCAAAACGTAGTCAACAATCGAGTGTGAGATATGAATCTGCTCGCCCTGCTGGACGGGACTTCGGCAACGATAGGTTTTGGGTTCGATAACCCCGCGGGAATTGACAAGAAGAATCGCGCCACGGTCAGCCCCGATGGCGTCGAAAACCAGCTCGAGAATGCGTGGCAAAAGGTCGTCGGCATTGGTAATCAGGCTGATTTCACGCGTTGCCTGATAAATCACATCAAGGCTGGCAAGCCTTTGCAGCAGCCAGTGCGGCGCACCAGCCCCGCCCAAAAGCTGGGGACCTTCGCCGAAAGCCGGAAGCGTGTGCAAAATGGCTGATTTGTCTTCACCAGCCTCGGCCGAGACCAGACGGACTCCTTCAACTTCACCCAGCAGGGCCTGAAGAATGGCATCGTCCTGAAAAAGCAGCAGTGTCTGGCCCAGGGCAATGCGGTCGCCCCGCCGCAGAAAGACATCCTGCACCGGCTGACCATTGACAGTTGTACCATTGGAAGAACCAAGATCGCGCAGTCGGTATCGGCCGCTTTCACGACGGATTTCAAGATGCCGTCTCGACATCTCGGCGTCTCGCAGGCTCAGGGTGCAGCCTGCCTCGCGACCGACAATCGTCGAATCATGCAGAAGTTCAATGCGGTGGCCGATATTCTCACCCTGCAGCACGATCAGTTGAGCCATCGGCAAATTCCCCGTCATCCCGGTCAACCAGCTATTTGGCTGCATTAAGGCCTGTGACTGCACACTTGATTAACGGGCGGCAGGCCGAAAGCAACCGGCTTTGCCAAACACGCCAGAAATTTCCGGCATAATATGGCATAACACAGGTTCTAATATAATGAATTCTGCCGAAAACTGCCAGTCTGATGGCAGAAGGCCTGAAGTCGGCTTCTGGCAGGGTCGGCATGGCCAGGTGAATCGGGCTGAAAATTGATCTGCATCTCTTTAATAATCAACCCAATCAGATTATGATGCTGGAGAATGGGATTTTTTCCCCGGAATCATCTTTCATCCACCAGTGAAATGCGGCTGAGAAGACCGGATAACAGGACGCAGACACTTTGCACCTACAGGGAGATACAATGGTGTGTAGTGACAAGAGCAGAAAAGGTTTTACACTAATTGAGCTGCTGGTGGTCATTGCGATCATCGCTGTTCTGATTTCGCTTCTGCTGCCGGCCGTTCAATCGGCACGCGAGGCCGCCCGGCGGGCCCAGTGCATTAATAACATGAAGCAGCTTGGCCTGGCGCTGCATAATTACCATGATATTCATACGGTTTTGCCACCGGGTCGCATCTGGGCACCCAACAGCCCACCAGGCTGCGGTTATAATTTTTTCCAGTGTCAGGACACGAACTGGTTTCTGCTGATGCTGCCACAGTTTGAGCAGGGTGCCCTTGCCAATGCCTTTAACTATGAGACAGGGGCCGGTGGCCCTTTGAGAGGCTTGCCAGTCGGTTTTTTTGCCAATTCCACGGTCACATCCACCAAAATGTCGCTGTTTCAGTGCCCCAGCGATGTGAGCAATAAATTTCAGATAACGCCGGCTTATGTGGGCGGTGCCCTGTCAGGCCCAATCTCTTCGAAGGGCAATTATGTGGCCTCCTGGGGCAACACGCAGTGGGACCAGACGGATATTACCGTCGCCGGGCGAGCGGTGCCGTTTCTGCAATCGGCCTTTGGGCAGACTGGCAATATCGGGCTGGCAAGAATCACCGACGGCACTTCAAACACGGTTGTGATGGCCGAAGTGGTGCAGGGCGACACTTATGACATTCGTGGTGCCATCTGGCAAAGCGTGCCGGGCGGCAGCCATTACGAAAGTCGTCTGGCACCAAATAAATCGGTCGATTTTTATGGATCAGGGCTGGTTGGCGACCGGTTGAACCAGGTGGTTTTCTGCGTGAATCAGCCGCCAGTGCTGCCATGCACAGGTGGTGCCGGCGACCGGGCCAGCTATGCCGGAGCCAGAAGCCGCCACCCAGGCGGGATTAATTCGCTGCTGGGCGATGGTTCCGTAAGGTTTTTCAAGGACAGCGTCAACCAGGCTATCTGGGTTCAGCTTAATTCCATTAACGGTGGAGAGGTTGTAAGCGCCGAAGCCTATTGATATTTAACAAGCGGCGTGCAAGCCCGATTCTGCCTGCACGCCGTTTTATCTCTATCTGACAAAGGTCATTTTGAAAAAACATGCCAGGTCCTTCGACACGTATCATCATCGTCTCGGCCTGGCTGATTTCAACTTCCTGGTTAATTTATCGCGATTATCTACCGAGAATTTTAATTGGCGAACCACCTGACTGGAAATCGGTCACGGCGGATCAAAAGGTATTAAAACCCGCAAGCTGGTTAATTCTTGTGGAAGACAAACCCGGCGAAACACGCGTGGTGGGCCGGGCAACCAACACGAACAGCAAGACGGCTGATGGCTCAACAACGCTTGCAAGCCATGTGAAAATTGATGCCAGAGGACTTTTTAAAAACACGCCAATGGCCGTGGCAGAATCGACTGAATTTCAATTTGATTCGGAAACCCGCATTTCACCTCAGGGCCTTTTACAACAATTCAGGGCGACCGTTTCAGTGCGGGACCTTGGCGAAAAGCCCGTTCTGAAGATCATGGGCGTGCCGACGCAGGATCAGAAAATAGAAATTCGATTTCAGAGCAGCCTTACGCCATTACTGAATTTTCGTCAGATTCTGCCAATTTCAAGCAACAGCATGATCAGGGGTGGGCTTGAGCCGGTGGACTGGTTGCCCGGGCTTCGTGTCGGCCAGCGATGGAATACCACAATTTTACAGCCCCTGACCGCCCGGCCAGAAGTGGTGCAGTCGCAGGTGACAAGCGAAGGACGCATCTTCTGGAACGGAAACCCGACAGATGTCCTGACTGTTGAACACAAGGCGGGGACTTATTCAGCCAGCTCTTTTGTGCGGCGAGATGGGCTGGTGATCCGCCAGCAACTGCCCACACCGCTGGTGAAAATGATCCTTGACCGCGAGCCAGACGACACCATTCGCTGAATCCTTTTGGAAGCCCTGTAAACCATGACGAGAACCAGCTTCGGCGAGCCACGGATTGTATTTCAGAACGTGATCAAGCAATTTGGTCCGAAGACGGCTGTCAACGGCGTGAGTTTTGAGGTCCGATCCGGCGAAATCTTCGCTTTTCTGGGGCCCAACGGTGCCGGCAAAACAACATCTATCAAAATGATCTGCGGCCTGATGAAGCCCACGTCGGGGCAGGTTCTGGTGTGCGGCCACGCCGCCGGCACAGCCGAGGCCCGCAGCCGGATTGCCTATGTGCCCGACCAGCCATTTCTGTATGACAAGCTGACTGGCCGCGAATTTCTGACTTTTGTCACACAGATGTATGGCATGCCACCGGAACTGGCCACCGAGCGGATCAGCAAATATGTGCAGCTTTTTGAAATCGAAGGCTTTCTCGACCAGCTTTGTGAAGGCTATTCGCAGGGCATGAAGCAGCGACTGGTTTTTGCATCGGCACTGGTACATGAGCCGGAGGTGCTGGTTGTTGACGAACCTTTTGTGGGGCTTGACCCGCGATCGGCACGCATCGTGAAACGGACATTTGTCGATCAGGCCCGTTCCGGGGTTGCCGTGCTGATGTCAATTCATCTGCTATCTATTGCCGAGGATCTGGCCGACCGGATTGGTATTATTAATCATGGGAAGATCATTTCCATGGGTACGCTGGGCGAGTTGCGTGACAATCTGGCCCACGATGGCTCGCTGGAAGATCTATTTCTCGCCATTACCGGCGATTCAGAGGGCGAACCTGGCGGCGACAAAGCCGCCGATGCTGTGGCGGAAGGGCTTTTGCCATGAGCCCTGAAAATGAGCTTAAATCAATGGTCGCAGCTATAAACCCTGAGGTTCTCGACAAGAACTCGAAAGCCTCGCTGAAGCTCCTGCGGGGCCGGATTTTTCATAATCTGCTGGCGGATCTCTGGCAGAATAACCGGTTGCGGCTGGCGATTGCGATTTTCTGCTGTACCATCTTCTGGCTGGGGATGTTCGTGCTTTTTTTTGGTGGGTTTGAATTTGTTGAGAGTTTTCGACTGACCAGCGAGATTTACGAATATCTATTCGGGATATTTTTCTTCACGCTTTTTGTCATGCTCTTTTTCTCAAATGGAATTATCATTTATGCCGGTCTTTTTCATAGCCGGGAAACCAACTGGCTTATGACACAACCACTGGCGGAAGACCGAATTTTTATTCACAAGTTTGTCGAGTCGTTTGCCTTTGCTTCGTGGGGTGTGCTGCTTCTGGGCAGCCCTGTGCTGGTGGCTTATGGGCTATCGATTCGTGCACCTGCACTTTTTTATATCAGCATATTACCATTACTTATTGCCTATGTGGGCATTCCGGCGGGTCTGGGATCTTGCTCGGCCATGATTATTGCCTGGATGGTGCCACGCAGGCCTAAAACCATATTGCTTTGCCTGATCAGCATTCTGGTATTCTCACTTGTTTTTTTTATCTGGCGACTGGTGCGTACACCTGGAACGGCGCTAACTGCAGACTGGATGGATGCCTTTCTGAATCGATTGCAATTCAGCCGGCACCCATTGCTGCCAAGCCGCTGGATGTCGTTTGCTGTGGTGAATCTGGGCACGGGAAAATTTATCGTTGGATTGCAATATCTATTTGTGACTATTACCAACGCTGCCATGGCCTGGCTGACTGCTACCTGGGTATCGCATAAAATCTTGCGAATTGCATTTTACCGTGCACAGGGCGAACGATCTGCAAGGCGGCGAAAGGCATCAAATGCAATTGATAAATTTTTCAATCGTATTTTCTGGTTTATTGATCCGCACGTCAGGCTTCTGATGATCAAGGATGCCCGATGTTTCCTGAGAGATCCGGCGCAGTGGTCGCAATTTATTATCTTTTTTGGGCTGCTCGCTGCCTATTTCTGGAATATTCGCAAATTTTCCAGCAATCTTGACAATCTCGTCTGGCGCAACCTGATTTCATTTCTGAATCTTTCAGTCACGGCTCTGCTCCTGGCCACTTTCACCAGCCGGTTTATCTTTCCGATGATGTCGCTGGAAGGACGCAACGCATGGATGCTGAACTTGCTTCCGGTTCGTCGCTCGCAAATTCTCTGGGGCAAATTCACGTTCTCATTCAGCCTGTCGCTTTTTGCAAGTGAACTGCTGCTGATCATTTCCGACCTGCAACTGGGCGTGTATCCGGCAATTGTCGTCAGTCATGTTTTACTAATCATGGTGATCTGTGCCGGGCTTTCGGCGATTTCGGTCGGGCTTGGGGCAAAAATGCCGAATTACCGCGAGACGGATCCATCAAAAATTGCAGCAGGTTTCGGCGGCACGCTGAATCTGGTTGTCAGCCTGCTATTTCTTTTAATGACAATCGGCGCGGTTTCGCTGCCGTGTCATCTTTATTTTATCGGCATTCAATCGGCCGAGGGCTTTCGCAACTTTGACTTAAAATGGTCGAGCGACCAATTTCAATTCTGGTTAATTGTGGCAATGATTTTCAGCATCGCAATTGGGGTTTTGGCCGTTCTGGTTCCTATCCGGATTGGGCTGAGGCAACTGGCCGAGCAGGAATTTTGAAATGTAATTTGCCTGAACGATCGGGTATGAAACCGTTCGTTTTATTATTGGCCCGGGCCGGGTGAAGAAGAGCCGGGTGATGCAGCGGCATTTTCATTTGCGGCCGCTTTGGTTGCTGCGATCGATGTGGTTTTCAGCTCGGTCACATTCAACTGACCCTGTCGATCAGGCGAGGTCAGCGTATCCTGTAAACGGCTGAGATTATCGGGTATAAGGCGTTCAGAAAAGCCGGCGACCACTGACCAGATGAGGATTTTAGCGATCATGGTGCCGCCCAGGCTGTGCAGATTGATCAGGAAGATGAAGGCACCGGTAAGGCCATCCGGCACATTGGTTTCATCAAAGGGGAACATTTCGCCCTTAATGTAACCGGCAAGAAAAAAAAGATTAATAATAATGGCAAAAACGCCGGCGATAATAATTCCAAATGTAATTGCAAAGAGCCCGCAATTTAATTTCATGGCGTTCTGCACGGAGTCGCCATCGTTTGAAAGAGACTGCGCCCGCTGTGTGACACTGATAAAAGCCCCCACACTGCCCATGAAGGGAACTATCATGGCCGTGAAAGGAATGGAACTGTAGCCTGAAGAATTCAGTATCAGGTTAATCAGGCTGAGTATGAGAAGGAGACCGGTATAAACGGAAATGACGGTGAAAAGGCTGAATCGCAGCAAAGAACTGCGGGCACCATCTCTCACAGGGGCATTGGTGTAAATATCCTGAATGTGATCGAGCATGAAACAAAGTTCGCTACGGCGATCAACAATTCCTTCGGGCGTATCAATTTTGTCAGATGTAAATGTTTTTTTTACGTCGTCGAAGATCTTCTGGCCTACGATATTGCGATAATGAGCTTCAACCAGAATTGATTTCAGGCTCAGTTCCACTGGCGGAAGGAAGCGAATCAGGCATTTTTCCAGCAACAGCAGATCACGCACTTTGGGCTGTTTTTTCAATTCACCCGTGTTGGTGTCGACGAAATCCGCTTTAATTTCACAAAGTTTTTTGTAATAAACAGGTTTCAATATATCGAGTTCATCTTTCCCGGTATCTTTGTCAGAGATACTCAGAAGGTCGATTTCATTCATCAGGGTTTTGAATTTATTCGAAACCCAACGATCATAATCAACCAGTTTCCAGTCGTAATAAAGCGCAAACCGGCGGCAAAACCAGGCTTTGATTGAAAAACCTGCATTGCCTGACGCTGGCAGAAGCCCTGTTGATTCCGTGCTTTCCGGATTCAATTTGCATTCAGTGGCATTTTCGACTTTGGGGAGATCAGCAGAACTCATAATAAGGCGCCTGGTTGCTTACACTGAAGATGGAATAGTGAAGTAAACAACACAATCAGATCAAGTCAAACCAAACGTAACAAAATAATAAACGGGAAAATCAGCAAATCAGTTAATTTCATGAAATTCGATTCACTATGGCATTGGTTTAGAGCTTGTGGATTAAGTCTGCGGTGGAAAAACCCTGTCCAGCGAGGCCGCAACCTGCCTGCCGATTTCAAAATGATCCAGCGACTTTTCCGAAAAAATGTCAGCCACCGTTTCGACCATCACTGGTGCGGAGATCCCTCGGCCGCCAAGCCCGGCAAGTATCTGCCGAACCGGAACCGACACTGAAGTGTCCGGCAGGGAGCGTAAATTATCAATAATCTCGTCAGGCGGTGTGGGCCAGGGCAAATCTGCCACATGTACGCCGACGACGCGATTTTCAAAACCGCTGATGGCTGCCTCAAGCGATTCGCCCGAGGCGTGCAGATGGAAGGCATCAACCAGCAAACCGGTGTTGGGAAATTCGTGAAAAAGCGAAGACAGGTGGTGCCTGACATCCGCCAGAGTGGGCATGAGCGGCGGGCGGCCCTGACGAAACGACGCGACACCGACCGTCTCAAAACCGAGCTTGATCTGGTTCTGATGCAGCATTTCGGCAATCTTGCCCAGGCGATGAAGGTGCCAGGCGATTGTCGATTCGGGCGTTTCTTCGTTGCTGACTGATTCGCTCACGCGGGTGTAGAGATTTTTTACGCCCGCGATTGAAATGTAATCGATATAAGCAGGGAGCGAGTTGAGTGTCTGCAAAAAGGCTGATTCGCCCGATCGCCAGTCGAGCGGAAAGGGGCAGGCACCGATGGCCAGGCCATGATCGGCAAGAAGATTTCTGACAATCGTCGGGCTGATCTGATTTTCGAAAAGGTCTCTGATTGGCAGATCAAGGGCGTCGAATCCGGCAGCGTTGGCGACTTGGGCTGCTGTTTCCATGCCGGGAAATGTGAGGCCCAGGCCACGAAAGCTCAAACTTTTCAGAAGCGGCATTTTCGGTGTTTCCCGTGCAGTTGAGCCGAACAGAAACCAGGGCTGACTTGGCGCAGCAGGTACCGGTCAGGGACAATATTAACAAATTCGAACCCGATTGACTTTTCGGAACGCGAACGAATGCACACGACCTGGATTGAATCGCCAATACAAGGACGCCATGGAGGCCCGATTCGGGCTGGCCAGTGGTCGTTTGTGGTGATCGGCACGCATCCGGTGCAGGTGGGGCAGACGGTCGATCTTGAGCTTTTCGTGAACGAGCAGCCTTATGGAACGCTGCCGGCCTATTGGCTTGAGAACAAGTCGGGCAACAGCTATTGGCATGTGCCTGTGCCGCCGATTGGGATAAACAGCCGGATTCGCTATATGGCGATCACCCGGGGCGAGAATCAGCAGGTTTTAAGCCAGACGCACATGCTGCAGGCCATTGTGCGGCCTAACCCGCCGCGAAACATGGAATTTTCGCAGGTGGTTCAGCACGTGCCCGAGGGGCTGGTGGGTAACCGGCAGGCGACAGCACGTGTTGATTCACGATCAGCCACGCAGGATATTTATTTTCCCTCGGTCGCCTTGCACTCAAGTGTCAGACCGTCGGAAGGTGATAGCCCGCAAAGCCGGACGCATTTTCGGACGATTGTCGCGGGATTCGCCGAAACCGGGCAGATTGACTGGCTGGGCGAGCCGGTTTGGGAAAGCCGGCAACGATACGAGCCGGGCACAGCCGTTTTGCGCACGGTGCTGAGCCACCGCGAAGGGCAACTGCGACTGTTGGTTTCAGATATGGCGGTGATGACAGACCCATGGCCGGAATATGAGTCGGAATCGCTGACGCCTGGCCTTTTCCTCAAGCGGTATCAGGTGATTAATGATGCCGACCACGACCGCACGCTTATTTTCGCGATTTATGTGCATGCCGAGACCAATGGCGGTATTGGCGAACCGGTGCTGAGCTGGCTTGACAGTGACGAGGCCCTGGTGGCATCAAATGCCGGCCATGGGCATTCAAACCGGAAGCTGGCACGCGACGCGACTGTGTCGTTTGTCGTGGCACTTGACGGCAATGGCGAAACATCGTGCGAGCCAGTCGGCCCTATGGAAACCATGCTGACACGGAATATTTTTGTTCCGGCCAGGGGCAGCGCACAGGTTGATCTGCTGATCGCTGGCAGTTTCTCAAATCATCAGGCTGATACTACGATTTTCGGCAGCACATTGAGACCCGCCCTGAAGTGGTTTCGAGCCGGTAATATGGAGAAGGTTGAACAGGCCACAATCAGGGCCTGGCAGCAATTGCTGGCCGGGCAGTCGCGGGTGACGGCCCCCAATTCGACATTTGCCGAGACGCTTGAGCGATCAGGAATTGCGGCCCTGCTGCACTGCGACGCCAATTTCGGGTCGATCGCGAGTGGTTTCGACCGTGGCCTGAATGCTTATTGCAGGCCTCGAGAGGCTATTTTCACGGCCGAATGCCTTGGTCGGTTCGGCTTTCCAGGTATATCGAGAAAAGTTTTTGAATGGCTGGAATCAATTCGCGACCAGAACCCCTATTACCGATTCTGGTTTCAGAAATATTCGATGGATGGCAAGCCGGAATGGGAAACGCCGTCAATCGACCAGACGGCACTGATACCCTGGGCTCTTGACAGGCACGTGCGACGCACGGGCGAAACAGCCCTTTTCGGCACCCTTTGGCCAGCCGTTCAGCAGGCCGCCGACGTGATGATGGGGCGAACCAGGCACCCGGGGCTTCAGTGGGAACCCGAATTATCACTCATGCGGTCTTCAGGCATGTGGGACTTGCGATTCGGCTGCCACCTCTTCGGCAATGCAGCCTTGGTGGCAGGGCTGCGAGCTTCGGCAGGTATTGCTGAATTTCTTGGCCAGGATGACAGATCGGCGGCCGAGTGGCGAAGCCGGGCCGATGAAATTCTGAACCGGGGCATTCTGGGCACCTTCCGTGGTGACGGCCCTGGCCTGACCGACCCTGAGAAAGGCCACCTGAGGCCTGCCCGGCGACTGAACCGGCGAGTCGGGCACTGGATCAGGGCCGAGCAGACCGAATTTGAAGAGCCGAATCATGCCGACCCTGGCTCGCTGGGCCTGTGTGTTCCTCTAGGGCTGCTGCCTTCAGATGATGAGCGGCTTTACCAATCGTTTCTTGCTCTTGTGGCCGACCTGAATGACCCCAAGAATTCAGCTAATGCCTATCGCACGCTGAGGCACGATATTCAGGTGCTGACCAGGTTATGGATGGCCCGCTATTGCCTGCGACTGGCCCATGACAAAGGCAGCATTGAGAAGCTCAGGCAGGCTCACTCACTGCTTGATGAAGTCATTGAACAGCTTGGCCCGCTGGGCCTGGGCATTCTGACAGGTGCCGGACAATCGACTGAAAAGAAGCCGATGATGATTCCAGGCGTCTGGTCGCTGCATTTGCAGGTGATCGAACTGTTTACCGAGCTTGGCGGGCTGCACTATGACGCCCTTGCCAACCGCCTGAGCATGCGGCCCTGCGTGCCCGACAGCCTGCCGGCTTTTGGCATGCGATCCAGCTTCCCGTTCGGAGATTTCCGCTATCAGATTCAGCAGGAATCACGGCAACGCTATTGCCTGATGATGGAATGGGAATCAACCACAACTGTCACACTTCAGGCGGATGTTGTGACCCCTGCCACAAGCCATGCCGGCAAATGGCAGACGCTGGGCGACCGCGATGGTTATTCACACACACCACAATTGTATTGGGATGCGGCCCGCCACGCCCTGAAGTGGACTGAAACCCTGCCCGCCGGCCGCCACCGCGTGACCCGCGAATGGCAGGGCTCGATTACCTGAGAGATTTTTTCAGGTTTTTTGTTTCAGGCAAGCAGGCCGGGCGGAATTTTCGCCTTGCCTTCCACTCCTATCAGCCTTTGTTCAAGGCCCTGATAGCTGAATTTGTGCTTCCAGGGGTCGAGACCCAGCTGGTGCAGCACCGTGGCCTGAATATCGCGTACATCCAGAGGATTTTCGACGGCATAATAACCAATCTCGTCGGTTTTGCCGATCGTCTGCCCGCCCTTGATACCGCCGCCGGCCATCATCATGGTGAAGGCATAGGGGTGATGATCGCGGCCCGGGAACTTCTGGTTGGGGCTGTTCTGGGCCATGGGCGTGCGGCCGAATTCGCCACCCCACACGATCAGCGTCTCGTTAAGAAGCCCCCGCTGGTCAAGGTCTTTGATCAGGGCAGTCATGGCCCTGTCGATCTGCCGCACCTTGATGGGCAGTGTGTTCACAATGTCTTCGCCAGGGCTCACGCCGTGATGATCCCAACCCCAGTCGAAGAGTTGCACATAGCGCACACCCGACTCGACCAGCCGCCGGGCCAGCAGGCAGTTGTTGGCAAACTGGGCATCTGTACCCTTATAGGCCACACGGGGGTCAGCGGCCGAGTCACTTTCCGGCACAAACCCGGGCACAGCACCATACATTTCCAGAATATGCTTCGGCTCTCGCGAAATATCCATCACCTCAGGTGCGGTGATCTGCATGCGATAGGCCAGCTCAAACTGGGCAATGCGTGTGACCGTTTCCGGGTCGCCAACGGCCCGGGCCTGCATCTCATTCAGCTGTCGAAGCGTATCAAGCGTGCGTCTCCGTCCCTGCTGATCAAGCCCCTCGGGGTTCTTCAGAAAAAGCACGGGCTCGCCTTCTGAGCGGCACTGTACGCCCTGATAGACGGAAGGCAGAAAACCGCTGCCCCAGACGGATTTGCCTGCATCGGGTGTCTTTCCGCCTGATGTAAGTACGACGAAGCCGGGAAGGTCGGCATTCTCGGTGCCCAGGCCATAGGTCGCCCATGCCCCCATTGAAGCTCCGCCAAACTGATTCGTGCCCGTATGCAGAAAAAGCTGGGCGGGAGCATGATTGAACTGGTCGGTTTTGACGGTCTTGAGCACGGCAATTTTGTCGATGACCGTGGGCAGATGCTGCCAGAGTTCGGATAGTTCGACACCTGACTGACCCGCTTTTTTGAACTGGTAAGGGCTGCCAAGCATGTTCGGCACGCCCTTGATGAAGGCAAATCGCTTGCCTTTCAGAAGTTCATCCGGGCAGGGCTTGCCTGTATATTTCCGCAGCTCAGGCTTGTCGTCAAACAGGTCGAGCTGGCTGGGCGAGCCAGCCATGTGCAGATAAATCACATGCTTCGCCCGGGCCGGGATCATCGGCGGCCGGGGCGACATGGCATTGCCTTGCGTTGGAGCCTGGGCCTGGGCCGATTTTCCAGATAGCATTTCCGCCAGGGCGATTGAGCCCAGCGACATGCCGGCCTCGGCAAAAAAGTGCCGGCGAGTCTGGTTGAGTACGCTTTTTACACCCTCTGCCTGATAGTCGTTCATTGCCACACCATGATTCATGAATTTATTGTTTTGCGATCAAATGCCGAATTTCTCAGGGCCTGGTCAGGAATTCATCAAGATTGAGAATCACATTCGCGACATTCGTCAGGGCGGCCAGTTCTGCAGCATTTGTGCCCTGGGGCAGGGGGCCTAGCGGCACCGTTGCCATTTTTTCGGCCTCAGCCGGTTTTTGTGAATACCAGGCCAGTTGATCGTTATAAAGCTGCGTGAGTGAATCAACTTCTGCCGGCTTGGCCGGGCGAAGCAAGGCCAATTCCAGCCCCATGCTGATTCGGGCTCGTGTTTCGAGACTGGCCGAGTCACGCACCATGCGCCGAGCCAGAGCCTGGGCGGCTTCGACATAAACGGCGTCATTCAACGTGACCAGTGCCTGCAGGGGCGTGTTGGTTTGAATGCGCCGGATGTTGCAGAATTCACGGCTGGGGGCGTCAAGCGTGATCATGGCAGGGTAAGGGCTAGTCCGCTTGACAAACGTATAAAGACCGCGTCGGTGCCGGTCTTCGCCGGGGCTGGTTTGCCATTTGTCAGTGTTGTAAGTGCTGCGCCAGATCCCTTCAGGCTGATAGGGCATGACCGATGGGCCAAACATCTTGCGTGAAAGCAGACCCGAGACACGCAGGGCCGAGTCGCGGATCATTTCCGCTTCAAGCCGGTTGCGGGGAAAGCGGGCCAGCAGGCGATTTTCCGGGTCTTTAGATAATGATTCAGGAGAAGCGGCTGCACTTTGGCGATAGGTTGACGAATTGACGATCATTCGGCAGAGAGACTTCATGCTCCAGCCGGAATCGCGAAAGGCGAGGGCGAGATAATCAAGCAGTTCGGGGTTCGACGGCGGCTGGCCCTGCGAGCCGAAATCTTCCTGAGTAGGCACAAGCCCTGTGCCGAAAAAAGCCGCCCAGTGCCTGTTCACAGCCACGCGGGCCGTAAGCGGATTATCAGCCTGAAAGAGCCAGTTTGCGACAGCCAGCCGATTGACCGGGCCACTGCCGCCCACAGATGGAAAGCTATCGGGCGTGGCCGGCTGCACTTCGGCCCCGGGGTCGAGGAAATTGCCACGCTGATGAATTTTTGTCACTCGCCGCTGCTTCTCTGGCAGTTCCTGATAGACAGGTGTGCGACATTCAGCCAGTATCGCATTTTTGCGATCCTGCCCGGATTTCAGCTTTTCCGCCACACTCCGGGGAGGTGGACCGAATTTTAAAGTTTCCTGCAACTGGCTGATCTGGCGATCGATCTGCTTCAATTCAGCCTGCTGAGGCTCTGTCGGAAAAGACTCAAACGGCGATTCATCGCCCCGGTCGGCGTCGGCCGTCTGGTTAAAAACGGCAAAGAACCGGTAGTAATCGGTTTGTGAAATCGGGTCGTATTTATGGCTATGACACTTGGCACAGCCGAAGGTCAGCCCCATCCAGACCTGCATGGTTGTGTCGATACGATCCTTCACGGCGGCAATACGGAATTCCTCGTCGTCGGTGCCACCTTCTTCGTTTGTCAGGGTGTTGCGATGAAAGGCGGTGGCCAGTCGCTGGTCAGCTGAATTGCCCGGCAGAAGGTCGCCGGCAAGTTGGTCTCTGGTGAACTGATCATAAGGCAGGTCGCGATTGAACGCGGCAATGACCCAGTCGCGATAACGCCACATCGGCCGGCTGCGATCCTTTTCATAGCCCTTCGTGTCAGCAAATCGGGCGAGATCAAGCCAGATTCGTGCCCATCGTTCGCCATAGGCCGGGCTGGCCAAAAGCCGCTCAACAAGTCTTGAATAAGCATCAGGCGCAGTATCATTCAGGAATTCATTGACTTGATCAAGCGTTGGCGGCAGACCGGTCAGGTCGAGGGAGACCCGCCGGACCAGTGTGCGTTTATCGGCCAATGGATTGGGTTTCAGGCCGTTGGCTTCCAGTTTGGCCAGCACAAGGTAATCAAGCGGTGAACTCGGCCACGCGGTATCTTTGACAGTTGGCAATTGATGATTAACTGGTTTCTGAAAAGCCCAGTGATCTGACCACGAAGCACCCTGCTTGATCCAGCTCGTTAATTTACTGATTTCCTCAGGGCTCAGCCGTTTTTCGGGCCCGCCCGGCGGCATCACTTCATCTTTATCAGTGGATGTGATTCGTTCAAGTATGCCGCTGTGCTCTGCATTGCCGGCCACTACCGGTGCCCAACCACCGCGATCAGAAAATGCGCCATCGCGAGTGTCGAGCCGGAGTTTGGCCTTGCGTTGCGACTGGTCGGGCCCATGACAGGCAAAGCAGTGCCGCGCAAGGATCGGGCGAATCTCCTGCGTAAAACTGATTTTTGCTTCTTCAGCCCTGGCATAAGCAGTGCTGATAATCGCCAAGAGGTAGACTTTTGAAAAAACAACCGACATGTGATTCATGATACGAATTTCCCGGTCGGGCAGTAGGCGGTTCGGTGACCAAGGGAATCAGGAAAGTAATGTTATTATATCGGATAATCGGGCCGAAAAAAACGCCGGTGCGTGATTCGGCAGGGTATCAGACGCATTCCAGGATGAGCCGGGGGCTGAAAGCAACCGAATCGGCGGCAACGCAGGTGAACTTGATGCCGTGGATGATGCCCTGAGGAGTGCTCTGCCACTGAAGCTGAGTGTGGATGTGGCCATAAACGCAGGTATGCACGCGATGACTTGCCATCAGATCGACAACGGGGTCGGGGCGGCCCCAGCGATCAAACGGCGGGTGATGCCACATGACGATCATCGGCTTATCCGATCCCGATTTTTCCCGAAGAACAGAGGCTTCCGCCAGCGATTGACTCAATTTTTCGTATGCCTTGCGGGCAGGGGTACCCTCTTTGGGAGGGCCTTCCGGTGGGTCGTCCTGCGTAGGTATCGAGCGAGCCCCGGCAACAATCACCGGACCAATATCAACCGCGTTGCCATCTATGGCCACCTGCCGTGGCCTTAAAATCCGGCTGAGGCCAGATAGTTTACCGAACCATGCATCATGATTGCCTGGGCTCATCAGCAGTCCCGCACCATGTCTTTTGGCAAGCCACGCAAGGTCTCTCTGAATACCTGCATGATTGCGGGCGGCGGAAAGATCGCCGGGTATCAACACAAAATCAGTGGCGGATACGCACTGACCCCATGCCTTAGCAATCTTTCGAGCATTTTTCAACCATGCCGGCTCATTGGCTTCGAGAATGAAGTCAAGATCTTTGGGAAGCGAGGCGTAGTGCAGATGGAAATCAGACAAGCCCCAGATTTTTACTGGGGCTTGCTGCAAAGGATCATTATTCAATGCCATTTTGGCTTCGATTAACGCTTGACAGTTTCAAGCGGTGTGGGGTTGTTGATCGGAAAATTCAGGCTGGCGGTTGTTTTCTTACCGTCAACAACGGTTTTAGCTGAGAGAACAGCCTTTACGGTTTCATCAACCGATGGGCTCATCCATGAAAGTAGGAACGGTGTCGGCAGAACACCAAGGGCAACGGTGAGAATCACCAGAGGAATGGCAATAATCACTTCTCGCTGATCGAGATCAGGGTAAGACCCGGAATGGCCATGAGAATCGTCATGTCCGTGACCATGGCCATGATCATCAGCGGCCCCGGCAGGCTTGCCCAGGAAGACACGCTGAAGTGTCCAGAGTACATAACCAGCCGTAAGAATGACCGCAGCAGCAGCCAGGACACCCAGCAACTTGTTGAAGTTAAACGCAGCGAGGACCACAAAAACCTCAGCCACGAAGCCGCACAATCCTGGAAGGCCCATTGAGCCGAAGAAAATCAGGAATGAAACGCCTGCGTACACAGGCATGGTGGCAAAGAGGCCTCCGAATTTATTGAGATCGCGAGTGTGAGCCCGTTCGTAGATAACACCAACGAGAAAGAACATGCCCGTAGAGGTAATGCCGTGGGCGATCATCATAAACATCGCGCCATTCACGCCATAGCTGTAGATGCGGGGCTCGTTGGCCAAACTCATTGCAGCCATTCCCAAAGTCACATAACCCATATGGCTGACCGAACTGTAGGCAACCAGCTTCTTGAAGTCAGTCTGGGCCATGGCGGCGAGGGCACCATAAAGTATCGATACTACGGCTACAAGGGCCACTAAATAGGAGAGTTCCTGAGCACCGCCGGGCGCCAGCGGCCAGGCCATTCGAATCATGCCGTAACCACCAATTTTTAGCAGGATACCGGCAAGAATCATTGAGATGGGGGTGGGTGCCTGCACGTGGGCATCAGGCAACCATGTGTGGAAGGGGAAGCTGGGAAGCTTGACACAGAAGCCAACAAGAAACAGAGCAAAAATTACCGTCTGGATCGAGCGGCCGTAAAAATCAGTAGTGGTTGCAGCCTGAGTCAGTTTCACAATATCAAAGGTATGGGCCGTGTAAGCAACACGCTCAACTGTTTGCGTGTTAGGGTTCATCTGGCTGACGAGAGCTGTGTGATCGCCAGGCCAGAAGTAAAGGATAAGTATAGCAACCAGAATGAAAACTGAGCCAAAAAGGGTGTAGAGCAGGAACTTGATCGCCGCATATTCGCGATTCTCGCCGCCCCAAATGCCGATAAGGAAATACATCGGCAAGAGCATAACTTCGAAGAATACATAAAACAGGAACAGGTCAAGTGCCAGAAAAACGCCAATCATGCTGGCACAGAGAAGCAGAAAAAGGCTGTAATAACCTTTAACCGACTTTTCAATGGGGAATGAGGCCAGGCATGAGAGCACAGCCACGATGCCGGCAAGCACCACCAGACTAAGGCTGATGCCGTCGAGGCCTAAATAGTACTGAATATTAAAAGAAGGTATCCATGGCATGCGAACGACAAGATCTTTGCGGCCATCTCGACCGGCACCATTTAACTCAATCGAGTCATAATCGCTGCCATCAACGGCACTGGTGCGAATCACATTGTTAAGAACACGATCAGACAACGAAGATGCGATCGGAGGAAGACCTTCATCACTGCCATTGAGGTAGGAAGTGAATGCGACAAGAGTCAGCCCAAATGTCGCCAGACAGAAACCCAGAGCGATCCATTTAATGAGCTTCTCGGATCCTTTCGGAACGAGCAGCACAGACAAGGATCCGATAAATGGCACAAGCCAAAGAGCTGTAAGAAGTTGTGCGTCACTCATCATGCTTCAGACCATTTTTTCTCGACTGTCACACCTGTGTGCGATGGTTAGGTTTCAATGCCACTGACTGACCAGAATCTTGATACCGCTGTGTCAACTCTGAATCCATATATAAAGCCAGCCGAAGAGACCAACCACTCCGACTGCCAGAACGGCAAGATATTGCCTGAGTTTGCCTGTCTGCAACTGTCGACTCTTCTCGCCGGTGTTCATGATCAGATTTGCAAGGGAATTAACCATGCCGTCAACAACAGTCCGGTCAAAAAGCCCACTGGCTTGACTGGCCATGTGAGTCAGGTTGGAAGCCCCGGTCACCAGGCCATCCACAACCAGCTTGTCGAACCGCGAAATATTGTTGGCAAGAGCCATGGCAGGTTTCACGAAAATGATGCTGTAAATTTTGTCAAAATACCATTTGTTGACAAAAAGGTTATACAGCAGAGAGAAACGCCTGGCATAGGGCTCGGGGCTGAAGATCTTGAATCGGGAGTAAAACAACGCTGATCCGCCAATACCAAGAGAAGCCACGACGAAGGAGACCATCATCGCCTTGAAATGCCAGTCGCTGAGATCAACCGTAGCCACCGGAGCAGAATAGTGAATCATCTGCTCAAGAACAGGCTCGCCGAATGGCAGTATCGAGATTGGATAACCCACTGCAATGGTCGGAACCGTCAGGGCAATGAGCGGCCACGACATCTTCGGCGCACTTTCGTGGGCGTGAGCTACCGGATCGCCATGATGCCCATGCCCATGTCCATGATCATCATGAGCATGGGTATGATGAGTTTCGTGTTCAAGATGAGCTGAACGCGAGGTGCCGTCGAACACCAGGAACCACATGCGGAACATGTAGAAGGCCGTCAGTGCTGAACCGACCGCAGCGAAAAAGAAGATCGGATAATGGCCCGTTTCTGCCGAGAAACGCATCGTTGCGGCCAGAATGGCATCCTTGGAATAGAAACCCGATAGAAGAGGAACACCCGAGATCGCCATCGTCGCGGCCAGCATGCAATAGCCGGTGACAGGCATTTTCTTGAGCAGACCGCCCAGTTTGGGCATTTCGTATGTGTGTACCGAGTGATAAATGCTGCCAGCACTCAGGAAAAGTAGAGCTTTGAAAAACGCATGAGTAATCAGGTGAAACAGACCGGCCGCATAGCCGAGTGCGCCCAGGCCGAGCATCATCATGCCGAGTTGACTGATTGTCGAATATGCCAACACTTTTTTGTAGTCTGTTTGAACCAGGGCGATAGTCGCAGCGACAATCATCGTAAGGCCACCGGTATAAGCAATATAAAGCAGAGCCTCAGCAGTGAAGAGCGCGTAGAATCGACCTACAAGATAAACACCGGCTGCAACCATGGTCGCAGCATGAATAAGTGCAGAAACTGGTGTTGGACCAGCCATCGCATCAGGCAGCCAGACATGAAGAGGAATCTGGGCCGACTTGCCCGCACAACCCGCAAAGATTCCCAGACCGGCAATGGTCAACATCAGGTATGGAATAGTTTTAGTTACTGTTTCAGATGCATCGCCCTTCGCATTGGCCGGGGCAAGTATCGAGACAGTAATATCGTCTCCGGCAACAGCACGTGTGATTCTTGTATCGTTATCGCGAATTCGGCTCACAGAGAGAGCATTGTTAATATCGGCAATGCTGAAAGTACCGAAATAAGACCAGATAATTCCCAGACCAATCAACATTCCTACGTCACCCACACGATTGGTCACAAATGCCTTCAGGGCCGCCTTCGCATTATTGATATCTTCAAACCAGAAACCGATTAGAAAATAGGAGCAGACACCCACGAGTTCCCAGAAGATAAAAATCATGAAAATCGATGGGCTAGCAATCAGGCCGAACATCGAAAAACAGAAAAGAGAAAGATAGGCGAAAAATCGGGGGTATCGCGGGTCACCATGCATATACTCCATGGCGTAAATATGCACCAGCATGGCGATGAAGCTCACCATCGCAAACATAAGAGCTGCAAGGAGATCTACATATACGCCCAATGATAATGTCAAAGGTTTGCCAAGCGAAGACCCAAGAGCCGTCCAAATATATTCAGATTTCCATACAAGTTTGCCACCATGGCCGGCAGCCGTATCAGAACCTTCCGAACTGCCACCACCTTCGCCTTTGGGCTTTTCGACATGCTTTTCCGCGTCTTTGTGCGTATCGTGCTTAACAGCGTCTTTATGAGAGTCGTGTTTATCGGCATCTTTATGTTCAGCTGCCGGGGCATGAGTATCAGCTGAATGTCCACCCGGAGCATGGTCATCATGACCGGCTGATCCGTGGGGTGCAGCACCCGATGTACCATGATCATCATGATGGGCATGGAGGCCTGTGAATGCCGTAATCCCCGGACCAGTAGTTATATAATTGAATAGCCCAAACGCGCTCAGGCCGAAGCATGTGGCGATGGTTGCAGTGGCAACATAGGCATTTTTGTTACCCAGAATCCGCATCCCAAGAATCTGGATAGTAAAAGATGCCAGTGGCAGCAAAACGACGGCGATGTAAATCCAGACTTGCCAGTGTTCCATGTTTCGAATCGGCGAAAACGCCCCGATCAGGACATATCTGCCAGTTTGATAAGCAGATAGCGGATGTTATAAGTCAGTCGGTCAACGATTCGGCGGTTTGCCAGCCACGTTTGAACTTTGTGCATGATGTCACAAAGTCGGCCGGAAATGCAAGACCCGACCCCTTGAAATTATATTGATTCACTCCCGCCCAATCGACCAGTTGAACTAACCGGTAATTTCTCTTATTCTTAAGAATTGATCCGATTAAACTGGAATAACTACTGAGTGATTAAGTCGCATGAGTAAAAGATCTTCTGGCTTACTGGTTCGCTCAATTTCATTATTCCTATTTGCAGGCTGTTTTTCCGTTACTAATCAAGCTACTGCACAAAATAGACTTACGACAGATAACACACCTGGCCTCTGGGTTCGCCCAGTGCAACTTGAAAAAGTTTGGGCTGGTGTGATTGATCTTACGCAGGGGACAAGATTTACTTCACCAGCTGAGGCAGTGGCCAGTGCTAAATTGGCTGGATTGCATCCCTATGGTTCGAACAAAACCATTGAGGCCGCCATATCAGTATTCAATCCGGAAATCTCAAAATTTTTTGGCAAGCTGAGTAATTCGATCATTTCAATTCAACCAGATGCTGCTTCACGTTCCGTAAACTGGCGATTTGGCGTGTCGCAGGACGACGGTACGCTGGAGTCGCTGGTCACTGCCCTTCAGCTTGATGCTCCTTTATTACCCAACAGGTCTGATACTTACGAAGAACTGGGGCCTGGTCTGACTGTGGCCAGAAACGGCTACGAGCTTTATTTCGGATCTTCGCGAAAGCAAATGGAATACGCTATTAAGTCTCGATCGGATATTAGCCTGTTGAGTGAGAAACCCCCGATCGACGCAGGCCTCTGGCTCGTGGCCGACCCGGCCAAATGGCCCCTGTCAATCGCTCGCAACATTAATGAATCAATTGCTTTACAGACGATGAGGCGGCTTTCCGCCGGAAAAGAGGTTGAGATCAGACTCTATCCCTGGGGCGAGTCAGTTCAGGCTGAATGCCTTGACCTCTTCCGCACGGCCCCAGTCAGCCCGGTCGAGGCACGCTGGCTGTCACAGTGGGAAAAAGCTCTTACCGGCCGGCTCATGGCGCAGGCAAGCGTGGGGTTTGATCCGCGTAAACCCTTTTGGAACCAGCTTTTTACGATTGTTACAGAAATTGAGCGATCCATACCAGGCCGCGAAAATGTGGCCAGTGTTCGCGACAGAATCAACCTGGGGGCTTTGCTGGCTAGAATTAGCCCTGAAACTGATCTCTATCCGAATTTGAGTGGCTTAACCGTCGGAGCCGTCACGCCTGACGATCCAAACGGGGCACCAACGGTTGTTGCAACGCTTCACGCACGTGACCAAAGGGCAACGCAGATCCTTGTGGAAAAGGTGGTTATGCCACTTTTCCGTACCATTGGTGATGATCCGAAAAGCAACAGGCCCCGGCCCAATGCGGGCAACGCTGACAGTCGCATTCGAGGCATCTCGCTGGTTCAGAATCGCCCTATCTATCTCTTTATAGACCAGACAGATATATTCCTTGTCTGGGGCTCGCGAAGCATCGCCGAAGCAACGTTAGGCCAGTTAGCCAGCAAAACTGTTTTTAACTCTACAGCAGAAAGCTGGTTTAAACAGTTGGCCGCTTCGGGCCCGGTGCATCGGGCCATTACGATTTATCCTGATGCCTTGGTTCGCTGGCAAATTCAACGTGGCGAGAAAGCCACCGTCTGGACCGATTCAGCCGCCGGGTTGCCCCCTGTTGTCTGGCTGGGACGAAATACAAAAGAGTCCAGCCGCGACATCATAGTATTTAGCGGAACAAGAACTTATGTAAATTCGCTGCTCAGCAAAATTCCAAATCGGGGACCGAATGCTGAGCAGAATAACCAGTAAAACCGTTTCTACCGCCTCAAACTACCGGATCATAAAAAAACGACGATTCGTTATAGAGTGAACTTAACATAAATTGGTCGAAGTCGAGTTTGCTGGATTCATTCGCCGGTCGGTCGATTTAAAGATAGCGATTCGTGCATCAGCATGCCTTTCGGAAAATAACCCGCAAGGCCGAATAATCCTGAAGGAGTGGGATATGGCATTTCTGAATGGTCGAGTCAGTTTTGTTCGTTTTGCAGTCGAGCACCAGGCCGGACTGCCTCTCGGCATTGATTCGATTGAGAAGCTGGAAGCCAATGCCATAGGCAAATATGGACTTGCGGAAACTCAGGACGGTGTCAGTGTGGGCTTTAACGGCGGTCGGCACCTGCTTGATTCAGAAATCAGCTTTGAGAACAACATTTACGACGAAACCCTGCACATAGGTATGCGTTTCGACGTTGACAAGATCCCATCCAATATTCTTAAAGCCTACACCGAAATAGAGATAAAGGCACTGGCAGCAGGCAACCCCTCAGGCTTTCCGACAAAGCAGCAGAAAGAGGAAGCCAAAGAGATGGCCCTGGCCAAAGCCCAGACTGAAGCAGCCGATGGACGGTATCGAAGGATGAGCATGAATCCGCTGCTGTGGGATCTTTCAAGCCACACGCTTTATTGTTCTGCCACTTCCGCCAATGTACTCGACCGGGTCGGGCCACTGTTTCGAGACACCTTTGGTGGCGAAACGCATCTGATTACAGCCGGTAGACTTGCAGAAGCACTAGCTGGTAAATTCGGCCTGCGCATGCCCAGTGACGACCCTGCCAGATTCACCGTCTTTGTGGAAGGACACGATGAAGGAACGGTATCGTGGGCTGACCCGGAAAGCCAATTTCCTGATGTGCTGGGCAACGAATTTCTGATCTGGCTCTGGCATCGGCTGGCGACCAGTGGCGACACGATTCCGCTGGCTGATGGGACTGACGTTACTGTCATGATGACAAGAACTTTACAGCTCGATTGCCCGAAAGGCGAAACGGGTCGTGACCAGCTTAACGACGTGGGCCCGGCCCGCATGCCCGAAGCGATGAAAGCCTTGCAATCGGGCAAGTTACCGCGTAAGGCAGGGCTCATTCTGGTACGCCATGAACAGCAGTATGAAATGACACTTCAAGCCGAGTCGTTCGCCGTGGGCAGCGCCGCCCTGCCGAAACTGGAAGGTTGCTCGGGTCGGGAGTCTATACTGGCCCGGATCGAACAGATCCGGCATATGACAGACACGCTTGACCTGCTTTATGCGGCTTTTCTGCAATCAAGGCTGGGGCAGGGATGGTCTTCGAATGTGGGCGAAATCAGGAACTGGCTGAAGGTGGCCTGAGTCGGCTGACGATAAAAGTGTATTGCCGGTAAGGATATGATTTTCAATACCTTACCGGCTTAATCGAATGAATGGACAGGCCCGGCAGGAGGCTGGGGACTGTGGGAAATTTTCGGCAACACTTGAAATTTTCAAGCACTCTGGGGGCAAGTTACGCCTCTATGACGTGGCTTTTTATTGGTATCGACTGGCTGTATGGTTCAATCGCACTGCTGTTTTCAATGCTTGGTGGTATGCTGCCTGACCTAGACAGCGATTCAGGCAAAGAGATAAAGCACATCACCAGCATGACTTCAGTGGCCAGTGCCCTGTTATTCTGGGCGGCTTCGGGCCGGGTTGATCCGCCAATCGCCTTTGAATTCCGTATCTGGATCACCCTGTTTTCGGCATTTTTCTGGTCGCGCGGGCTCCGCTGGTTTCTGGGCAAGGTCACGGTGCACCGGGGCATGTTTCACAGCATCCCCACCTGCCTGATCTGGGGATCACTCATGTACCTGAATTATCCGCATGAAAACCACTGGGTAAGGGTCTATATGGCCAGTGGCATCATGGTGGGCTACATGTCGCATCTTTTGTGCGATGAATACTTTAGTGTCGAGAGTCTGGCGGGTTTTCGGGTAAACAAGGCATTTGGCACCGCACTAAAGTTCTGGTCGGGCAGCCTATTTTCCACTCTAATCTGCTACATCATTCTTGGTCTGTGTGTAAAGCAGGTATCAGAGACATGGCCTAAAGCCCGCGATGGGACTTATGTGGCCATCGGTCACCCATCCGACTCAATTAATCACCTTTCGCAAGTGGCAACGAACAGAATAAGCCATATAGTCAATACCGTAAAAACCAGAGGCTTACTTGCCTGGCTTGAAGAACTGCTTAGTTCAGCCAAAACCAAAGCTGCCGAAAAAGTTGAGAATGTCAAGGAAAACGGTCTTACAAAAGAAGGCCTGAAAAAGACTTACGCTGAATTAAAGGCAGAAACAAAAAACGCTGCAACATCAAACGCAACCGTTGATGCCATCAAACAGATCGCCGTTGAAGCCAAAACGACTGTAAACGATCAGGTGAAAGTTGATTCAACAGCCAGTGCTGAGCGTCCACTGCAGACGGTTGAATCTGCAAAAAATTCCGGGGTGTCCGGCAAAGCCTCAGGCGGGCTGCCAAAATCCACTGTTGCCGCCTTTCCTGTAAAACCAGCACCAGGCTCTGCCAGGCAAGCAACCGGGCCCGGCGGAACAGTATCAGAAAACAACGGAAAATTATTCAAAATGGAGACTTACCAACCACGCCGAAGAACAGCAAACAACCCTGAACCTTCGGTGGTCAGCATCGCAAGAAACCCCGGAGATGAAAATCGACCCAGCTCACCTCCAGTAAAAAACAAGCAGTAAATTCACCTTCCGTGTGCCACTGTCAGAAATCTGCCAAAATGGCAGAGCCGGAAAGTTTCCAGGAAGCCATCATCGTTATAAACCATTTTAATACAATCATTTAGACAAAATATATTTCATCCGGCACGAAAATTGCATTGCTATTAACAAGGATTTTCGAATCAGCGTTTTCGAAGAGTCGTAAATGAACGGCGCTGATTTGACGGGTTTTTCGATTTTCGAATCGGAGAGAGCGGATCACGATGAAACTGGTTCCCTTGAACGATCGCGTTGTAGTTGAGCGAGAAGAAGCCAAGCAGACGACCGCAGGCGGTATCGTTCTGCCTGACACTGCTAAGGACAAGCCGCAGCAGGGCAAAATTGTTGCCGTGGGCGAAGGTCGGCTGACGAAGGACGGCAAACGCCGTGAACTGCAGGTGAAGGTTGGCGACACAGTTCTCTTCACAAGCTATGCAGGCGACGAATTTAAATTGCCTGAAGGCAAAAAAGTGCTGCTGATGCGTGAGGATGACATTCTGGCCGTTGTTGGCTGAGATCGCTCGCCAGGCCGCTTGAACAATTCACTTTCCAAGACTTAAAACCTTTGAGGAGATAGAGACTTATGGGCGCAAAGATGATCGCCTTTGATCAGGAAGCCCGACAGGCGATGCAGCGTGGTGTAACCAAGTTGGCCAGAGCAGTCAAGGTGACGCTTGGGCCACGTGGACGCAACGTTGTCATTCAGAAGAGCTTTGGCTCTCCCACGGTGACCAAGGACGGTGTGACCGTTGCCAAGGAAATCGAATTGGAAGACAAGTACGAGAACATGGGTGCCCAGATGGTGAAGGAGGTCGCCTCGAAGACTTCCGACATTGCCGGCGACGGCACCACCACTGCCACTGTGATGGCCGAAGCTATCTATAACGAAGGCTTGAAGGCTGTAGTGGCCGGTGTGAACCCCATGCTGATGAAGCGTGGAATGGACAAGGCAGTTGCCGACATCATTGAGAAACTCAAGAGTATGTCGGTGAAGGTATCGAGCCGGAAGGAAACCGAGCAGGTTGCCACCGTGGCTTCGAACTTCGATAAGGAAATTGGCTCGATGATCGCTGAAGCCACCGAGAAGGTTGGCAAAGATGGAGTGATCACTGTTGAAGAAGGCAAGAGCCTGAAAACGGAAGTCGAGTGGGTCGAGGGCATGCAGTTCGACCGCGGCTATCTTTCGCCCTACTTTGTGACCAACCCGCAGACGATGGAAGCCGTGCTGGAAGACGCCTATGTACTGATCTATGAGAAGAAGATCAGTGTCGTGAAGGATCTCGTTCCGGTTCTGGAAAAGGTTGCCCAAACGGGCCGCCCTCTTCTTATCATCGCCGAAGAAGTGGAAGGCGAAGCCCTTGCCACGCTGGTGATTAACAAACTTCGCGGCACCTTCCGCTGCGTGGCTGTGAAGGCTCCTGGTTATGGCGACCGACGTAAGGCGATGATGGAAGACATCGCTGTGCTGACCGGTGGCAAGGCCATCTTCGAAGCCCTGGGCATCGAACTGGAAAACCTTGACCTTAACGATCTTGGTCGTGCCAAGAAAGTTTCAGTCGATAAGGACAACACCACGATTATCGAAGGTGCGGGCACGACTGATTCCATCAAGGGCCGGATTGAAGCGATCCGCCGCGAGATTGCCGACACCAAGAGCGACTATGATCGCGAAAAGCTGGAAGAGCGTCTGGCTAAACTCTCGGGTGGTGTTGCCAAGATTTTGGTGGGTGCTGCGACCGAGTCGGAAATGAAAGAAAAGAAGGCCCGCGTGGAAGATGCCCTGCATGCCACCCGCGCCGCCCTGGAAGAAGGAATTCTGCCGGGTGGTGGCGTAGCCCTTCTTCGTGCCTCTCGCCATGTTTCGGCTGGTGCCGACCTGACAACCGACGAAAAGACGGGTTATCAGATCATCGTCCGTGCCTGCACGGCTCCGATCACCCAGATCGCTGAAAACGCTGGTCAGGACGGTGGTGTAGTTGTCAGCAAGGTTTCCGAAGCCACTGGAAACAATGGTTATGACGCTCTGCACGACACCTACACAGACATGGTTGTTGCCGGCATTATCGACCCGACCAAGGTCACCCGCTCAGCACTTCAGAACGCCGCCTCTGTCAGCACCCTGCTGCTGACGAGCGATGCCCTGATTGCTGATCTGCCTGAAGATAAGAAAGAAAAGGCTGCCGGTGGCGGCTATGACGACATGTATTGATCCCATTTCAAGGATCAATTCGTAACGCTCGGGGGGTCAGGTTATTCCTGGCCCCTGTTTTTTTAGGTCGTGTAATGAATTAATAATTATTGAATCGCTTTTGTTCAAAAAAATATGTCAGTTTGAAATCGATGATGCAATAATTAATTTGAAAGAAATCCGGGTCAAACAGGGTGGGTATCATGTCGGAAATTCGCTGCCCGAATGTTATCAGGCTGAATGCGTTTTTTGCTGGAAGTCTCTGCGAAGCCGAGTTGTTAGAGTTGGAGCATCACCTCAACCAATGTGACTATTGTTTTGATTATGTTGAACAGAACAAATCAAAATCTCATCCAACTCTTGTAAACAAAGTACCGAATCTCAAGAGTGACACAACTGATTTGAAACCAGCCGACTCTGCCGAAATTTTCCTGAATCGCCTTAAAGCATTGTCACCCAGAGTATTACCCAGTTCTATCGATCACTATCATGTGATTCGGATGATTGCTTCAGGAGGAAATGGCGAGGTCTATGAATGTCTCGACGAAAAACTGAATCGTCATGTGGCCTTAAAAACCATAAGGCCGCAAAGTTTATCGCATCGCAGCATGGAACGTTTTCAAAAGGAGGCTGTAATTCAGGCACGGCTATCACACAAAAACATTGTACAGTTGTACAATTATGGAGTGAGCGATTCGGACATTCCGTATCTTGTGATGGAATTGCTGGATGGTGGAACACTTGCCAGTTTGATACGGAAGGAGTTATTGTCTCCGAAAAAGTCCGCTTATCTGATGGAAAATTGTGCTCGAGGAATTGCTTTCGCTCATAATCAGGGAGTGTTACATCGGGATCTGAAACCTTCAAACATTCTTTTGTTCAATGGTAGGGAATTGGCAGATCAAAATGTTTTTGATCAGGAATTTAAGCTGTGGCCCAAAATCAGTGATTTTGGTTTTGCAAAGTTGTTTGACAGCAGTGCGATTATTACAGCCTCGGGAGCCATAGTCGGAACGCCGAATTACATGTCGCCGGAACAGGCTGCGGGAGGATTTAAAACCCTGACAGAAAAGAGTGATATATACAGTCTGGGTGTTATTCTTTATGAATGCCTGACCGGCAGACCCCCATTTCAGTCGGATCAAGTTTCTATTACTTTACGAAAGATACAGGAGCACCAGCCGATCAGACCGAGGTTGATACAGCCAGGAATTCCACGTGATCTTGAAACAATATGCTTAAAATGCCTGGAAAAAGACCCTGAATTGCGTTATTCGACTGCCGAAAATCTAGCGGCTGACCTGAAATTATTTTTAGAGGGCAAACCAATTCTGGCCAGGCCGCAACCGATATGGCAAAAAGGATGGCGATGGTGCCGCAGTAATATTCAAGCAACGGCCGCGATTGCAATAACAAGTATTTCTGCGGCGATTATTCTGACAATGCTTTTTGTGGGAACACAATCTGAACTTAAGCTGCACAATCTCGCAAAAAATAATGCATTGCTCGCAAAAATGGAGTCTGATGAGAAAAGAAAGACGGAAGCTATCATAAGAAAACAAAGAGATTTTGCCGATTTGAAATTATTTGAAGCATCACTTCTATTTCACGATTTTACGAATATGACGAACTTCCTTATGAACAGAGAAGTGCATGAAGAGCAGGAAAAAAAATTCATTAGAAATCAGCTTCAGAATAGTATCAGGCGTTTTTCAAGGCATCTGCTGGAAAATCAACATCTCCTTCTCGATCGGACTGATCATCTATTTTTTACAAGATTAAATTTGGCAAGAGCGGAGGATATTCTTGGTGAGGAAGACAAGGCTAGAGAAAACTACAAAAAACTATTGGAAATGATTGACAATACCGAGTCCAAAACAAATTTAAATTACCAATATATCAGAGCTATGGCCGCAAATGCATTATCTGGTATTTATGCAAGAAACAATGAAAATGGGAAAGCAATTGAAATTCTGGAATTTGTTTGGCGAGATATAATCTCAAATCTAAAGTCTAATTCAGACTCAGTAAACGGATTGAGAATTGGACCACCTGAGAGTGATGTTGGAATAAATCTGTATTTCCTCTACGAGAAAAATAAAATTCAAGAAAAATCCAAATCTCTGAAAGCGGAATTAGATCAATATGTCTATGATTTTCAATTTAAAGAAGAAGACAAGCTCGAGAAATAAGAAATTCTTGACTTGTGATTTGCACGAAACTAATTGTGGATCACTTCTGGCAAATTAAATTCGCTTGATTGTGACAATTTTATCTCTGATTTGATCGAGTACGTCATTTAGATTATGATCATACAAAGAGTTCCGTTTAACAAAGGCAAATGGCTGATGGATTGTCATGAATCAGACCACTCAGGTGAATCAGCCCCGGCCCGAAATCACCCTTCATTTTGAGAGTGGGTCACTGGCCGTCGAAGGGATTGAGGGCCAGCCCGACTGGATGCCCGACTTCCTTCAACTTGACCCCCGGCGCGAGAATATCTTGGTTTGCCCGGGCATCGCTTATCGCTCTCTGGTTGAAAAACTGCTTGAAACCAAGTTGAAATTTACCGATAAGGCCCGTGAATACGGCAAAACGGTCTGGACACTGAACACCGGACGGGCCTCTTTTCCGCATCAACTTGAAGGGCTTGAAGCCTGGTGGGCGGCCGGCGGCCGGGGAGTGGTGGTTCTGCCCACGGGCACCGGCAAAAGCCACGTGGCCGAACTGGCCATCGCCCGTGCCCAGCGGCCATCGCTCGTCGTCACACCCACCATCGACCTGATGCAGCAGTGGGCCCGCGATCTCGCCGCCAATTTTCAAACGGATGTCGGCATGCTGGGCGGCGGCAGCTACGACATTCGCCCCATCACCGTGACAACCTATGATTCTGCCTATATGAATGTCGAACGGTTGGGCAATAAATTTGGCCTGCTGGTCTTTGACGAATGTCATCATCTGCCGGGGCAGACATATTCGCTGGCCGCACTGGGCTCAATCGCACCTTTTCGCCTTGGCCTGACTGCCACGCCTGAACGCACCGACCAGGCGCATGCCAACCTTGATCATCTGATTGGACCCATCATTTATCGCCGCGAGATCACCCAGCTCAAGGGGCAATTCCTGGCGGAATATCAGGTGCAGACTCTTTATGTGCAGCTTGGCGACGACGAACGATTCGCCTATGAAACTAATCGCGAGCTTTACCGAACATTCCTGCTGGAAAACCGTATCGACCTTCGCCAGAACGGTGCCTGGGGCCGATTTCTGGCCACGGCTGCACGCACACCCAAAGGCCGCATGGCCTTTAAGGCGTTTCGCGACCATCGCACCATCGCGATGGCCGCACCGGCCAAGCTACGCTTGCTTGAAGGGCTGCTCGACAGGCATGTCGGCGACCGTGTAATCATATTTACACATGACAATGCGTCGGTTTATAAAATCTCGCGACAGTTTTTCGTGCCAGTCATCACCCACTCGACAAAAGCCAGAGAGCGAAAAACCGTACTCGAACGATTCGCCAGTGGTGAGTATAACGTGGTGGCCACTTCGCGTGTTCTTAATGAAGGTGTTGACGTGCCCGAAGCCAATGTGGCCATAGTGCTTTCAGGCACATCAACCGTGCGAGAGCACGTGCAGCGACTGGGCCGGATTCTACGTAAAAAAGGCGACAAACAGGCAATTCTCTATGAAATAATCACGCAGGGCACGCTAGAGGAGAAAACTTCGGACCGTCGCCGCCAGCACTCAGCCTATGCAGGCCCCGGCTCAGAATCATCACCCGGCTTTGGCAGTGAGGGGTACACTCGCCGATGGTGACAATAAAACATGAACTGAAAACAATTATTTATCTGATTACATTTCCACAGGACACCTGCCATGCTGACCGGTAACCTGGTGCGTGTGAAAACCGTAAAAATGCGAATTCTGCCGCTTTATCTCAATCGGGAAAACCCCGAGTGGCTGGATGTAGCCGAAAGCCTGCTTGAGATTTTTCGCACTGGTTCAGGGATGACTCGCGGCGAACTTGAAGAAGCGGTGGGCGAGCTTTTTGGCTCGGGCCAGGCCACGCTGGCTCACCGTGGGCTGGCTCGGGTTCTGGAGGATCGATCGGAATTTGAAATCGTTGCTGAAGCTGACCCCGAAGAAATCCGTGAAAAACTTTTCTCTGCAGCTGCACTTTATCGCACGGCGATCGCTGCCAAACGCCAGAAAAGCGACCCTTCCATCCCAATTCCCGGCTTCAATCGTCAGGGCATTCTGGAAGCGGTAGCCCGCGAATTGAAACTTGAACCTGACAAGCTGGAAAGTTCACTTTTTGCGGATTTGAAAGATGAAAATCGCTTATTGAAATTCGAAGACCTGACTGCACAGCGTCTGGTTGATCGTTATAACGTGGCATTGGCACAGGCCGTGCTTTTGCGAGCCACCCGGCTTGATGTGGAAATTCGGGGCGAAAGCCCTGCTCGCCTGCGGCGATTACTGCAGATGCTTAAATTCCATCGCCTTCTGTTTCATGCGAGCGGCTCGCTGCACGACGGCCTGAACCTGGCGATTGAAGGCCCGATGAGCCTCTTTCAATCGACAACCAAATACGGCCTGCAGATGGCCCTTTGGCTGCCCACGCTGCTTCAATGCCGCGATTTTCGACTGAACGCCGAATTGCATTGGGGCACGAAACGCGAGCTTCGTACATTTCATCTGGAAAAAGCCGATGGACTGGTTTCACACCTGGCTGACTCCGCTACCTATCAACCGCCTGAATTTGAGGCCTTTGTTGGCCGATTTCGCCAGATTGCCAGCGGCTGGACAATTGAACCTGCCGAATCTGTTTATCGAGGTGCAGGGCAGGGCGGTCTGACTCGTGTATGGGTGCCCGATTACATTCTCCAGCACAATTCAGGTAAGAAAATTCAGCTTGAAATACTGGGCTTCTGGCGAAAAAACAGCCTCAATGAAATATTAGACTGGGTGCCGCAGATCAAGGGTATTGAGCCGCTATGGGCCGTTTCCGAAAAATGGCGGGTGGATGAAAATGTGGCAATTGCCAATTCCAGCCGCGTGGTGACATTTCGTGATATTCCCAATGCAACGGATATTCTAATGGCAGCTGGTGAACTAATCACTGGCTGAACTTGCACTGCCATTTGATTTATGTCTATGATTTCATCATCTGTCACATGTTTCAAACCCATCGAAATAAAGGGTGTGCGTAATGAGCGACTATGAAAAACTGGGAGTATTTTATCTTGGCCGCGAATTCGACCTGAAATCGAAGAAAACGACTTCAAAACCCTTGCTTTACGACTCCCGCGACCTGACCACGCATGGTGTCTGCGTGGGAATGACCGGATCAGGCAAAACCGGCCTATGCCTTTCACTGCTTGAAGAGGCTGCAATCGACGGCATTCCGGCGATTTGTATTGATCCCAAGGGCGATCTGGGCAATTTGCTGCTTGCATTTCCTGAATTGAAACCAGAAGACTTTGAGCCCTGGATTGACGCTGAGGAAGCGGGCCGCAAGGGCCTTTCTGTAGAAGAACTCGCAAAAAAAACTGCTGAAACCTGGCGAGAAGGTCTGGCAGCGTGGGATCAGCCTATCGATCGAATTGCACGCTATCGCGACTCGGTTGATCTTTGTATTTATACTCCCGGCGGATCAGCAGGGCTGGGCCTTTCCATATTGAAATCGCTTGATGCTCCGTCAATTGAAATTCGCGAAAGTGCAGAATCTCTGCGTGAACGCGTGAGCGGCACCGTGATGGGCCTTCTGGCCCTGCTGAAGATCGATGCCGACCCAATCACCAGCCGGGAATTTCTGCTACTTTCAACCATTCTGGAAACAGCCTGGGCCGCCGGCAAATCGCTTGATCTCGCCGAACTGATCCGCCAGATTCAGACGCCGCCATTTGATTCCGTAGGCGTTATGAGCCTGGAATCGGTCTTCCCCTCGCAGGACCGCTTTCAGCTTGCCATGAAATTTAATACGCTGGTCGCTTCCCCAGGTTTTGCCGCCTGGCGAACAGGCGAGTCACTTGACATCAAACGCCTGTTTCACACGGGCGAGGGCAAACCAAGACTGACAATTATTTCAATCGCACATCTGTCAGATTCCGAACGTATGTTTTTCGTTACGCTGCTTCTTAACGAAGTCATTGCGTGGATGCGGTCGCAGCCAGGCACATCCAGCCTTCGTGCCCTGCTTTATATGGATGAAGTCTTCGGATATTTCCCGCCCACAGCCAACCCGCCCTCGAAAACGCCCATGCTCACGCTGCTCAAGCAAGCCCGTGCCTTCGGCTTGGGTGTGGTGCTGGCCACGCAGAACCCGGTTGACCTTGATTACAAGGGGCTTTCTAACTGCGGCACATGGTGGATTGGCCGCCTGCAGACCGAACGCGACAAGGCCCGCGTGCTGGACGGGCTGGAAGGAGCCGCCACGGCCGCCGGCCACGGCTTTAACCGTGCAGAGATGGATACGCTGATCTCGGGCCTGAGCCAGCGGGTTTTCCTCATGAATAATGTGCATGAAGACCACCCCGTGCTGTTTCAGACACGCTGGGCACTCTCATTCCTGCGTGGGCCACTTTCGCGAACGCAGATCAGCCAGCTCATGCAGAATCGCAAATCAGGAAATGATTCTCCGGCGTCAGCAAAAGCCGAAGCCTCTGCAAGCGCCACGGGCGGTAGTCGCCCACTTTTACCGCCTGAAATTGAAGAATATTTTGAACCCGTCAAAAAAGCCGCCAAAACGATTTATCGCCCGGGCCTTCTGGGTGAAGCCAAATTGCATTTCACCCAGGCGGCCGGCGGAATTGATCTGTGGGAAAAAGTTGCACTTGTTGCCGACATCACGGAAGCATTGCCTGACGAGCCATGGCAATTGGCCGAGATGCTGGTGGAAGAGGCTCCGGAACGGGAAAAGACGCCTGATGTTGAAGCCGGTTTCAGCCCCATGCCTGGCGAAATGGCCAAGCCCAAAACCTATTCAGCCCTTGCCACTGGCCTGAAAGACCATCTTTATCGCAACCACACATTGAAATTATATAAATATGCTCCGCTGAAATTGCTAAGCAATCCCGGCGAATCGGAGGGCGATTTCCGCATCAGGGCGGCGGCAAAAGTCTCGGAACAGCGAGACGATGAAATTGAAAAATTGCGTGCAAAGTTTGCAACCAAACGCAAAACGCTGGAAGACAAGCAGATGCGGGCCCAGCAAAAGGTAGACAGGGAGAAATCTCAGGCCCAGACAAAAATGATGGATGCGGCAATTTCGATTGGCACCACCATTTTTGGCTCGCTCATGGGCCGAAAAACTATCTCGGCCACCACAATAGGAAAAGCCGCCACAGCGGCAAAGTCAGCGACCAAAGTGGCCACGCAAAAGCAGGATGTGGCCCACGCTGAAGAAAGCCTGGAATCGATCAACCAGCAAATGGCCGATCTTAATGCCCAGATTGAAACGGAGATTGAATTGCTGCGATCCTCGGCCAACCCGGCGAATCTGGAAATTGAATCGATTGAAATTTCCCCGAAGAAAACCGAGATTCAGGTCGATCGCGTCGCCCTTTACTGGCGATCATGATCGAACTTTATTTCAATCGGGTAAACTGTAAAACGCACGGGCCGAGCCAGCAAAAATGTGTGCCTGCTCAGTTTGACTTAATTTGCTGATATTCTCAGCAAGTGCATCATGAACCTGATCGTAGGTGGCCGCTAGCTCGCACACAGGCCAGTCTGAACCGAACATCAGACGCTGTGGCGAAAAAGCGTTAATTGCAATTTCAATATACGGCTTCAAATCTGCCGGGGTCCAACCCTGCCAGTCGGCTTCGGTGACCATGCCAGAGAGCTTGCACCAGACATTTTCAAACACGGCACACGCTTCGAAATCGGCCCGCCACGCCTCAAGCCCATTTGTTGCAATCTGTGGTTTCGCCAAATGGTTAATCACCATTTTTAAATTCGGCATTTTCCGGGCCAAGGTTGGTACATGTCGCAGATGTTTGACATAAATAAGAACGTCAAACGGTACGCCATGCTTTTCAAGAATGGTGAGTCCACGCAAAACTTCTGGCCTCACCAGAAAATTGTCATCAGGCTCATCCTGAACCACATGCCGCACACCGAGAAATTTCGGGTTCGATCGCATTTCTCCCAGTTGTTGTTCGCAATCAGGTGATGCCAGATCAATCCAGCCGACAATACCTTTCAGAAAATCAAATTGATTACATAAATCGATTACCCAGCGATTTTCGTCGAGATTATGCTGAGTTTGCACGAATACGGAGCCACTGATCTGGCGGGCATCTAAATGCCATTTCAGATCTTCCGGCAGATAATCCCGCCTGATAGCCCTTAATTTTGGGTTGTCCAGCCATCGGTAATCAAATGGCTGGGAAAGGTGCCAGAAATGCTGATGGGCGTCTATCTTTTCCATCGTGATTGCAATTCAGTCCATACGAACGCCGATGGAAAGCAGAATATTGGCATAACGCTGCCTGTCAGCGGTTTGAATTGTCAAAACGTGGTCTACTGTAGCTACGGCGTCGTAGAAACTCCATTTTTCAATCGGTTTCAACTCCAGTCCAAGCCTTGCGTCTTTGATGATCCTGCGATAATCGTCCCAAACCGGCGGGTCGGCATCAAGGGCATAGGGATCATCTTTGGTGTACATCATGGTATTAATTTCTTCAATTGGCACGGCAGAAAGCACAGCTTCAAGTGCCTGCGAGCAAGTGATTACGCCTGGCATCAGATTCATGCTGATCACCTGGGCATTCGGGCCTTTTTTACTTGAGGCCGGATAATTGCCATCGGCAATCAATATTTTGCCGTGATGGCCAGCTCTACCGATGATTTCATTAATCTGCGGATGAATGAGCGTGTGCTTGAGCATGTATTGAACCTTTGATCGAAGCGAGAAAGTATTATCGCGGGAAGAATTTGCGAAATGTATTGATCGTGGTCATGGCGGCTTTGCGGGAATCAGGCCATGGCAGAGCCTCTGCCGAGGCATAACCCGAATATCCAATTTCTCTCAAGGCATCAGAAATTTCTGCAAATTGCAAGTGACCATCGCCCGAGGGTCGTCGGTTTGAATCGACAAAATGGACATGGCCGATTTTATTACCACCCTGCCTGATTGCATCAGCCATGCTCGCCTCTTCAATATTCATATGAAAAAGGTCAGCAAGCAGCCTGACATTGTTTATACTGAGGCGTGAAAGCAGTATCAGGCCTTCCTGCACGGTGCGAATCAGGTTTGTCTCGTAGCGATTGAGCGGCTCAAAAATCAGGGGAACATTGAAAGAGTCGGCAAATGAACCAAGCTCATCCAAAGCTTCTGACAAGTACGCAAGGGCTGTAGGCGCATCAACGCCATCGCCCCACCGGCCCTGCATTGATCCGATAATCGCCGGTGCCATGTTTTGGGCTCCGGCTTCGATCATCGACTTAATAAAATCAATCGCTTTGCGGCGATCATTTTTTTCAGGCATCGTTAGATGTAACTGATGCTTGACCCACCCGGCACCTGTGCCGACTGCCGCCAGTTTCAGACCGTGATCAGAAAGAAGTTTTGCAGTCTGTGACGATTGAAGAACCTCTGGCCCAGGGGCAAAGATTTCAATGGCATCAAATTGCAATTCGGCAGCGACTTGACAGGCTTCAGTAAGGTTGTCCCAAAATACAAATGGTCCACCACGGGCTTCATTCACCAGGCTGACAGTGACACTTGAAAGAATCATAATTGCATTTTCCGGATTGTATTATTCCTGCGGCAGTTTCGTATGCAGCACTTCCGACAGTCGCTTCGGTTCTCGACCATAAAGAGATTTAAATTCTTCGATGGTTGGCTCGATGCGCACTTTCAATTTAGCATCATGATTCAGCGTGATATTTTTCAGAAGATGCTTTTGAAAAGGATTGCGAAAGCGGTCGAATGTCATGTCGGCAAATTCCGCCACACCTTCAACACGTGAGACAAGAGCCGGAACAATCTCTTCAAAAACCACGTCGCGGCACCATCGGTTGGCTGCCCGGTCGCCCATTACCTGCTGCACCGTTTCAAATCCATGCCCGTAGAATTTGGCCGTCATGGCGGTGTGCACGGCATTCAGGATTCGCACTTTTCTCAGAAAGAACGGGGCCAGATCATCAACAACATGAATAAAAGGATTCGTGAAGATTGGCGGATTGCCCCGGGCCGGTCGCTGAATGGCCAGCAGGGCATAAGGCTCAACCTGAATCATCATTTTGTCGGTAGCGGCCAGCGGATGATCTGCCGGACCATCCGTAATAATGCAATCGACCAGATTATTGAGCCACCAGCATTTTTCAGTAACCCATGAAATGAAACCGGATGACAAACCCCAGGCTCGGGCCTGATCAACGACCAGTTGCTGCACTTTGTCAGCATTGTTTTCAATTAATTCACATGGCAAAAGCACAAGAGGTTCACCATTTGACTGAAAACGTGCCCACAGCACGGCGGCAAGCTTACCCGGCAGTGATTTTGGCGGGGAATCAGCCAGTTTATCGGTGCCATCGGTTTCATAACCGGCTTCCGTTGCATTTGTCACGATATATTTCAATTCAGGCGATGCGGCCACACGCAGAATTTCCGGCCAGTTTTCTGAAGCGATCAGGGCACGGCTCACACTATTGATTTCAATTGTTCGGTCAACCACTTCGCCATGTTCCACGCCACGATAAAGTGCGTGATAAACGCAACCCTGTTGCGACAACAACTCAGCCCGCGGGCCTGAAGTTGACTGAACCACGACGATTCGGCCTACGTTTTGGCCTTCCTTATTAGCCTGATCGACGAATCGATCAAAAAAACCACGCAGGAATCGACCGGCACCAAATTGCAATATGGTTTCTGGTAACTGTGTCATTGCGATTTTATTTCCTTCAGTAGTTAAACAGTTATTGACCGATGGCGATCATCGCCTTGAGTACGCCAGTTTCCGGCTTCACAAAAGTTGGAAAAGCATCGATCACCTCTTCAAAGCCGACTCGATGTGTGATCCATGGGCCTGTATCAATCCGACCAGTTTCAATCAGCTCAATGATTCTTGTAAAATCACGCGGGAGTGCATTTCTCGAGCAAAGTAGCGTGCCTTCCGGCCGATGGAAAACCGGATGACGAAATTTAATTTCCTCTGTTGTAATACCTACATAGACCAACCGGCCGCCGCCATTGGCGACCAGGTCAAATCCATGCGACATGCTGCCATAATGGCCCGTAGCATCGATGACAACATCCGGCAGATGTCCGCCCGAAAGCTCTTTCAAGTTCTTTTCGAGATTGGTATCAGTCTTTAATGTCATTTTGACACCCATCACATCACGGCAGAATTGCAATCGCGATTCATTAAGGTCAACGACAATCAGGCGGGCTCCCGTCAGCTTCACAAACTCAATCACTGAAAGGCCGATTGGCCCGGCACCAATCACCGCCACAACATCTTCAGGCTGAATTGTGGCTCGATTGACGGCATGGCAGCCGATGGCCAGTGTTTCTACAAGAGCCAGTTGTTCATATGTTAATATCGCCGATTGATGCAATTTCCGGGCAGGGATGGTGAAAAGAGGTGTGAGGCCACCATCGCAGTGCACGCCCAGCGTCTGGTTTGATTCGCAGCAATTTGTGTATCCACGCAGGCAGGCATGGCACTTCTGGCAATTGATATAAGGCTCAATCGAGCAGCGATCACCTATCCTGACATTCGTAATACCATCACCCACGGCCACCACTTCCACACCAAGCTCGTGGCCGGGGATACGCGGGTAGCTGAAAAACGGCATTTTGCCCAGATAGCCCGAAATATCGGTGCCGCAAACGCCGACCTGATGAATGCGTACAACAGCCATTCCGGGTGTTGGCGCAGGTGGTTCAGCGATTTCAGTTCGTCGCCAGTTCAGCGGCGATTCAAGACACAGTGCTTTCATTTTAATTTCGCCAATTCCTTTTGAATTCAACTGACCGGGTCGTTGTTTTCCGGCCGCCCTTCAATGTAGAACCAGTTGTGAATGGGCTTCAAGATTTCGAGCACATCGGCCAGCAGTTGCTGATTGATCGGTATTTCAGCCCACTTCACCCAGTTTTTGACATTTTCGGGATTCGCCGAGCCGACAATACAAGTGCTCATATCTTGATTGGCTATGGCGAACTGCAAGGCGAGCTGGGCAATATCCACACCATGTTTGGTGCAGTGATCGGCCGCAGCCTTGCAAATCTGCCGCACCTGGTGGGTGGCCTTGTGCCACGGTGGCAGCGTGGCGTTAGTCAAAAGTCTGGCCGAAAAGGGAGCGGCGTTCATGATGCCGACATTTTTTGATTTCAGGTAGGGGACCATATCAGCAAACATGGTATTTTGCAGCGTATAGTGATTGTAAGAGAGAACGACATCAAGCGGTGCCTGGTCGAGCACAAATTTAAATATTTTCATTGGATAACCACTGATGCCGATATTTCGAACTTTGCCAGACTGGCGGATTTTCTCGAGTGCCGGCAGCGTTTCGTCAACAATCTGTTGCATTTCGACAAATTCAATGTCGTGACACAAAATAATATCAAGGTGATCAACACCCATGCGCAGAAGGCTGGTATCAACACTTTCCACCACGCGACGGGCCGAGAAATCAAAATGTGTGCCCGTGTATCGCCCCAGCTTGGTGCAAAGTGTGTAGCTTTCACGCGGAATACCGCGAAGGGCTACACCCAAAAGGCATTCGCTCAGACCACGACCGTAGAAGGGCGATGTATCAATGAAATTCATGCCAAGTTCAAGAGCCACATGCACTGAGCGTATGGCTTCAGCCAGGTCAATCTGGCGAAATTCCTGCCCCAACGAGCTGGCCCCAAAGCCAAGAACCGGCAGATTCAGACCCGTATTACCCAATGGGCGGTGTTGCATATCATCATCGTCCAAAACGCAGATGAGAGATTTTGTGTTTTCGGAAGGACCGGCGGGCGGCGATTCCCGGCGGGAACTCTATTTTATCGACTCTGGGCCGCTGTGTCATGCATTTCCCGACCCTGATGAAACCAGTTTTGCCAGCTCTTTTTTGACAGATTCCAGCGCCATGTCAATTGGCTCGGGCAGTGTGGCCCCAGCCGCTGCTCGGTGTCCGCCGCCGCCAAACCGGCCGGCCAGTTCGCAACAATCAATCGGGCCACGGCTGCGCAGGCTCAGCTTGATACCGCCTGCCGGCAGCTCCATCATCAAAAAGCCCAGTTCCACGCCAAGAATGCTCACGGTGTAATCCACCAGATCTTCGGTATCGCTGGGCAGGGCACCGGCTTTTTCAAGAGCTTCGCGGGTGACAGTGGCCCAGGCCACGCGGCCATCAAAAGCCGTTTCCAGGCTTGATAGAGTGCGGCCTACCAGTTTCAGCCGGCCCAACGTATTGCGTTCGAAGATTTTCTTGAATATCTCGGAAATCGGGGCACCGGAATCGATCAGACTGGCAATAATTCTAAGCGTCTCGGCGCTTGTATTCGGGTGTCGAAACCAGCCTGTGTCCATGGCGATGGCGGTAAGAATACCGGTTGCAATCGGCTGATCAATTTTGATTTTAAGGTGGTTGATCGCCTCGAAAACAAGTCGGCCTGTGGCTTCAATCGATGTATCGACCAGAAAGGTCTGGGCCAGGTCGGCGTCGCGGCTCACGTGATGATCAATCACCAGCCTTGGCCCCTTAAACGAGCGAACCCAGTCGCCAAATCGACCCAACTGGCTCCAGCTTGAAAGGTCGAGAATGATGAGGGCCTGGGCATCTTTTAACAGATAGTTTGAAGGCCCACCTTCCTGATAATGGTGTAGAAGGCGACGGTCGGGGTCGAGAAAATCATATCGCGGAGGCAGGGCACTTGTATTCACGCAGCGAACATCCTTGCCAAGCCTTAGCAAGGCCAGGGCCAGAGCCATCTCGCTGCCAAGGGCATCGCCATCGGGGCGAATGTGGGTTGTCAGCACGATCCGATCGTATCGTTTGACAAAATCAGCAAGGACCGACCAATCAATCTGGCTCATCAGTGGATATTCACCCTTCTCTGATCATCGAAAGCTCTGAGTCTTTGAATATTAATCATTCATACGATAATAAGCCAACACCCTGAACTGATCTTGAAACTCTTTAATGTTTTAATGATGCCACAAAAGCCTAAATCGACGTACCGACGATTTTTCAACTCAGGTTTGATAGAATGCCTCTGCCGAATCCAGTCAGAGATATGGAAGTTGTAAGATCAGGAAAATCACGTGTCACGTTACTTCAAATATAAAACTCTAGAAGATCTCAGTGAAGATGCCAGGCAGCGTGGCCTGATGATGAATTTTTCAGAAGACTGGTCGCCGCTGGCCCAGCCTCTTCAGATTGGCCATCGCGTGGTGGGCAATCGGCTGGCGATTCATCCGATGGAGGGGTGCGACGGCACACCTGATGGATCACCAGATCTATTAACCATCAGACGTTACGAACGATTCGGGGCTGGCGGTGCCAAACTCGTGTGGGGCGAAGCGGCGGCCATCACTCACAAAGGAAGGGCGAACACGCGTCAGCTAGTGCTGGATGAAGTGCATGCCGGGGGGCTTGAACAATTACTGTCAGTCTGCCGGGCCGCCCACAGGCGAGAATGGGGCAACGACAGCGACCTTCTTGTGGGCATTCAGTTAACGCATTCGGGGCGATATAGTGTGCCTCAGCCGGTTCTGGTGCAACGAGACCCGCTGCTGGACCCTTTGACATTCTGGGATCGTAAAGCGGGAACCAAGGTCGGGGCCGACACTCCGCTTGTTTCTGATGATGAACTGGAACGGCTGATTGACTTATACGTGCATGCTGCTTCGCTGGCCTATCGGATCGGTTTTGATTTTATTGACATCAAGCAGTGCCATCGGTATCTGCTGAATGAACTACTGGCCGGTAGAGAGAGAGAAGGCAAATTTGGCGGCTGCTTCGAGAACCGGACTCGTCTCATTCGAGAAGTTGTCGGCCGAATTCATTTCGAGCATCCTCAACTGATTCTGGCAACAAGGCTGAACGTGTTCGATGGCATCCCGTTTATCAAGGGAAATGACGACGATGGCGTGCCTGTCAATGTCATCAAGCCCGTGACTACCGCCTGGGGAACCAAAGAGAGCGACCCCGCCCAGATGGATCTTGAAGAGCCCCTTCGGCTGATTGCCGAACTGGAAGACCTTGGCATGAATATCGTGAGCGTCTCAATGGGAAACCCTTATGCCAACCCTCACTATCTCAGGCCGTTTGAGTATTCACCCATTGATGCCTATCAAACACCTGAGCATCCTCTGGAAGGAGTGGCACGGCATTTTGCCGCGACAAGTCTGATTCAACGAGCTTTTCCGAAACTTTGTGTCGTCGGTTCAGGCTATAGCTGGCTACAGGCCTTTTTACCACATGCCGCTTCGGCGAATATTCGCGATGGAAATGTTTCGATTGCAGGTGTGGGTCGTGCAAGCCTTTCTCATCCGGATTTCGCAAAAAATATAATAGCCGCCCAACCGCTTGACCCCAAGCGCACTTGCCGCACATTCAGTTATTGCACTGCTTTAATGCGATCCAAACATAACAGTGAAGGGCAATTTGTGACTGGCTGCCCGCCTTTTGATAAAGCCGTTTATGGCCCCGTCTGGGAACAGGCAAAAGCCAACAGCCCAACACCATTAACGTGAAAAAGCCGGATTGTCGAGCAATCCGGCGATTCTAATTAATGAACCTCTCTGAATCAACGAGACTTTGGCTTGTCATCAAGTGTCTCGTTTCGGGCCTGTTGCACCTGCGATGGCGTTGCCAGGTGGCAGGTAATTTTTAGTTCAGGTTTTTCGGCTGAATCAACGGCCGGCTTTGAGAGTCGAAGGCCTCGGCGGATGGTGTGTTCAGGCAAACCAGGTTCTTTAATCGTGATGGCGAAAGAGCAATCGCGATCGATGGAAAGGCTTGTGACTTCAATGGGTTGAAGCAAAACACGCGAATCTTCGACCTTATAACGGACTTTCTTGAATTTGCAGGCCGGGTGGCCAGGCGTTATCTCGACAATACAGCCCTCTTTGGAGAGGCCCTGTATCTGCAATTCAAGCGTCACCTTGTTAACAACGGCATCCTGTGAAAGACCGGGCAGACTGGCCAGGCTCAAAAACATTAATGCCAAAATCAGTGATCGGTATCTCTTGATTAATGAAGCCGTGACTGGCCGGGCCATCCATAGCCGTGGTGCCATCTGAGAGGCTCCCCTTCACAAAATTCTTGATTCTCTCCATTCGCAGATTCCGGCATGCAGTCTGCCTGACCGAACCGGTAATTGACCATCCATGGTCGTGGGAGTGCGATTTATTGAGAATCTCAGGGACGATACATCCACTGAAAATATCAGATTCGCAATATTCAGCAAGGCCGGTTTGGTTGATTCAGGCCCCCTGTGCCGATTGACATTTGATGCGACGATGAGGGACGATACTAATCAAATATCTGGTGATATGGAAAGCACATAACAAAATGTATGCAAGAAAAAACCGGCTTGATGGGTTTACGCTTATTGAACTGCTGGTCGTCATTGCGATTATCACAATTTTAATCTCGCTTCTACTGCCAGCAGTGCAGGGTGCCCGCGAGGCATCGAGGCGTATTCAATGTGCCAATAACATGAAGCAGATCAGCCTTGGCCTGCATAATTATGAAACAGCCCATGGGGTTTTCCCGCCAGGGCGAATCAACACTTACACAGATGGAAATGGCCATTGCTGGAGTGCCTATGCCCAGCTTTTGCCATATGTCGAACAGATGATGCTTTTTCAAACAATCAATTTCAGCATGAACCCTGACCCGGATTATTCCACAGCGAACTCGAAAGCCAACATGACGGCCTCGATTACCCAGCCATCCATGCTTCTATGCCCATCGGATCCAGCACCTCGAACGATTGTTGTGGGTGGCAGCCTTTGGAGCGTGCATAACTACCTGCTGAATGTCGGTAACCAGTATAGTTTGGTTCAGAGTCCGCCAGAAGGAATGACGCGTCCGAACGGGATTTTTTTTGAAAATTCGGCTGTGACGATTGCCTCGATTCTGGACGGGACCTCCTCAACAATTGCTGTTAGCGAGACCAAAAGATCCAGTCTGGGTGCGCCCACGGGATTCAGCCCCGCTGGGGCATTCGCGGCTGATCGGCTGGGCGGATTTGTTATCACCGGAAATAACACGGCGGGTTTTGCTCCACCCATTCGTAATGACATTGAATATCAGCAGATCTGTGAGGTAAAGAACCCACCAGGATTTCAGCCCACCAGGGGCGTAAAGTGGGTTTATGGTGCCCCTGGCCACAGCATGTATAATCACCGCCGGCCGCCCAACAGCCCGCTGGTTGATTGTCGGGGTGGGTTGCCACACAGTGACAAATCTTTGGCTGATTGGCAAAATCTATCTCTAAATATTACAGCGAGAAGCCATCATCCCGGCGGTGTGAACTCAATTTTCTGCGATGGTAGCGTTCGTTTCCTGCGAAACAGCATTAATATATCGACCTGGCAGTCACTTGGTTCACGATCAGGTGGCGAACTGACAACAACCGATTATTGATAGCTTATTCAACATATAACTATATTTACAGATAAACACCAGACATATAAACACCCCGATTTCGCGGGGTGTTTTGCATTGCATGAAAGATAACGAGTTCAGCCGGTCACTGGATCGCAATTACTTTTTGGCTTTTGCTTTAGCTGCCTTTGGTGCTTTGGCTGCCTTGGCAGCTGGCTTGGCGGCTGGCTTTTCAGGTTCTGCAGCAGCGCGACCACGCTTTCTCTGGCCCTTGTCGAGAGCATCCTTGATCTTGTCAACTTCCTTCGCTTCTAAGCGGTAGGTTGCGATCAGGTGCATAATCAAGTCAGATGGGTCGTTATCGAACAGCTTTTCAAGAATGCTTGAAAGCCTCTTAAGTCGCACCTGCTCCGGTCCGATCAGTGCGGTGTAGACATACGCCAGTTCATCCCTGTTAGAGGTAATGAACTTCTTTCGCTCAAGTCTGTCGAGCAGAGTCGCCACAGTGGCGTATGACCAACTGCGACCACGCTTCTGCAAAGCAGCCAGGATTTCGCGAACCGTTCCGGATTTCTTTTCCCAAAGGACGCTCAAAACATCAAGTTCTGAGTCGGGAAGTGTCGGCGGACGTCGAGCCATTGATTACTACTCTTATCCCAGGTTGCCACGGATGAAAAATGCAGGACAATCCTGCATCAGGTTCATTTGTCTGATGTTACTCAGACAACTATTTGATTTTTATGTTATTGTCATCGTATGTCAACCCAACTCCTGTCATTTTATTGAATTACTGACAATATTTATTGACTTGTTTTCCAAAAAACCATCGGGGCATTCTCAAAAAAAAACTACGAAAGTTATTTCTTTTTATGAATTTACGTCAATTGTCCAAACCCTGAATTGACTGGTAGGTGTCTGACCAATACCAAACCACTTTTTTTATTGGTGATCCTTTTTTGAAACTTCAAAAATCTGAATTGAACCATCAGAAGTATAGTGTAGTGGTTCCAACCACATGTATTTTTCAAAATACCCCGGTGGCCCCCAGGGACCATTCAATAAACTGGTTGATATTCCTACAAATAAGCTAACAGGTTCTTCAGTCTTATCAGGCAAATTGTCAAATCTGTCCGAGGCATCAATCCGGAATATCTTACCTTCGACACCATAAATCGATGGTTCAACATCACCAAAATAAAAAAGCGTCATATCCTTTAATTCCGGCCGTAATTTTTGAAGTTTTTTCAAAGAAATTAACCCTTGGCCCCAGTCCAGGTTTGAATCTGCAAGTATTTGTCGTCCGCCTGTCGTACTGCCGGCCAGCTGATTAAAAAACACCAGTGGTGAGGGATAAGCCGTCATCAATTCAACCAGTAAAATAAACGATATAAATAAACCCCATTTCAATCGTCCAGGCCTCTGAAACAGCGACGAAACCCAGACAAGCATCATTGGAACAAGCGGAAAAAGATAGCGAAAGCCGTAATTTCGCTTCGAGCCGGAGCAAGCCAGCAGCAAGAACATCATGCTGATCATGGGAATAAGGTCTGCCAGGACGGATCTGCTTCGAATGCTTGAGGCAGTCCTGACGCAAAGCAGAAAGAGAATGGCCAGTGGAACTTTAACTGCAATTGTGACCGGGTAATAATACCACCAGCCTGTTGTGGAAGTCTGTCCGAAAAGATAAGAGGGCCCGCCCGACGACTGATGCCGCATCTGTGTGATGAAGCCGACCCAATCAACTGGAAATTGCATTTCAAGAATCTGACCAAGTCTTTCAGCTGTAACCGGAGAGAATCGTGCATCAAGCCATGGGTGACGGCCTGTCTGCTCACTTAGCCCAATTGTCGCAAAACCAGTAACCAGCAAATTTGTCGCAATGATCATGAATCCAACACTGAGGAACACTGAAGTAGAATCGAGAAGAGCTTTCTTCAATTTCTGCTGATTCAGTATTCGATTCATAAAAATGAATGACGCCATGAAAAATGGCAACAGAAAACCGGTGAACTTCATCGAAAAAGCCAGTCCGGCAAAGAGACCGGCCGTGATCAGATAAGCTGGTCGGCTTTTTAGCAAGTAAGTCTCAAACAGAAAAAGGGAAAGTGTCCAGAAAGCTGCCAGTGGCATTTCCATGGTGATCAGCGAGCCATGCGCCATGAGATTAGGGCCAAAGGCAAACAGAATGCCACTGATCAGTGCCGCAACAGGTCCATATCGAAACCACGCCCATGTCTGAGTAGACCACAAAGCGACAAGCCAGCACCAGAGAGCTGATAAACGAAGCCAGACCAAAAGTTGAGGGAGGTTTTTTAACGGTTTACTGATCAGTTCCTCACGCCCCTGAAAGTCTAAAATTAAAAGGGCTGGCAGCGATTGTACCTTCCAGAAAGTGACCGGCGAGCCCATGCGGGTAATCTCGGCAGAGGGCTCGCCGCGATACCACTGACAAGCAATCCGGGCATAGGCGACTTCGTCGTAAGTCGCTGAATTTTCAAGGATTACGGGGCATATTACTAACAAGCCAATGATTGCCGGAAAAGCAAATATGAAAGGCTTTTGAATTCTTTTGCTGGTCAAGGCGATTCTGTCATTGATTGATAAAGAGACCGAACCGGTGTTTATTTCCGGGCTTCTTGTCATCGGTCGGAGCTAGCCTGGTAAAGTTCATTAATAGCGACGACATCATTAATAGCAGGACCCTGATAAGGCTCACCACTGATCCATCGATAAAATTCCAGGTTCAGCGTTTCGCCGATTGAAGGCGACATGACCAGACGCTCTTCATGATAACCTGAGTTGTCATACCAGCGGATCAGGTCAGGCATTTCTAAAAAAGCCATACCCTTTTCGGCAAAGACCTGAAAGCCTGGCCCTGAAGGAACTCGGGTAATGTCACCCCAGCGGGCCTGATCATGCCTGTGGCAAGTCATCTGGGCAACGGCTCCACCTTCAAACTGAAGTGTAATTGAACAAAATTCAGCTTCCTTAACAACCGGCCTGGGATTTGTTACCAAGCTGGTTGAAGTGTCGGTTTCAACCAGCCTCATTGGATTTTTGCCAATAATGTGGCGAACCCAGTCCAACAGAAAATACATGGGGTCGACTCGCAGAGATACAGGGGTGTTCTGGGAGTTGGGCCCAGGCAGACCATAGCGGTCAAAAGAGGCCATTCGCGTGTGGCCCATGATCATCCGTACCGGCCCAAGTCGGGTTCGCAGCAGTTCGTGAAGACGCTGGGTAGCAGGATAATAGCGTCTGGCAAATTCAGGCATAAATCTCACGCCTGTTGAGATAATCAAATCTTGTAGTTCTCGGGCCTGTGCAATCGAAACAACCGGCACACCACAATAAACCGGCAATCCCCGCCCTATCGCCAGCTTTGCAGGATATATTTCAAACCATTGTGGTGAAAGTACATAAAGCGCATCAATCAAATCTGGTTGAATGAGCGATTCAAGATTTTCTGCCTGTCGACAGCGAATCTGGTCTGCCGTGCGGCGTGCGCGTTCGCTGACCTGATCATAAACTGCCACTACACGAAAATGGCTTTTGAGACGTTCCAGAGCAGGGCGATGCCGCGTCTCCCACAGCTTGCCAAGTCCGATCACCCCCAGGCGAAAAAGCGGCTTGTCATCCATTAGCACGTTTGCCCAGTCGTTTGAGCATTTTTGAAGTCTCGGCAGTTGCAACATATAATAGCAATGTGTAATGAGGAAATAAGTCCAATTCCGGACAGCCGGACAGATTTCCGAAAAAAAAATCGAAAATGCCGATTCAGCAGCAACCCGAAATTAATGATCAGGCCTACTCTCAGAAGACTGGTTCGGTGGGATCGAACGACGAGGGCTTCGACAGGGACAGTATCGAACTGGCAGGTCAGCAAAGGTTCCTGCCTCTTTCACTCAATCGACTGGTTGGCATTCTGCTGAACCGTTTTGAGCTGAACGACCCGCAACGCCGCGAATGGTATCGCCTGTTTGATGCCATCGCCAAAGTGGAACGCATGCATCTGCTGGTGAACTTTGACTTGATGAGCCAGCTTTACGACCCTTTCGACCCGGACAAGACATACTTTTCCGAAAACGAACAATCTATTGAACTTACACCTGATTTTAGTGAACGTATGAACATCAATATCCGCCAGCTTGAAGATACGCTGAACCGGGCAAATTTTGGACAGATTGAACTTGATACTGTTAAACATGCAGTTCGCACGAAGAACGACCTTCGACTGAAATATGAACCCAATTTTGAGGTCTTTGATGAATTAAGGGTCTATGGACGTGGCTTTTGCCGGGTTGATCGACCTAGTCGAAACTGGCGGAAAGGCTTTCGCAAAGAAATGAAAAGCCATGCCGCATGGAACCGCCTGCTTGTACTCGTGAAATTTCGAAAAGGGGCTGATCTCGGTCCCATGATCCGCTCGGACCGAGTCTATCTACGACTTTTTAAAGATGTTGCCTTCCGTGAGCTTGAGATGCACCTGCCAGAACAGGCCACCAAGTTAAGAATGCCCCTGGCCGACCGCTTCTCCATCGCATCGCCCGTACTCACCGGGGTACCCATGTTCATTTACAAGATATATTCTGCCGCGTTTCTCATCACAAACCCGCTTTTCCTGGGTGCTCTGGTTATTCCGATCACCAAAAGCTGGCAGTCAATCGCCGGCTTCCGCAATGCTCGCCTGAAGCATATGCACCAGATGATTTCAAACCTTTTTTATCTGACCCTCGCCAACAACCGCCAGTGTCTCAGCCGAATTCTGGAAATGGCTTGGATCCAGGAATCAATGGAATCCATACTGGCCTATTGGACGGTATCGCACGCACAAGCCGAAGGCAAAAGCATGAACATAGACCAACTCAGCCGAAGCGTTCAGACACTGGTAAAAAATGAAACAGGTGTCGACATCTTATTCCAGACACACGATGCGATCGATAAGCTGAGACGACTCAACCTGCTTGAGCTTGATGGCGCAAACCTGCGCGTGCCGCCCATAGACAAGGCCCTGAAAGAACTGCGGTCTATCTGGTGCAATATGAGCCCATGACCGGGCTTGCAAATGACCCAAAACTATTTCATGCCATGATTTAACTTCGAATCTGCTTCACCGCCGGCACCAGCAGATAAGTCGCCAGCATTCCCATCGCAACGCCGCCTATATGAGCCAGATAAGCCACGCCGCCGGTTTTGCCAAGCCGATCGAGTTCGAGTAGTCCCAGTACGAACTGGCTGACAATCCACAACCCGATGACCACAAAAGCAGGTAGGTCGGCCGGAAAGTAAAAAACCAGCACTCGAATGGAATTCATCGGGAATAGCAACAGATAAGCACCCATGACACCAGCCACTGCACCTGAAGCACCCAGCACAGGGATCACTGAATCAGGTGAAACCACTGATTGGGCCAGGAACCCGACAACGCCTGAGAAAAGGTAAAGTACCAGAAATTCAAGCCTGCCGAGAATATCCTCAACATTATCGCCAAAAATCCAGAGAAAAAGCATGTTGCCCAGGAGATGCAGAGGGCTGCCATGCAAAAACATGGCGGTGATGAGTGTTGCCCACACCGGCATGCTTGTAGGCTGATGCTGGAAATCCGGATTATTGAAAAGTGTAGCCCCAGGATCGGGAATGAGATAAACCTGACCGTCCGGGGCATGAACCAGAAGTTGCTGTACCGGGCCTGTCACATCATGGCCATGCATTACTTCATATGGCGTTACTGCATATGCATTTGTGAACGACTGCCCCTGATCAATCTGAACCAGATATGCCAAGACATTAAGGGCGATCAGGAGCCAGGTGACGACAGGCTGCTTAAGAGTCGGCTGATAGTCGCCGATCGGGAGAACCATACGTGGTTATTCCGTAGTTTCGTTCTGAATATGAGTGTCAGGCAATCTGTGTTGTGACACAAAATAGTATTCTCATCAATATATTACGCATTATCCTCCTGATTCGGGAAGAGCAAATCGCCGTGAGAAAGTGTGACAGGAATCGGGTCTGTTTCGGTGGTTCGGATCGGGCAATAAAAAGAAACAAAAAGTCTCGGTGGTGACGACTTGTCATTCGGTCGATAAGATGTTAGATTGTTACACTTCGCAGACAGTCGGGCACGGCGAACATCGATATGTGATGATGGGCCGAGAAGTGACAGCGGCGGTTGTTTCGCCGGTCAACAAGACTGTGTAACGGACTGGTCAACAGAAAAATGTCAAAGATCAAAGCCAAGTCGCACAAGGGTATCAAGAAGCGGTTCAAGATTACCGCTACTGGGAAGGTCAAGCACAAACGTGCCGGCTCATCTCACCTGAACAGCCACAAGAGCGGCAAGCAGATTCGTCGGTTAAGGAAGAAGCCAACCCTGAAAATGACAGCTGAGGCTCGTCGTATGCGGTTTGCCCTTCTTCGTGAACGTCGGGCCATGATGGCACAGCGTCGTCTTGAAGAATCTGCGATCGTGGAAGTCGTTGTCGAAGAGCAGGCCAAGCCCTGATTCAACCGATTCCGGTCACTGATAACCCAATTAAGAATTCACCACGACAGGTAACTGAACAATGAGAGCTAAAAGCGGTGTGCCACGTCGGCGTGCCAAGAAGCGTTTGTTTAAGGCAACCAAAGGTTTTGTCGGTGGACGTCGCCGGTTGCTTAAATCAGCAAAAGAGACCTTGCTTCGTGCAGGTGTTTTTGCGTTTCGCGATCGTCGTGTGAAGAAGCGACTTTTCCGTCGTCTCTGGATCACCCGTATTTCTGCCGCCGCAGAAATGCGTGGCATGCGTTACAGCCAGCTGATTAATGGTTTGAAAAAGGCCAACATCGGGCTCGATCGCAAGAGCCTCTCTGAACTGGCCATTCATGATCCAGCTGTTTTTGATCAAATTGTGGGTCAGGCCCGGGCTGCTATCTCTGCCTGAGTTAGTCGCCACATTTCTGTTCAGCACACAGACCGGTCTGCCAATTTCGAATTGGTTTACCGGTCTTTTTTTACTCTGAAACCACTCTGGCAGCCCATCGATGAGTAACGAAAGCCCGGAAACGACCAAAGCTCTGACCGATCTTGACCAGTTACAGGCCGAAGGACTTGCGGCACTTGATCAGGCCTTAAATCTGACTGACTTTGAACAGGCTCGCGTGGCATACCTCGGCCTGAAACAGGGTCGCCTGAAGGCTGCCCAGGAGATGCTCAAGTCATTGCCCGGGCCTGATCGCAAAACATACGGCCAGCGATTCAATGCCGTAAAATCAGCCCTGGAAGCTGCGGCCGAGGCCACAAAAAATCGGCTTGAGTCGGCCACCGAAAAGCATGTCAAGGCAAGTGAAGACCTTACAATTCCTGGCTCTTTCGTTTCTCATGGTCGGAAGCACCCGCTGACTCAGACGGCAGAAGAGTTAATTGATATTTTTGGTCGTATGGGCTTTTCGCTGGCGAGAGGCCCTGAAATTGAAGATATTTTTCACAATTTTGAAGCACTTAATATTCCGTCGGATCACCCGGCCCGCGAACCGATTGACAACTTCTATCTGTCTCCCGGCACTCTTCTGCGGAGCCAGACGAGCACCGTGCAGATTCGTGTCATGGAGGCTACCAAACCACCAGTACGTGTGGTGGCACTGGGCCGGGTTTATCGGCCTGATGCCGTTGATGCCACTCACTCGTTCATGTTTCACCAGATTGAAGGGCTTTATGTTGACCGTGGGGTAACCATGGCCAATCTCAAAAGCACCCTTCGACAATTCGCCACTTCGTATCTGGGCGAGGATGTGACAGTGCGATTCCGCCCTTCATTTTTTCCTTTCACCGAACCCTCGGTCGAAGTGGATATGATGTGGGATAGCTCAGGGCGTTGGGTCGAAATGGGCGGGGCGGGCATGGTCGACCCCAATGTGCTTGCCGCAGTGGGCTATGATCCCGAAGAAGTGACCGGTTTTGCCTTCGGGCTGGGTATCGAAAGGCTTTGCATGCGTCGCCACGGGATTGACGACATTCGGCTCTTCTATCAGAATAATATCAGGTTCCTGAGCCAGTTTTGAGGTAATGCCAGTCGATCGGCGGTTACCTCATAACGACTGACTAACCTTGTCGATCGATCCTGCTTTTTCAGGTAAGAACAGAGGCGACTGGCATCATGAGCGAACAATCTTCGATACTTGTCGAATCAGCTTCAGAAAATGGCCTTGTTACGGTCTGGCATCGCGATTTCCCCGAAATTCGCACGTTTGGTTCAAGCCCGACTGAAGCCGTCAAGCTTCTTGGCCACCAGCTTCAAAGGGCACTTGATTCGGCCCTGACCGACTGGCGACGATCGGCCATCAACAACGCGCTTGACGAGGTCAAGAAATTCACAACCTGATCATCAGGCCCATACAATTACCCGCTTTTCATCACTTTCCAGTCACTGTTGTAGAGCCATCCGGCCTGAATCTGCTGACTGAATGAATTGTCAGAAAAAAGCTGAATCATGATTGTCAGTTGGAATTGGCTTCGCGAATACCTTCGGCTTGAAATGTCTGTTGATCAGCTGACCGAGAAACTGGCTCTCTCCGGGCTGAATCATGAATCGACCGACGATGTCGGCGGCGACCTGGCGATTGATCTTGAAGTAACAAGCAATCGCCCGGACTGCCTGAATCATCTGGGAATCGCCAGGGAGATCGGCGTACTTTTTGATATTCCACTCAAATGGCACGAGCCACGCCCAGTCGCGAAAAACCCGAAACTGAAAGTTGCAGATCTCACAGGGATCGAGAATCGGGAACCTGCGATTTGCCATTATTTCTCGGCCCGTGTCATTCGCGGTGCAAAAATTGATCAGAGCCCATGGTGGCTTCGTAAGCGTCTTGAAACATTGGGTGTCAGGCCTGTTTCGAATGTCGTTGACATCACAAACTACGTCTTATTTGAATGTGGTCAGCCCCTGCATGCCTACGATCTTGCAAAACTTGCCGAGAACCGCCTTATCATTCGCCGGGCTGTTGCCGGTGAGGAACTTTCGGCAATAAACGGCAAAACCTATAAGTTACACGACAAAATGCTGGTAATTGCCGACTCTGCTCGCCCCGTGGCTCTGGCCGGAGTGATGGGTGGTCTGGAAACGGAAATTACCCAGAGCACGCAAGATATTTTGATCGAATCTGCCCGTTTTCAGCCAGTCAGTGTGCGTAACACTTCGCGGGAACTTGGTCTATTCAGCCCCTCAAGCTATCGTTTCGAACGACACATGGACCCCAGTCGCACCGACTGGGCAAGCCGCCGCTGTGCAGAACTGATTCTTGACCTGGCCGGTGGCCAGCTTGCCGAAGGTGTAATTGAAACGGGTGGCGAGGCCCGCACTCGACCAGCAATTACATTGCGGCAGTCGCAGATCGAGAAAGTTCTTGGCATCAGCATAGATCAGGGCGAAGTGATCCGTATCCTGGCTAAACTCGGCATGGCAGAACAGTCTGCAGTTGAAATTGGCACTACGGCGTGGTCAGCCCCTTCCTGGCGATCTGATCTCGACCGCGAGATCGACCTGATTGAAGAGGTTGCCCGTGTGCATGGTTATGAGCATATTCCTGAAGATCGTCCTGTGCCACTGGCGGTTGCCTCAAGGTCACGCCGCGAACGTGTTGAAAATATTGTTCGCGAAGTACTGACTGGCCAGGGGCTTTTTGAAGCCATCAATTTTAGCCTTGTTGCTGAAAACATGGCACTTCCGGTGTCGGGAGACCTGGTCGGGGGCATCTTGCCAATCAAACTTGAGCATTCCAGCCGCAAGAAAGAGACAACACTTCGACCGAGTCTGGCCCCAAGCCTGCTTGAGGCCCGTGCCTATAACCAGTCGCACGGAAACGAGAACGTCGGTCTCTTTGAAATCGCCCATGCCTATTTGCCGTTGCCCGGCAAAACCTTGCCCGATGAGCCCGTGCGTGTTGCCGCCGTTGTCGGAGGCGACTGGAAACAGGCCAAAGGTCTGGCTGAAGCCATGGCTGCCCGCTTCCACCTGACGTCAAATTTTTCAGTAAAACAATCATCCGACTCCGTCTGGTCGATCCTCGACACTGACAAATCAGCCGCCCTATTTCTTGGCGAACGTCGCTGGGGTGTTTTTGGAAGTGTTTCAAAGGTCGCTTTACAGACGTTTGACCTGAGACAGCCTTGCTGCGTATTAGAGCTTGACCTCTCCGTGCTTATTGAACTGGCGAATCTTCAGCCTCAATATGCCAAACTACCTGACCAGCCCGGCGTGACCCGCGATCTTTCACTTGTCGTAGGCGACAACGTTCACTGGGCCGATGTTGCCCGACTGGCTCGCGAAGCAGGTGGACCCCTGCTTGAATCAGTTGAATTTCTGGATACTTTTCGCGGTGGCAAACTGGCGGCGGGCACTCAGTCAATGCACTTCGGCATGACATTCCGAAGCCCGGATCGCACACTTTCTGGCGAAGAGGCCGATACGGCAGTTAACAGCATTATCGAACGCTGTAAAACCCAGCTTGGTGCGAGCCTGCGAACCTGAGCGTGCAAATTTTCTGAAAATCGGAAGGGGCGGGCATGAGCACTGATACAACGGCCGGTCGCCCCGGTTTTTCACTTGAACAGGCCAGCAGCTGGCGTGGTATTCTACTTGCGTTTCTTTATCTAGTGCCACCTATTGTTTATTTCTGCCTAGGGGCAGTATGGCTTTACGAAAAAGGCTACCTCTTCTATGGAATTGGCGGCTGGATCAGCTTCACCATTCTCTTTTCGGTCCTCGCCCGGCGGTGGTTGAAAGATACGACCAAAATCCTGCCGCCACTTGACTGGGACAAACCCTGGTCATTCGCCCCCCGCGATGCCCAGGCATGGCAAATAGTGCAGGATGCCGCAGCCCGTGGAAATGACCTTTCTCTTGAGGCTCTGAGCCGAATGGAGACCTACCAGCTGGTAACTGAAGAGCTTGCTCGAAATGTGGCCGCCTGTTATTACCCAAAGGTAGAAAATCCGCTGGAGAAAGTGCCGATTCTCGACTTGATTGTTGCCGTTGAGCTGGCGGCTGAAGACCTGGAAGCCCTTTGCCGCCAGGTTCCGGCGATGGATCAACTCACCCCTGGCCATCTCAAGGGTCTTACAAAAGCAATTGGTTACGCGCAGACTGCAAATGAACTCTACAACTTCGCCATGCCGGTGTTCAGACCGGTTACTGGCCTTCCTCGGCTCGTCGTGCAGAAACTGGTGGCTGAGCCAGCCTTGCGTCAAACCAAAGAAGGCGTGCAGCGGTGGTTGTTTAAGGCCTATGTCAACCGCCTGGGAACACATCTAGTAGAGTTGTCCAGCGGCAGACTGAGGGTTGGTTCGGCAGCCTATCGCAAAGCAGCTCGCGAGAAATATCAAAGCAGCGAGTTCTCAAATGAAGATCGGTCTGATTTCAGTCATCAAGCGTCAAAGCCTGAATCTCGATCGCAACGCGAACTTAAGCTGACTGCAGTTTTGCCCGGCCTTTCGACCAAAGCCGTAAGAGAGAGGCTCGGCCTTTGGTCGCATCTGGCCGAATCTGCCGAATATCAGGTGGCTGAAGTGCTGAACTTGCGTCATGAACCTATGACAGGTATCACACTGTTGCCTGATGTTGCATGGTCAGCAGGCACCCTGCCTGAAACAGCAAACGACATTCTGGCTAAAAATTATGATTCCAAATGGCGTGAACTGGCACAGGGGTGGTTGATGTCAGACGTGCTGCTCTTCGACTTCCGTGAGCTTCCGGCTATGCATCAACTTGAGTCGGCTGAGATCGTCACCAGTTCACTTTCGCAGGCATATCTTGAGCAGCCAGACTGGCCCGTTGCCCCAATTCTGATACTGACAGAAGGTGTTGATTATTCAAAAATTCAACTACCAGCGACATTGTCAGGAGAAGTGCATTTCAGCCCAGAAACCGTGGCTGATCTGGCCACGGGCGATTCAGCCGAAACCAACGGTAGTCATGAATTCAGCCCTGAAATTATGACACTTGCCGAGTTGGCAAAAGTTTTGCCACTGGCCCGACAAAGGCAGTTGGCTCGCGAGCTTGCCGGCGAGGCACGTCAATCAGGTATCCGCCGGGTTGCTGGGCAAGTGGCCCAGGCAGCAGGCAAGGCGGGCGTTGATCTGATTTCCGGCTGGCTTTTGCGACGTGGTTCATCCAAAGCCAGTGAAAAGCCTGAATCAGACCAGTCGCCCAGTTAAATGCGGATCTTCAAGACAAATGAAAAACCTGAATGAAACCGGAAAACTACTGAGACTCATCGGGCCGCTTTTTCAGCTCCCCTCACTTTGGCTTCTGACACAACGCCCTGAATATGCAGCAAGGCACATGGGGCTGATTTACATTTTTTTTATCGGTGGGCTGGGAATGGTTTTGACTGGGCTTTTGTTTTCTCTGAAACTGAAAAGGAAGTAGTCAACTACATCAGGAAGTTACATTATTCCTACAACAATTGATTGACCGGAATTATCAAACATTTGACTTATCTGCCCAGATCACCGAAAATTAACTAACGGAGAAATCATGCTTACTCATTCACGGGTATGTATCGTTTTCATCTGATAGCTGAACATCACAAAACAAGTTCAAATGGCTTCGGCCATGAATCATTTCTGACGACTTGTCAGGAATACCAGACTTTTCAGCCGTTTTCCGCCCGGCACACAATTCATTTCTAAAGGATCATCATGTCATGACCACAAAAACCAAACGCGGGTTCACTCTTATTGAACTGTTGGTTGTGATTGCGATCATAGCCGTTCTGATTTCACTGCTCTTGCCGGCTGTTCAGTCTGCCCGCGAGGCTGCACGCAGGGCTCAATGTGTGAACAATCTTAAGCAGATTGGCCTTGCCCTGCACAACTATCATTCGGCACACGACACTTTCCCTCCGGGCGCTTCGGTCACGATGAGCGACCCGACCGGGGCGGCATCCGGCGGCAACCCTTTCCTTCAGTGGAACAACTGGTCGGCCCAGGCATTGCTTCTCGGCTTTACAGAACAGACCCCACTTTACAATGCCGCGAATCTGAACCTGGCTGTCTGGCATTCGGGTCGAACACCACTGGGTTATGCGGCGAACCTGACCGTTTTTAACACAGTGGTCACGCAGTATCTCTGTCCTTCAGATGGCGAAGCTGGCAAAGCGAATACCAACAGTTATTTTGCATCCGTAGGTCCTAACACTCAGGGCTCGGGAATGAGCAGCATTAACGGAGCAACAGGTCGTCCAAACTCCGGCGGAGCCCCCGGTCTATTCTGCTATACGTTTAACTACGGAATCCGCGAATGTACTGACGGTTCTTCAAACACAATTGCATTTTCCGAAGCCTTGGTCAGCCCGAGTGGGAACCTGAAAGCCACGCGTCGCACCGGCATGGTTAATGTAACAGGAAGTACTTACTACCATGCTTTTGAAGATGCCACCAAGACAACCAATACAATGAATCTGCTTTCCGCCTGTGATACGAAATGGAGATCATCAACAACTGCAGGCGGCGACTTTCCTAATGCGATCGGTGCCCGCTGGTGCATGGGGGTCAGTGGCTGGACGATGTTCAGCACGGTTTTGACACCGAATGAAAAACCTTACTCCGCCTGCCGTGTAGGATGTGCCGGCTGTGGTATCGATAACACACAGATCATGAGCGCAACCAGCGCACACCCGGGCGGTGTGAACGTGGTGATGGGTGATGGCTCCGTCAAATTCATCAAAAACTCAATTAATCGTCAGACATGGGTTGCTCTCGGCACCAAAGCCGGTGGCGAAGTCATTAGTTCTGACTCCTATTAATTGGTCCTTCGTTCTTCAACCTGTTCAAAAAATCTGCTTCTGGACATCAGAGGCAGATTTTTCTTTTTTGGATTAGTTGTCAGGAATCAGAAATTTGACAAATTTCCCTGATTTTCATAAATTAATGAAGAGTTTAAATGAAATGTCCATTCGCTGGCACATTAATTAAGCTCAAGACAATTTTCATCCAAAAATTGGGACTTTGCTGCCGCACTATTGCATGTCGGTGGTTAACAGGATGCATGAAACAATGTTGAGACGTTCATTCCTTATCGGGCTTTTTCCATCAGCCGCTTTCATCGGCCTGGTAACAGGTTGTGGCGGGGCCGCCAAGGATGCACCAAAACAGGTTGAAGTGACAGACGAACTGAAACGTCAGGCAGAAGCCTCAGATGCTTACTTCAACGAACAGACAAAGAAAAAATCCTCTCCAAAGAAGTGATCCATTCGTCATTTTAAATGCCTTTTGGCTACTTTCTCATACTCCTTCCACAGGCTAACTCTTTCAGGAAAACTAAATGACCCAGAAATCACGCAGGGGTTTCACGCTGATCGAACTGCTGGTGGTGATCGCGATCATCGCCGTCCTTATCTCTCTCCTTTTACCCGCAGTGCAGTCGGCTCGTGAAGCGGCCCGCCGAGCCCAGTGTGTCAATAATCTCAAGCAGATCGGCCTGGCACTGCACAACTACCACTCGACCCACGACAGTTTCCCGAATGGCGCAGCGGTTACTTACAGTGGCCCGATTCCATTCATGAACTGGAATAACTGGTCGGCACAAGCACTGCTTCTTGGCTTTACCGAGCAGACTCCATTGTACAACGCGGCCAACTTCAACCTGGCCGTGTGGCATGCCACACGCACGCCGCTTGGCTATGCAGCGAACCTGACCGTATTTAACACTGTCGTTACTCAGTATCTCTGCCCGTCCGATCCAGACGCCGGCAAATCTAACACTAATAGTTATTTCGCCTCGGTTGGGCCAAACACCCAGGCTGAAGGCATGTCGTCGATTGACGCCAACACAGGCCGCGCCACCGGCGGCAATGGTTCGCCGGGGCTTTTTGCCTATACCTACAGCTATGGTGTTCGCGACACAACTGATGGAACTTCGAACACAATTGCCTTCTCGGAAGTGCTTGTCAGCCCGGCAGGTAATGTTAAGGCCACCCGTAAAACCGGCATGGTGAACGTGACTGGCAACCGTTATTACCATGCCTTTGTTGATGCCAATGCCACCGCCGGCACCATGGCACTGATCAATGCCTGCGATGCCAAGTGGCCAACCGGCACGACCGCCGGCGGCGACTTTCCCAACGCCGTTGGTGCCCGCTGGTGCATGGGTGTTGGTGGCTGGACAATGTTCTCGACTATCCTGACGCCTAACGAAAAGCCATGGGGCTCATGCCGTGTGGGCTGTGCAGGCTGCGGTGCAGACAACACTTCAATGACCAATGCCACAAGCCTTCACCCAGGTGGAGTTAATGTGTGCATGGGCGATGGCTCGGTGAAATTCATTAAAAATTCGATCAACCGGATGACGTGGGTTGCCCTGGGCACACGCAACGGTGGCGAAGTCATCAGCGCTGATTCCTATTGATTTCAATGCGGGAATCACTTGATTAGAATCTGGGAGCGGGGTCCAATGTGGCCCCGCTTCTGGCTTTTAGTATCGGGATTTAACAGCACGGGAAAATGTTTCAACGTATCTTTCCTTTTTGCCTGACCGGCTTACTCTTCCTGACAATCACAGGTGGCTGTGGATTTTTTAAGGCCAACGACCCGGAAGCTGTTTATGAACGGGCACTGGCGAATGTCGAATCGGAAAAATTCCCCGAAGCCCAGGCCGAACTTGATCGACTAAAAAAACTCCGCCCCATGACCGTTCTCGATCATGGCCTTCAGGCTCGGATCTTTATGGCCGCAGGGCAAAATGCCAACGCACTCAAACAACTTGCTGACATCCCTGATGATCATGCACTGGCTGGGTGGGCCAGGCTCAGGCGTGGTCAGCTTTACCGACAACTCTTTGAATTCAGGCGATCTGAGGCTGAACTCAGGGCAGCTATTCGTATCGATACTGGTTCAATCCCAGCTCGACGCGAGCTTATCTACATACTGGGCCTGCAATTAAGGCGAGCTGAACTCAATCGGTTATTTCTTGAGCTGTCGCAGTTGACCACACTCAGTCCTAAAGAAGTATGGATCTGGTGCATGGTCAGAGACCTGGTCTGGTGGGTGCCAGAGGAGCAGATCCCCATACTCCAGAAAGCTATCGCTGCCGACCCCGACGACCTTGCCTCGCGTCTGGCTCTGGTTGAAGTTCTTCGACGCAATTCACGCATGGAAGATGCCAACCGGGAATTGGCGAATCTGCCGCCAGACTGGCCTGAGGCACTCGCGAAAAGACTTGAAATGCTGATTGAAGCTGATGGTCCGGAGAATGCCTTTAAATTGCTCGAGAAGATACCTGATACAAATGCCCAGGCCTGCCTCATTCGAGGGCGGCTTGCTTTAGCCACTGGTAATGGCCTTGAGGCAGTGCGTTTTTTTGAAATTGCTGCCCAGTCTGACCCTGGCCAAAGACAGGTATTGGCCGACTTGGGCAGGGCCTGGGGCATGGCGGGTGATCAGGCGAAATCGCGTGAATTTGCCCTCAAGGCGGGGCGGGTTGATGAGCTCAACAACCTTTTGCTTAAATCAGAAAATACAGTTGAAAATTCAGGCCCTGATCAGTGGAAACAGTTCGCCATGGCATGTGAAAAAGCAGGAAGGGCAAATGAAGCCCGCGCCTGGCTAGCCCTGCTGATCCAGAAAAACCCGCTGGATCAATCAGCACAGGCCGAAATTTTCCGCATAGATCAACTGATCAAATCCACTTCAACGAACTGATGTTCAGCTTTTCTGAATATTCAAACAAAATGAACAATGCCAGATATTGTCCTTTTTTTCAGTTGAAAGAATTTGACCAGTGCGGCTGAAATCTGCTAATTTTTCTCTTTCCATTCTCTCAAAAAAGCGAATCGCCCGGTTGCCGTGGCGAAAGAGGGCTTAAAGCGTGGCAAATACATGTGTTGTTGGCCTGCAGTGGGGTGACGAGGCCAAGGGCAAGATTGTTGATCTGCTCTGCGACGTGCACGATGTTGTGGTGCGTTATCAGGGCGGTGCCAATGCCGGCCACACCGTGATGGTTGGCGACAAAACCTATAAACTCTCGCTGGTTCCCACGGGTGCCGTCAGGCCTGGTGTTGACTGTGTCATTGGTAACGGTGTAGTCATCCATCCACCCATGCTTCTGGCTGAAATGGACCGGTTAAGCGGCCAGGGCATTGATTTTACCGGCCGAATGCATATCAGCGACCGTGCCCATGTTATTTTTCCCTACCATCTGGAAGAAGAGCGATGGTCGGAAGAAGGCAATGGCTCGGAAAAGCTGGGCACAACCCGGCGTGGCATTGGCCCCTGCTATAAAGACAAAATCGGTCGGATTCACGGCATTCGAATCGGCGAACTTTATCGTCCTGACCACCTCCGCGACCGACTTCGCCGAATTGTCGCCTTCAAAAACAGTATTTTTCAGGCCACTCTCTCGCCCTTCACGCCCCTTGATGCCGATGCCATCACCGATGAATATCTCGCCCATGCCGAACGGCTGAGGCCTTATGTGACTGATACGGTATCGTGGATGAACCGGGCTGTGAGCCAGGGACGAAAAATTCTTTTTGAAGGCGCTCAGGGGTCGCTGCTCGATATTGACTTTGGCACATTTCCCTATGTTACTTCATCGAATTCGTCGGCAGCCGGTCTGGGCACTGGCTCAGGCGTGCATGCCCGGCAAGTGCAGAACTGGGTCGGTATTGTGAAGGCTTACACCACGCGTGTGGGCGGTGGACCGTTCCCGACCGAACTTGACAACGAGATTGGCCAGCGCATTCGCGACCGCGGCCGTGAATACGGCACTGTCACGGGGCGACCAAGGCGTTGCGGCTGGTTTGACGCCGTAGCCGTGCGGCATTCGGCGTGGGTAAGCGGGGCAACCGAACTTTCGGTGATGCTACTCGACGTACTTTCCGGATTCGACGAAATCAAGGTAGCTGTAGCCTATGAGAAACCGGACGGTTCACGTCTGGAATGGTTTCCGGCCTGTCTTGAGGAGCTTGGCAAGGTTAAGCCAATTTATATAACACTGCCCGGCTGGCATGAGGACGTCACTGAAATCAAACACTGGCATGATTTTCCCGTGAACTTCAAAAATTACGTAGCATTTCTGGCCAGCCAGATTGGTGTGCCTGTGCGGCGTGTCAGCGTTGGGCCTGAGCGAACCCAGACAGTTTCAGTCGAGTGATGAAACTCAATTGAATTTTGGCTATAATAATTGACGTGAGCAAGCGGAAGCTCGACTAGTGGCTCAATCCGGCTGAAAAATGGACAACCATTTTGCGAGGCGATCGAATCTCTGATGAGTATTGCCACGGTGGGTGCCGAAAACCTGACAGAAGAAGGGCTACGGCGTCTAGCCGAACTGGGCCTGAGCCACGACCAGTTACCACGCCATGTGGCGATTATCATGGATGGCAACGGCCGATGGGCACAGCAGCGAGGTCTGCCGCGTGTGTTTGGTCACCGGCGTGGAATTCAAAGTGTCAGGGCCGTCACTGAGGAATGCCGCCGGCTTTGCGTCCAGCAACTCACTTTATACTGCCTTTCCGTTGAAAACTGGAAGCGTCCGCAGCGTGAAATTCGTTTCCTGATGAGGCTTTTGCGGCACTTTCTGGTTATTGAGCGAAATGAACTCGCCTCAGAGAACATACGTCTTGTGATTATCGGCGAACGCGATGGCCTTCCAGCTGAAGTGCTTGACGAGATGGACCGCACTGCTGAAATGACCCGTAATAATACCGGCATGACACTGGCTCTGGCAGTGAATTATGGTGGCCGCACCGAGATTGCCAAAGCCACCCGCCGCATTGCCGAGAAAGTTGCCCGGGGCGAATTGCGGGCTGAAGAAATTGACGAGTCGATTTTCGACCAGCACCTTGATACTGCAGGAATGCCCGACCCTGATCTGCTGATTCGAACAGCAGGTGAAATGAGGGTCTCCAATTATCTGCTCTGGCAAATTTCATACGCTGAAATCTGGGTTACCGACGTCCTCTGGCCTGATTTTCGGGAAGACGACCTTGCTCAGGGCCTGCGATCCTATGCCGGCAGGAAGCGAAAATATGGCGGGCTGATTAAGCCCTGACGCCCGAAAGGTATCTCAATTGCTCCGCCAGCGTCTGCCAATTGGCATCGCCCTGATTCTTGCCCTGATAGGCATTATCCGGCTTGATTCCTACCTTGCACCATGGCACCCCATCTGGCATGGCCTGGTTCTTTTTGCCGGTATTCTGGCTGCGATCGAACTTTGCAAATTACTGGAAATCGTTATCGCCCGTCCATTTCAGTCACTGATGGTTGGCGGAACAGCCCTGTGCCTTCTGGCCAATGCGCTGGTGCCAGTCCTGAAGTTCGGCGGTATGGCATCACTTGGTCCGGCCGGCTTGGGCTTTGTGATTTTACTTGTAAGTGTGCTGCTGGCGGGAGTCAGGCATTTCGACGATGCCCGGCCCGTTCTGCCGCGAATGGTAGCAACGCTTTTCGGCGTTGCGTATATCGGACTTCTGGGTTCGTTTCTCACACTGTTGCGGGTTGCGTTCGAACCAGTTTCAGGGCCATTTGCCCTTTATCTGGTCGTTGCGGCAACGAAAGGCACCGATACCGGGGCTTATACGTTCGGAAAGTTGTTTGGTCGCCACCTGATGACCCCACGCCTCTCACCAAAAAAAACCTGGGAAGGCGCAGTGGGTGGTGTGCTATTTGCTGTTGGCATGACTTATCTGGTTCGCTGGATCGAATTGACGACTACGGGCACTCAGACCCTGAAATCAAATCATTTCACCATAATCTTTGCAGTTTTGATCTCAATTGCCGGACAACTGGGTGATCTGGCGGAGTCGCTGATCAAGCGTGAGGCCAGCACCAAGGACGCCTCATCATCAATCCCGGGCTTCGGTGGAGTTCTC
>JBEITT010000167.1:0-6204 GCA_040374745.1 Planctomycetaceae bacterium | reverse complement strand
GGCCAGCTTGGCCCCGAGCAGACACTTGATCTGCCTGTTGGCGAGCCTCTGACCATCAACTTTACACAGATTTTCCGGTCCGAGGGCGATCACGTTGTCGAGGCCGTGATGGACGAAGATCCTCTGTCGGTTGACGACCATCGTCGGCTGGTGGTTCCGGTCAAAGAGAAAATCCGTGTGCTTCTGGTCGATGGCGACCTTAACCCCGAGCCCTTTCAGGCTGAAACCGACTATCTCGCCCAGGCTCTCTCGCCGCTGGAAACCGGCCAGAACGAGCAGCCGCCCGCCGGCGGTGCAGCCGAGGCCGAACAGATTCCCATGCTGATTGAAGTTGTGCCTGAAAGCCGCCTGGGCAGCCTTGAGCTGGCCACCTACGATGTAATCATGCTGGCCAATGTCGCCCAGCCCACTGAAAACGAAGCGGTGGGGCTTGATAAATATGTCCGGCAGGGTGGCGGCCTGGTGCTTTTCGCCGGCGACCGCATTGTGGCTGAAAGCTATAACAGCCGCCTGGCCACCGCCACCCGTGATCTGCTGCCCGCCACTTTTGGCACCAGTGTGGGCGATGCCGCCAAGAAAACCGGTGCGTTTCTGATTGACCCACTGGCTTATCGCCACCCGATTGTGGCGGCATATGAAGGAGCCACGCCGGCCGTTTCTTCGGGCCTCACGCAGGTGGCCACATTTCAATATTCCAAGCTCAGCCGCAAGCCTGATTCGGCCAGCCGGGTGGCCCTGGCGTTTGATAGTGGCGACCCGGCCGTGATTGAAGCCCAGCGAGGCCGGGGGCACGTGGTCATGGTGGCCACCTCGGCCGATTCCAGGTGGACAACCTGGCCCCTGCACCCCAGCTATCCCGTGGTCATGGGCGAAATTGCCCTTCTGGCAGCATCGGGCCGCACTGGCGAGAAAAATTCGCAGGTCGGGCAGGAAATCGTGCAGGCTTACCCCTCCACCGCCGGTGCCCTGGCTGTGAACCTGAAAACGCCCGACAAGGGCACCCGCGAAATGGCCCTGAAGCCTGAAGCCGATGCCTCTTATCTGCGTCTCGCCCCGCCCGAGATTTCAGGCATTTACGAAGCCCAGATCGCCCCGCCCGTTTCACGCACCGACCGCTTTGCCGTGAATGTGCCAGTGGTTGAATCCGACCCCGCCAGGGTCGATCCGGGTTCGCTCAAAGAACTTGTGCCCGGCTTTGATCCGGTCGTCATCAAATCAGCGGAAGAACTGACCAAGGCCGCCGACGAAGTGGCCCGCCGGGGCGAAATTCATCGCCCCCTGCTCCTGGCCGTTCTGATACTCATTCTTCTGGAAACGCTCCTGGCCTGGTGGATCGGCCGCCGGGTGGTGCGTGTGGCCACCTGAAAATGCTTTGCAAGCTCTATCCCGTGAAACCAAATCATGTTTGATCGCCTGACCCAAGCCCTGGTAGAACGACTCGGTGTGGCACCTGCCGGCCCCGGCGAACGTGTTGTGCCCCGGCTCCGATTCGATCAGCCCTGGTCACAGTCGATCACAGCCGCCATCCTGCTCATCGGCCTGGGGCTCATCATCACTCTCTACCGTCGCGAGCGTGGTGTGCCCTCATGGGGCCGGTGGACACTCGCCGCTCTCCGCTGCCTGCTCTTTCTGGTGGCACTGGTCGCCGTGAACGAGCTGGTGCTGGCCATTGATCGCACCGGCCTGCCTCATCTTGCCATCATGGTCGATGATTCAGCCAGCCAGGCCATGCCCGACCAGTACTCCGACCCCGAAGTTGCCGCCGCTGTCGAGCGTCTTACCGGCGCCAGTGGCTCGTCGCTGAAAGACCTCCCCCGCATTGAAATAGCCAAACGCTGGATCGCCCGCGACAGTGGCGACGTGCTCTCGAGGCTGCAGAAAAACCACCGCCTGAAAGTCTATGGCGTCGGCTCGACGACCCGCATGGTGGCTGAAGTTGATAAGCCCGACCAGGTTCCAGCCGCCCTTGAAGCCGTTTCCAAACTTGAAGCCTCGGGCACCGAAAGCCGCCTGGGCGAAGGCGTGAAGCAGGTACTTTCCGAGCTTCGCGGCATTCCGCCCACGGCTCTTGTCTTTTTGACTGACGGCCAGACAACCGACGGCGAGACGATTGCCAAGGCCGCTGAATCAGCCAAAAGGGCCGACGTGCCGCTTTATCTCGTGGGCCTGGGCGACCCGCAGCCGCCCCGCAACATCGAAATGGCCGATATGGAAGTGGACGACGTCGCCTTTGTTGACGACGTGATCCCCTTTGCCGCCCGCCTCACCAGCCAGGGTTTCGCCGGCGAGGAACTCACGCTTCGGCTTTATGAGCAGACCACCCCCGGCAGCCAGCCGAAGCTGCTGACGACAAAAAACGTTAAGGCCCCGCCCGACGGCCGCACGATTCGCATCCCCGAGCTTGACCACCGCCCGCGTGAAACCGGCGAAATCACCTACATCATTGAAAGCGTGCCGAAGGATCGCGAGCAGTCGGTGGCTGATAACCGCGTTCAGCGCAAGGTCACCGTCAAAAAAGAAAAGCTCAAGGTGCTGCTGGTCGATGGCCAGCCGCGTTATCAATATCGCTACCTCAAGAACTTTCTCGAACGCGACGAGACGATTGAGCTTTCCGCCCTGCTCCTCTCCAGCGACCCCGAATACGCCGATCAGGATAACGCCGCCATCGCCGTCTTCCCGACGAGTAAAGACGACCTTCTCTCTTATGATGTAATCGTCCTGGGCGATGTGCCTGCCGGATTTTTGACGACCACGCAAATCAAGAATCTGGTTGAGTTTGTGACGGTCAAAGGCGGTGGTCTGGTCATGATCTCCGGCGAGCTGGCCAGTCCGCTCACCTACAAGGGAACCCCCCTGGCCGACCTTTTGCCCATCGAACTGGCCGACGCCCGCAACCCCACCCGCGGCGCCACGGCCAACGATCTCTCCGCATACCGCCCCAGGCTCACTCTTGAAGGCCGCTCCAGCCCGATTTTCCGCTTCGGTAGCGATGAATCCTCCAGCCTCTCCATCTGGGAAAACCTGCCCGAACTCTATTGGTATATGGAGGCCCCACGCCTGAAGCCGGCCGCCGTCTCGCTGGCCGAACACCCGACCGCCACCGGCCCCGATGGCCCCCTGCCCCTGCTGGCCTATCAGTTCGCCGGCTCGGGCAAGGTCTTTTACCAGGCCTTCGACGACACCTGGCGATGGCGGTTTCGCGTGGGCGATAAATACTTTGGCCGCTACTGGATACAGCTCATGCGATTCATGGCCCGCAACAAGCTGGTCGGCAATCGCCAGGCCGAGCTTCAGGCCGACCGAGCCCGCTATCAGCGCGGCGACATGGTCCAGATTCGCGTCAAGTTCGTGAATCAGTCGCTGGTGCCCGCCGCCGGCCCGGTCAAAGTCGAACTGGCCCGCCAGGGCATGGCCCCCAAGGTGCTTGACCTGCCCCGCGTGACGGGCTCGAAAAATCTCTTTCAGACATCCTTAAATACATTGCCTGAAGGTAGTTACACAGCCAGGCTCCTGCCCCCGCCGGTGATTGATCCGCCGGTCATGCCCTCAGCTTTTGTGATCGAACCGCCGGCCAGCGAACGTGCCAAACCAAGCATGAATCGCGACGAACTGATGCAGGCCGCCCGCATTTCCGGCGGTAAATTCTTCACCGCGGCCGGGCTTGATACGCTGCTGGCCAACCTGCCACCGCCCGCCAAAGTGCCGCTCGACACCGATCCGCCTATTCCTCTGTGGAATAGTTGGCCGATACTGGTATTATTCCTGATAATACTTCTGGCTGAATGGCTCTTGAGACGCAAGCTCGAAATGGTATAAAATTCAAGTACATAGGAACAACGCACAGGTATTCATCCGCGTGAACCGGACGCGGGGTGCAGCAAGCGAGGATGGGGGAAGAGATCATGACCCGTGACGACCTGCTGAGTCGAATCGCCGCCCTGCGTGGCCGAGTGCGTCTGGTTCTCGCAACCTATGGCCTGGCAAGGCTTCTGGCCCTGTTTATCGCCGTTCTTTTTGTGGCGGGTTGGGCCGACTGGCTCATACACCTGGCTTCGCCTCTGCGGGCTCTAGAACTGGCGGTGGCTGTCGTCGGCCTGGGCTGGGCTTTGCGAAAATTTGTATTAAGGCCACTGCTAGTCAGTTTCAACGACCTGTCACTGGCCCTTCGCATCGAAGATCGTTGGCCAGGCCTGCAGGATCGGCTCGCCTCAGCCATTGAATTCATGGAGCTTCCCGCCTCAGGCAAGGCCGTTGACAATGCCTCGCCCGAGCTTCGCCAGCATGTCATCAACCAGGCCTTTGAAGAAGTTCGCTCAATCAATTTTGCTGAGGCAATTGACCCCAAACCGGCCCGCGAAAGCCTGAAATATCTCGGCATTGCCCTGGGTCTGGCCCTGTTCAGTGTCATTCTGGGCCCACAGTCGGCACGCATCGCCATGGCCCGGTTTTTTAATCCGCTGGGTGGCCCAGAGTGGCCCAAGGCGACCCAGTTTGTCTGGGTTGATGCCCCTGCCAAGGTCGCCATTGGCGAGCCCTGGTCGCTGGTGGTCAAGGTGGAAGATGGCTACAAAATTCCGTCGTCGGCCGTGGCCGAATTCACCTTTGCCGATGGCGAAAAGGCCGAAGAACCGCTGCGAATTCTCGACAGCGGCGAATTCCGCGGACGCATTGAATCGGTCACCCAGTCGTTCCGGGTAAGGGTGCGCGGCGGCGACGACCTGACCGACCAGAAATCAATCGAAGCCGTGACACCGCCTCGACTTGGCGATCTTGTCATCGACATTCAGCCGCCCGCCTACACCACACTTCCCAAGGCCACTCTTGCCCCCGGCTCAGCCCAGATCCGCGCCGTTGAAGGCAGTGTCATCAGTGTCGTGTCAAAAGCCTCAAAAGTGCTTTCCTCAGCATCACTTAAGTTCACCGACACCGCCCAGAAGCCGCCTCAGATCGTGCTTGACTCAGCCCTTCGCCAGCTTTCTGTCAGCTGGGTTGCGGCGGGTGCCACCGGCGTGTCATTCGACCTCACGGACAGTGAAGGCTTTACATCAAAAGATCAGGCCCGGCTTGACCAGCAGGTGATTGTTGACACGGCCCCGCGTGTAGTGCTGGAAGACCCGGCGGCCGACCGCGAGATCACGCCCCAGGCCGTGGTGCCAATCCGGCTTGACCTCGAAGATGACTTCGGGCTGGCCAAAGTCGAGCTGAAATATGTCGTTTCCATGAGTTCCGGCGAGGCCGCCGCACCCGTTTCCCGGGTCTTGTGGGCCGCCGCACCGGGCCAGCCCATGGTGAAAAAGCAGAAGCTGCAGGAAAAGTGGGACATGACTCCGCTGGGCCTTTCGCCCGGCAGCATGATCACCCTCACAGTGGAAGCGACCGACTTCAAGACCCCCAACGGCCCCAACGTGGGCAAGAGCCGCGAAATCAGGCTTCGGGTGATCACGCCGCAGGAAGCCGCCCGCCAACTGGAAGACCAGCGTCGCGAGATTCGTGAAGAGACCGAGCGAGTTCTGGCGATGCAGAAGCAGGCCAACCGGCCGGTGGACGATGCCAAGCGCACCATGGCCCAGACCGGCGGCGAGCTGAACGAGCCAGGCAAGCAGGAACTGCAGAACGCCGAGCAGATTCAGCGGCAGGTGGGCGACCGTATCAACAACCCGGCCGACGGTCTGGGTCAGCGAGTGGAACGCTTCATGAACGACATGGAGAACCTCAAGCTGCAGAACCCGGAAGCCGCCGACCAGATGAAGGCCCTGCAAAATTCACTGGCCCAACTTCAGCGTGGCCCCGTGCCCCAGGCTGAACAGGCCCTGAATCGGGCCAATCGCTCGCTCGATAACCGCAACGGTTCCCAGGCCAACCAGAATAATCCGCAGGGAGCCCAGCAAAACCAGCCCAATCAGCCGGGCAGCCAGGCCCAGGCAGGTCAGAATCAGCAGGAAACTCAGCCAGGAGCCCAGGCCCAGGCAAATAACCAGCCACAGGGCCAAAACCAGCAGGGCCAGCAAACGGAGCAAGCCAAGAACTCCGGTCAGAACCAGCAGGGCCAGAATCAGCAGGGCCAACAGACTGCCCAGTCGAAGTCTGGTCAAAATCAGCAGGGTCAAAATCAGCAGGGCCAGCAAGCGGCTCAGTCGAAGTCCGGTCAGAGTCAGCAGGGTCAAAACCAGCAGGGCCAGCAAGCGGCTCAGTCGAAGTCCGGTC
>JBEITT010000069.1:0-27732 GCA_040374745.1 Planctomycetaceae bacterium | reverse complement strand
CGGCGGGAAAATCTTCTTGGATGATTGCCCTGCAATTCGGCCGAGTCGTGATCTTTACTGTTTTTCTGCAGGTCAGGCTTTATTTCCTCATGCGAGATGATTTTTATTTCATTTGGTTTGATGATAGATTCAGGCTGAGCAACTTTTTCGTTCACATTCTGCAATTCAGCCATTTCTTCCGCAGTTGACATGAAGATGACCTGTGCAGCAAGCACATTATCCATAGCTACGATTTGCTCCTGCCGAGCCCTGGCAGTTTCGGCGATTGCGTCGAGACCGAGTTGTTGATAAAGATCTTCGAATCGTTGACGAGCGGATTCAACCGGCTTCTGTGTGACTTTTGATTTAGCGACAGATCGCCCCATTGACTCTTGTTCAATGACAGTAGGGGGCTTGCTGATAGCGATGGCAAGTGCACTGTCATGTGTCTGATAATCGACTGGGATTATATTTTCAGTTGGTTTTAACGTGATACTTTCTGCAGTTGATTTTGTCACCTGTTGCGGGATAGGCTCAGGCTTATTTTCCATGAGCATTTTCCGCCATTCCGGGGGTAACAGTGCTGGATCAATTTGATAGGCCTGTTTTGCTTCGGCTTTCGGAGCCCGGGCAATCTGTTCAAGCAGTTCCCTGGTACGTCTGTCAGTCATGTTCGAGTGCCTGAGATGCATGAGATGCTGGAATGAGTTATTGCCATCAACCCAGCCCGCAGCCATGCTGCTTAATTCATCAAGCTGGGCTTCAATAGCCTGCAATTCTATCATTTCATTTCTGAATTGTATTTGCAGGCGTGCGACAAACTGTTTCATCTGCCGCCGGCCTTCGGCTGCCGGAAAAACCTCATCGGTCGCCTGCATGACCCGCCAGTGAAACTCATCAGGCGGTTGAATTGCATTAAATATACTTTGTGTGAAAACTTCACTGTCAGGATAACTTGAATACCAGGCCACCCACAATTTGCGCAGGCTGACCTGGCTCCAAATTTCGAAAATGGAAAATCCTGACAGATTCACGATCATTTCAAATTGTCGCGATGTCCATGAACCATCGGGCTGTTCAAGCTCAAGGGCAATATTATCAATTGCAATGAGAACGCGGCTCAGGCCTTCGCTTGACTGTCGTAACTGATTCAAAGATTTTACCGGATCCTGCCGAAGCCGATGAAACCATCGATGTGCCAGCCTGGCATTGCGGGCCCTTCGTCGGCGTTCAACCATTATTTTTTCGCGCGAGTTATTCGATAAATACTGTTCAAAAAGTCGCCTGGTTTTCCATCGGCATTGTGCCAGTTCAAGAATTGCATTAATACCAATCACATCAAGCGGCCGGTAGGCATCGATCAAGTGCCAGAACTGAACAGCCAGATCGGCCATGGAGTGGTTAATGGCAGTCCGGCCGGTTGATCTGGCACAAGCAACTGATTTCATTTCTGAAATCGATTTATCCTGAGGAGCGGGAATCTGCTCGCGATTCATCTGAATTCGATTTTTCAGAGGCGGCATATTTCCCTCAGTCGGCCTGGCTACGTCGTTTGGTGTCTTGCGAATTTTTGATTGATGAAAAAGGGGCCTGCCGCTGTGGTTCTGATCAGCCATGTTCGATCCTTGACCCGTTGGTTGCATCATTGCACTCCGCTTTCAGCAAGACCCGATTTTCGGGCAAATCCGTTCCGGTCGGTTCAAACCAGAAGGATCGGCATTCTGACGTTTCGCAATCTTAATAAAGATTGCAATCTCTTCCCTGATTGTTTATTCCTGCTGAAATATGATCCATAAACTTACAGGAGCAAATATTGCAGAGGCGGGAAACCAAAAAGAAATTTTGCCTGAACCGAACAGCCGAAGAAAACTGCCTAATTCCGATAACTAAACTGATTTATAAAATCTAAAGGATTCATTCAATTTACTTAAACTATCCAAAACAACATTTATCAATATCAGTGACTGGTCGCATGGGAAGCAACTTTACTGTCAGAATTGCCATAACTTCTGAAAAAGTGGATAATTTGGGTTCAAAACAGATCAAGCCTGCATGATCATAAGGAACTGCGATGAACATACAAAACAAGGCCAAATCTATCTTATTACAATCACTTGTTTTATGTAGCATATTACCTGAAATCCATGCCGCCCTGACCGAGCAGAAATCAGCAACCAATCTCAATTTGCAAAATCCGCAATCAACAGCGACAGCCAAGCAGCCTCAAGCGGCACGGACAAGTTCGGTGCTGAGTGAACTGATGGAGGTTGAGGCCGGCGAATTGCCTGTGATCATATCTGCACCACATGGCGGAAGCCTGAACATTGAGGGGTCAACAGAACGTAAAGGCACAGGTGCAGAGAAGTTTGTAGTAGTGCGTGACACTTATACCGACCGCCTTGCCCGGGCTGTGGCCGATGCATTGAAAGAAAAGACCGGCAAACGGCCGCACCTGGTGATTGCCCACTTTGCCCGGCGACATGTCGACGCCAACCGACCTGCGGCCGGAGCCTATGAAAACGATTCTGCCAAAGAAGTTTACGAGGCATATCATGCGGCACTGGGCAAAGCCCGCGATGCAGTGATCCGTGATTTTGGCAGGGGAATTGTCATTGATATACATGGCCAGGGGGCTGAAAGAAATACGATTTTTCGCGGTACACAAAACCGGTCAACCGTGAAAACACTCCTGAAATCTTATGGCGAGGAGGCGTTCAGTGGCGAAAAAAGCGTGCTTGGTTTTCTAGTAAAGCGAGGTTACACGGTGAAACCAAGACCTTCAGAGAAGGTTCCTGAAGACTCGCGTTATAACGGTGGCTATATTACACAAACTTATGGCAGCCAGAACGGTGGTGCCATCGACGGTATTCAGCTTGAGTTTGGTGCTGTACCGAGAAGCCCCGATCAGTTCAAAAAAACTGCCAACGACCTTGCAGATGCACTGATCAGCTATAGCGAAACATACCTTGGCTTGAAGCGAACATCAGAGAGACTCATTGCAAAATAACCTGCAAACCTTTTACTAACAGTAATATACGAAAGATCATAAAATGAGCGAACCTGAGTTTCCGAGAATGAGAATGCGGCGGTTGAGAAGTCTGCCGGGACTTCGCGACATGGTCCGCGAGCATCAACTTCATGTGGAAGATCTGATTTACCCTCTATTTATTTATCATGGCACTAACCTGAAACGTGAAATAAGGTCGATGCCCGGCCAGTATCAGTGGTCACTGGATCGGGTAAGTGAAGTTATTACGGAAATAACGAATCTGGGGATCAGAGCGGTTATCCTGTTTGGAATTCCCGAAATCAAAGACGACACCGGGGCTAGTGCATGCCGGGATGATGGGATTGTGCAGAACGCCATTCGGCTTATCAAAGCTCAGGCTCCGCATCTGGTTGTAATTTCTGATTTGTGTTTCTGTGAGTACACCAGTCATGGGCATTGCGGGCCATTGGTTGAGACTGGTCACGGGCTGGATGTAGATAATGATCCGACGCTTGAATTATTGGTTCAACAGGCGTTGAGCCATGCCCGGTCTGGGGTGGATATGATTGCGCCGTCAGGTATGATGGACGGGATGATTTCAGCGATAAGGTCAGGGCTTGATCAGGGAGGATTCACGCATATCCCGATTATGTCATATGCAGCGAAATTTGCCAGTGGCTATTACGGGCCATTTCGTGATGCTGCGGAAAGTGCGCCATCTTTTGGCGACAGAAGAACTTATCAGATGGACCCGGCCAATGTGGAAGAGGCGTTGAGGGAAGTGGCACTGGACGTATCGGAAGGAGCCGACATTGTCATGGTTAAGCCAGGGCTGGCTTATCTTGACATTCTCAGGCGGGTGAAGGATCAATTTCGCATGCCGACAGCGGTTTATAATGTGTCGGGTGAGTATGCCATGCTCAAGGCGGCGGCGGTTAACGGCTGGATAGACGAGCGACGTGTGGTGATGGAAACGCTGCTGGCCTTTAAACGGGCGGGTGCTGATATGATTATTACATATCATTCGCTGGATGCAGCGAGGTGGCTGAGTGAATAGAAGCAAGGCTGAATGAGATTTCAGAATGGGATTGTCAGGGGATTGAAATACGGTTCGCATGGATGGGCAAAATGAAAATTGCACAGATTATACCGACACTGGACCGTAGCGGGGCGGAAAAACAACTATTGTTGCTGTGTCGAGAGCTGAAGAAGCGTGGCCACGAGCTGCATTTGGCGGTACTGACTCGAACGGGCGAATTGGAAGCAGAATTTCGAGAGGCGGGAATACCGGTAACAATCATCGGTAAACCATTGAAAATTGATCCATTTTCGCTTGTCAGGCTGGCTCGCTGGTTGAAACATGGTCAATTTGAAATAGTGCAAAGCTGGCTTTTTGCTGCAAACAGTTATACCAGGGCTGCGGCAGCGATTGCATTTGGCAGAAAGAGATCTGACCGGCCGGGGCTTATTGCAACCGAAATGGCCGTTGATTTATGGAAATCAGGTTATCATTTCAGTATTGATAGAAAACTTGCGGATCGATGCGATTTTGTAGTAGGAAACAGCGATGCCGTAGTGGCATTTTATCGGGACACGGTGGGTATTGCGGCTGAACGACTGAGGATGATTTATTCAGGTATTGAACAGGATGAAGGTAGGAAGTGCACATTGGAGACGAAATTAATTGCAAGGCAGCAATTAAAGCTGGCGAATGAGGAAGGGCCGGTGATTTTATTTGCAGGACGGCTGGCTGAACAGAAGCGGGTGGAGGATTTACTGAAATCCGCAGATATTTTGCAGCATCTTTATCCGAAAATGAAGGTGATTATTGCAGGTGACGGACCATTGAAATCAGGCCTGATTTCTTTTTGCAGAGATGTCGACCTTTCAGATAAAGTGATTTTTGCAGGCCATTGCGCAGAAATGCAATTACTTTATGCGGCATCAGATATAGTGGTACTGCCATCAAGTTATGAGGGCCTGCCGAATGTGGTGATGGAAGCCCAGTTGCGTGCAATGCCGGTTGTGGCAGCGGCGGCTCCGGGAACGGTTGAACTGGTTAAAGACAGGGAAACTGGGTTAACTTACCCGATTGGCGATTCGACAGAACTGGCAAGGCTTCTGCAGGAATTGATCAGGAACCCTGATCTGGCTGATAGCCTGGGTAATTCCGGGCAAGAGATGATCTGTCGATATTTCTCTGTCGGACAGATGGCTGACAAGTTTGAACAACTCTTTGAGGAAACGAGAAAGACAATCTGTTAAACCAGTAAAGCCTGATAAAGAATTATGATTATCGGTGTCATTTCGATCAGATAAATTTTAATTAAGAGCTAATATTTACTACGGATTTCATTAAGCCAGTTTAAACAAACCCGTCTATTCAGGCTGAAATATCGTCTTTATTAGAGAAACCAAAATAAATTTGATTAATATTATTGACAACCCTGATTACATTATCTTTAATTTTATTATTCAATGACGTTCCGCTTCCGACTCTGACAAAAGAGTAACGGAAATGACTGTCTTGATTGATGAACACCCCTGGCATGGCAACAATGAGGCTAAAACTTTATTAGCCGTCTGAGGTTGATGATTTGCTGCAATATGCAGCAATAACAACCTGCTATCGTAAATACAATAATCCGGCAACACTCGATAATTTTCGTGTGGGCGGTTGTGTATTTTTCTGTCTTTCAATTTTTGCAAGTGAGAGGAATTGCATCAAAGATGAGTGATCACAAAAAAACAAAGTTTCAATTCAGCAATGAAAATCTTGAAGAGCGACAAGTACTTTCGGCGAGTGTCAAGTCGGCAATAGTCGGCAAGGTGACCAGACCGGTTGTATCAATCAACCCTTCGGTACAGAAGCCGGTTCAGGTAATGGCACCCAAGGTGCAGGCGGCTTCTGTTCAGTCGAAAATTGTGCCAGCCCGCTCATCGGCAGTGTCGGTGATTACATCAGATATAACTACCGATACAACCTTCAAGCAGGGTACGGATTATATTATCGATGGTGAAATTCATGTCAGGGCAGGTGTAACCCTGACAATTGAAAATGATGTAACCATCTTAATTCGCAACGGTTATATTCCAAGAACACGGCTGCTTGACACAAGTGCCCTGATTTTTGACAGTGGATCGAAAATGCAGGCTCAGACGGTGCATTTCCGGTCAGCTGATGCGAATAACAAGCAGAGTCTCGTGCCACTTAATGGAGGGGTGTTTTTCTGCGGATCGACCACTAATGCTTCGAAGGATGGAGTCATTGTTGACACCTCAAAGGCGACAGGAAAATCGAGTTTTGTGGCGGACCGGATTGATCTGGTAAGAGTTGGCCGGACCGACCCGAATGGCGGGGATGGTGACGACCAGGACAAGGACGACATCGACGCGATTTCGCTTTTGGGTCTGGGCGAGGATGAATGGTCAGTGAGCCGCGTGCTGAGCTATGGTTCGGGCGACGATGGTTTTGACGTGACAAATTCGACCATTTCACTTGACTTTCTCCTGGTTGACCGGCCCATCGAAGATGGCGTAAACCTGAGCAGCAGTTTCCTGAAGATTCACACGGGATTGACGATCAAGATGGGAAGCAACACCTACAGCGATCGCGAACTGTTTGATTTTGAAGTCGATGACGGTCCTTCCCGCCTGCTTGTTCACAAGGGTGCCTATGTCAATTTGAAAGGCTATTGGGGTGGCAAGGGCGACCGGGAAATTCTGGTTTCCAGCGACATGCCGCCAAGCCCTGCCGGCGACTGCCGGATTTCATATTGCTATAAAGGCAAGTTGAAGAAAGGCCCGGCCTTTGTCTATGCACTCTCTGATTGACAATCAGATGAATTAACCATCTTGATACGCAAGATATTTCATTAAAAAATCAGGCCAGGCCCGAGAGATTGGGCCTGGCCTTTGCATGTTTCAATTTTTTCTGAAATACAATTACAACTCAGTTTACGATGAGTTGCATTTTATTCCCACTTCATGCCCAGCGATTTCACGAGGAATGCCCATTTATCAGCCGCTTCCTCAATCATTTTTGAAGTCGGCTTGCCAGCGCCATGGCCAGCGCGGGTTTCAATGCGGATAAGCACAGGATTTTCGCCGACATGTGATTCCTGCAGTTTGGCCGCGAACTTAAATGAGTGGGCAGGCACCACACGGTCGTCGTGGTCGGCGGTGGTGACCATGGTGGCCGGGTATTTGGTTCCTGGCTTCAGGTTATGCAGCGGCGAGTAGGCATAAAGGGCCTTAAACTGCTCGGGGTTGTCGGAGCTACCGTAGTCGTCGATCCAGGCCCAGCCAATCGTAAACTTATGGAATCGAAGCATATCCAGCACACCCACGGCCGGCAGGGCCGCGCCGTAAAGTTCAGGTCGCTGAGTCATGCAGGCACCCACCAGAAGGCCACCATTTGAGCCGCCGGCGATGGCGAGCTTTTCGCTCTTGGTATAGCCATTTTTAATGAGCCATTCGGCCGCGCCGATGAAGTCATCAAAAACATTCTGCTTGTTGAGCTTAGTGCCGCCCTGGTGCCAGGCTTCGCCATATTCGCCACCGCCACGAAGGTTGGGCAGGGCGAAGATGCCACCGGCTTCCATCCAGGCCAGGTTGGCCGGGCTGAAGGTGGGAGTCAGGGAGATGTTAAAGCCACCATAGCCATAGAGATAAGTTGGTGTTGAGCCATCTTTTTTCAGCCCCTTTTTGTAGGAGATGAACATAGGGATGCGGGTGCCGTCCTTCGAGTTGAAGAAAACCTGCTCGGTAACGAAATCGGCTGGATTAAACGCCAGCCTGGGCTGACGATAGACGGAACTGGTGCCTGTGGCCAGATCGTAACGATAAATGGCAGCAGGAGAGGTGAACGTGGTGAAGGAATAGAAGGTTTCTTTGTCCTTGCGGCGGCCACCGAAGCCGGCGGCGGTGCCGAGGCCGGGGAAGGCGACCTCGCCTGAGGGCTTGCCGTCGATGGCGAAGAGCTTGACCTGACTACGTGCGTCTTTAAGGTATTGGGCGATGAATTTGTCGCCTACGAGGCTTACACCGTCGAGTGTTTCGGCCGCTTCAGGGATGATGGTTTTCCAGTTGGCGGGCTCGGGGTTGAAGACATCGACAGCGATGACTTTGCCGCGAGGTGCGTCCTTATTGGTGCGGAAGAAGAAGTTTGGGCCTTCGTTATCGATAAATGTGTAATCGGCGTCGAAATTGCCAAGGAAGTGCTGGGGCGGGCGAAGGTCGCGTTTGTAGAGATCTTTGAACAGCAGGCGATATTTGTCGTCGGTGCCCTTGCCGATGGTCACGATAAGGAAGCGGCCGTCATCGGTCTGCGTGGCGCTGGCCCGCCAGTCTTTATTTTCCGTATCTTCCCACACCAGTGAATCTTCGGCCTGTGGCGTACCGACACGGTGGAAATAGACCTTCTGGAAATAGTTCGACTCGGTCAGGTTTTGTCCGGGCCTGGGCTCGGGGTATCGGCCATAGTAGAAGCCGGTGTTTTCCTTGTTCCATGATGCACCCGAGAACTTGATCCACTTCAGCTCGTCGTCAAGGTCTTTGCCGGAGGCAACTTCGCGAATTTTCCAGCGGTTCCAGTCGCTGCCGGCATCGGCGATGCCATAGGCCAGATACTTGCCGTCCTTGCTTACGGAAACCCCTGCGAGGGCAACAGTTCCGTCTTTTGACATGGCGTTCGGGTCGATAAGCACTTTGGGGGCAGCGTCAAGCGACTCGGTCCAGTAGAGCACAGACTGATTTTGCAGGCCGTCGTTGCGGGTGAAGAAATAGCGGCCTCCTTCTTCAAAGGGAACGCCGAATTTTTCGTAGTTCCAGAGTTCGGTCAGACGTTTGGCGATTTTGGTACGTTCGGGAACAGTTTCCAGGTAGCCGAAGGTGACTTTATTCTGGGCTTCGACCCATGCCTTGGTTTCGGCAGAGTTGTCGTCTTCAAGCCATGAATAGGGGTCGGCGACCTTGGTGCCGTGGTAGTCGTGAACGGTGTCGGCTTTGCGGGTTTCAGGATACATCTTTTTGGATGAGCCATTCTGGGCCAGGGCGAAAGGCGGATGGGAGGCAATAAGCAGGCCAAGGGCGCAGGCGGCCCTGGTAGTGATAAGTCGGAAGGTGGCAGACAACTCTGAGGCTCCCTTAAGAGTGATGAACCAGTGACGGCAATCGGGGAAGTACAATAGGGTCAGTTTATTAGGTTGACACGGAAAATAAAAGAAGGCGAGCAGGCAAAAATCGGAGGGGTTTTGCAGGCGAACGTGGAACAGCGTGTGGAAAGCTCAGATTTCATGCAGGAAATTCAGCTTTTGTAAAATGAAATCCAATCGAATTAATTATCCTTTAAAATGGTTGAAATATTATCACTCAAGGGTTTTGACAGATTCGAATTCCTGTTGTATTTTTTTACATTTTCAAACATAATGAAATTACCATGGGCAAGGTATGGCTCGCTGCAGAGAGAGAGAGAGAGAGAGAGAGAGAGAGAGAGAGCATTGATCCTGACTGCCCGGAATCGAGTTCATGATGATCTCGCTGCAAATCATATAATCATGTCTTGCGTCGCCACCCGGTGAAATAATATTCAAAAGAATTCCACGCGGTGAAATCAAATGCAAACCAATGGCCGGTTTCAATTAATACTTTTCTGTGCGGTTCTTGGTTTGGGTACTGGTAATGACACCACAAAAGCCAGGGCTGCTGAATATCCGGCCGATGAAGTGATTGAGATAACAGAACCGTCAGAGAAGGCCAGGCAGTTTTACCTGGGCAACCAGTGGATCTGGGCCGGTTCTGAGCTTATTTCCATGACAATTCCGCTGATTATATTGCTGTCGCCACTCAATGGGTGGTTTGAAAAAAAGGCATGGGCACTGGGCATGGGCTATCGTGTGCCGGCGATTGTATTATTTGTGGCCATGCTGCTGGTTTTCAGCTTTCTGCTGAGATTGCACTGGAGTTTCGGTTTCGGGTTTATGAGGCTGAAATATTATGGCCTGGCGACCAACAGCGGCCTGGCGTGGCTGGCAGATGCCTTGAAGTCGCTGGCGGTGATGGTGGTGATCCAGGGGTTGATTGCTGCCGTGATCTGGGGGTTTCTGATGGTAAGATCGCCCGGAAACTGGTGGTTTTTTACGGCGGCGGGCACCATGCCATTCCTGATCGCCGGGGTTTTTCTCATGCCGCTGGTAATTGACCCGTTATTCAACAGATTCGGACCAATGACAGACAAGAAGCTGGAAGCTGAAATCCTGGCACTGGCCGGCAGGACAGGTGTCGGGCAATCGCGTGTATTTGAGGTGGACAAAAGCCGCCAGACAAAAGCCGTTAATGCCTATGTGACGGGGATGTTTGGCTCGAAGCGGATTGTGCTTTGGGATACGCTGTTAAAAGCCATGCCGCCGCGCGAAGTGAAGAGCGTGGTGGCCCATGAGCTGGGTCATTATGTGCTGGGGCATGTGCGGCTTGGTGTACTGATCGGTGGTATTTCGGCATTTGGGGGGATGTTTCTGCTGAATGTGGCGAGTGGTTGGGCCGTGGGTCGGTGGGGAAACTGGCTTGGAATTGAGAGTCTGGCAAACCTGAAGGCGATACCGCTGGTTGTTTTGCTGGCCTCGGCGGGCGAGTTGGGGATGGCGCCGGTTTCTAACGCAATCAGCCGATATATGGAACACGAGGCCGACCGATTCGCGATTGAGCTGACACGCGACCCGGCTGCTTTTTCCAAAGCCTTTCTGACTCTGCAGAAAGAGAATCTCTCGGTGCCGTTCCCCGGTTGGGTTTACCGCACATGGCGGGCGACACACCCTTCGATTGGCGAGCGCATTGAATTCGCCAATGGTTATCGCCCGTGGCTGGAGGGCCGGGCCGGTCAATATGACACTCTGATCGGCCTTGAGCAGATTCGGGATTCGGGTGATAATGCCGCCAATGCGGGGAAATGACGAACATCAAAGCGGCTGACAGGCCGAAAAGACAGACAGGGTCCGGCAATGACTGTGCAGAAGATGCGATGGTTTGTGACGCGTCGTCCGCTGCCGGTGATCGGCTTCTGGCTGGTGCTCACGGCGGTGCTTGTGGCCGTTTCACCCGACCTGACGCGGCTGGCGGCCGAAGGGCAGGCGAACTTGCTGCCGAAGCTGTCGGAAAGTTCGGTGGCGGCGGCCCTGGTGCGAGAAACCTGGCCTGACCAGTCGTATCAGTGCACACTGGTGCTGGGCCTGCGGCGCGAGTCCAAACTGACCGATGAAGACAAAGTCTATGCCCGCAAGGTGAGCGAGGCAGTGGGCAAAGCCGGCGACAGGCCCAAAGAAGTTCTGCGGGTGATGGGTCCTGATTCGAGGCCTGAAATTTCGACTCGGCTGCTCTCGGCAGATGGCACAATGCAGTTGATTGTATTCCCCTTGGATACGTCGTTTGTCGAACCCCGAACCAACGATTTGATCTCGTGGGTGCAAACCACGATTAATAACGTCGCCGGGCGGCCACCGGCCGGGCTTGATCCGCTGTGGACAGGCGATGCCCTGATTGGCCGCGAATATATGAACGACGTGCAGCGATCTCTGGACCGCGCGGCAATTATCACCGTGGTGCTGCTTTTGATCGTGCTGCTGGCCGTTTATCGCTCTTTCCTGCTGGCCATGATTCCGCTGGTCAGCATTGGTGTGGGGCTGGCCGTTTCACGCAGCGCCCTGGCCTGGATGGCCGTGAGCGGGTGGGAAATTTCGCCGCTGGTTGAGCTGTTTCTGGTCGTCATTCTTTTTGGCAGCGGCACTGATTTCTGCCTGCTGCTTTCATGGCGATATGGCGAGCATTTTAATCCAGATGCACCCGAGCGATCGATGCGGGTTGCGCTCAGGCGGGCCCTTGAGCCACTGGTGACAAGTGCCGGCACCGTAATAATCGGCCTCTTGCTGATGGGTACCACGGAATTCAAGCTCTTTTCCAGCACGGGGCCGAGCGTGGGGCTGGGGCTGGCGATCACACTGCTGATCTCACTTACGCTGACGCCCGCCCTGATTGTGACCCTGGCACGCAAAAAGCCTCAGTGTTTTGACGGCATCTCCGAGCCCTCAGGCCCATTCTGGCTGAACATGGCGAGGGTGGTTCTGACTCGCCCGTCAAGCATTCTGGGTGTCACACTTTTTGTGATGATTCTGCCGATTCTGGTCGGCTTCCGTGTCGATTTTGTCATGGACATTCTCTCAGAGATGCCCGCTAGTAACCTGCCGGGACGTAACCTGCGGACTATCGCCAAAGTCTATGGTGAAGGCGTGGTGGCACCAATCACGATGGTGGTTCAGGCTGATCGCGACCTGCGAGACGAAGACGGTCTGGAACTGATCGACGACCTGAGCCGGTTCATCACCCACCAGAGAAAAATTGGCGAGCTGAGATCGGCCACGCAGCCACTGGGCAGCACAGGGCCACTGAACCAGGCCCGGCTTTCAAGCCGCCTGGGATTGATTCACGACGGGCTGGTGAAGCTGAACACCGGCGCGACCGAGCTGGAAAAGGGGCTGGTGGAAGGCGGGGCAAAGATACGACTGGCCAGGGCCATTGAGCGCAACGCTGGCCTGAACCTATTGGGGAACCTGGGCATGAAGCCCAAAGCAGGCCCGGCTGCGCCCAGGAACAACCTGCCGCCGGCCTCGGCCGACCCCACAGAAGCCATGTTGAAGGACCTGACCCGGGCGGCTGACGGAGCCAGGCAAATTGTGGAAGGATCAGGGCTTGCCGAACGCGAGCTGAAGACAATCATTGAAAGCCCGGTCGGCCGCCGGGCACTCGACCGACTCCTGATCACGCCGGAAAACATCAAGGCTGAACCGCGATTGCAGGAAGCCCTTGGTGTTTATATTTCAAACGATGGCCGAATGACCCGTTTTGACATTGAGCCGGAAGACCCGATGTTTTCTGTTTCGGCGATGCAACGCGTGTCGGGGCTGCGCAAGCGAATCGGCGACTTTCTGAACGAGCTGGAATGGATTAATGCCACGGCCAAGATCACCGGCTCGGCGGCGGGCAATGCCGACATCTGGGATGTGACGCAACGAGATCAGACTCAGACCTGGATTGTGGTGCCGCTGGGCGTGCTGATTGTGCTGGTTATCGCGCTCAGGGAGCCTGTAACATGCATTGCCCTGGTAGCATCGATGATTCTGACATACACCTTCAGCCTGGCCCTGACTCACATCGTCTTTGTCAGCATCATGGGGGCACAGGGGCTCGACTGGAAAGTGCCTTACTTCCTTTTTGTGCTGATTGTAGCGGTGGGTGTTGATTACAACATCTTCCTGATGAGCCGTGTGAAGGAAGAAACCAAGCTGCATGGGCTGAAAAATGGCGTGGCACGTGCTGTGGGCTCGACAGGCGGGCTGATCAGCTCGGCCGCGGCGATTACGGTGTGCAGCTTTTCGGCTTTTATGTTCAGCCCGCTTAGTTCTTTACGGCAACTGGGCCTGGCGCTGGTGATTGGCATCACGATCGATGCAATTCTGGTGCGCCCCGTGATTGTGCCATGCGGTTACTGGCTGCTGCACAAGTGGAAGGGGCCCTTGCCAAACCCTGGCTATATCAGGCTGCCACGCGGTAATCGATGATAGTGAGGAGCCAGGCAAGCCTGGCGTTGCTCCTCAGAGAAATTCTCAGGATATGATACTTCGGCGAATCGAAGCTGAAGTGATGCCTCTTCGGACATAAGCGGTAACAGTGCCGCCATTGGTACCGTTTTTATCGCCATCGATCAATTTACCGGTTTTTTTCTCGGTTAATCCGGTGATTGTCAGGCGATAGTCGTCATTTTTCGGCAGTGCGGTTCTGAATGTAATAGAGATTGTTTTTGAATCTGCTGGCAGTATCCTGGCCAAACGTATCGCAAATGACCTGTCGTCTCTGGTGCCAAATTTTTTATCTCTGCCGGCGTTGACTACCCGATAATTCCTGAGGTTCGCGGCAGGAGATGCAATCAACTCTCCCGAGAATCTTAACAGCAAACCACTGATATTTGCGGAAGCATTAGAGACTGTGGATAACCCCAGTGGCCTGACTGGCTTGTTGAAATAAACCGGATTTACCGTCACCTCAAAGTAGGTGTAGTCGGAAAGCTGGGGTGTGCCATTATCGGTAACCTGAACCTGAAACACATAAGGTGACGGGTTATCGACAGCCACCCAGCGGATTTCACCTGTCTGGGCGTTGATCGTTGCGCCGGCGGGTGCCACCAAAAAGCTGTAGGTCAGGCTTTGGCCTGGGTCGGGGTCGGTGGCAGTCATCTTTACAACCACACTATCACCAGCGATGACAATGAGATCATTGGCTGGTTGAAAAAACGGGGATTGATTTGCGCCACCCGACGCCGAATTAACTGTAACTTTGAAGAAAGTACTCCCCGAGAGGGCTGGCGTGCCGTTATCTGTAGCTTTTACCTGGAAAATAGCCGGTGAACTTGTCTGATCGGCCACCCAGCGAATCTCGCCAGTCTGGGCGTTGATGGTGGCACCAGCGGGGGCAGACATGAGCCCGTAGGTCAGTGTTTGTCCGGCGTTGGCATCGGTAGCGACCGCCTGGACAACCAGCGTTTCGCCGGCCAATACAATTCTATCGCTGATTGATTTGACTACCGGGGCAACATTTGTCCCACCAACAGGATTCACCGTTACCGAAAAGCTCGTACTGGCCGTAAGGGCAGGCGTACCGTTGTCAGTGACTTTCACCTGAAAATTGGCAGGTGAACTTGCCTGGGCAGCTACCCACTGAATTTCACCCGAGGAGGAGTTAATAACGGCTCCCGAAGGTGCTGAAATCAGGCTGTAGGTCAAAATCTGGGCAGGTACATCAGAATCAGTAGCAACTACCTGCACTTTCAAAATATCGCCGGCATTTATTGTCTTGTTGCCGATCGCCTGAATGACAGGTGCGTGATTGATCAGCGATTCTTCGTCGATGATTTCGACTGTCGTTTCAGTAATTGAACCCAGAGAAACTTCTGGCCCTTTGTGATCCGACAATTTCAGGCTGATATGCCGGTTTGGATTGACTATCGAATTATCCGCCCAATAAACATCAACAGTCTTGCTGGTTTCACCAGCGGCAAAAGTCACCAACCTATCAGATGGTGTGAATTCGGTCGAAGTTAAATCAGATGATGACGCGGAAACCTTCACTGAATAGCCACCAATCCGCAACTCGCCTGTCCGGTTGATGGTGACAGTTTTATACCGTTCATTTTCTTTTGCCGAGGTTGTGGCAGAAGCAAATGAGATTACTGAATTGGGCGTGACTTGTTCAAGAAACACAAGCGGAACACCGTTGGCTGAATCGTCACCAGAGGGCAGCCATGGGTGTTCGTCATTCCATGAAACAGCCATTCGGCTGGCATTTCCAGGCGCAAAACCAAATTTCAATGCATCGCCGTAGCGATTTTCCAGCATTAAGAATTCCTCTGTCAGTGGATTGGCAGAGGAATCAAGTATCCGGGCGCAGTAAGTACTACCGACCCAGGGAGTATAACTACTATACGCTAAAAGAATGTTCGATGTGCCCGGAAGCAATGTCGAAACACCTGTGCTACTTACTTTGTTTGACAGCGTTATCGGACCGTTGACTTTAACACCTGTGGCATTTCGCTTCTCAGCCAAGAGAATTCCATCGCCCTCCTGCACCTTGCTAAACCAGATATATCCACCATCACCGGTTGGCTGAATCGAAAGAACAGGACCATTACCATGAATTTTTTTGGATTCGGAGTTATCCTCCCAGCCCGACTGATAAACAATATCGCGCGTGACCACACCGCTGGAATCGATTTTATCCACCGCAATGCGGTCCTGATACTTCCAGCCGACATCCACAATAAACGTCTTGACCCTGATGCCTGAAATGGCCATCGCTGTGCCATCCGGCGTCATTTTGAAACTTGGCGCAACAGGAAAAGCCTCTGATTCACCCTCCGCCGGTCTGATTCCGATCATAGCCGACTGCGAATTTAAAAGCGTGTTATCAGCACCATAACGACGAAAACAGAGATACCCACCGTCTCTGTAAGCCACCGTGAATGAACCGTCAGCGGCAACCTGAATTTGCGGGGTCGGGTCAGATGTGTAGTTGTTCGGGGTCGGAATAATGATTTCCGTACCGCGACTGTTGTCAGCGTTCATCCGCTGGATGCGGACATCATAGTTCGAAAAATTGTTATACATCGCAGCCGGATTATAGTCGCAATTGCTGTATGCAATAACGGCATTGCCCGAGCCATCAAGCCCAATCACGGGGCTGGTCTGGCAGCCTTCCGTACGCTGGTTGACACGAAACTGGCTGCCAACCGGTGCACCACTGGAATTGAGTTTTCTGGCGTAAATCCCAAACGAAGAACCATCAAGACCATCAGTCCAGGTTGCTCCATCAGTCCACACAACTGTCGTCACACCATTGGCATCCATCGCCACGTCACGGCCCATCTGGGTGTTAACATTGTAACTGTTGGCCATGATCTTCGTGCCAACCTGCGCATAAACGGCGGTTGTCAAAAGATGACGGGCTTCGAGATCATATTGTTCTGCAAAAGAGAATGCGGAACGGCGATTTTTGCGTGAAACACCAGAGATTTTTTTCATGAAACCAATCAATTTAATTTTCTTTCTTCAAGGCAGGGTTACGAAGTTTTCGAGGCTGACGCAACAGGGAATTCATAGGGGGAGCATGACTTATGTATAAACTATTAACACCTAAAAATTCAACAATTATTTTATCATTTCATTCAAACGATAAGAAACAACCTCCTTCACATAATTTAAATTAAAAGCCTGCCGTGAACGACAGGCTCATTTGGCGATAGAAGACGATACCGCATCATCATTCAGGAAGCAACGCGTTCCAATCGGTCACGCAATTGCGGAGCCATCAGGTTCGAAACAGGCCGCGTGGCCCGGGCAAGCTGGCGAAAGCCTTCCGTCTGGCTCCACGAGGGCAGATCGCACAGCTCGCCGCCCATGTAAATATGGTGCCAGAGCTGCGTTGTTACTACGCATGTCAGGGTCTGATCCAGCACAAACCGGCGGGGCGTGATTGTCGGCAGAGTACGTTGCAGACGGCACTGACGCAGGACCTTGGCCGTGTCAAAATAGCCGGTTTTACGCAGCGAATCTTCAGAAAGAAGCTGATCAACCCACGCCGGGCGATGCGGACCCAGAAAGCTGTCGGACCGGTTGGCCCGGAACATAGTCTTTTTCCTGTTGGCGATCTGGTGCGGCAGAGTCTTGGCCGCCACCTGGCGCAGCAGCCATTTATCAATTCGGCCGTTGAGCTTGTATTTCGGGTGAATGGTGCTGCAGAATTCGATCACGCGATGGTCGAGAATCGGGTAGCGACCCTCAACCGAGGCGTTCATCGTCACCCGGTCGCCCTTGGCATGCAATAACATACCGGCCAGCATGACTTTATAACCGACATACAGCGATTGGTTCAGCCAGTTCCACCTGCTGAAGCGGTCGTTTGGTAAGTCTATGTCTTCATAAGGATTATAGCCGTCAAGGTTCTGCCACATGGCCTCGCCATAAACCAGCCCGCGACCCTGACCCAGCCAATCGTATAAATCCTGCTGAGCCGTGCGCTGGCCCATGATTGGGAAACGGTCGGGCCGGGCGCGACGATCGTGGTCGATCATGCCAAGAATGCCACGCCGAAGGAGTGCGGGAATTACCGAGCCAAACCGCTTGCGGAAGCGTTCTCGCGCGGTGCCTGACTTAAACCAGGCATAACCGGCCAGGGCTTCGTCGGCCCCTTCGCCCGTCAGAACAACTTTATTGCCTGAATCATGCACCGCCTGAGCCAGTCGCAGCAGGCAACCGGCCGACGTATCAAGAATGGGCATTTCGGCAGCCCGAATCAGCTCGGGCACTGCAGAAACAACGTCTTTTTTCTCCATCGTGACAACCGTCAGTGGTGAGCCCAGCATCCCGGCTGACTCAATGGCCTTGTCCCGCTCATCAGGGCCGGCATTCTGCAGGGCAATCGTGAAAGAATCAACCGGTCCGCCGCGTTCTCGGGTCGCCAAACCCAGCACAACTGTCGAATCAAGACCACCTGAAATATAACTGGCCACGGGCACATCGCCCCTGAGCCGAACCTTGGTGGCATGAGCCAAGTGGCGTTCCAGTTCGTCAACCAATATTGCCGGGTCAGCGGCCACCCGTTCCTGGCCATCGTCAGGGAAGTCGAGATCCCAGTATTTGTGCGAACTGATTCTGCCGTCTTTCACCTTGAGGAAATGCCCTGGCTGAATGGCCCTGATTCCCTCAAAAGGCGTGTGAAAAGGCGTGGCACTGAAAAAGTTGAAAAAATAGTCAAGTGCCTTCACATTCGGCCTGGCCGGCACCAGCCCCGATGCCAGAATGGCTTTAATTTCGGAACCCCACAAAAGCCAACCGTCGGCCTCGGCATAAAAGAGCGGGCAAATTCCCGCACCATCGCGGCCCAGCAAAAGCGTGCGATTGTCTCTGTCAAACAAGCTCACGCCGTATTGGCCACGGGCATGATCAAACATCCCCGCACCATGATCTTCGTAAAGATGCACCCAGGCTTCGGTGTCGCAGCGGGTGGCCAAATGATGACCTTTGGCCAGCAATTTTTCTCGAATTTCCGGATATTCAAATATTTCGCCGTTAAACGCCACCCAGATGCGGCCTGACTCGTTCGGAATGGGCTGATGCCCGCCGGCAAGGTCGACAATCGATAAACGCCGGGCACCCAGGGCCACTCCTGGCTCGATGTGAATTCCCTCGTCGTCGGGCCCGCGATGCGTGATCGCACCGGTCATCGAAAGCAGCCGGGCTTCGTCAAACATCCGCTGACCAGTCAGGTCAAATGCACCCGCGATTCCACACATGGCTCATCTCGATCCATATCATTGATTCAGATTGGTTTAGGAGCATTTTTCCTACCCCCGCCAGGCTGAGTCTGGACACCTCAATTCTACCCCATAAACGAAGATTTGCCGGATTTAACAAAAAAAACATCCTGGGGTTGGTCCTCAGTCAATCTGGCGCCACGAATTCCTGTAAATTCATCCTTGAATAGAACTTGAGAACTACTTGCTGGAAAGCCTTGCGGCGAGCTTCAAAAAAACGACTGCTGAAAATCGCCCGGGATTTTAGTAGGATAGGCCGGAAATGAGGGGCCAGAACATGATCTGGTGAAGTCAAACTGCGGATGCAGGCTGGCAAGCCAACAATCTTGCAGGGATCAAACCGAAGGAAAAAATCAAAATGACACCGCAGGAAAAAGCCGAATCGCTCGGAATCAAGTTCACCAAGCAGGAGCCCGGTTATCTGGCCCTGGTGGTACGCACAGGTAATTTACTGATCACATCGGGTCATGTGAGCGACATGAAAGGCAAACTTGGCGACGGGGTGAGCGTGGAAGACGGTAAAAAAGCCGCCCGTGAGTGTGCCGAGAAAATACTGAACAGTGTCTGGAATTTTCATGGCACGCTCAATGGCCTGCGTGTGCTGAAATTGTTGGGCTGTGTGAATTCGTCGCTCGACTTCCACGAGCAGCACCTTGTCGTCAACGGCTGCAGCGACCTGCTGCATGAGATTTTCGGCAAAACGAGTGATGGTTACCACGCCAGAAGCGCCCTTGGCTTCGCCCAGATTCCAACAGGCTCTGCTGTTGAGGTCGAAGCTATTTTCGAAATCAAATAAATCCCTTCGGCAATTACTCAGGAACTTGATGGTGCCAGAAACCTGACCGGGCTTCTGGCACCCGATCATCTTTTGAGTTTCTCCATCGTCTTTTGATAACGTTTTGGCATTTCTCGCAGGCGTTCCTTGAGAAATTGCATTTCCATACGGTCACGTTCCAGAATATTGATCGGGAGCGGTTCGGGAATTGCAATTTCAGCATAGGTGATCTGTTCTCTGAGCCTGTCAACCGCCACGATCCTCTGCCCATCAGCCACCAGCGTGACACCGACATTGGCTTCAACCAGCGGAATATTGTTTTCAAGAGACCTGGCTAAGACGGCTTCATCCTGTGCCCTGCTGACCGAGCCAAACGACGGCACCACAAGCAGACAGGCACCATCAAGTCTCAGAATTTTTGCAAGCAGCGGGTTCCATCGGTCGTTGCAGATCATCACCCCGACTCTTCCAATTGGAGTGTCGAAAGCTCTTGCCTTTGTCCCCAGTCGATTAAACCACCAATCAGGGTGGCAACCCTCGGCCAATTGCATTTTATGGTATTTGCCGCAGATCTTACCCTGGTCATCAATAAAAATGGCGGTATTGAAAATATCTTCGCCAATTTTCTCAGCAAATCCGAATACCAGACAGATTCCAAGCTCGCAAGCCAACTGGCGGAAACTCATAATCAGAGGATCGTCGATCGTCAATGCCACCTCTTTCATACGAGCCGGCGAAATTTTTCCATCGATAATTTCATTAACTATATAACCTTCCAACGCACCTTCAGGTGCAACAGCGAGCCTGGCACCCCCATCAGCCGCCTTGCGGAAAAGTTTCTTTAATTTATCGGCATTCTCTTTTAAAGCGAGTTTCTGCGGTTCAAATGAAATGGCTGCCACACGAATTGATTTTATTTCATCAGCATATGACTGAATGGGTATCAGACCGAAAAGCAACCAAATCATTTTAAGGGACTGGAATCTGTTAAAAATCATCTCAGGCTTTTTCCCAATTTACTTCAAATCAAATTGACAGTTCATTTCCCTGAACGATCATCCAATACAATTCGTTTAAAGTATATCAGCCGATCGGTAAATTCAAGAAAAACTCATTTATTTTTTAAATCTGATTGACATGGTACGGTCAATACGATAATTCAGATAAGGGAAGCATGTTCTTCAGACAATCGACCCGTTTTGGAAGTCAGTACCCGCCATGACAACTAACCGACGCCATTTAATTCGTCAGGCCACCGCAGGTTTTTCAGGATTTATGATTGGTTCGCGGCTTTTTGGGGCAAATGCTGCAAATGAACGGGTTAATATCGGCCTGATCGGCCCGGGCAATCAGGGTTTCTGGCTTCTGACCAGATTTCTTGCAGCCGATCTCGGTAATGTCGTGGCTGTATGCGATGTGAACGAAGGTAGTCATGGCTATAAGGAACCAGACCATTTTTATGGTCGCGAACCAGCCCGCAAACTGATTGAAAAGCAAGCCAATGCCAATTCGACTTCAAATAAATACAAATGCGAGTCTTATTCTGACTTCCGCCGCTTGCTCGATCGCAAAGATATTGATGCTGTTCTGGTCGTCGTACCTGACCACTGGCATAAAATTATCAGCATCATGGCCCTTGAGTCAGGAAAAGATGTTTATTGCGAAAAGCCTTTGACATTTGCACTTTCAGAAGGCAGGGAGCTGGTATCTGCGGTAAGGAAACACAAGCGAATTTTGCAGACAGGCAGCCATGAGCGTTCAAACCCCGTGAGCCAGTTTGTGTGCGAAACGGTGAAAGCCGGCAAAATCGGCAAACTTCAGAAGGTTGTGACAAAAGTCGGTTACAATAATAAAATTGGGCCTGGGCCTGGCTGGAAGCCGACACATGTTCCAATGACATTTGATTATCGCACTTGGCTCGGGCCTGCTCCGCGAGTCGCCTATCACAACGACCGTTGCCTCTATCGTTTTCGATTTCATTATGATTATTCCGGTGGGCAGATTACCAATTTCGGTGCACACAGTAATGACATGGCCCACTGGGGCATGGGCCTTGATACGGGCGGGCCTGTGGAAGTGGAATGTCTCGACGCGAAATTTCTGCCAGAAGGCAGTCTTTTTAATACTGCAACCGAAACACGCTTTCGTTGTCTCTATGAAAATGGTGTTGAACTGATTTGCGAAAGTGGGCCCGAACAGGTTCAGACACGATTTGAAGGCCAGGATGGCTGGATTCAGACCGGATACAGGGGAACAACGGCCTCTGACCCCGAACTGCTCAAAGACATGCCGAATAAGCCCACAGGCACGAAAGATCCGCATTCTGCACATCTCGCCAATTTCATTGAATGCGTAAAGTCGCGAAACGAGCCACGTGCACCAGTTGAAATTGGCCATGCCTCATCGGCCCTATGTCATATTGCAAATGCAACCATCAGGCTTTTTCCCCAACGCGGACCCGGCCACCGCAGCAAATGGAATGCAGATACCGAACAATTCACAAACGACGACGCTGCTAATAAAATGCTGATGCGTGAATCGCTCGACTCGTGGAGATGAATTTCAATACTTGAAATCGTGAAAAATGATTACAGTTGATCTTTCAGGCAAATCGGCAATCGTGACGGGCTCTTCGCAGGGTCTGGGGTTCGCCACAGCCCAGAAACTCCATGCCGCTGGTGCCAGTGTAGTTATCAATTATTTCCCAGATGCAGGAGGCAATCAGCAGAAGCAGGCAGAAGCACTGGTTGAACTCCTTGGTTCGCGGGCAATTTCATTTCCGGCTGATGTTCGAAAAATGACCGATTGTGAGGCCATGGTCACGGCAGCAATAGCACAATTTGGCTCACTCGATTTATTGGTCAATAATGCCGGAATCCTGCGTGACAAAACCATGAAGAAAATGCAACTTGATGAATGGCAGGCGGTGATTGATACCAATCTCACGGGTGTTTTTCAGATGTGCAAAGCGGCAGGCGAAAAAATGAATGATGGCGGACGAATCGTCAATCTGGCATCAATCAGTGCCACGCTTGGTTTTTTCGGCCAGTCAAATTATGTTGCAGCCAAGTCAGGTGTGATTGGCCTGACAAAGGTATTGAGCCGAGAGCTTGCAAGACGGAATATCAACGTTAATGCGGTGGCACCTGGCGTTGTATTGACTGATATGGGTAAATCTATTCCAGAATCATCGCGGGCCGAAATGATTTCGCAGATTCCACTTGCCCGGTTTGGCGAACCCGAAGAAATTGCAGATTGCATTTTATTCCTGTGCAGTCATCTGTCCAGTTATATTACAGGGCAAACCTTGCATGTCAATGGCGGATGGATCGGCTGATGCCACCAAGAGATTACAAGGTCTGTTCAGCCGATGATGCTGTTCGCCTGATTAAAAGTGGAACTACTGTAGTAAGTGGTGGTTTTGTTGGTGCTGCACATCCCGAAACTTTAACTGCAGCGCTGGAAAGAAGATTTCAGCAAACAGGCGAACCGAGAGATCTGTCAATTGTCTATGGTGCCGGGCAGGGGGATGGTCGCACGCGTGGTCTGAATCATCTTGCTCATGAAGGATTAATTCGACGAGTGATTGGTGGCCATTGGGGGCTTGCCCCGGGGCTTGGCAAACTGGCTGTTGAAAATAAAATCGAGGGTTACAATTTTCCACAGGGAGTCATCTGCCAGCTTTTTCGGGATATTGCGGCAGGCAGGCCGGGTTGTATCACTCATGTCGGTCTAGGGACATTTGTCGATCCTGTTCAATATGGTGGTCGGCTTAATGCAATGACAACCGAGCCGCTTGTCGAACGAATTGAGATTGGCGGTCGGACGTGGCTCTGGTACAAATCATTTCCTCTACATGTCGGGTTAATTCGTGCCACTGCTGCCGACATTCATGGCGGCTTGATCATGCACCGTGAAGCCATTATTGGAGAGTCTCTGCCAATCGCCCAGGCCGTGAGAAACTGCGGTGGAATTGTCATCGCACAGGTTGAGGAATTGCTTGATCATTCAGTACCACCACAGCATGTGCGTGTGCCGGGCATTCTGGTCGATCACATCGTGGTTGCCCAACCCCACGATCACGAACAGACTTTTGCAGAGAGTTATAATCCGGCATATTGTTCGGAAAACGACTTGAGAACCAATTTAAATTTCACCAACCCAGATAAAACGACATCTGATTTCGCTTTGATTGATGAAAGATATATCATTGCAAGCCGGGCCTGCGATGAATTGAAACCTGGTTCTATTGCCAATCTTGGAATTGGTATGCCTGAAGGAATTGCCCGGGTTGCAGCAGCACGTGGAATTCTGAGAAGTTGTACACTGACAATTGAAAGTGGCCCAATTGGGGGCCAACCCGCCAGCGGTCTTAGTTTCGGTGCATCTTCATGGCCTGATTCCATTATTGACCAACCGGCCCAGTTTGATTTCTATGATGGTGGTGGACTTGATTTTGCCGCTTTGGGCGCTGCACAGATTGACAGTCTGGGAAATGTCAATGTATCTCGATTTGGCCAGAAGTTTGCTGGTGTCGGCGGTTTCGTCAATATTTCGCACAATGCTGAAAAAGTTGTATTTTGTGGATCATTTACAACAATTGGCCTGCAAATTCAATTTATCGATGGTGAATTGCTAATAATTCAGGAAGGATCAATTCAAAAGTTTGTCAGAAATGTCGATCAGATTGGGTTTTGTTCCGATTCTCGGTATCGACGAGCCGGAGAAGTCTTGTATGTTACAGAGCGGGCTGTTTTTCGTTTGACAGATAAAGAACTTGAACTGATTGAAATTGCGCCTGGAATTGATATTGAGCGAGACGTTCTGCAACACATGTCATTTCGGCCACTGATTCATCATGTCCGGAAAATGCCAGGTCACTGTTTTCACCCATTTCCTGAATGATAACCGGTTGAATACCTTATGAATCCCAGAATCGCAATCATCGCAGCCAGACGCACTCCACAAGGAAGGTTCCTGGGCCGACTTAGCAAATTCAGTGCCGTTGATCTTGCTGTTATTGCTTCAAATGCACTATTGGTTGATTTAATAAAAATGGAAATATTATCAAAAATCAACCTCACTATCGTTGGAAATGTGCTTTCAGCTGGGCAGGGGATGAATATCTCGCGGCAGATTTCCCTTAAGCTGGGTATTCCAGCATCAAGCCCGGCTTACTCTGTCAATATGATGTGCGGTTCTGGCATGAAGGCAATCGCACTTGGCTGTGATGCAATACGATCGGGTCAGGCACAACTGATTCTATGTGGTGGCACTGAATCCATGTCTCAAGCACCTTACATAGTTCCCGGAATCAGATCCGGATTGAGATTCGGCAGTTCAGAACTCATTGATTGCATTTTAAAAGATGGACTTCTTGATGCTTTCGACGGCGAACATATGGGAAAGAGTGCAGAACGGCTTGCCCATGAATTTCAGATCAGTCGGGCCGAACAGGACCATTTTGCATTAGATTCACAACATCGTGCAGCGAAGGCAATCGCCAATGGAATTTTTCAAAATGAAATTGTATCTGCAGGTGGATTAAACCTAGATGAACACCCGAGACCTGAGAGTTCATTTGAATCGCTATCTGAATTAAAACCTGCATTTGATCCTCTAGGCACCGTGACGGCTGGTAATTCATCAGGAATTAACGATGGCGCAGCTATGGTTTTAATTGCCTCTTCGAACTTTGTCAGGGAGCATTCAATTACCCCACTGGCCTACATCAGAGATTATTCAGAAGTTGGATGTGACCCGAAATTTATGGGACTTGGTCCAGTTCATGCCATCAATAAAATTATCGATCGGAACGGAGATCGTATTGAAATGTTTGATCGTATTGAAATTAATGAAGCCTTTGCAGCACAGACACTGGCATGTTTAAAGCAATTGCAATTAAACCCTGATCAAATTAACAGGCATGGTGGAGCTATCGCGCTGGGGCATCCGATTGGAGCATCTGGTGCAAGGTTGATCGTACATCTGGCAAACCAGCTGGCATGTGGGTTGGCTCATCAAACAATTGCCAGTCTTTGTGTTGGTGGTGGAATGGGTGTTGCAATGACATTGAGCCGTGAAATTGAAGAGTGAAATACCAATGATAAACGGTCAACCCGGTTCGCTCTCTTTTGCAGGCCTGATCCTTGCCGCGTTCGTCGCTGTTTCTGCTTTTTTTCTGGCTCGCTGGGAAGAATATCGTCCAAAATGGCCTAGACACGGTGCCCTGGACAGGCTGTCAATTCGGCTCCGCAGTATTGGCATTCGACTGATGTGGGTTGAGTCTTTGTTGCTTGCTGTAGGTTCACAGATACCGATTGAAATGAGAGAGGACAGATTACTTTTTGTGACAATATGGGCGATAAATGGTTTTATGGCTATCATTTTATTGACTATTGCATTGTTTGATGCCATCGTAAGATTCGTTGCGCATCGAATCAGGGCCACAGCCATTCAGGAAGTTTTGAATTCCCGGATCGATAATGATGATCGTAACGAGAATGATACTTGCGATATCCCATGATAAAAAGGCTTGAGAAGTGATGATAAATTCGGGAACTGATGTTTCAGGAAGAGCTCTGACACTGTCTGAAGTCGTACTTTCATGTGCTATTCTCGTCTTTGGCACCTTACTTTTGCTGTCTCGCCTGCCTCGGGCCAGAGAAGAATCAAGGGCTGTGAGTTGTATTTCAAATCTGGCGCAGATTGGCCAGGCCATGCTTTTGTATAGCCAGAATCATAATGATACTTTACCCGTAGTCAATATTTGGAGTGGTATTGATGCCAATCCTGGCACGAGCCCACTTTTTGCATTTCGACAGGATTTGCAGATTGGTGATTTTCTGAATGTCAATTCTCAGATAAAATCCTCAGACAAATCTAAATTCAACCCTGAGCCTCAACGTATCGCCGGTCTTCGCTGCCCTTCAGACAGATCAATCATGCTGCCATTGTCAACTAATTATCGTGCCAATACAGGTGTGAATGCCCGGGGTGAATCAGGTGCTTTTTCCATAGGGTCACGACAGAGTTTAAACGAAATCGAGAAACTGGATGGTCTCGCCTTCACCGCCGCTTTTTCTGAGCGACTGCTGGGAGATGGAACAAACGGTGAATCTGTACAGAATTATCGCAGATTCGAAATCTGTCAGGATACGGTTGCATTTGGTGTCAATGGAAATTCAAATATTAATGATGTCCAGGGCAATGCCGGGCATGATTGGTCGCGAGGAGACTGGCGAAATACACTTTATCATCATGGTCTGTTACCAAACTGGAGATATTCGGCAATAGCGGTGAAGGATAACTGTGGCCAGATGGGAACTTCAAGCGGTCACGTAAGAAATGTAAACGTGCTGCTGCTGGATGGTTCAGTGCGTTCATGGAAAGATACGGTTGATCCGATCATCTGGAAAAGGCTTGGTGGTATCAGCGATGGGTCCGGCAACTAGGCAGTGTTCTGACAATTCAATCGCGATACCATTTCCAAACGGCCCTGAGTCCAAAGTTTTCTTCACAGGTTATTGTGATTTTAGGGGGTTGCATCATACCCCTTGATTGAAATTCATGAAGTAATTGCAATCCCAGCCATTTTGCAATCAGTTCTGTTGTTGTATTTGAAATCGGTAAAACCACGCATTCGTCTTTTGGAAAACTCCAATAACGATCTTTGTAAGTGACCAGCCAATTGTTATTCTGCCCAGTGAGTTGAATTTTATCACTCTCACCCGGAAGCAGCATTCGGTGATCAAGGCCTGCGATAATAGAAGCAAAAATATCTCTCAAGGCAATAAAGTCAAAAACATATTGATTTTCATCAAGTGGGCCAGTAACTTCCACGCTTGCTCTGTAGTTGTGGCCATGTAGCCGTTCACAATTATCACCGTCAAATGTAATGAAATGCCCTGCACTGAAAACAAAGCTGTCTTTTTCTACAATCACTTTGTATTTCTCAGGCATGGTTTAATCTCTCCTGTCGGCGGAAAAGTTGTTGACAAGCAATTCAATTTCTGATGGAACTGAAATACGACCCTGAAGTAACGCAACGACGAGCGTCGCTGTCACAAGATCTGCGGT
>JBEITT010000155.1:0-8108 GCA_040374745.1 Planctomycetaceae bacterium | reverse complement strand
GAACGGGGATCGATCTCAAGCCCGACCAGGAACTGGCCCCACCACCTGAAAATGGTCAATATTTTAAGGGAGTCCAGACGGGCGGCACCAACAACGGGGTTCTCACCGAAGGTCGTTATTTCTACAACCCCCTTTACTGGGACTGGGAAATAAAAGAGCAAACCGTTATCCCCGAAGGAATGCTGGGTATTCGTATCAGCCTGGTGGGCAAGCCTTTACCACAGGGTCAGGTGCTGGCAGTCGAGGGCCAGAAGGGTATCAGACGGGAGGTTCTTCGACCAGGCCGTTATCCTTATAACTGGTATGCAGAACAGATTGAAACACACCCTCCCGTCATGGTGCCGGCTCAATCTCGTGGTGTTGTTACCAATCTTGCAGGGAAATTATCAACAAACCCGAACCAGATTCTGGTGGAAACCGGTGAAAAAGGTGTGCAGAAAGAGACACTTCCACCGGGAACATATTACTTAAACCCTTATGAAACAAGAGTAAGTGTCGTTGATTGCAGCACCAAGGCCTTCAGTCTCGATTCTGAAGGCAAAATGGATTTTCTCAGCGCCGATGGATTTGCGGTGATTGTGAATGGCACGGTCACGTTCCGCGTTGATCCGACGCGTGCGAGTGAAGTCTTTGTGCTTTATAATGAAGACACGAATGGCGATGCGATTGATACCGAGATCATCAGCAAGATCATCACGCCCGAGACCCGGTCTATCTGCCGGATCAATGGTTCAAAATTGACGGGTGGGCAATTCATCAGCGGCGACGATCGTGAACAGTTTCAGTCAAATCTTGTAAAAAGCCTGACGGAAAACTGTCGCAGGCAGGGTGTGGAAATTCTGGAAGTGGCCATCACTTCCATCCTGCCGCCTGAAGCTATTGCCACCCCGGTTCGGGCCCGGGAAGTGGCCAAACAGCAACTGCAGCAATATAACCAGGAGAAATTGCAGCAGGAAGCCGAAGCCCAGCTTAAAGTACAACAATTACTGGCCGATCAGAAGAAAGCCGTGGTTGAAGCCGAACAGGGCGTGATCGAGCAGATAACCAAGGCTGAGCAGGAACAGAAAGTGGCAGTGACGCTGGCCGAACAGAAGCTGGCAGTCGCCCAGAAAGAGCTTGAGGCCACACAGGATAAGGCCATGGCCATCGAGCAGCAGGGCGAAGCGGCAGCTGAAGTCATTCGGCTCAAGAACAAGGCCGAGGTTGCTGGAATTACGACCCGGGTGATGGCCTTTGACGGAGATGGCCATGCCCTGGCACAGAACATGATTCTGGCCAAATTCGCGCCTGCTTTTCAAACAATCATGACCAATACCGACGGCCCGATTATGGACCTGCTCAAGCAGGCGTTTCTGCCACCAACTGAAGACGAGACGCGCCAGAGGCGACGGCTGGTTCCGCTGAAGCCAACTGCTGCGGCAACCACGGCCCCTGAGAATAAACCCGCTGTCAATAACCGTGAAATTCCCGGCAGCATCCCGGTTCAGCCATTTCAGGAGTCGCCCTTACCAGTTCGCCCGGCGACATCAGGCAATACTGTCAATGGGAGCAAACCATGAACCAGACACCCGTGAGAATTATTCTCTGGTCTCTTTCCGCTTCAATGCTCATGCCATGCTTTGTGCTTTGGCATGGCATGAACCCGATCCTGGCAGTGCTTCTGGCAACAGCGATTATCGCCCTGCCCATGCTTTTGATGCGTCGAAGGCAGAAGCTCGATAAACTGCTGGCCCTGACGACACTGCTTGTTTCAACAGTTTATTGCATTGGCTACCTGGGCATCTGGCAATATGGCATCTGTCGGGTGGAGGTACCCGCCGGCAACAGTCTGCTTCTGCGATACAAGGGGCCATTCCCGGTTGGTTCAGCACCCATGGCTGGCGAAGGTACTCTCGCGAAGGCTGACGAAAAAGGCCATGCCCTTGAGATTGGCATTCTGGAATTCATGCCAGGGCCCGGGCGACACTTCTACAACCCTGTGGAATATGAACGCAAAGTTGTGCCTGATGTGGTGATTGCCCCAAATGAAATTGGAGTGGTTACGTCGAAAATCGGCAGAAACATGCCTGAAGGTGAAATCCTGGCAAATGGGCCAGGTTTTCGAGGAACCTGGCGACAGGTGCTCACACCGGGCCGCTATCGAATGAACCCTTACGCCTATGAGGTGAACAAGGTTGCCAAGACCACAGCCGTTGTACTTGCCGAAGGACTGACTTCGAGGCCGGATGACCCCACCTTAATCATGCCGGGATATGTCGGCGTGGTTTATAACAAAGTGGGCGACAACAGCCCGGATAACCAGCAAAAACAGGGTGTGCAGGATCAGGTGCTGCAACCTGGGCTTTACTGGATAAACCCGGCTGAAAAACGGGTCGACGTTATCTCGATTGGCTTCAACGAAACGACATTAATGGTCAAAACCTCAGGTAAAACTATCGCGAGACAGACACTTTCAAACGCGAAGGACGGGATGATCTCTGAGCCCGACCCTGTTTATGTCGAAGGCGAGGGAATTGAATTTCCATCGAACGACGGCTTTCGTATCCATCTTGATTTCACCGCGATCTGGGGAATTCTGCCCGACCAGGCCCCTGATGTGGTACGAAATTTCGGCACTTTGACAGATGTCCGTAAGAAGGTGATTGAACCACAGATTGGGTCTATCTGCCGAATTAATGGTTCTAAGCGAGGTGCTGTTGACCTGCTGGTAGGTAACAGTCGAGAAGAATTTCAGAGTGATGTGGAAGACGAGCTGGAGCGTGTGCTCAAGGGTAAGAACCTGTCACTGCTCTTCGGGCTGACCCGGCACATCTATGTTCCGGCAGAAGTGCGCGAGCCTATCCAGCGTTCTTACATCGCTACGGAACTCAAGATAACCCGCGAACAGGAACAGAAAACTGCCAAGGCCAAGGCCGACCTGACCGAGGCTGAGGCCAAAGTGGTGCTGGAAGAACGGCGAACAAAGGCCGAAACACAAAAAATGATGGCCGAAACCACTGCCAAAGGCGAAAAGGAAGCCAGGGAAATTGAGGCCGACACCCAAAAACTCTCGGCAGTGATCGACGCCAAAACCGCCACGGTTCAGGCACAGATCACCAAACTCATGGGTGCAGCTGAAGCGAAAAAAGTACAGCTTGCCAACGAAGCCGAGGCTGAGAAATATAAGCTCTCTGTCGATGCTCTGGGAAGCCCTGAAGCCTACAACCGCTTTATTTTCGCCGAAGGCTTGCCTGAGAAGATCAGGATGGGCGTATTTTATGCTGGTCCGGGTACTCTCTGGACCGACCTGAAAAACCTCGACCAGGCGTTTCTGGGCAAATTGGCCTCGGATTCAGACAACAATATCAGCCCACCTGCCAAATCACCTTCGCTTTTGCCCAAACCGGCTGTTTTGCCGGCCTCGGGCACTGGCGGCAAGTGATTTGATAGAAACCATGACTCCAAAACCGGAAACACCTCCGGTTTTGGAATCTTTCAACCATTTTTCAATCCAGATCTGTTATTTTTTCAATTATCTTTTTCTTTTGTCAAATTATGACAATCTGCCAATCAGTGGCAGCAGGAAAAAGCCTGACAAACCGCCTGCAACAAGGCCTGTTATCAGGCTGATAGACCGTGATGTCTTGAACCGGCTGGAAATAAGCAGCCCCAGCCCGGCTCCAATCAGTCCACCTGCGATTGTGGAAAACAAAGCCAGGAGAACGACAGTCTGTGCAAGACTTTCCATACCACTTCACCTCCCTGAACGAATTTGTTCAGTAAAAACGTCGTCAATTCCTGCCTTGATTGACAAACTCCGCCTGGCTCAGAAAGCCGTCGGTATTGGTATCGAATTTTACAAATCGTCTGGGTGCCTCATCAGGATCGGGCTGATTCACGAGAAATTCTTCGCGGGATAATTTCCCGTCACCGTCCTTGTCTCGTCGCACAAACATGGCATTCCGGTCTGATTTCGCAGCCGCTTTGTTTTTTTCGTTCGGGTTCGTTGCGGCTTTTATTTGTGGCTTCGCCTCCGGATACCCGGCAAGGATTGCCTTTAATTCAGCCATCACCTGTGGTTGATCAGCTGCGATATTTTTTCGTTCCAGCGGATCGGCCTGGTAATCATAAAGCTCATACTCGGCCGTCGATACATTCTCGCCAATCTTTTTCCATTCCACCATCCGGTATCGATCTGTACGAATGGCCCGACCAAGCAATCCGTTACCACGAGGATAAACATGGGTGATATGACCTCGCTCATGCGATGCCAGACCATTAATCACCGACTTCTGACTGATTCCGTCAAGGCCTTGCGGAACACTCAGCCCGGCCAGGTCGGCCACGGTCGGGTAAATATCAACCGATTCGATAAATGCTCCCGTGCGGCGGCCCTGCTTCATTCCAGGGGCATGAATCATCAGCGGAATCCGCGTCGCCTGCTCGTAATTTGTGTGTTTGCACCACATCCCATGGTCGCCAAGGTGCCAGCCGTGATCGCCCCAGAGCACAACAATCGTGTTGGCGGCAAGGCCTGTTGAATCCAGGGCGTCCAGCACGCGGCCTAGCTGGGCGTCCATATAGCTGGTGGCGGCATAATAGCCGTGAATCAGCGTGCGGGCCGTTTCTGCATCAACAGGCCCCTTTTCCGGCATGTTTTTATAGTTCCGCAGCTCGCCCCACGAAGTCGGGGCAAAAGCAGGCGCACCTTCCGGGGCGTTGGCCACCTTTGCCAACTCAAATTTTGAGCGATCGTGCATATCCCAGTATTTCTTTGGAGCACAGAATGGCAGGTGCGGCTTGACAAACCCGACAGCCAGGAAAAACGGTGTGCCAGGTGTCTGCTTGGCCGCCTCCAGTCGCTTCGCCGCTTCATCGGCAATGGCCCCGTCGCCATAGGCATTGTCCGGCACATCCGCTGATTCATAAGCGGCTCCCTTGGGCAGATTGGCAGGGCTCTGGTTCTCAAACAGGGCTCCTTCACGTGTCGGGGCCTGATTCTCCTTCAGTGCATAACCGATGCTCTTCGCCTTGAAATGGGGAACCGACCATGAAACAGCATCTTCGTTATTACCATGCCCCACATGAAAAATTTTGCCCATGCCCTCAGTGCGATAACCATTCTGCTTGAAATACTGGGGAAACGTGATGGCATCAGGCCGCGACTTGCGGAAATTCGTGGCAAGTTCATATATACCAAGCGTCTGCGGCCGAAGCGATGTGAGAAGCGCATTACGCGAAGGCGAACAGACTGCCTGGTTGCAATAAGCCTGCTCAAAAAGCAAACTCCTGGCAGCCAATCGGTCAATATTGGGTGTTCTGGCCAGCGGGTCGCCATAGCTGCCAATATTCGGCTTCAGGTCGTCCACACAAATCAACAGCACATTCGGCTTTTCAGCTGATATGGCCTGGGTGAAAGATGCAATCAGTAAAAGTAGAATTTTTGCAGCTTTTTTCATTGTCGGAGTCCATGATTCACGATGAATTCAATTGATTCAATCAATGAATTGCAGGGCAAAAAGATCTGCTTCCTGCAATAAGAATCGAAGTCGCACAGGTTGGCCTGCCAGGGCAGCAAGCGAAGGATTTTTCTTCCATGCCGCAGATTCATCGATCGAATCGCCTACAAGTGTCCTGGCATCTGCCATCTCAAAGCCCGGCAATGGCTTGCCATCGGGCGATTGAATTTCTACCTTGAGTTGCCCACCGGCACTTGTCGCATAATTGAGCGACAATCGATTACCCTTGAAAACCAGCGGTTTGGTGGTCATCTCGGCAATATCGGCCCCGGCCGAAACCGAAGCAAAGCCATCGGTTCGCAAGGTAAATCGGCGGAAGGGTGTCATGTAAATCGACATCTCTTCAGGGCCGGTGGGCACAATATGCCAGGCCGCATAGTTTGAGCGATTACCCCAGCGGTTCTTGTCGAGCCCCGGGCGAATAAAGGCATCACGGAAGGTACGGTCAAATTTGGCGGAGCCCCGTGCCGTCATGAACATGACATCTGTACTTTCGCCGCGATCCGGAAAAAACCGGGTCGGTGTGGCAATATAAATATGAGGTGCACGAAAATACGGATGCGTCAGTGTCGTATAAATATGCTCGCCCGGAAAATTCGGCTTCATGGGCACCGGTTCCGTCCAGTTCAGATAATCCGGTGACGTGGTGCGGCAGACGGACCGGAGCTTTTTATCAAGAAAATGACGAAAGTAACAGACGTAGCAATTTTCTGTCTCAGACCAGAAAGAGACATTCTGAGAATCAAACGCATATTCTTTCGTGTAACTGATGACCGGCTTGTCCTGCAATTTTTTCCAGCGGATTCCATCGGCTGAAACAAAGGCGAAGAGCATGCTCTTCACGGTTCCGGCCAGGGCTTTATAGCGTTCTTCCGCAGGCACTCCAGGACGAGTGTCAATCATTGGGGCGAAATTATGGCAGAATGGCGGTTCGTGCAGGATGACATTGTTACTTTTTGAGCCATCAATTTCCACCAGCCCAAGATTCGGCCACGACCAGTGAATGCCATCATGGCTCTCGCAATAGCGGGTCACTTCAGGGGCATCGCCATCGCGTTTGGCGCCCCGTCCATCGCGGGTATAAAGCCGGTAAAGCGATCCGTCCTTAATTACGGTGCCGTATTCCATGTTATTGCCGGGGTGGCTTGTCGCGGCGGCTTCAACCGGCGAGTGCAGCCTCAGGCGTGTGCCTTTGAGGTCATCAATCAGATAATGATCGATAAAAAGTTCGCGACGACTTCCGATTTCCAGCGGCGTGGCGGGGTCGGCCGGCCTGGCCTGAATATCTGCAAAAGTGATAAGCGACCCACTGCTGGCCGCCATCAAACCGACAGCCTGTGCTGATTTAAGCAGATGCCTGCGATGCATAAAGTCAACCTGTTTTGTGCGATTAGTGACATGAAACTGGCCATGAAAGACCAGTGTCAGGAAGATGATTTAAATTTTAACGAAATCAGTTGAGACTGAAACGAACTTTTCTGGAATTTTTCGCACCGAATGGGTCTTTGAGAAAAACCTGGTGGCAGTTGGAACAGAGTGTAAACTCTGAATTGGAATCAGTCGATCCGGCTTCAGACGACGGCCCGGTCATGATCAGGTGAGTCATCATTTCAAGAGGATCGGTATCCTGATCAGGCAAAACCGGCAGAAGTTTGTTATCAGCTTCTTTTACATCAAACCGGACAACAAAATGTTTTTCCGAGAAATCATTAATCTCACGCCCGCAAAGGCTGCATGAACAATCTGGCATGGTTTATGTTCCCGCATCAGAATAGACGCGAAGAGATCATTGATGATCATCACGACTCGTTGATCTTAACTTCGCTCTCCGGTCATTGAGAAGTCCCTGACTCAATTTTTTTGTGAACAACTGGCCGGACAATAGAACTGACAGGCAGAAAAACAATCCGGTGATCTGTGCATAAATCGCCACTTTCAAGTGAGTTGGGCGAAAGCGGGCCTCAATGGTCTGGCCTGACACCTGCGCCGGAATCTCGATCCGAATCAGCCCGGTCTTTTCATCCTTTAACAAGCTCAGTGGCTGCCCTGACCCTGTCTTAGCCGACCATCCACGGGCAAAAGTCTCTCGAACGAGAATGCTTCCCGGAAGGCTCATCAATCTGCTACGAATTTCAAGTCGCCCTGGTTCGTCGCAAATGATTTTTTCCACATCACCCTCGAACCGTAAAACGCCCGGCCATTGCCCCAGCCATAATCCGGGAACAATTTCGGAGGTCTTCGAAAAAAGCCCTTCAGGCGGTCTTGAGTGCCCCAGCACACCCACCACTCCTGCCGCCTTCAATGCTTCCGAAATGATGCCAACGTCTTTCCAGCCAAGATCAAGCCGACTGGTCCTGTCACCTTTCCGTCGCTCGCCAATCAATGGCTCAAATGGCTTAAGGCCAGCCAGCAACTCAATGGAGTCATAATTACGCAGATCTTTTAAACCCATTGCGACCAGTTGATTAGGCGGCAAGGCCTCGGCAAGTGCCAGAAATCTGGACTCAAAACCCTCTGACTCAAGACGTAATGCCATGGTTTTCAGCTTCTCACCAACAGGTGCATTGATGAGTGCATCCATCCATTTTTTGTCTACATTGGGGTTGTAAT
>JBEITT010000005.1:0-96875 GCA_040374745.1 Planctomycetaceae bacterium | reverse complement strand
GCCAAAACCGAATAGCGAATGAATCCCGCTTCAGCAACATACTTGCGAAAAAAGGCAAGATACATGAGTGCCGGAATCACTGCAAAATAGCCAATGGTCAGGAAAATGCCTGGCGCTTCTCGCACCAGAATCACACTTGGGCGGCTCTGTCTCAGGAACTGAATCCAGAAGATGTCAGAGAGGTTAATGTTATTGAGTGGTTCCAACTTGTGAACGTCCCAGTATTCGTAGGGACCGAAAAAGTTCCAGTTTGGACCACGAAGGAATGTTCCAAGTAGAATCAGCACCACCCAGAGAACGAGGAAGCCGTATTGAAATGTCGTGTAGGCAAAGAGTCTCTGGCGGATGGTGTAATAACCATTTCCCGCCTTGTTATTATCAATGTAGGGCATCGCCATCATCCCAATGACGATAAAGGTCGGCAATACGACTCCTGCCATCCAGGGGTCGAAGTAGACAAGCATTTCCTGTAAACCTAGAAAATACCATGGAGCCTTCGAAGGGTTGGGAGCCTGGGTTGAACTGGCCGGTTGCTCAAGGGGAGCCTGTAACACAATTGCCCAGACGATCAGACCGACTGTACCGATGACGAGTGCGATAAGTTCGGTATAGACAAGATCTGGCCATGTGAGAGTTTTCTCCATACCCAGTTCTTCGAGCGTCGGTAGGCCTTTTTCCATGCGTGAATCATTGATTACTGCACGTCGGAGCCCCAACCATGTGAAATAGGCGACAAGATAGATCAGCCCAATTATCGGTACGTTATCCGGCTTGGTGACAATATCGCGGAAGTCGAAGTCGGTCATTGATAGACCAAAGAACAACAGCGAGAGATTCAAACCTGTCCATGCCACGATTCCGTTAGAGAGAAATCGACGATAGACAATGAGGGCAATAAAAGCGAGAGTGGAGATGGAGAAGAAGCTGGTCGCACCGGAAGCGGCGTCAATCGCGTCGCGAATGAACTGGGGCATCGCATACTCAGCCCCCAGAGCATAGATAATGCCCATAATCGAGAAGAGCATTGCAAACATGGCCCAGAGTGATGAAACAACCGCTCGATTCAGCGGGCCGCCTATCCCGATGGCAGGCTGATGCTCATTAAGACTTGGCTTATTCTCTAGTTTGTGTTCGGCGTCATGTTCGGCATAGAAGGCTGCATCAGCTGCAGCGAATGTACCGAGAAGAATTGAGCCGGTAGTCAAAAACCAAAAGGCTGCCTGGGCATTGAAAATGGCAATGATCCCACCCAGCCCGTAGCAAACCCAGAGTAAACTTTTAAGCCATGCCGGCATGAACCTTGTTTTGGGTGAAAGTCCTTCACGACTGGCTCCCTCGGATACCAGTTCGGCATAGGAAATATACCCGGCTGCGCAGGCATTTATCAGACCCGCAAAGAGGTAAAACCAGGATAGTCCGGCCATTACGCCGGGAGTTAAATCGGGATGATGATTCATCGACTCAAACCAACCTCATATCTGGACGTACCGAATTTCCCAGTGACTGTCCCAACGGTTAATTTTCACGCAATCAACCGTGTTCAACAACTGTTACATCGGACCCGAAATTCCGCCATCCTTACGAACTCGCCAGAAGTGAATCATGATGAGCAGACTAACTGCCAGAGGAATGGCAACACAGTGAAGAACGTAAAAACGGTTGAGTGTCATCTCACCAACCGAGCGTCCTGAGAGCAGGGCAAACTTGGCATCGGAGTAGCTTGTGACCAGGGGAACTCCATTAAGGACAAGCAATGACGCACCAGGACCTTCCACGCCCACACCTGGTGTTGCTCTGGCCATGTTGGAACCGACTGTGATGGCCCAGATGGCAAGCTGATCCCAGGGCAGAAGATACCCGGTAAATGAAAGCAGCAGGGTAAATACAAGAAGTAGAGTACCCACAACCCAGTTAAACTCACGGGGTGGCTTGTAACTGCCGGTCAGGAAAACCCTGTACATATGCAGCCAGACTGCGATGACCATCGCATGGGCCCCCCAGCGATGCAGTTCACGCATCAGGCCCAGAGTTGTCACATCACGAAGATTCAAGATGTCGTTGTAAGCATGTTCCAGTGTCGGCCGATAATAGAACATCAGCAGAACACCAGTCACGACCTCCACCAAAAATAGAAAAAACGTCGTGCCGCCCATGCACCAGGTATAACTCAGGGCGATGCCCTGGCGTCTGACGCTGACTGGGTGCAGGTGAAGGAAAAAGTTCGTCAGCATCACAACAACACGGTTCCGACGATCTGTCGGCATAGGATGTCGGAAGACGCTTTTCCAGATTTGATTATCCGTTATCTTTTCTGCGATGGACATGACTGGTTCTGTTGATTTCCTGGTCTGGCCCTGGGGCGGTCGCTGAGAAATTGTCCAATGAATTCACGGAGCTCTGTCGTTGCCATTTCAGATCAGACAGGAATGTAACTGTCTGGATCATTCCACTGGCCGAGTTCTTCCTGATATTTAGAAGACTTATCAACGACGATCTGGCCGTCGTCGCCTACTGATACCTTGAACCGTTCCAACGGACGGGGGGCCGGACCTTCAAAGTTGATACCCGAAACATAGAAGCCCGAGCCGTGGCAGGGGCACTTGAATTTCTGTTCACCGGCAAGCCAGTTTGGCGGACATCCAAGGTGTGTGCACACTGTGGAAAGGGCATAAAGCATATCCTGGCCGTTATAAACGGAGCGGACAATCCAGAATCCCCACTCAGCCTTCCATCGTTCATTCACCTCGCCGGGCTCAAACTGAGTAGTCGGTCCGACTTTAATCGTGCTGGGCGGTTCAGCCAGCACGTTGGGAAAGAAAAAACGGCCAAGCATCGCACTGAAAGCCACCAGTGCGGCTGTGAAGGTTGACCATGCGATGACCAGCCAGGCTGTGGCCGGGATGGCTCCAATCATAAATCGACGTCGTGTTCCCTGAAGGGAAGCCATGGCCGCGATCTTGTTCGGCCGGGGTGGCAGATCAAGAGACTCTTTCTTGCTCGCGGCCGGTTTGGCCGCAGCAGGCTTGGCACCGGCTGGGGGCTTGGCTGCAGTCTGTCGAAGTGCCTCGGCCAGATCACGTGGATCTTTCATTTCAGCCAGTGGAGGTAGTTCCCGGGCCGCTGCAGCAGGTTTCGAGGCACTCGCCGTCGGTGCCGATACCGCAGCAGGTGCCGCAGCGGCACCTGCAGTGGCCTTGGCGGCGGCTAACTTCTCTTTAAGTGTAAGAGGGCGACCCAGATCCGCAGGCGTAGGAACTTTGACAGCCGCAGCAGCGGGAGGTGAAGCCGCCATCGATGGAGAATTCGCAGCGGCAGGTGCAGCCTGTACAGCAGCGGCGGATGTTGTGGCTTTGGCGGCAGCCAGTTTTTCTTTTAACGAAAGTGGCTTGCCGGCAGTCGGAGGGGCTGCCACCGGAGCAGGGCTCGCGGGTTGTGCAGCCGGCGTCGGTTTGGACTCAGTCTGAGCTTCAGCCGCTTTGGCGGCCCGGGCTTTTGCCAGAATATCGTTTACACTAGGACGATCAGCCATGGATCATTCTTTCCATATCGGATCTGTTCAGTCGCATACTGTTCAGCCTGACTAACAACTCAGCAAATCTGATACCGGAAAATCCGGATAGATTCAACTTTCTCCAACTTCAGCATCGGCCTTGATTTGCCTTGAACCATAAGAGCCACGGCCAATCCTGATTTCCAGAAAATTTCATGTGTTTCCATGATTCTGGAACAACCGCCGGAGGGACGGATTTGTCTTCAGATGCATTATCATATCGGCTGGACTCAGGGGTTGTCCAGAGAGATGAAAGTGGCCCGTGTTGATTTTGTGAAAAAAAACACAAAGTTAAAAGAGACCGTAGAACGAAATGTTGGTAAATGAACTTGACTCAGATCGACTGGGCGACAAGAATTCGAAACATCTGTGGGGACAGCCTTGAAAGTGCTTACTGCGAACCAGAGTGTCGCGTGACGCGATTAGGCTGATCGCTTAAGTCATTGGCTGATTTGGGAATAATGATCATGAACGTGGACGGTTCGGAAAAACCGGTATTGCGCAATTCGGAGTTTTGGATCGGGTTTGATGAACTGGCTGTTGGCGACACATTTGAATCGGCGGGCCGCACGGTCACCCAGGCCGAGGTTTCGATGTTCGCCGGTGTCTCGGGTGACTTCAACCAGATTCATATGAATCATCAACTTGCGTCGGAGGGCCCGTTTCGCCAGCCCATTGCCCATGGCCTCCTGGTGCTTTCCATTGCAAGCGGATTAGGTATTTATTCACCCAAAACGCAGACAGTGGCATTTCTTTCAATAGAAAACTGGGAATTTCTCAAGCCTGTGTTTTTCGGCGACACAATATTTGTACGCAATACTGTCCAAGCACTCGAGCCCAGGTCGAGAGGCCGTCGTGGTATCGTAACATGGACAAAGCAGGTGCTTAACCAGAAAGGGCAGGTGGTTCAGCAGGGAACCACGAAAATCATGATAAAGTCAAAAAATGTCGCGGGTGGTTCGGAAGACTGACTGTTTCAATTCTGGATCAAAAAATCCGGGGTGGCAGATAGTCGCTGAACCCCGGATTTGTTTGCGTTTTTATCAGCTTAATTCTTTAATTTCAATATCTTTATAGCTGACTTCCATAGCTGGGCCAACGTGGACCTGCAGGGCAATTATACCCTTGTCGTCGAATTTCTCGTCCATCCGGTCGATGACCTTGGTACCGTTGATAAAAATCCGGACATGCTTGCCCTTGGCTTCGATGCGGAAGTCGTTCCAGTCGTTCTTTTTAACGAGCTTCTCTGCTTCTTCCTTGGGGTATCGCTCAAGAATGCCGCGGCGGCGTTCTTCGTAAAGAAGACCCCAGTAACCATCAGCTACGTCAGCCTGTGGGCCTGAAACGGCACCATCTTCTGCCCGGGCGCTTCGGAACTGTATGCCGCTGTTGCCATTACGAATCTTGACCCTGGCATTCAGGATGAAATCGCCGTAGGCTTTGGGCGTGCATAGAAATTCATTTTTCTTTAGCTTGCCGTTGGTTCGGCCGACGATGGCACCGTCTTCAACAGTGAAGCTGCAATCGCTGCTGGTGGGTTTGACCCAGCCTTCAATATCCTTGCCATTAAAGAGTTTAGCAAAGCCATCCTCGGTAGCCGACACGGGCAGTACGCGGACCGAAAGAAGACCCAGAACCGCGGATTTGATCGCCGATCGACGGCTGAAAAGACTCATGTGCATGAACTCCTGTTATTGATTTTGATTTTGGTCGGGTGAGACGATCAGCCGGTACTGAATTGACCGGCGAAGCGAGGCTGAATCATGGGCCATTTGAATCATTTTGATTCGACTGCCCCTTTCCAGTCCTCCTGATTTTTGCAAAATAGGTCAACTGACGCAAGCGACCGGATTCCTGTCTGAACCAGTTCGAAAGATCATGGACCACGCCGATGCACCTTGAAAACGAACTGAACAGATGGGGCCCTCAAGCACTGGCTGCTTTGGCCGAAGTGCCCTCAATGGAATTTTCTCAGGATTATTGTCGCCGGCTGGCCCGATCGCATTACGAAAATTTTGTAGTGGTTGGTTTTTTCACGCCTCCTCATTTAAGAGGAGCCTTTGAAGCGGTTTACGCATTCTGCCGATGGGCTGATGATCTGGGCGATGAAACTGGCAGCACCGATAAATCGAGTGTGCTGCTGAATTGGTGGCAGGAGCAACTGGAAGAACTTTATTGCCCGGGATCGCCGGAACCACGACACCCGGTCTATATCGCCCTGAAGCCTGTGATCGATAAATTTCGACTGCCCATAAAGCCATTTGCTGACTTGATTTCAGCATTTAAGCAGGATCAGTGGAAAACAAGGTTTGAGAATCATGCCGAACTTGTGGATTATTGTGCTCGTTCGGCTAACCCTGTGGGCGAACTGGTTTTAAGGCTGTTCGGTGAGGCGTCGGAAGAGAATCTGGCCTTTTCGAAGGATATTTGCACGGGACTGCAACTGGCAAATTTCTGGCAGGATGTGTCGCGTGATTTATTGAAGGGAAGGGTTTATATTCCTCGCGAGTCAATGGAAAAACATGATGTTTCTGAAAGTGACCTCGCGCGGGTTCCGGCCACAGAGGCTTTTCGGCTGATGCTGGCGGAAGAGGTGGCAGCAACGCGGGAACTTTTCCACACCGGGCGAGGATTGACGGAAAAACTGGGTGGGCGGGTTGGGTTGGCACTGCGGCTTTTTCATGCGGGTGGTGTGGCCACGCTGGATGCCGTGGAAAAGTGCGGGTTTGACGTCTTGACCCGGCGGCCGAGGGTCGGGAAGATGACTCAGATAGGGCTCATGGCGAGAATTTTTGCCGGCTCGCTGCTGCGCCGGTCGTCGAACCGCCTCAGCTGAAGCAGAAACCAACATTTACCAAGATGTGGCCAGGACTGCCTTGAAATTTGATCAGCCGAGCATCACCCAGCCTGCCGCAGATTTCACAGTGACAAACTCACGTCAATCACTTGAAATGAGTTTTGCTTTCTGCCAGAAATTGTCGCGTACAGAGGCGAGAAATTTTTACTGGAGTTTCAGGCTGCTTGATCGGAATCGGCGACGGGCCATGTGTGCTCTTTATGCCTTTATGCGACAAACCGACGATATTGCCGACGAGCCAGGCGAATCTTCTGAAATGCGAATCAGGCGGCTTGATGAATGGCGAACTGCGCTTGATGACGGGCTTGCGGGTGACCGGGCAACAGGAGCCGAAGGGTGGCCTGGTATGGTGGCAATTACCGAAACGGCAAGGTCTTATCGTATTCCTGTAAAATATTTGCATGCTGTCATTGACGGAATGAAGTGGGATCTGGGGGCAGTCAGGATTCAGACGGAAGCGGATTTTGAAGAATACTGCTGGCATGTGGCATCAGTGGTCGGGCTTTGTTGTCTTCACATCTGGGGGTTTGAGTCGCGGGGCGGGCGGGCTGAACAGCTGGCCAGCCGGCTGGGGCTGGCCTTTCAGCGGACAAACATTCTTCGCGACGTGGGCGAAGATTATGCGAAAGACCGCATCTACCTGCCTGCTTCTCTGATGCTGAAATATGGCGTGCGTATTTCAGATCTGGGTTTACCGACTGCTCTTGATTCGCTGAAAAATCTGGTGATGGAACAGGTAGCGGTTGCTCGCAGTGAATATGAATCCGTCAAGGAATTGATTGATCTGGTGGACCCCGCTGGTCGGCCGATGCTGAGGGCCATTACACGAATCTACCGCGGGGTGCTTGACCAGGTGGAGAAGCAGGGTGGCGATGTGCTGACGCGGCGAGCGAGAGTGTCGACACCCAATAAAATTCTGATCACATGCCGAAGCCTGTTTGGCTGATTGAAGGGGCAGGCTCGCCTCATATGATAGAAATACAGCAATCAGGCAATGAGCGTGTTGCTATAGAAACCGGATATGATTTGATAATCATTGGCGGTGGTCTGGCCGGAATTGCCGCAGCACTTGAAGCCAGGAAATTAAACCCTGGCTGGCGAATTGCCTTGTTGGAAAGTCGTCGGCGCCTGGGTGGCCGGGCGGGATCTTTTGTTGACCCGAAAACTGGCTTATGGATTGACAATTGTCAGCATGTGGGACTGGGTTGCTGCCCAGAGCTGATTGATTTCGTCGCGGAACTGGGAAGACCCGATGCATTTCGTCGGTCTAAAGAATTATTGTTCTGCAATCTGGACGGCACAATCGACCGGATTTACGGTAGCCGGTTTTTGCCGCCGCCACTGCATCTGGCCCCGGCTTTTGCAAAAGTCAGATTTCTGTCACTTCGAGATAAAATAGCCCTGGCCTGTGGAATTCTGAAACTGGTGCTGACGCCATCAACGAGGCTGGAGAACAGATCGGCCGCAGACTGGCTGAAGTCAAACTTTCAGACAGAAAATGCAATTCGTAATATATGGGAACCCGTGCTGATTTCAGCCTTGAACGACAGTCTTGATCGAGTGCATGCCGCGGGTGCCAGAAAGGTGATGCTCGAGAGCTTTTTCAGTAGGCCAGACGGCTTTCATCTGCTGGTGCCCGCCATGCCGCTGGGTATATTATTCGATGAGCAGGTGCGGAAACGATCTGATAAATTATCAATTGAAATTCACGATGGAAAGACTGCCCAGAAAATAAGTCGCCTGGAGGGTAGAAAAGGCTATGAAATCGAAATACAACCTGAAACGAGATTAACAGCCCGTAATATTATAGTTGCAACACCCTGGCCAAATACTCAGAGGCTTTTGGATTATTTAAATTCAGACTCGCTTGGTCCATTGATTGAGAGCATAAAAAAAATTGAGAAATCGCCAATAACTGGAATTCATCTTGTTCTTGACAGGCAAGTTTGTAATTATCAGGAAGTTGCATTATTGGGTCGGACGATTCAATGGGTATTTGATCACACAGCGGCGGATTGTGCGTATCAGCCGGATATGGTTCCGCCGGGAGGCCAGAGTTTGCAGCTGGTGGTGAGTGCCAGCCATTCGTTATTAAAACTCAGCCGAGATGAAGTTATTGAAATTGCGCTATCGGAATTAAATCAGGTATTTCCTGAAATGCAATCGGCTGGAGTTGTCTCATCGTGGGTGGTGACAGAGCATGCGGCCACATTCAGCCCCGGTCCCGGAACCGACCGGCTTCGTCCCTTTCAGAAAACCTTGTTGCCGGGACTGGCTGTTGCTGGAGACTGGACAAAAACAGGTTGGCCATCGACGATGGAAGGGGCAATCCGGTCCGGTCGATTGGCAGCAAGGGCTTTGTCAAACCCGACCGGACATTAAAATTGCTGATTAGATGTCAAGAATCACGATTTTTGGCTAACAGCTCAATATGCGTTTTTGGTCATCTGAAATAGGTTTCTCTAAGACCCGAGCTGGCTGCATGATCGCTGCTACCTTGCCATCCGGCCCGACTTGCGGCTAAAAATGTGTATCCAATCGATAGTAGGCAAAGAGTCATCTGGAACAATCCCTCGTCGGGGCAATTCAAGGAGATAAGCAATTATGGTGGGAATCGGAATTGTCGGCATTGGCTTTATGGGCATGATTCACTACCTGGGAGCTGCCCGAGTGCCAGGGGCGAAGGTTGTGGCAATATGTACGAGAGACGCCAAAAAACGGGCAGGTGACTGGACGAGCATACAGGGCAATTTCGGCCCTCGGGGAGAGCAGATGGATCTGACTGGCGTCTCAGCATATGAAAGATTTGAAGATTTGATTGCTGACCCGAATGTGAAGCTGGTTGATCTTTGCGTTCCGAATGCCGACCATGCTCCGCTGGCCATCGCTGCACTGAAGGCGGGCAAGGACGTGCTTGTTGAAAAGCCGATTGCGCTGAGTCTTGAAGACGCTGCCGCGATGGTGGCAACGGCAAGGGAAACGGGTCGAAAGCTGATGGTTGCCCATGTGCTGCCATTTTTTGGTGAGTTCACTTATGCCGCCGAAGCTGTTCAGGGTGGTCGTTATGGCAAAGTTCTGGCTGCAAATTTTTACCGGGTAATCTCAAAACCTGATTGGTCAGCCGGCATTGCCGATGCCGAGAAAAGCGGTGGCCCGGCGATTGACCTGCACATTCACGACACCCATTTCATTGGCTGGCTTTTCGGCAAACCGAATCGGGTCTCATCCCGCGGATTTGTGGAGCAGGGGGTGGTGGTGCATCTGCAGACGAATTATGAGTATGACGCACCTGGTTCGCCTGTTGTCAGCTGCACATCAGGTGCACTGAGTGCCAGTGGCCGGCCATTTGCTCATGGCTATGAAATATTTTTTGAAAAGGCGACTCTGAAATTTGAATATGCCAATCTGGGCCGCGACCATGTGGCCTATCCGTTGACAGTCATTCTGCCCGATGGCAAGGTTGAGCACCCGACTCTGGCTGCCGGAGGCGATGCGATCACTGCTTTTGAAAATGAGATCGGTGTGGCAGTTAATAATATCAGTGGCGGCAAGCACAACCCAATGCTGGATGGCGACCTGGCCCAACTGGCCCTGAAACTGAGCAAGGCCGAGGTGAAGTCGGTGCTTGATGGCCGAGCTGTGGCAGTGGAGTGAACGAGGCTGGATGAGGCGGAATTGCTGGACACCAGGGTAATTCCGCCTGAACTTTCTCAGGAAGGGCATCGGGTATGGCTTGAAATTGGCACTTTGGAATTTTGACCTTGGATAATTTCCGGAATTGTGTTAATTGATTGAAGTCTTAGAATTTCGAACAAGGCGATGGCTTATCGGGCAACGGCTTGCCTGATCATCTGACATTCATCGTTTTTCGACCATTCACGCGAAGGATCGCACGAATCGTCATCATGTCCGGCACCAGTTTTCATTTACATTCTGATTATCTTCAAAAGCCGGCTGTAGCTCGGTCAAATCAGACTTCAGCAGCAGCAGCAGTTGCCCGGCCTGGCATCAGTCAGAGCGCGTGGCTCATGGTTGTATCCACACTGATCTGGATAACACAGGTATCAGCATGCTGGGCAACGGGTTATCGAGATTATTGCCTGAATCTGGCGATTGAACAGGGTGTTGTCGAGATTGAAAACCGCGAGCGTCTGAATCACGACCCATCAGTGGCAGCAGCCAGGCGAGAGTCGCAGCGACAGACTTTACCATTCTGGAAATTTTTACAGGAAATTGGCGATTTTCTATTAGAGCCAGCGGCTTTGTGGCTTCGATTCTGGGTCATTCCACTGGCTGTATCTGCAGCCTGCCTGCTGGCAGGCCGATCAGTTGAGGCGGAAAGCCTGAGGCCATCAGTTGCCTGGTGCCTGTTGGCGGCACTGCCACGACCGGGTTTTGAACTGCTTTCCGGCCTTTTTCATTTACCGAATCTCGTTCCTGCCGGCCTGAATCTTCTTGTGCCACAGGGTGTTGCCTTGCCTGCCAGTGTTTTTGTGGCGATGGCGGGTGCCGATTTATTCTGGATAACCAGTGTTCTGCTGATGATAGTGGCTTTCTGGCGCAGGCAAAACATGGCGCGGGGGCCGATGATTGCGTCTCTGGTTGGCGTGTTTCTGATGGAATGGGCAATGCGGGTGACTCTTGGGGTTGTTGTGGGTGCAGGCATGAGAGAGACACTGATTCAGCCCGAACCTTTTCGGGTGGGGCGTGGCCCCGGGCCATAAAAATGGCGGTGCGTGATTTTTGTGTGATGGTGCGGCAAGTGAACTGAAAAAGAAGAGATCTCCCCGATATGCTACGGCTTTTTTCCGGCATAATTCTGGTTTGTCTGGTGAGTGCCGGGGCATGGTATGGGGTCAGAACGCAGGCCATTCGCGTGGACTGGCACCTTTTCCCTGAACCGGTTCGGCACGTGGAAGTCGAGACAGTAGCTAGGCGATCAATCACCCAACGCATTCAGGCGCCGGGCCAACTGGCATTTGCTCATGAAAGTCGCATTCAGCCGCCATTTTCAGCCACTGTGCTGCAGGTGCTGGTGAAAAATGACCAGACAGTGAAATCGGGCGATGTAATTATAAGGCTTGATGATTCGTCGTTTCAGTCGGCCCTCAGGTCGCTCACGAGGCAGCGGGATTCAATACGCGAGATGTACGATGCAAGTCGTACCCAGTTTGCACAGGTTGAAAAACAGGTGCAGCAGCTTGAAGCCGCTTATCCGGCTCCAAATCCGGCACCGGCTGAATTGACCGAAATGCGCGACCAGCTTGAAAAGATTCGTCGCCAGGCTGACCGGCTGAAGGCCGATTTTCAGCAGACGGATGAATCAATCAAAAATTATCAGAAAACAATTGACAGATGCGTTATCAGGGCACCGCATGACGGTGTTATCACCCACATTAATGCCAGGGCCGGCGATATGGTGGGTGCAGCAGCAGGAGCAGGGCCGATGAGCCTGCCGAATCTTGCAACGACTAACATGATTGGCGAAATGCAGCACACGGGCCTTGTGCAGGTGGCACGTACTGATCGTTTCATTGCAAGGGTCTGGGTTGATGAGTCGGATGTTGCGGATGTGCGTGTGGGGCAGCTGGCCGAGCTGAGTGTGCTTGACCAGAAATTTGCCGGAAAGGTATCAAGAGTGGCGGCCGTGGGTCGGCGACAGATGGAATCAATTGCCTTTGAGACTGAGATTGAACCAGAACTTCGCCCGGAAGATCTTTCACGGCTGAGGGCAGGGATGTCGGTAATGGTTGATATAGAAGTGCGTTCTCGTCGCGATGCCTTGAGCATTCCTGTGCAGGCCGTGGTGCAGCGCAGAGCCCGCGATGTTCAGGGGCTGGGCCTAAACGAGGTACAGGTGGCCAAAACAAGGGGCGTGGTGCTGGCCAATAATACGGCGGCTCCGGCCAAGCCGGAAGAGACCCGCGAAGATCGGAAAAAAGCCGTTTTTCAGGCAGATCCGATGCGGTTTCTGCGAGTGGTTTATGTGTTGAGACAGGGCCGGGCCACGGCCCTGCCTGTGGAAATCGGGCTTTCAGATGAAAGTTTTGTGGAAGTTATTACAGGGCTTGAAAAGACGGACGAAGTGATTGTTGGGCCTTATCACGAGCTGGACAGGCTGCTTGATCAAACCCCTGTCGAACCTCGTCGGAATACACAGGGCCCAGATGCAGAAAAACAATCGTCGCCCCCGGTCAATCGGCCGGAGAGCATGGCCGGGATCAGGCCATGAGCTTCGCCAGGCCTGAAATTCATCCGCTTCGAGTGGTGATTCGCCTTCAGGCTATCGCCAAAGCCTATAGCATGGGGCCTTCCTCAGTTGCGGCTCTGCGTAATATCAATCTTGAGATTAGCCATGGTGAGCTGGTGGCGATTATGGGGCCATCAGGGTCGGGCAAAAGCACCTTGCTGAATATTTTGGGGTGCCTTGATGTTCCCACACAAGGCCGATACGAGCTGGCCGGGCGCGATGTCTCTCGGATGTCGCAGAGCGAGCTGGCGCTAGAGCGAAGCCGCCGCATTGGTTTTGTCTTTCAAAGCTTTGAGCTTCTCGGCCGCCGAACGGCGCTGGAAAACGTCGAAATGCCGCTTGTTTATCATGGCCTGTCGCGTGGAGATCGTCGCAGACGTGCCTTGGCAGCACTTGATCGGGTTGGTCTGGCAGATCGAGCCCACCATAAGCCCAACCAGCTCTCTGGTGGTCAGCGGCAACGAGTGGCCATAGCACGGGCCCTGGTGCACGAACCGAGCCTGATTCTTGCCGATGAGCCGACCGGTAATCTCGACAGCATTACCGGGCTGGAAATTCTCGACCTGTTTGACGAGCTGAATGCAGAGGGTCAGACCATTCTGATTGTGACCCATGAGCCCGATGTGGCTCAGCGATGCCGCCGCGTGGTTCGCATTCGTGATGGCATGATCCTGAGCGATGCACTGAATGTAAACAAAGTTGATTCAAGTCAGCCTGAGCCCATGGCGGGGCTTGGTGTCATGATGGTCTCGCCCATGGCGGGGCAAATGAAATGAGTCTCCTTAGCCGATCTGCTGCCAATGTTGAGAATGCCCTGACCCAGCTGGTGGGGCACGCCACCAGGTCGGGATTGACTGTGCTTGGCATTGTAATTGCCGTGGCATCAACGATTGTCATGGTTTCGGCGGTCGGTGGCTTTACAGACTATGTCAACGACTTTTTTGAAACATTCGGCACCAATGCCCTGTGGGTCTGGCCTGAAAACCAGGTTGCCGGCATGATGGTGAACAACAAAAAAGCAGCGATGACTGAGGCAGATGTGAGGGCCGTTGCCGACAGCGTGGAGAGCCTTCGCTATGTAAGCCCGCTTTTGCGGCGGCAGAGCCAGGCCGTGACATATGGTGGCCGAGAAGTAACAAGCTGGATTGAAGCGACTGACGCACGTTATCTGGCCATTCGCGACTTTAAAATTATTAGTGGCCGGGCTTTTTCGACAATAGACATTGAGCGTGGTCACCATGTGTGCCTGCTGGGTTCGGAAACGGCCAGAAGGCTGGGTGCCGGGCCTGATATTGTAGGTCAGTTCATGATGATCGACGGCCGCAGGTTCCGGGTGATTGGGCTACTCAGCACCAAGGGTGCGTTTATGGGCGTCTCGCAGGACGATGTGGTGCACATCCCGTTTCGGCTTGGCCTCAAGCTGTATCCTTCAATGAAGGACGGTGTAGTGATCACTGCCCAGGCTGAGAGTGAATCAGTCATTCAGGAAGCCAAATCGCAGATTGTGCGTCTTCTCCGAAGGCGGCACCGGATTGCGCCGGAAGATCTGGAAGATTTTCGAATTGCATCTCAGGACGAGGTGTTGGCGACATTTCGCAAGATCAGTCTTGGCGCAACAGTCACCTTGGCCGGCGTAGTGGGTGTGAGCCTGCTGGTGGGTGGAATTGGTATCATGAATGTAATGCTGGTGAGCGTGACGGAAAGAACCCGCGAAATAGGACTGAGAAAAGCCCTTGGGGCCCGGCGAAGAGACATTCTGGGCCAGTTTTTGACAGAAGCGGTCTTGCTGTCGCTTCTGGGCGGCCTGATCGGTACGCTGATTGGTTGGGGTTGCTGCCAGATTGCCAGCGGACACCCGAAAATGGTACCAGTGAATGTGCCTTGGTGGGCTGTCGCACTGGGTTTTGGTGTTTCAGCCTTTACCGGAATTGTTTTCGGGCTGATCCCGGCGATCAAGGCGGCTTTACTTAACCCTATCGATGCCCTGCGACACGAGTGATTCAGTCTATCCAGTAAATTTATCTTGGTGGATTTCAGTGATCATCCGACAATCTCATCGAATGAGCGGATGTGCCGCACAAAATCGCCTTGCGGTAGCCTGACAAGCTCGGGGCTGATTTTTGAAAGTCTTGGGCCTTTTGCCGGTTTGGCATCACCCAGCGGGAATTTCAGCCCAGTCAAGTCGGTAATACGGGTAATGCTGACTTCATATACCCGGAATTCCGGCAGATCCAGTGCTTCCAGCTGGTTCATCAGATCTGCCTGAGAAAGCAGATAGGCTTTGGCTTTGACGGCTGCCTGATTGGTCTCGCGATAGTAGATGATTTTCCAGAACTGTTTTGGAATTTTGGTGTTACGATAAACAGGGTCGGTCTCGGCCAGCACAGGTCCGCCCATCACCGTGATTTTCAGGTCATTGACATCAATATCGGCAAATATTGCATCCTCAAGCATGCCCCAGATGCCGTTAGCCCCTGATTGGTTAAATTTGGCATGCTGTGGTGTGATATTGGTATAGAAAAACGAATCGATGTTTGCGGCAGAGGCTTCAGCGAGAGGGCCCCAGACAAGATCAGCCCGGCGGGCAATGTGGCCTTTATCAAGATTATTCCTTGAATACAATTCATCACCGATCTGCGCCGAAGCGGGCAGGCGTGGGTCCTTCTTGAAAGACATGCCGTTACGACTGATTTTTTGAATCGCCTTACCGTCAATATTCCAGGCAACCCAGCGTGCGAAGCGTCGAGACTGACTCATCGCCAGCGAGAAATGGGTGTAGTCAATAACCGGTTTGCCTTCGAGTTTCAATAAATCATTGCTGACTGACGAATTGGCCGCCTGTGGAGTGGCAATGGGTGTTCCGATAAATGTCGGTGAATATCCCTTAATCTGTGAACCAGGCAGAATTTTTGGAGCAACGGGCAGTATCTGAAGTTTTTCAAAAATGGAGGTGGCATAGGCGGCAAGGGCGTGGTCGGTGGCGTCGCCGCCCTCTCCAGCGAAGTGCATGCCCAGCATAAGATCGGTTGGTTTGTTTTTGCTTACGGCCAACCAAGCCGAGCCTGAGTCGCCACCCTGTGAAATCTGACCCGATTTCGCTGGTTTGTCTGGGTCGGGTCCAATTTCAAAGCAACCAATTTCCTGAATTCCTGTAATGCCGCCATAATCCAGCCGCAGCACCACATGAATACGATTGACCCGGCCATAGGTTACACTTGTCGTTCGCCCTGACTTCACCACTTTGTCGCCCAATTCGGGCTCGCCCACGCGGCCAACTGCCAGATTCAGGCCCATGATTTTTGACTGAAGTGATCGGTCTTCAATTGTGGTCAGGGCACAATCGCCTGCAATGCCGATATAGCTGCGTTCAAGGCTTCCCAGTCGATTCTGCGTCACCCGGTTGTCGTCATAGGCCCCGGGCTGAACGATGTCATCGCCTATATTGCCTTCATCGCCTTGAAGCACATGCCAGGCTGAAAGCAGATAAGGTTTGCCTGTGGCGGCATCATAAACCACACAACCGGCGGTGCCGGCAGAGATCAACGGGTGCCCGATGCTTACGCCGGGAACCACCGGATCAATCGCCACCTTCCGGTTATCGGTCCGGGGCTTGGCTGCCTCGAGGCTGATTTCCCGATAGCTTTGTCTGTAAGACCGCTGAATCACGTCCGTCGGCACGTCCACGCCATCGATTTTGATGGATTTGGGCAGCATTGTCGCCCCGATTGATTCAAGCACGTCAGGCTGAACCTTCCGTGCCACGGTGAATTGGATGGATAGCTCGTTGGTTGGTTTCCCCTCAACCTCTCGATAACCAATACCTACAGAAGTGATGTTATTCTGTTTCAAAAAGCGGGTTGCCTCACGCCTGATGAATTTTTTCAGGGTGTCGGTATCAACTTGTTTTTTGGCCATGGCCCCGGGCTCCCCTGTCAGGATCAAACCGATGATGTCATGTCGGATTTTCTGTAATCATATCACGAATAAACGCTTTGGGCCTGTTTTATCCGAGATTCAGACCTGCTCGGAATAATCATCTGCGGGTGAATTTCAAAACCTTGAACCTTGAATCAACTCGCCCTTTTTTTCATGATGATTCTTGATAAATTCACCGATCATCCGAAAACCAGTCAAGCAGGCGAACCTTCATGCCATTTAAGAATCCAACCCGCGGAATTTTATTGCTCGCTGGATTTACACTCATTTCCGCTATCAGCCTGGCGGCTGACAAATGGACGAGTCTGACCACCCATTCGGGCTGGAAGCAGCATTCAATGACTCGCCCGAAGCCACCTGTTGTCACTCCGGCCGACAGGCCAGGTGCCCCTCCATCAGACGCTGTGGTGCTTTTCGACGGCAAGTCACTGGATGAGTTCACGACCGACAGTGGCCGCCCGGCTAGTTGGAATCTGGCTGATGGTTATATGGAAGTTCGGCCGGGTGCAGGTCGGATTGTCTCGAAAAAGCAGTTTGGCGATGTGCAGCTTCATGTCGAGTGGGCATCACCCAACCCGGCCATTGGTATGGGGCAGGACAGGGGCAACAGCGGCATTTTCTTCATGGGCCAGTATGAAATTCAGGTGCTGGACAGTTTTCAGGCTGACACCTATGCCGACGGCCAGGCCGGGGCGATTTATGGTGAATATCCGCCGCTGGCCAATGCCACGCGAGCCCCCGGAGAATGGCAAAGCTATGACGTCGCCTTTCGCCGACCCCGGTTTGATAATTCAGGAGCTTTGGTTGAACCGGCGAGGGCTACCGTTTTTCTTAATGGTGTGCTTGTGCAGAACAACGAAATTCTTTACGGGCCGACATCATGGTTGAGCTTCGATCCTTATGAAGCTGGCCCCGGGAAGGGTGCTATTGAGCTTCAGGATCATGGCCACGCGGTTCGATTTCGCAACCTTTGGGTGCGTGAACTGCCTGAAAGACCCGCCCCGACAGCCAATGATCTTAAGCCGATCGGGGTGGTTCAGGTTGACAAATCGTATGTTGATTCACTTGCCGGTGAATATAAGCTGAGCGATCGGCCCGGTGCCTTGCCATTGAGCGTGAAATCAGGGGGCGATCATCTGCTGATCCGCTTCCCCAACCGAAAGACAATTTTGAAGCTGGTGCCCGTAGGCAAGAGTGTGTTTCAGTTCACGCAAACCGATGCGAGATTTGTTTTTAACGAAGCCGGGAATGAAATTACCTTCGAAATTGGTGGAGAGGCTAGAAAAATACCGAAAATGAGATAATAAAAGCACTTATCATGCATCATGAGGAAAATCGAGACAACCGCATGCATGCATGCATTGACAGGGGCTTTCAGTATTAAGATAATTAATATTGACAGTTGTCTTCTGCCCTGTTGGAATGATAGATTATTCGTAGGGTAGATTGAAGATTGAAACGTCTGGAAGCGATACGGGGAGGTTGGGGTCATGAGCCGTAGTAAAAGGATCAGCAAGCGTTTCCAGGTAGATGTTATCGAGTCATGCGAAAACCGGACACTGATGACCGCAGGCCTTAGCCGTTCTGGGGTTTTAAATATTCGCGGCACGACGAGCGACGATACTATTGAAGTGAGAAGGACTCCTGGCATTTCCCACCAGATCCAGGTCGTGCAGAATGGCCGGGTCACTTTCAAGACTGATCTGAATCGTGTTAAGTCTATAAGAGCTAACGGTTTGTCGGGAAATGACCACTTTCATGTGAATGAAGATCACGGGCAGATTCTTGCCTCAGTCTATTTCATGGGTGAGCGAGGTAACGACTTTTTTAAGGGTGGATCGGGTCCGAACCGGTTTGACGGTGGAAGTGGCCAGAATGTGATTTATCAGAAATCGGACAATGACAAGTGGGTCAATTCGCATCATTCCGATAGTGTCGTGAAGCTCGCCAGTGCAAACAACCTTCGGGAATTTCTCACGAAGGCAGGCCGCAGCCGCGGTCGAGTGGGCACGCTGCTGCGGCGGGATGAGTTGGCCATTACCGGCTCGCCACTGGCAGCTCCGTCGGCCAAGGTTGGAACAAGTGCCGCACCATCACAGGGCGGTGGATTTTCGCAGACCAACACGCAAGTTGCTGGAATCGACGAAGCAGACATTATTGAAAATAATGGTGAATCACTTTTCATTCTGTCGCGTGGCGAATTGATTATTGTTGATGCACGAAACGCTTCGGCGATGAGTGTAACTTCTCGCACAAGAATCGATGGTTCAGCAATTGCTGAATATCTTGACGGCAATAAGCTGACAGTGATTTCAAGTGTGTGGGAGAGTGCCAACCCGGGTGATGGTTCAGTCATGCCCATGTTACGCATGCGTACGGGTGGCCAGGTTCAGGTAACGGTTTATGATGTTTCCGATACAGTATCGCCTTCGGTGATTTCCAAAACGAAACTCGATGGCTGGTACAGCGACTCGCGGATGGTTGACGGCAAGCTGGCAATTATCATTCAAAATGATCTATTGGCCGGATACTGGGGCGGTTTTGGCGATATGTCGATGATGCGGCCTGTCGTCGGCAAGATTGCTGGCTTCGCCCCTTCAGTGAGCAATACGTCACTTGATCGCCTGTTGCGTCGCACCTCTCTCGACAAGATTTTGCCTTCCTTCAGCACATCAGGCATCAGCAACGGCTCAAAATATGCTGCCTCAGGCCTGATCAGTCAGCCCGATTCGATCTATTCGCCAGTGACTGGAATGGAAGCGAATATGCTTTCAGTGGTTCTGATCGATACCCGATCAGCGACTCCCGGGGTTGTGGGCGCAACATCAATCATGGGTGGCTATTCATCCACAATTCACATGAACAGTAAGGATTTATACGTTTTCAGCCCGCGTTGGGACGAACTTTCAGGAAATCGTACGGGAGTTCAGCGGTTTGACATCAGCGGCAACACGCCCCGCCTCCTGGCAACCGGATCGTTTCAGGGGAATCTTCTTAACCAGTTCTCAGCCGATGCCAATGGCGAGTATCTTCGGGTAGCAACAACCGAGTGGACACCCGAAGGTACGGCGAATGCCATGTATGTGCTGACCACCAGGGGTGATACTCTGGAAATAGTTGGTTCAGTCAGTGGCATAGCACCCGGAGAGACGATCCAGTCTGTCCGTTTCATGGGCGACAAAGCCTATATGGTGACATTCAAGCAGGTTGACCCGCTTTTCACCATTGATCTTTCCAGTCCGACGTCTCCGAAGATCGTTGGTGAACTCAAGATTCCAGGTTTCTCGCGTTATCTACAGCCATTTGGTGAGGGATATATCGTTGGTATAGGCCGCGACGCCGATCCCGAGACGGGCCGGACAACGGGCCTGAAGGTCTCTCTTTTTGATGTGCGTGACGACAGCAGCCCGAAAGAAATTGCCGGCTACAAACTGACCCAGCCTTCAACTGGCTGGAGTTGGTCTGATGCCGAGTGGGATCATCATGCCCTTGGCTATTTCCCAGAGTTGGACATGATCGCCATGCCGGTTCAGGGATTTATTCAGGCTGACCCGCCGACCGACGCTAAGGGCCAGTGGTTACCACCGAAATATCAGTCGGACCTGGTTCTGCTGAAGATTGATACCGCCGGCTCAATCACCAATATCGGTATAATTGAGCACGACTCGGCTCTGCTTCGCTCGGCCCGCATTGGCGATACAGTTTATTCAGTTGCTGATCTTGACCTAAAAGCCGTTCAGGTGCTGGCTGACGGTATCACCGCCAGAGGCAATGTCAAGCTGAATGAAAAGCAGGATGATGGCGGTGGGTGGGTGATCGCCCTCTGATCGCTGATCAATAGTCGAAAATATTTTAATATTAAGCCGCTTGATGATTCAGGCGGCTATTTTACTGTAAAAATCCGACCACAGCCAGAATGACCGCTATGGCCGAGCCTATAGCCAGTGTTGCATTCCACTGGGTGAGTTTGCGGATTCTTTCTTCGCGTTGCTCAAGTTCCAGCTGAAGTTCCATAATCTGATCGGTGTCGTTTTCGATGGATTTGCCTTCACGCAGGCGGCCAAATTCGCTGACTGACTGCTGGGCAATATCTGGCGGCTGGCCGTTGATCAGGTTTTTCAGGTCGTGAATCAGGTCTCGGGGTTGCTGATAACGTGTTCGCCTGTCTTTGGCCAGAAGTGTTTCAACAACGACCCCAAAGCCGCTTGAGAGTTTATCGTTAAGGTGGTCAGGTGGCGGAGCGGTAAGAAAATTGTCGGCATGTTGGCGGGTGACTTCCGCCGAGGTCTCGCCCTCAAAAGGTGGCCGACCGGTAACCATGTGATATAAAGTGGCACCAAGACTGTAGAGATCTGTGCGAATATCTATCTGCACTTCGCCGCGTGCCTGTTCTGGGCTAATGTAATAAGGTGTGCCCACGGCCAGCCCGGCTTCGGCCATGGCCCAGCGTTCATCGGTGGTGGGTCGGGCAAGGCCCATGTCAGCCAGCTTCACGCGGTCGCGGTGCATCATGATGTTATCAGGCTTCACGTCGCGGTGAATCAGCCCTTTTTCGTTGGCATGTTGCAGGGCACTGGCCACATCAAGTGCAACGCCAAGGGCTTCAGATTCAGAGAATTTGCCGATCTCGTGCAGTCTCTCTCCTACAGATTTCCCCTCAACATATTCCATCACAAAGAAGTACAGACCATTGGCGGCCCCGGCGTCGATTACACTGACAAGATTCGGATGAGACAGGGCAGCAGCCATTTTTGCTTCACGCACAAACCGCTGCACATATGACGGGTTCTTGGCAAGCGATGGCAAAAGAATTTTGACGGCGACTATCCGGTCAACACTTGTCTGTCTGGCCTTGTATACCACGCCCATGCAGCCCCGGCCCACTTTTTCTATGATCTGAAAGCCGGGGATTTCCACTTTTCTGGGGGCTTCAGTGAGCAATTCTTTGCTGACACGATCAGACTGTGCCGAGGTGATGATGCCCTGAGATACCAGGGCCGAGAGAAAGGCTGAACCGGCCCGCGAAGCACCCGGGCCACCGAAGCTGGAATTGCCAGCCGCGATTGTGAGTCTGGCTTTGGCAAGATCCTCAGTCATGGCCATGCCACGGGCAACCAGTGATCGCTCAATGGCTACAATCGGGTCGCGTTTGGATGGCGGCCCGTTCGTTGAAGTGCCATAAGCGGTTTCGGCCTGGCTGGGCAAGAGATCATCTCCCCGGAATCCGCAACCAAGTGCGGGAATGATTACTGGTCTGACAGACGTCCTGATCGGTCAGCGAATTTCCTTTGGGCCATTGTCTCAGATTATTCCTTAATATTATTCTACGCAATCGGGATAGAAAACGTAAACAATTGATGAATGAATTATGAAAATGGCCATGATACAATAATTTTTCACATGCAATAAATTGCAATTCTGGGGCTGAAATATCATGCGATACTTTGTCTGGATAACTACCGTTTTTCTGGTATTTCAATTTTCGGTATCGGCGGGCGAACTGAAAAAAAAGACATGGCAGGTTGGCGATCTTCAGCGTGAAGCCCTGCTTCAAATACCTGAAAAAGCCCATTCCGAGCCGACACCCGTTGTATTTGCATTTCACGGCCATGGCGGCAATTGCACCAATGCGAGCAAAAGTTTTCGGTTTCATCAGCTTTGGCCCGAAGCGATAGTGGTTTACCCCCAGGGGGTGAAAACACCGGGCCTGCTGACCGACCCTGAAGGCCTGCGCACAGGCTGGCAGTCATATGGCGACGCTTACAAAGGCCGCGACCTGATTTTCTTCGATGCCATGCTGGCCTGGCTGAGGAAAGAGTATAAGGTTGATAATAATCGTATTTACAGCACGGGCCATTCGAATGGCGGCGGTTTTACCTACCTGCTTTGGGCCGAACGTGGCGAGGTATTCGCGGCCATGGGGCCTTCCGCAGCGATTGGCCTGAAGCTGTTACCCAAGCTCACCCCAAAGCCGATGATTCATATCGCCGGTGAGGCCGACCCGCTGGTGAAAATCGAGTGGCAGAAACAGATGATTGAGCGTGTCAGAACAATCAATCATGCCTCAACCGATGGTAAGCCATGGCAGGATGTGAAAAATGCCATGATTTATGAGGCACCTGATGGCCGAAACGTTGTCACCCTGATTCATCCAGGAAAGCACAATTTTCTGCCGGCATCTTCAGAAGCAATTGTGAAGTTCTTTAAGTCGACAGTAAAAGTTGCCCCAAAATCGGACTTGAAGCAATAAGTTGTGTTGGTGAAGCTCCCCAGGCATACCCGCAAACGGCCTGCGGCGGCTTTGATTCCATCGCATGGCTGTCTATAATTAATGAAGAAATGCGTGCCACAGGGAGCCGGTTGACCGGGCCACTTCGCCAAGAGCCATCTATGTTCAACCTGCGAAAGAACCTGCGACAACTTTTATCTTGTATCGCCCTTGTTTCGCTTGGCCTCTCGCTGATTCAGGCTCAGGAGAATGCCGGGAACCCAGGTCAGCCACTGGCTGCAGATGCCGAGAAAAGTAAATTACCCGACAAAACTCCCGGGCAGTTTTTTACGGTTGATGAACCGATCACGGAACAATCCGTAAAGGCTCTTGAATTGGCCGCCCAGGCCACAATACGTAAGTCGCTGGAAGAGGGCAGGGCACCAGTGCTGGTGTTTGAATTTCGCAGCCGTTCGTCGGCCGTTCAGCCCGCCAGCCGGTTCGGTGCCGTGCTTGAACTATGCCAGATGCTATCGCGCAAACTTTCGGGGGCCCGATTAGTAGTCGGCTATGTGCCCGAACCGCTGATTGGCTATGCCGCCCTGGCACCTTTGGCCTGCCAGGAGGTGATCTTTCAGAACCGTGCCACAATTGGCCCGGTGATTCCACCAGGAACCGACGCCCTGACCACTCGCACCGTGCGAGGATTTGCAGCCGAACTGGCTTCTGGTCTGGGGCGGTCACCTGACCTCTATGAAGGTCTGATTGATGACAAGGCAGAGCTGCTGGAAGTTACCGCCGCCGATAATCAGCGTTATATGGTTCTGAAAGACCGTTTGGCCGAATTCCAGAAGACAAGGACCGTAGCCCACCAGCAGCCGGCATGGCCATCGGGCGGTAAGCGGGTTCTTGATGCCACTCGGGCCAGAGGGGTGCTTTCAAGGTTGTCAATCGACAAACGTAATGAAATTCTTGAAGTTTACCGTTTGCCCGATTCAGCTTTGCGTGCAGGGCCGATGGCTGGCCCAGCCACCAGGGCGATTTGGATTAAGCTGGAAGGGCGGCTTGATGCATTCAAGCTGGGTTATATTCGCCGAAAGCTGGCACTTGCTGAATCGACCGGCACTAATCTGGTGGTTTTTGAAATAGACGTGCGGGGCGACAGCCTTGTTGTTGCCAGTGATCTGGCAGACCAGCTTGCCAAAATGACCAGCGTGCAGAAAGTGGCTTATATTAGCGGCAAGGCAGAGGGTGCGGTGCTGATGCCACTTCTGGCCTTTGACCAGATTCTGATGAGCCCCACGGCAAAGCTGGGCGACGTTTACCTGCAAAACCTGCCCGAAGGCAAATCCAAGCCGAAACCCCCTGACCAGGAGATGATTAACACAGCCCGTAACCGCGCCGTGGACCTGGCCCGGGCCAGGGGTTATGCGGCGGGGCTGGCCAAGGGAATGTTTGATCCGTCGGCAGTCATTCTTGAAGCCCAGGACATGAATTCCGGCGGCGTGGTTTGCATTGAGCAGAAAGATCTGGTCGCTGAGCCGAAGCGATTTCAGAAGCGGCGGGTGGTGAAAGAAGCCGACACCAACTGGACACTTGATTCAACCGGGGCGGTGGCTTATGGTCTGGCAAATATCGAAGAATCGGCTGACAGCCTGAAAACAAGGTTGGGGCTTGACCCTGCAAAGATAACAGTCATAGGACCTTCGTGGGTTGATTACCTTGTGGCTGTACTGAATAACCGGGTTGTAACCGGATTTGTTCTTACCATGGGGCTGTTTCTGCTGGTGCTTGAATTCAAGCTGCCCGGCATTGGGCTGCCGGCGATTGGATCGGCTCTCTGCTTCATGCTTTTTTTCTGGAGTCATTACCTGAGCGGCACGGCCGACCAGCTTGAGATCATGCTTTTTGCGGTTGGGTTGATCTGCCTTGCGATAGAGCTTTTTGTCTTTCCGGGCTTTGGTGTTTTTGGTCTGGCAGGAGTCATCCTTACAGTCTGCTCAATCGTGCTGGCCAGTCACACCTTTATCTGGCCCAGCGGCACCGATGAATACAGGGAAATGAGTGGCACTCTGATTCAACTGATGGTGGCCATGATGATGGGTATCGCCGGAATTATCTGGATTGGTCGAAATATGCACAGGGTGCCTTTGTTAAGGGCACTGGTTCTGAAGCCTGGCGACCTTACTGATACCCGACAGGAGTCAGAAACGATCATAACCGGCGATGCCGATCTGAACCTGAGCCACCTGATCGGCCAGATCGGGCTGACGACCACTCCACTTCGCCCTACGGGCAAGGCTCGCTTTGGCGAGTTGATTGTGGACGCCACCGCACAGGTTGGTTCGATTGATGTCAATCTGTCGATTGAGGTTGTTTCGACTCGGGGCCTCCGGGTCATTGTGCGTGAGACGCGCCAACCTGAAGAACGCATTTCACCGAAATCGACCGGTCAGTTTCAATTTGATGAGGATCTTTTCAAGCCTTGACTATCTATTTATGGCCCACGGTGCTTCTTATCGCGGGGTTACTGCTGCTCTTTCTCGAGACATTCGTGCCCTCGGCCGGCGTGCTGCCTCTCTTGTGCCTTGGTGTGTTCGGCGCGTCGCTCTGGAGCGCGTTTTCCATTTCATTATTTACAGGGCTGGTTTTTCTCACGATTGATCTGGCCCTGCTGCCGGTGGCCATTCTCACCGCTGCCTCCATCTGGCCGCACACACCCATTGCCCGGTTTTTTTTACTGAAACCTCCTGGTGAAGATGAATCAATTCTGCCTTCAGCCGATGACAGCCCGAGGCATGAACTTCAGGCTAACATCGGGCATCATGGTCGCACAATCACCGACCTTCGACCCGGAGGCACGGTGATTATCGATGGCCGCCCGCTCGACGCCATGACCGATGAGGGCTTTATCGCGGCCGACTCACTGGTTAAGGTAATTGGTGTTCGCCAGAGCCAGCTTCTTGTCAGGCGTGAAAGTGCCCCATTCAGTCAGGCCACCTGAGGTTTTCTCAAATGCTATCAATTCATCATATGACACTGCTGCTGGCCGCTTTTGCTGCCTGTCTGCCCATTTCAACCAGCCGAGGTTATGCCGTGGCCGACCGTCATTCACACGCCCAGCCTGAAAAAGTCATCCTCACGCATCTTGATCTCGACCTTGCTGTTGATTTTCTCACCAAATCACTCATCGGCTCGGCCACCTGGAAGCTCAACCGACTAGACCTCAAAGCACCTTTGGTCTTGGACTGCCGAGAGGTTGAGATTGAATCAATCAAAGCCACCAAATCGGGCCAGGCCCTGGCAACACACATCAGCCCGCATCACCACATTTTCGGCTCGAAGCTGGAAATCACCCTGCCGGAAGGTGTCGATCAAATCACCATCGCCTATCGCACCCGGCCTGAAGCCTCGGGGCTGCAGTGGGTCGGCCCCGAAGGAACGGCCGGCGGCAAGGAACCGTTTCTTTACAGCCAGTCGCAGGCAATTCATGCCCGAAGCTGGGTGCCCTGCCAGGATTCGCCAACTGTCCGCTTTACTTACGATGCCAGAATCAGGGTCCAGCCACAATTCCGGGTCGTGATGAGTGCCCTTTCCGACGAAGCTCGCAAGGGAAGTGCTTCCGGCGTCTATCAATTCCGTCAGGAACGGCCGATTCCATCGTATCTTCTGGCCTTGGCCGTCGGGCGGTTTGACTTCCGTGAAATTGGCCCACGGTCGGGTGTTTATGCCGAGCCCGAGACAATCGAACTGGCCGCCCGCGAATTTGAAGACACCGAAGCGATGATCAAAGCCGTTGAAAATCGCTATGGCCCTTACCAGTGGGGCCGCTACGACCTTCTGGTTCTGCCGCCCAGCTTCCCGTTTGGCGGCATGGAAAACCCGGTCGTCACCTTCGCCACGCCCACGGTGCTGCCGGGCGATAAATCGCTTGTCTCGCTGGTGGCTCATGAGCTGGCTCATTCGTGGTCGGGTAATCTGGTCACCAACGCTACCTGGAACGACTTCTGGCTGAACGAAGGCTTTACGACATATGTTGAAGGCCGGATTATGGAGGATCTGTATGGCCCCGAGCGCGGCGACTTCGAACGCCGGTTGGGCTATGAAGAACTGCTGGCCGAGCTGAAAGAAGTGCCCGAGGCCGACCAGCGGCTCTCGCCCGACTTCGAAGGCCGCGACCCCGACGACGGCGTGACCCGCATTCCCTATGAAAAAGGGCGGTTGCTCCTCTTTCAGCTTGAAAAACGCCTGGGCCGCGAGACATTTGACACATTCCTGAAAGGCTGGTTCACCGACAATTCATGGAAAAGCGTGACTACAGCCGATTTTCTGGCATATCTTGATGCCAAACTTCAGCCCGGTACGAATCCGAAGCTGGCCGGGCTGAAACTAGCCGAATGGTTTGAAAAGCCGGGCATTCCCGAAGTAGCCCTGGCCCCTGAATCAGCCCGACTCAAGGCACAGGTTGACCTTTCCAACGCCTGGGCAGACGACAAGGTGAATACGGCCGAACTGACTACTGAAAAATGGTCAACACAGGACTGGCTGGCGTTTCTGAACGAACTGCCCGCGAAACTGCCCCTGGCAAAACTGGCCGAGCTTGACCAGAAAGCGAGCCTGACGGCCAAAGCCAACGCTGAAGTGGCCCATAGCTGGTTTCTGCGGACGATCGCCAGTGGCTACACGCCTGCCGACCCGGCCGTTGATGCCTACATCAAGCGCATTGGCCGTCGCAAGCTGATTGTGCCTCTTTACAAAGCCCTGTTGGCTACACCTGCCGGCAAGGCACGTGCGAAAAAGTTGTTTGAACAAGCCCGAATAGGCTACCATCCGATCACCACAGGCACGCTGGAGCGGTTGCTGGTTGGTGATTGAATCGAGTTCGTTAATAGCTACCCATCCGAGATTTTTGGCAGGATGAGGACAAAGGGTATTTCATGAGGCATCGACGATCCGCATTCACGTTAATCGAAATTCTGGTTGTCATTGCCATCATTGCGATATTAATTGGCCTTTTGATACCGGCTGTGCAAGTAGCGCGGGCCAGTGCCCGTCGAATGCAGTGCAGTAACCATCTCAAACAAATTGGGCTGGCAACGCACCAGTATCTTGAGGCCTATCAGGTTTTTCCGAGCGGTTCAAATGGCCTCGTTTATTCGATGCATGCCGCTTTACTGCCTTACCTTGAGCAGAATCAAATGTATCATGGCATTAATTTCAATCAGGTTTCTTCGTCGGAACAATTCAGAAATTCAACTCTCTCTTACACAGCCACAGCGTTTTTCTGGTGTCCATCCGACCCTATTCCTGCCTCTTCTTACGCTCGACCTACTCTTTTTCCAGGTTTCACAAACTATGCCGTGAACCTGGGTGATGACGCCGATGCGCGGCAACTTAACGGCTTCATGGGCAGCGTGGGCAACACCGAACCCGGTCAGTTTATCGACGGGCTTTCGGTGACTGTTCAGATGTCTGAATTTTTGGTCGGCAGGCGTGATCAGGCGGATCGATCTCGTTCCATTTATGTTCCTCAGGATTTTAAGACTGGCCCCGTTACAGGTTATGAGGCTTTTGCCACCCGATGCCGTGGTTTGATGGACTACGATGCGAATTTAAATATGATTAAAGGAGAGATGTGGCTGGTTGGGCACCGACCGAATACGCTTTATAACCATCTGCTGCCCCCGAATCAGCCAAGCTGTTCAAACGTGACAGGTTCAAACCCGGCCTCGGCCACTACGGCAATCAGCTTGCATTCAGGCGGTGTCAATGCTCTGTTTGCTGATGGTCATGTTCAGTTTGTAAAAGAAACAGTCAACGCCACCATCTGGCGTGCAATTGCAACGCGAAATGGCCGCGAAGCCATTTCAAGCAATGATTTTTGAATTCAATAGATTCGAAATTAAGATTACAACAGTTGCTGGTTATTTAGAATAAATAAAACCCCGGATCTCTTTCGAAACCCGGGGCAGATGGTTATTCGTATACCATCCGGTCAATCGTCCGACGAACTGCCGCCCAGCAGGCCTGAGCGAATCAGGTAGTAAAGCAGTGTCAGGATCGCGGTGATCGTACCGGCGACATATGTCATGGCGGCGGCGTTCAGCACACGGCCCACCTCGCGGTCCTCTTCAGGATGCACAAGCCCGGTCATCAGCAGGGCCTGGCGGGCCCGGCGGCTGGCGTCGAACTCAACGGGCAGGTTCACCACCTGAAACAACACCGTCAGCGAGAATGCTGCCACGCCCAGAATGAAAAGCTGGGTCACATGCAGCAGAAGCCCTGCAAAAATCAGGAACCACGACGCACTTGAGCCAATATTGGCCAGCGGCACGATCGCGTTTCGCATGACCAGAAGCGTATAGCCCGAAGCATCCTGCGCGGCATGGCCGGCTTCGTGGGCCGCCACGCCCAGAGCGGCCAGCGAATTGCTGGAATAGACCTGGGGCGAAAGTCGCAGCACTTTGGCCGACGGGTCGTAGTGGTCTGACAGCATTCCGCCGATCGGCTCGATGGCCACGTTGTAAATACCTTCGGCTTCAAGCACACGCTGGGCGGCCTGGGCTCCCGTCAGGCCACAGGCCGAGCGAATTTTAGAGCCATGAGAGAAAGCAGACTGAACCTTCCACTGAGCCCAGCCCGCCAATAGCATCGCGGGCATGAGCATCATGAAATACAAAGGGTCGAACCCTATCATCAGCTTCTACCACCCTTCCCAGTGAATTGGCAGGCCGGAACAGCCCGGCCATGTACCAATTATCATAGTCTATTACGTTCGCCATGGCCACTTGGTTCATTGATTGTCAGGTTCTTTGGATTGATTTTTCCAAATTACCAAATCGGTTCCGGTTACGGAACTTTACGGAAAATCCTTCACGACCGTCAAATCCTGATTTTATCCAATCAATTCGCGGCAAATCGGCCAAGTGAATAGGAGAAAGTTGTCCGATTCTATACGACACACTGTCTTGTCGTTTTGATGACAAATTGTGGTCACTCATGTCCGCAATTTGTCGGCAAAGACCGTTTGCAGAATGGAAGCGGAAATCATGGCGAATATGGACCAAATGCCAGGGCAGCCAACACACCTGACCAAAGAAGGCCGAACTTCCCGGCGACTTTCGAGCCAGGTTTCCGGCTGGCAGAAGCAGTCTGGCATCCAGCCATTTCGCCAACTCAATCAGTTGAAGTCGATTCAGGCACTTGCAGCCGATTATGGCGTACTGGCCATGGCTGCCACCGGTGCGATTTTGGCTGACACGCTTCGCCGGCAGGCGGGGCTGCACTGGGCGGTTTCTGTCCCGTTTTTTGCCATCGCCACTATTGCCATTGGCGGTGTGCAGCACCGGCTGGCATCGCTGGGGCACGAGGCTTCACACTATACTTTTCTCAAAAATCGTCTGGCAAATGATCTTGTGGCCGACATATTCTGCATGTTTCCACTTTTTACGAGTGTCTCCATCTATCGCCTCTTTCACATGGCGCATCATCAATTTGTGAATGATCCGGAAAAAGACCCGGATATTATTAACCTGGGAAGGTCGAAGAAGCTGCATCTCTTTCCGCTGACACGAGGCCAGTTCATTCGCGAGGCCCTGCTGCGCCCGCTTCTGAGCCCCCTGACATTCCAGAAATATCAATTCGATTATTTTTACATTAATGTGCTGGGCAAAGGGGGCAATATTTACATGAAAAATAACCCACGCGGTGATGGCTTCAGCAAGTGGCCTCGCCTTGGCACCATGTTGGGTATAGGTCTGATTATCGTTGAAGCGGCCGCCATCCGCTGGAAGAATGACAATGCATTGACAACTGAAATACCACTGATGATTTCTGCCAGCCTTGTTCTGGCGGCTGGTGTGGCCGCTGTTCTGCCTGCATGGGCGGTTTATCAGTCGCCATTTAAAGAGCCTTACAACAGTCGCGTGGCTGGCTGGCTACGGATTGCCTTTGTTTCGTGCCTGATGATGGCTGTTTCTCAATTGAATCTGGTGACTGGCGATCGGGCGAGGCTTTATTTTCTTTTGCTCTGGATCGTACCCATCGGAACGACTTTCCCTTATTTCATGATGCTCAGGGATATGTATCAGCACTCAAATGCTGACGATGGCCGCATTACCAACACGCGGGTTTTTCACACCGACTGGCTTACGGACTGGGCCGTATTTGTGCATGGGCAGGATCAACACACGCCGCACCATCTTTATCCCAGCGTGCCATTTTATCAGCTAGGGCCTCTGCACGACTGGCTCAAGGCTAATGATTCGGAATATGCACGCGACGTGATTGAGGTTCATGGCACTTTTGGCAACACTTTCGGCAAGCCAACGATTATCGATGAACTGACCCGGCGCAACTGACACTGGGAGATTTGTTTTGTAACTGACCAATTACAATCGGCGGTTCTCTGCATCCTTCATCGATTTATAGCCGATAATCAGGCTAAGTATACAGAATATCAAGCCCTGGAGCAGAAAAATACCACCAGGCATTATTTGCTGCATGGCCAATAGCATGACGGTGCCGATAACCAGCTCAACTGAGCCCAAAATTCCAAAAACCAAAGCCAGTTTCTTGTTCTGCCCATTGCTGGCTTTGGAACACTCCAAACAACGGCTGTTTAAGTTTTGATATTGATTCCAATTCTGCTTTGGCTGCTCTTTGTAAACACCATGTTCAGGGCAATAAAAAACTCCACAACCCAGACAAGTCCTGATCGGATCGCGATCGCACGCATAACATTTGGTCATATCTTACCAGCCTTCTTAAATACAGTCAGTTGCTAATGTCGAACAGCTGCAGGTCGGCGGCGATTTCATGTAGCCTTTCCGACATATAATGGCGAATTTCTTCGCTGGTTTTGAATTGAAGCACATGGTGAGCGAATCGCTCGGCCTGCGATGTTGTCACCTGTGAAAGCAGGTTCTTGATTGCTGGTACAAATGCCGGGCTCATGCTGAATTTGCGCAGGCCAAGCCCGAAAAGCACCAGGAAAGACCGTGGCTGGGCGGCCATTTCACCGCACAGCGTGACGGGAATGCCCGACTTGCGTGATGATTCAAAAACAAGGTTCAATAGCCTGATCACCGCAGGTGAAAGTGGCTCACACAGATGTGAAACCTTGGAATTGTCTCGGTCAGCCGCCATCAGGTATTGCACAAGGTCGTTAGAGCCGATCGAAATAAACTGTGTTTCCCGCAGCAGTGCATCGACACAGATGGCCGCCGCCGGCACTTCAATCATCACCCCGGTGCGCACTTCGCGGCCAAATGGCAGACCTTCATTTGCCAGGGCCGATTTGCAGTTTTCCACCATCCGGTTCAAAAACCGCAGTTCTTCCAGCGTGGTTACCATGGGGAACAGCATCGAAACACGGCCGTGTGCGCCAGCCCTTAAAATCGCCCTGATCTGCGTTTCATAAAGCTTCGGGTGCTCAAATGCCAAGCGAATTGAACGCCAGCCCATAAAAGGGTTGGCCTCGACCCTGCGGCCGAGGTAAGGCACTGATTTATCGCCACCGACATCCAGCGTGCGAATGGTGACCGGCAGGCCGTTCATAGCCTCGACAATCTCGCGATAATGGCGATATTGTTCCTCTTCGTCGGGCACATCGGGGTGGGTCAGAAAAATGTATTCTGTCCGCAAAAGGCCCACGCCCATGGCCCCGGTGCGGGCGGCGTTGGCGGCGTCGGTCACGCTGTTGATATTGGCCAGAAGCTCAACGGGCGTGCCGTCGGCCGAGACAGCCGGTTGGTCGCGATTGGCGATGAGCTTGTCTTTGATCGTGAAAAATTCACGCTGAAGTTTGCGATAGGCGGCCGTGGTTTCAGCGTCGGGGTGCAGAAGCACGTGCCCCTCGCGACCATCGACAACAATCAGGTCGCCATTGGCCACTTCATGAGTGATATTAGCCACGCCCGTTACGGCCGGGATACCACGGCTGCGTGAAAGAATGGAGGCATGGCTGGTGCCACCGCCAATCTCAGTGACGATGCCGCCGATTTTCTGCTCGCCCAGGGCCAGCGACTGGCTGGGAAGAATTTCGTGGGCCACAATCACAATCGGGTCGTCGCCGCCTTCCGGCAATTTACCGGAATGATCCTGCTGGCTGATGCCGATCAGATCAGCCGCAATTCGACCGAAAACGTCGCGCAGGTCAGCCAGTCGCTCGCGAAAATAATCCTGCTGCTCGAAATTTTCAAACCGGCTGACATACTGCTTCATCACGCCCTGAAGGGCCGACATCGCCGTAATCTGCTGACCTTCAATCAGCGAATGCACCTTCTGCCGCAGGCCAGGGTCGCGCACCATTGTCAGGTGCGAACGAAAAATGGCCGCCTCTTCGCGACCAATCTGCGATTCCACCTTCTGAATCATGCTCTCAAGTTCAAGCCCCGCCTGAACAATCGCCCGGTCAAACCGTTCGATCTCGGGCGAAACCAACTCGGCCGACTCAAGCGCAACCGATTCGGTCATGTACAAGATCGATTCGATCTTGTACACCCGTCCCACGATCACACCAGGGCTGACAGCGACACCATGCAACATGAACGTATTCTGGCCAAACCCTGGCCGCTATTCAAGACCCTGCCCGATTCGAAATTGTTTCTGGCATCATGACTTGGATCTTTTTCAGATGCAAAAGTCTTATTTTGCTTTCGCAGCCACAGCCTTCTCTGACAGACTTCCCAGGGTATGCACCACGCCCGGCTTCGGCTTGGGTGTGGGGTGGCCGCCGCGCACCCAGGCTTCGGTCGTTTCGGCATGGGTCATGGTGCTGCCTTCAGGAATGCCGCCATCGGTATAAAGTACATGAATTTTGCCATCTTTCGACTGAAGCAGGCTGGGGTAATGATACGACCCCTTTTTTTCCTCATTATGGACCACATGCCGGGTGATCGGCCAGGTCTTGCCTTCGTCGTCGGAAAGGCTCAGTGCCAGGCTCCAGCGGCCTTCGGTCAGATCGTTGTAAATCATGAGCCAGGCACCACTTTGCAGCTTGATGCAGTCGACACCCGCGCCAGGGTTGGGCAGGTCGGTTGACTTCACGGCTGACCAAGAATGGCCACCATCTTTTGATTCCGCCGTGCGAATTCGCTCAAACGGGCCATTGTCACGCATGTAGGCCACCACTGTGCCGTCCTTACGTTCGACAAAGGCTGGCTGAATGTTGCCCAGGCCGATCATTGATTCCGAGGTTTTCCAGGTTTTGCCCTGGTCATCAGTGTAATAGGCCAGTCCGGCCGAGTAGGTGTCGGTATAAAGCGGCAGCAGCCAGCGACCAGACGAAAGCACCATGGGCCGCACGCGAGGCATCCAGCCAAGTCGCTGATAAAGTTCCTGCTTGGAGCGTTCAGTCGTCGTCTCAAGAATTTTGTTCCACCGGGGCACAATTTTGGCGATGGCATCGGCTTTTTGAGCTTTCACGGCCTCGGCAAACTGCTTTTCAAAGCCTTTGGGTGTGACATGGGCGACCCCTTCGCGGCTCCAGACCGGGGCTTTGCCTAGTGTCTGGAAGTCATTGCTGACATGGTATTTAAGTAGGGCGCCTTCCCAGTGATGGTCGAGAATGGTCGGATACCATAGCCAGAGTTCGCCATTGGGTGCGGCAAAAAGGGCAGGGTTGCAGTCGGGGTAGCCGGGCGTGTCGGCCAGTTCCATGCGGGGCGACCAGGCTTTCTCGCCCTTCACAAGACGATGGCCGACAATGCGAACGTCGTCAGAACTGCGCTCGCCGTGGCCGGTGTAATAGGCCAGAAGCAGGTCGCCATTCGGGCACTCGGTCACGCAAGGGGCGTGATTGTGAATGCCTTTTTCACGCGGAAAAACAAAGGTGTGCGTGATGCCGGGATCAGCAGCAGAGAGTGTCAGAGTGAATGAACTCGCAATGAAGGAAAGTATGAATTTCAGATTTGACGGCATGCTCATATTCGTATGACCTGAATGATTCCGTTTGGGATAGATGCTGAATACCGATTTCAATATTTTGCTGACTTTGTCATTGGATAGCAAGGTTTAAGAAAAGAAAGTTACAGTTTGAAATGAGTTTTAAGCAATTGTGCTATTTGCTGGTATAGTCTATTAGTCAGAAGAGAGTAAATGCAATTCATTGATTGGGTCTAGCAACCTGATATTGGAGATTAAATATGGCTTGGATTTTTCAGGGTAATCCCGATCGTTATGATATCAATAAATATATCATGCAATCGTCTGATTATATTTATTGGCACACGCCAAGATATTATAATGAAATTGCAATAAATGATGTTGTTTTTATTTGGCGGGCGGGTGATAACTCAGGTGTAATTGCAAAAGGAAAGGTTGCAGAATTGCCTGTGGCTGCAAATGAAGTGCAGTATCCGGACTTGTTAGGCAGAAATTTCTGGATTGAGGAAAATGCAGCCGGCACTGATTTTAAAACAGGTGTTTCATTGGAAGAAGTCAGGCTTGATGAATCTGATGCAATGATAAAACGTAAAACTTTACTGGAAAATACAATCCTGCGAGCTAATCCAATAATTACACTCCCACGAGGAACAGTTTTTAAATTAAACTCGGAAGAGACGGAAGAATTGGTAAGGCTGTGGGAGTCAAATGGCAAAATTGAAACGAATAGCGAACTTGAGGGGAATCGCCGGTTACAACAGCATTATGTCATTGAACGATCAAGAAGTCTAAGAAATGTAAAACTGAACCGGATCCGAGCCGAATTTGGTCAACTTCGATGTGAATTATGTGGGATAAAGGATAATGGAAATTATCCAGCTCAATTCTCAGAAGCAATTTTTGAAGTGCATCATCGAAAACCACTTTCCTCTTTCAGCGAATCAACACGAACGAGAATTGAAGACCTTGCCGTATTATGTTCGAACTGTCACAGGGCAGTTCATCGCAATAATGAAGTCAAGCAGAATTATCAAATTCTCTATGATTACTTCGCAGGCAGGAAATGCAATTAATGCAATTCACTGCCACTCTTTTTCCAGCGTGTAATGCGTCACACGAATTTCTCGCTCTTTGAGATGTGCTGCCAGTCGGTCGCGAAGCGTATATAGTTCAGTCGCGTTTGATTCACCAATCTGCATTTTATTTTGCCAATTAGATGTTGCCGTTTCGGCAGCATCCAGCAGGTAAATGATCGTGCCTGTCTCCAGGGGCAGCGAATCAATGAAATTCCTGGACTGATCAAAGTTATCCGGATGGGCTGATCCTCCGGCACCAACCAGTAAAACCATGCTGTATTTTAATCCCGCTTCATTGCAATTCTTAATGAAATTCACCAGGTCGGTTTCATTCCATTTTCGGCCATATTGTTCACGAACCGCCAGCGATGCCGATTCAATTCCGATTGTCAGTTGGGCCAGCCCACGCTGGCGATATTCCGCCAGCATTTCAACGGTCGGCAAGCTGCTGCCAATGCTGTAGGTCAGCATGTGAATTTCGGTTTTCTGAGGTGTGGGCGGCGGATCAATCACCCGGCCGGGCAAGTCGATGGTCAGTTCAGCGAGATTCTTCTCCACTTCTTCCAGAATTTCCAGCACCTGCGGCATGGGCTGATGGATGACCTCAGAACCTGCCAGATAAATGCCTCGGGCCTGTGTTAATCGTCGGTGCCAGAGGTGTTTGACATTTTCCAGATGCCGATGAAATTCCGAGCGGTCTCGCAAATAAATCGGGCAGGTGGCTGATCCGCCAAAACCGACAGGGGTTTCATCTGAGTCGCCAATTAATGGCTGCAGAACCAGCGGTCCCGGCAGGCTGGGCGGTGTCATCGGCAAAATTCCGAAAGTTGATTCAAATCGCTCTTTCTGGCGGCTCCAAGCCGAGCTTTCCCATGTGGCAATCCGTTCCAGAAAATCAAGTATCTCAGGCAGGTCTACCGCCCGGCCGGCTGTTCGGCCAGTGCTTGGTGGTGAAACCGGCTCAAGAAGCCCTGTGGCAATGCGGTGGTGCAAGTCCATGGCCATCTGGCGCACATGGTCGTCCATATCAACCGTTTCGGCAAAATTCAGTCGATTGCGATGAATTTTAATTTCGTTGCCTTCGCGCAGCCGTTGCAGGCTGGTTGTGGTTGTATCAAGTGCTTTCAGATAGTGCGTGCCAGGCACTCCGGCAAGATTGGCGGGTGTGGCCGGGTTGGTTGGGTCGGCACCGATAAAAGCCCTTTGCCAGCGGCCTTCAAGGTCGAAGTGGTAGATTGGTTCGTCGTCGAAATAAATTGAGCAGGCCCCTGGCTTAAAACCAATCAGCACCGTGTGCCCGTCGGCCCCCCGAAAACCAATCCGGTTCGGGAAAATTGCACCCTGATCAATCAGGCAGGCGGCTTCGGTCAGTTGGCCCATCTTCGCTCTCTCCCGGCACTTTCACGCCAATCAAAGATCGGCCTCAACCATTTTCGCGTTCTCTGGTATCTTAACGCCCACGATCAGAATCTGTCAGTGGATTTCTCCTGAAACCTGATATTAGTGTCAGAATACAGGTGAATCAACTGACCCCAAGGCGGCATGGAGGCCGGCCCGATGACGGGACTATTGGAACAACTGCATAAGTCGAAGCTGGTGGCATGGGTTTTCGACGCCGGAAAGCCCAGGCGGTTACCGCTGGCAATTTTCACTTTATTGTTACTGACAGGATTTCTCGGGGCTGCCCAGACGGGCTTGTTTGATCGCGACGAGCCACGCAATGCCCAGGCAGCCCGCGAAATGCTTAGAAGCGGCGATTTGCTGGTACCGACTTTTAACGGCGAACCAAGGCTTCACAAGCCGATTCTGATTTACTGGCTGATGGCGGCAAGCTATCAGCTACTGGGCGAAAATGCCCTGGCCGCACGATTGCCGTCGATTCTGGCGGGTGCAGGGGCAGGCGTGTTGGTGTATCTATTTGCTGCACGATGGTTTACAAGGCGGGAAGCGGTTTGGGCGATCGTTGTCTGGGCCACGTTGCCGCTGACACTGGTTGAAAGCCGCATGGCTACCACCGACTCGCTGCTTAATCTGCTTATTCTCGGCATGATGCTTGCCCTGGGCCGGCTTTATCAGTCGCCATCGCCCCTCACGGTTCGCTGCTTTTGGTTTTTGATGGGTTTATCGATCCTGACCAAAGGGCCTGTGGCGATCCTGCCGATTGCAGGTGCCCTGATTTTCACAAAATATACAACGGGTGTTGCCATTGCTTGGCGATGGTTCCGGCCTTTAGAAGGGCTTTTGATTGTATCGGCTGTGGTGCTACCGTGGCTGGTGGCGGTGACCCTGGCCACTGATGGCGAATTTCTGCGGTTTGCGGTGGGAAGGGAAATGCTGGGTCGGACGATTCGGCCGGCGGAAGGGCACTGGGGCTTGCCCGGCTATTATCTGGGAATGTTGCCGGTCATGTTTTTCCCATGGATCGCTTTTTTGCCAATGGCGGTGAAGGGTGCGTGGATCCAGCGAAAAACCGATCCGCGAATGGCGTTCCTGCTGGGCTGGGCGGTTTTGCCACTGGTGCCGCTGGAGCTGATGGCCACCAAGCTGGTGCATTATCACTTTCCGTCTTACGCAGCACTGGCAATACTGGTAGGCCGTGAGATCTGCCGGCTTGAAAATCTCAATACCCGGCCGAACCTGCTTGCGGGCGGGCGTCTGGTGCGTGGCTCGCTTATCTCATTAATGTCAATTGTAGCCGCATTGTTTCTTGGCTTTGCATGGGTCGGTTCATGGCGGGTCAGCCTGGGTAGCCTCATGGTGGCCGCTTTGCTCGTCTATGGTTTAGTAATCATGATTCCGGCGATTCAGGCGGGTGCCTGGCGTAAATTGTTCCCTGTACTGGCGTTTACATGGTCGGCCGTAGTGCTTGTCACGCTCGGCTGGGTTTTGCCGGCAAGCCAGCGAGGGGCGATGAGTCATCAGGTGGCGGCACGGCTGAATCAACTTTCGGGCGAAATGCAGGCGACAGCCATACTGGGTGAATACAGGGAGCCCAGTGTCATTTACGATCTCAAGTCGACCAGTCCCGTTCAAATCAGCCGGAGCCTGGCCGATATTCGAAAGATTGTGCGACAGACCGGGGCTGTTGTCATGCCGGTCTTGGACGACGACAGGGCCATTATGCAGAAAGCCGACGACCTTGAGCTGAAAATGGTTGGCGAGGTTCGGGCCTTTGATTTTCAGCAGGGCCGCAGGCGCACTGTTGGTCTGGCGTTGGTCTCGCTGAAAGCTGAAGAGCGGCTGGCGATGATTCGCGAGCTGAACGACCCCCAAAAGAATGTAAGGCGATGAGCCTCGGGTTTGTCAAACCAACTCGGCCTTGATGAAATACGGCAAATCAGGTAAAAGCCGGGCCGAAATAAAGCATGGCGAGCGAGCCGTGCCTCAGTAGTGAGAGCAAAGGGAAGTGCCATGGCCGAAGCATCACGCAGAATTCACGAAACCGCGATCATCGGGCCCGAAGTTCAGTTGGGTGAAGATGTTGTGATTGGCCCTTATTGCGTGCTGCAAGACCAGGTGATCGTGGGCGATGGCTGCGTGCTTGATTCTCATGTGACCATGAGCGGCCACACGACGATTGGCAAACGCAACCGTTTTTCATCAGGCTGCGCCATTGGCGGTGAGCCACAGGATCGTGGCTATAAGCAGGGCCAGCCGACACGCGTGGTGATTGGTGATGACAATGTCTTTCGCGAATTTGTGACGATCAACCGTGGCACCGTCACGGGCAGTGGTGTCACCATTATCGGCAACAACAACTTTCTGATGACCGGTGCCCATGTGGCCCACGACTGTATTGTGGGAAATTACATCAATTTTGCCAATTCAGCCTGCCTGGCCGGGCATGTCGAGGTGGGCGACGCCTGTTTCCTCTCGGCCTTTGTGGCAGTTCAGCAGCGCACCCGCGTGGGTCGGCTGGTGATGATGGGTGGCCACTCACGCACCACTCGCGACGTGCCCCCTTTTATGACATGCAGCGGCCAGACCAATATCATCGGCCTGAATCTCGTGGGTATGCGGCGTGCGGGAATTGCCCGTACGACGATTGACGCCATTAAGCAATCGATGAAAATTCTTTATTTCAAAGGCCTGACGATCCCGAACGCGACCAACGAAGTGGAAAGTCAGTTTGGCCATCTGCCCGAGTTACAGGAAATGGTGGCCTTTATCAGGGCAACGAAAGTGGGCCTTTGCAGGGCGAAACTGCTTGACACCACCGAGATTGAATAAACTGATGACCAGCGGGAAGTGTGCGATCAATGTGATTTTCCAGTCTGATTTGGCTGGGTTTTTTCGCAACTCATCATGATTTATTGATATAACCCGCCTGGTCGGGGCAGTCCCGGCTGACCGAACACTGGCATGAATGAGCAGGATTGGTTAAATTCAATAAGAATTTTGTGAAGTGGGCTGAGGCGTCGACCGGCTCCCCTGCCTGCTGATAAAATGTTCCGAATCAATTCAGTAATACGGTGGAGCACTGGATTTTCATGAAGGTTGGATTGCTAACTGGTGGCGGCGATTGCCCGGGTCTGAACGCAGTGATTCGTGCGGTGGTTCAGCAGGTCACCAACGCCGGTGGCGAATGCGTGGGTATCCTGGAAGGCTGGCGAGGAATCGTCAAAGGCATCAGCCGCCCTTTACTGCATAATGAAACTGATGAAATCATCGGTTTGGGCGGCACCATTCTTGGCTCATCACGCACCAACCCGTTCAAGAATCCGGAAGTTGACGTACCTGCCGTTCAGAAAAACTTCAAGGAAATGGGCCTTGATGCTCTGGTGGCCATCGGTGGCGACGACACCCTGGGTGTGGCCTACCGCCTGAACGAAGAATATGGCCTGCCCACTGTCGGCGTGCCGAAAACCATTGACAACGACCTTTCTGTAACCGACTTCACGTTCGGTTTTGATACGGCCGTTAATATTGTGGTTGATAATGTCGAGCGTCTGCGCACCACCACAGCCAGCCACCGCCGGATTCAGGTGGTGGAAACGATGGGTCGCCACGCGGGCTGGATCGCCTGCTTCTCGGGAATTGCCGTTGGTGCCGACTACATCATGGTGCCCGAAGTGCCTGTTGATATGAACCACTGCTGCGAAGTGCTTCAGAAAAAGCTCGATGGCGGCAAGAAATATGCCATCGTGGTGGTTTCAGAAGGGGCCAAGATGCCTAACCGTGCTGAAGTGCTGACCTCGCAGGAAGTTGACGCCTTTGGTCATGTTCGCCTGGGCGGCATTGGCCAGCAGGTGGCCGAGATAATAGAAGCCAAGCTCAAGCGAGAAACCCGCAGCGTCGTGCTGGGGCACATTCAGCGTGGTGGCTCGCCCAGCGCCTACGACCGTGTTCTGGCTACTCGTCTTGGCCTGGCCGCTGGTGAACTGGCCCTGAAAAAACGATTTGGCACCATGGTTGCCCTGTCGGGGACGAAGATCATAGAAACGACGCTGAAGGCCGGTGTAGCCGCGTCGAAGACACTCGACCTGACCTATTTCTCGGAAGCCTCGGCATTCTTCAAATGATTGACTGACTTAGGCTTTGAGATCAAAATTGTATACTAGGGCGGATTGGGGCCATCCTCATTCCGCCTTTTTTGATTCGTGCCGCATGATTCAGGGACATATGCATGAAACCCGCCTGGCTGGAGATGACCGAAGCCTCCCGCGCTGAGTGGCTCAGGGCCGCCGGCCAGCCTGCGTTTCGTGCCGGGCAGATTCTTAAATGGATTGTCGATCGTCGGGCAATGGCCTTCGAAACCATGACCGACCTGCCAAAGCCGCTTCGTGACAAACTTTCCGAAGAATTTGAGCTTTATTCGCTCAAGATCGTGCGGAATCAGCAAAGCCAGGACGGCACCTGCAAGCTGCTGCTGGAAGCACCTGATGGTGGCACAATTGAGTGCGTGCTTATGCCCGACGAAGACCGCGTTTCTGTGTGCATCAGTTCGCAGATTGGCTGTGGCATGGGCTGTGTTTTCTGTGCCAGCGGCCTGGGCGGGCTGAAACGCAACCTGACAACCAGTGAAGTCATTCAGCAGGTTTTAACTCTACGCAATCAGTTGCCGCCCGATCGAACCATTTCGCACATTGTCGTTATGGGCATGGGCGAAAGCCTGGCGAACATGGATCAGCTCATTCCAGCTTTGGACTGGATCTGCTCGGGCAAGGGCCTGGGCATCAGCCAGCGGCGGGTAACGATTTCAACTGTTGGTCTGCCTGAGAAAATGCAGAAGCTGGCAGAACTTGACAGGCAGTACCATCTGGCGATTTCGCTGCATGCCGCCACGCCTGATCTGCGAGACAAACTGATTCCTGTGAACCAGCGGGTAGGGCTTGATGCCGTGATGCAGGCTGCCGGCGATTATTTCGATAAAACCGGCAGGCAGGTAACATATGAATATATTTTGCTGGGTGGTGTGAATGATCGGCCGGAAGACGCTTCAGCCCTTGTCAAATTGCTCAGGGGTCGAAAGTCGCATGTCAACCTGATCCCGTACAACCCGGTTGATGAACTGGTCTGGAAGGGGCCGCTGACAGAAAATGTGCTTGCCTTTCGCGAATTGCTGCGATCAGGCGGCCTTTCGGTTACGATTCGAAAGCGACGGGGGCGAGATATTGACGCTGCCTGTGGCCAGCTCAGGCGGCAAAATCAGACGGATCGCCAATCGGTCGTCAATTCTTTGAAGGTAATTAACTGAACCAGATTTGAGACGAGGCTGCCGGGCATGAGCGACCAGGGCCAGAACTCAAGCAAAATCATGACCGACCTGCTTGAAAAGCAGGTTATGGCGGCGGTCATGGAAGATCGGCCGGGCGCTTTTGAAAAACTGGTTGAGCTTTATCAGAAGCGAATTTTTCAGTTCATGTTTCATATGGTTAAAAATCGGGAAGAAGCCGAAGACCTGACCCAGGAGCTTTTTTTACGCGTCTTTCGGGCCCGGCAGAAATATCGCCCAGAAGCCCGACTGAGCAAATGGATCTTCATGATCGCCCATAACCTGGCTCTCAACTCCATTCGTAGCCGGAAAAGCCAAAAGGGCCAGGTCGGCCGGGGGCTGGCCGGGGCAGGCACCACCACCCACATGCTGGCCCCTGAGCTGAACGTCGCCTCGCCTGAGGGCACCCCTTCCGCCCAGATGCGCAGTGTCGAGCTTTCACAAGTCGTTCAGGAGTCTATTTTTACACTGGCTGAAGACCAGCGTGTGGCGATCATGCTTAACAAGTACGAAGAGATGTCATACGAAGAAATTGCCCAGATTATGGGCCGCACTGAGGCATCTGTCAAATCGCTGCTTTTCCGGGCCAGGGTTAATCTCAAAGATCATCTTGAGGCCTACCTGAACAAAGGTATTCGCCCGGTGCCACCAGGCCAGGACCGCTGAAATTTGAGTGTATCAATCCGATCCAGTCAATTTCGAGATTGGTGCCAAAGAGGGGTTCGTGCCGGTCGGTCGATCCTCAGTAGCCTTATTGAAATGGCAAGCCCGGGCCAGTGCTCTTCGTGTGGCCAGTTCTCAGCATCTCAATGGCTTTGCGAACGATGCAGATTAAAAGTTGATTTTGCTGACGAAACATGGTGCAGTCACTGTGCCATGCCGCCGGGGCAGCTGCATACGCCGGGCTGTCGCTGCGGTGATGAGCTTTATCAGAATCATTCACTGCCATGGCTTGAGGCACGCACCCTTGGTTCTTACCAGGGAATTTTGCGTTCGGCCTGCCTGGTCGGCAAAAAAAACCATGGTTCATGGGCGAACCGTCAACTGGCGATTCACTGGCTTGCAATGCACAAAAAATGGATGATGGACCAAAAGCCTTTGTGGGTTGTGCCGATTCCGCGACATTGGTCACGGCGATGGCTGGTCGGGCATGACCCGGCCGAGTCGCTGGCTCGCGAGCTGACCCGCCGAGCCAGTGACGCTGACATTCGGCTGGCACCCCTTCTGTTACGGAGCAAGGCCACGCCGCACCTGGCGCAACTCAATAGCAAAGAACGCTTTGAGACCATGCGCAAGGGCTTTGAGTGCCGGAAAAACACCCGCGATTTGCTGCAAAAAATCTCGTCGGTTTTGCTGGTGGATGATATTTTGACGACAGGGGCCACCGCGATGGCTGCAACTTTTGCCCTTCGTGAAGCCGGGGCGGGCAAGATTTTTGTGGCGAGCATGGCTCGCACGCTGGAGAAAGTGAATTAATGTCAGAAAACAAGTCAGTGCAACGAGTTCTGCGCATTGGTACCCGCTCCAGCCCGCTGGCACTGTGGCAGGCTGAACATGTTCGTTCCATGCTGCTTGAACATCATGCCGGGCTTGAAGTTGAGCTGGTTCACATTTCAACCATCGGCGATCGCGACCGTAATTCCCCTCTGGCCTCGGTGGGTGGCATGGGCCTTTTCACAAAAGAAATTCAGCGGGCACTGCAGGACAGGCACGTAGATATCGCAGTGCATAGCCTGAAGGATTTGCCTACAGCCCAGCCCGAGGGCCTGGTGCTGGGCGCGATCCCCGAGCGTGAAGAAGTCGCCGATGCTCTGATCTCACCAAAGTTTAAAACTGTCAAAAACTTGCCAGAAGGTGCCCGGGTTGGTACCAGTTCATTACGGCGTAAGGCCCAACTTCTGCACGATCGGCCCGACCTGGTCATCGAACCAGTGCGCGGAAACGTAGAAACCCGCATGAACCGAGCCCTTCAGGGCGATATGGACGCTGTCATTCTGGCTACTGCCGGGCTGAATCGACTTGGCTTCGCCGAAAATATCACCGAAATACTTGGCCCGCCAGCTTTTCTGCCGGCTGTGGGGCAGGGGGCTTTGGGGGTCGAATGCCGGGCCGATGACGCCCATGTGCTTGCCCTGCTTGAACCTCTGAATCACGGGCCGACGCGGGCCTCGGTCTTGGCTGAGCGACACCTGCTGCGGTTGCTGGAAGGCGGTTGCATGATACCGCTTTCGGCGTGGGGGCGGGTTAATGGTTCAGGAAAGCTAGAGCTGGCCGGGCGTGTTTTCACGCTTGATGGCAGCCGAATGGCCGAGGCTGAAGCTGTGGGCGAGCTGTCGGCTCCGGAAGAACTGGGTAAGATTGTGGCAGGGATTTTGCTTCAGCGTGATGCCGCCGCCATTTTGCGCACAAACCCTACAGGCGGTTGAATCGCGCCCCTGGCTGCTTCAAATGGCAATTTCGCGGCAACGCTGATTTGACCATTTTTCGATAATAAAGGTTGTGGGCACGCGCTGACGATCGGTGCGGGCCATGGATGGCACAGCGGCTTGATCGATGCAAACTCTCCAAACGATGAACGGGTCTGACACACGTGTCCGCTGGACGACCCCCTGGGTCGTGCTGGTCTCGGCACTCACACCGGCATCAGCGTGGTTGCTGCATACTGTTCAACCTGAGTCTGTCCCAATATATCTGGGTGTTATGGCATGGCTCACCCTCACGCCTGATCGGCGACCAAGATGGCATAGGGCCCATCAGGAAATTGTGCGGAATTCCTCCACCCAGCTCAACTTAAGCCCAGTTCCGACCGCTTCTCCCGCCGAAACGATTGACCAGCCCAAATCGGAAGAAACGGCTGAAAGCACTGCCACCAAGGCCCGCAAGCCAAGGGCCAAGGGCAAAAAACCAAAGACAGTGACACTGGCAGAAGTTCGTTCGCTGACCAGCAACAGCGACCGTGCCATTGTCTGGTCGCAGGTCGGGCCCGGTAAATTTGTCCGTCAGGGCGGTGCCACTGAAGGCGATGCCGCTGACTCCGATTCAGTCGATGAAAATACAGGTTCTGAATCATCTCAGCCGATGATGATTGAAGCCACCGGCAAACGAGTGGCGACCACCAGTGATAACGACGAATCAGATTTTGAGTGACCTGCCCCAGCCATTCTGGTTGCCAGCATCACATCGTATCCGTTAAATCTCTGCTCGACAAAATCAGCTCTCTGTGGATTCTTCTCAAGTGCTCATCAACGCTTTATGCACATTGATTATCGGCTTTCAGGCCATCTCCACGGCCGAAAACCGTTCAGCAAATCCAGTTAGAAAATGGCAGGTGCCGGCTATGACGAGCGACGCGCCTGCGGCAGGAAAGCGTGTCAGCATGACTTCGCCTGAATATGCCGGAACGGGTGTTCATCACTCGCTTTATTTGCCGATCGGCTGGAAAAAGGGCGGCCAGTATCCGGTCATCGTGGAATTTACCGGCAATTATTTTCCGCAGGCCGGCAGCACAGGAAAGGTGCAGGATGCCAGCCTCGGTTTTGGCATTTCGGGCGGCCAGTTTATCTGGGTGGTTCTGCCATTTGTAGCAGAGGACGGAAAATCCAACGCCCAAACCTGGTGGGGCGATGAAAAGGCCACTATAGCCTATGCCAAGTCGAACATTCCTCGCATCTGCCTTGAATTTGGCGGCGACCCCGACCGCGTTTTCCTTTGCGGCTTTTCTCGTGGTGCCATTGCCGTGAACTACATAGGCCTGGCCGACGACGGCATTGCCCGACTCTGGGCCGGTTTTATCAGCCATGATCATTACGATGGTCAGCGGGCATGGGGCGGCACCTCGTGGGGCAGTAATCTTGAAAAGTACCGCACAGGGGCTGCCGCTCGTCTTAGTCGGCTGGGCCAGCGCCCGGTTTTAATAATGCAAGCCCCCGACACAGGCAATATCAAAGAATATCTCGGCAAGAATCAGAGAATTGATCAGTTCACCTTTCTTGATGTTCCCATGGCTGAGATTTTCCGCAAATTACCAACGGAAGATATAACTCACCTGCACAACGATAAATGGCTGCTTTTTGAAAGCTCAGCCGCCGACTCAGCCCGAAACTGGCTGCAGCGGCACGCCAAAATGTCAAATGCCGGCTGATTTCTTCAAATCAAATCAAAACCTCTTTTCCCGCCAGCCGGCTTTTGCGTTATGATGTGCCAATCAACCGGCCATCAGGCACGCCCCACTGATTTCCGGATCACTTACACGCACAATAGCCTGTTCACCCCGATTGACACCTGAAATATCATGAAATCAAACGGAAAAAACCGCCGGATCTTTCTGAAAACAACCGCAATGGCCGGCACTCTGGCCACATTGGCTGAAAAATCGGCCGAAGCACGGCAGGCCGGGCCGCTGATGGTTTATGTGGGCACCTTCAGCTCGCCACTGAAAGATTTTTTGCCTACGCAGGTTGACCTGCCGCCTGGCAATGGCCGCGGCATTCACCTGTTTCAGATGGACCCTTCAACAGGCAAGCTCACCCAGTCGGGCGAGGTACGCATGGGCACCAGCCCGAGTTGCCTGGCCGTGAATGCGGCCGGCAATCGCCTTTATTCCGCTAACGAGACAGATCGCGTCGATGGCCGTAAGGAAGGCTCGGTCAGCTCGTTTGAGATCGACCCCGTTACCGGTGGGCTGAAGCTGCTAAACACCGTGCCATCTGGCGGCGACGGACCGACCTACATCAGCATTCATCCATCCGGCAAGTTTCTGCTGGTTGCCAATTATTTCGGCGGAACCGTGGCCGTGTTGCCGATCAAGGCCGACGGCACGCTGGAAAAAGCCAGTGACATAAAGGTCGACTCCGGCAAAATCGGCCCGACAAAGGCCCCGAATGCCAAACCCGGCAGCTTTGCCATCAGTGGCCACGACCGCACACATGCCCACATGATTGCCGCCGACCCTTCCGGCAAATTTGTGCTGCATGTCGATCTCGGGCTCGACACCATTTATGTCTGGCAATTTGATGAAACAACCGGAAAGCTCAGTCCCGCCGCCGGCCGCCATGAAGTGAAATTGCCGCCCGGCGATGGACCCCGGCACTTTCATTTCCATCCGAATGGCAAATGGTTTTACTCAATTCAGGAAGAAGGTTCGACGATTGTCTTGTTTGACTATGACGCCGGCACCGGCGTTCTGAAGGAGCGTCAGACAATCTCTACCCTGCCTGAAGGCTTTGCCGGCAGCAATTTCTGCTCGGAAATTCTCGTCTCGGCTGATGGCAAATTCGTTTATGCCGGCAATCGCCTGCACGACAGCATCGGCATTTTCGCCGTCGGCCCCGATGGCACCCTGAGCCATGTCGCCGATGAGTGGACTCGCGGCAACTATCCCCGCAGCTTCACTTTTGATCCTTCCGGCAATTTTCTGCTCTGCTGTAATCAGCGGGCTGATCATGTCGCGATTTTTCAAGTCAATAAAACGACCGGCATGCTGCAGTTTACGGGCCAATATGCCCCGGTCGGTAATCCATCGCATATCGTTTTTCTGCAGCTTGCTGGCAAATAAAACCAATAGTGCTGTAAGCCGTCATGGATAACCCGACTATCTTCTTGCGGGCCGGCTGTCTATTTCACCTGCAATTTGTGCGGTTGGCTCGTCGTAAATTTCAATGGGCCTGCCCAGCCGAACCTGTGGCGACGCAAATGGGCTTGGCGAGGCAGGCGGTGCATCGTTCGGAATTGGCCTCGCCAGATTTTCCATGATCGACTGCGGGGCCGGTGTCACCACCTGGCGTTGATCCAGCCAGCGTATAATTTCGGGGAATATTTCACGAGGTGCCGACCGGGCCCAGACCAGGTCGCAGTGGCCATAGTCAAGCTCGTGCCCCTGCTTCTTGCCGAATCGCAGAAACGTCTTGTCGGTGGAACTCATCTGCTCAAAAGTCCACGATTTTGACGGAATATCGGCCATCACATCGCCATCGCCGGCAACAAACAACAGGGGAGTTACAATTTTATCGAGATTGGCCGAATAGTCGGTCCTTCGATCGGCCGAGAGGAACCGGCCCTCTCTCAGATAGGGCTTCAACTGCCTGAGGGCCCCCACGCCTGGGTCTTCAAGCGTATAGCCATAAAATCGGTCCACCGTCTGTGCTTCCACATTATCGCGGGTGTAATAAAACCGGTCGATATAGGCCAGGCCCGGCGGACGACCAAATCGCATCGGCCGTGCCGTGCGGCTGGTGCTGATCATCTGCAGCAGGGCACAAAGGCCGGTATTGGCGTTGGCCATCTCTCGGGAATCCTTGGTCGGGAAAACGACAGCCGTCGAGCCCATACCCACAAAATTTGCTATGCGATGCCGCTCAGGGTGCTCCTCAAGAAACGGAAACATCAGCATTCCGCCCAGGCTGTGGCCCACCCAGTTCACCTGCTGGTGGCCGGTTCGCTTCCGCACATATTCAAGCACTGCTGGCACGTCGTAAAAAGCCTGATCGTCTGTTGTCCAGTTGCGTTCTCCTCGCTCGGGCAGGGGGGTGTTACGCAAAATGGCATTAACCCTGGCATGTTTTTCAGGAGTTGATCGCCCCGAGCTACGGCAGTCATAAACAAAAACTTCATAACCGGCATCGGTCAGCTGTTTGGGCAGGTTGTCGTCGGTAATCGTCCAGAAAGTCGCATTCAGGCCAAGGCCATGGGCCAGCACCACTGGCATTTTTGCAGGGTCGGGCCTTCGGGGCCGATAATGACGCACACCCAGCAGCCAGTTGTCTCGTGTTTTGATGAATTGATCAGTGCATGGCTGAAGATCAGGCGAGCCAGCCTTCTCACGAACTGATGCACAGCCAGGTAGCATCGCAAAACCCAGCAGTCGCAGCAGAAAGCCCCTGCGCTTTTCAATCAGAACCGACTGATCCCGATTCAAGGCTGTCAAAGCTGTCGGCCTCCCTGCCGATTCGCCTTCTGACTCGAATGCCCAAACCGCTGTCACCCGGCAATGCCTGCCCGGTTCGCGGTATAGTTGCATCGTGCATCTTAAATATCGATCCGGTTAATTGGTCCAGTCGATGAACAGAGAGAAAAATTGCGGATTCAGGAAGTCAGATTCGATGGCACTGAAATAATGCTCAAAATCAGTAATATCGTCATATCTTGAAATGACTGCTGCAAGTCGGTCGTGATATAGCGATCTGGCAAGATGGTAAAGCTGAATAAACCTAAAAAATCACACAGACTTTTCGCAAGTCGTCATTACTATTTTTCAAAAGTGTGGTAGATTGGAGTTATTGCGGAGTTTGAACGAGGCTCATCATCGATAGCGATTGCATTGACCGGCAGGATTACCGCGAGCAATTGCCAGTCGTGGCTTCAAGGATGAAAGGATGAACTGATGGTCTTTGACAAGCGGGGGTTGTATCGACATTCCATGTCCGTCATTCTGCTTTTGACGGGTCTGCTATTCGGGGTTCTTCTGGGTCAGAGGCCAGTGGCTCAACTGGTGGCCCAGCAACCTGTGAGTGCAGGCAACGCAGGCAGCTTGCAGGTGGTCATGTCGGGTGATCCTGAAAAATCTCAGTGGGTCACCATTGTCAACCCGTCGTCACAGTCGCTGGCCATCTATCGGTTCGAACCGAATAACCCGCGTGGTTCTTTGAAGTTGGAGGCGGTTCGCCAGATTCGTTGGGACTTGTTGCTCAGTGAGTATCAGAATCAACCGCCCGAAGTTTCGGCTGTCGAGTCGATGACCCGGGGCAAGCGTTGAGAGAAAACTGAAGGGCAGGTCGCCCGGCAATGGTGGGCTGGAACGATCAAATCCCTGGGCTATCCTGACTTGCTATACAGGATGGGTCCGTCGCACGAGGTGAGACTATGGCCGATTTCTACACCATGGAGGAAGCCGCCCGAGTGCTCGGGATCAGCTTGGATGAGCTGAAGCAACGGATTGCCAATGGAGAACTGAGACACGCGGGCGAGGGTGGTTCGCCCCAGTTCCGCAAAAATGAAGTTGACGAATATGCCCGCCGTCAGGGCTTGGGTTCTGATCCCGATCTCCAGTCTGATCTGAGCATCGACGACCTCGACTTTAACGATATTTTCCTTGGTCAGGGCGAAAGTGATCTGGGTGCACCCACCGTTGGCATCAGCAAGGCTGAAGCCGAAGCTGCCATCAAGCCTGGTCTTTCAGCCGCTGATCAAGACCTTCTGGGCCTTGCCAGTGCAGGTAATCCCGGTGAATCTGACGTGCAGGTGGTCAAGGTAAACCCCCTGAGTGCATCTGATTCTGATGTCCGCGTGAGCCCGGTTGCCGGTAAAAAAGGCCCCAGCGATTCTGACGTCACGCTGCTTTCATCTGAATCAATCGAACTTGATCTGGGCGATCTCACCCCGATGGCCTCGGGCAGCAAATCCGGTGACACTGCCGAACGCACCATTGAACTTGGCTCGTCCGACGAAATTCCGATGGTTGACGGCTCAAGTGATTTCGAGCTTTCGCCCTCGGGCGTAATCGACGCCCTTCAGCCTGAATCCGGCAGCGATTTCGAACTGGCGGCCATCGATTCAAGCTCTGAACTCGACGTTCCCGTCACCCAGACCGCCTCTGTTTCTGATTACAAATCAGGCCCCGCAGGTTCTGGTGTGAATCTGGCCAAGCCAAATGATTCAGGTATCGGTCTGACTGATTTCGACGCTGATTCAATCGAACTTGCTCCGGTTGACGACGCACCGCCAGCCAAACCGGCTACTGCTCCGCCCGCAGCCAAACCAGCCGCCGGCAAACCTGGCGATACTGGCCTGGCCGCAGCCGCCACCAGCTTCGACGATACCGATTTCGAAATTGGCGAGCTTTCCGAGTCAATGTCGCAGCCTGCTGTTGCTGATCAGACTGTTCAACTTGAGTCGGCCAGCGACTTTGAAATTGACCAGTCAGATGAACTTTCACTGATCAGCGACCAGCCGGCCGCAAGCGGTTCAGGTGCTCGTAAAGCTGCCGCCACTTTTAAAACCCCTGCCGAAGCCGAAGGCGACAGTAGCGATAGCTGGGAAGTGGGTGGTGGCCTGCCATCGGCCGACTCTGAAAACGAAGTACCGGCCGCTGCACCTGCCGAAACGAAAGCCGCTGCCAAACCGGCTCCGGCCCTGATTCGCAGTGGCGTTAGTTCTGAATGGAGCACACCGTGGGTGGTGGCGCTCGGTTTCTCAACCGCCATGATGCTTCTTCTGACAATGGTCGCTTTCGACCTGGTCAAAAACCTTTACGAGTTCAGAGGGCCCACACCGGTCTCCTCGGGTTTGATCAAACAGATTGCCAGCATTCTTGGCGGGAAGTAAATTTTTGAAGCCGGGCGCACCTGACCGGTCGCCTGGCTTGTTCTGCACCTGATTTCAATGCCGGATCGAAAGGAGTCGATCCTCATGAACTGGACAATTTCACGACTCTTCAGCCGACAATTGCCGCAACTTTGTGGGGCAATGTCGGTTCTGTTTATCTCCGGCTGTTCAAGCTGGCCTTGGAACCCGGGCAATCGCGAGGCAGAGCGGCTCACTCGTGTGATTCATACCGAAAATGCCAGGCTCAAGGATTTGGTCGTTCAGTTTCGCTCCAGCAATGAAGACATGGCCCAGCGTGCCCTCGACGACAGCCGCCGCCTTGAACGCCTGACCGAAGAGAACGACGCCCTTCGAACAAGTGTCGCCGCCTATCAGGCCGAACGCGAGCGAATGGCAAGGGCCTTTCAGAGCTTGCAACAGCAGGTTCAGGTCGTGCTCAGCGAACGCGGTACACTTGCATTAGCGAACCCTGTCACAGGCCAGCCCGGTATTGCCAGCAATGCAAAACTTGTCCAACCGCCTGAGGGGCGATTGATGGCCGATGGTAAAGAATTACAGATTGACCTGGCTGACTGGTTTCTTCCAGACACGGCCATCATCAAACCTGGCCAGGAAGCCCGGATTAAAAACGTGTCAACCTGGCTTGAACCACAGCTAAGTCAAATCAAAGAAATAACTTATGTGGCATCTCGGCCGAAACAAGATGCGGTTTCCCGTGTTTCTATTTCACCAGTTGATAATTCATTAAAATCGGAAAAATTTACCGATCTTACAAAACTTCGTGCAGAGCGGTTCTGGGAGAATCTGCTGGCTCATTTACCCGCCGATAAATCAGCCGGCTACAGGCTTTCCGAACAAATTGACAGCTCAAAAAGTACGGACCTGCCGACCGGCGAGAGTCAGCTGCGATTTCGATTCCGATAGAATCTAAATGTAATAATTATAATAATTTATAAAAAGTTAAACTCTTTTTTGAATGCTCGCTTGACAGGGAGGCTGGTTCGGTAAGATAATCAATCTGAAAGAAACTCGGGTTTGATCTAAGGGGGCAAAACTGATGCAAAGTTCTCGCTGGTTGCCAGGGTTTGTGTTGGTCCTCGTCGCCTCTCTGTCGGCATCAGCCGCTCAGATTGAAGGCGACTATGTTGAGGCTCGTACAGCAGATATATTCACTGGTCCCTGTTTCTCGAATGCTGAAGTTTTCATCTACGGAAAACAGGCCGTTGCCGCCTGGAAAGTGAAAAAGGGCACTTTTAACGGTGTTGATCTTTCGGGATTGACCGTTGCTGCCGCCATCAAGGGTGAAACTACCTTTTCGGAAGACAAACCGGAACTGGCCCAATCGGTGATTATCGTTGACGAAAATGCCGACAGCCAGCAGCGAGTTGCCTTGATTGAGTTTGCCAAGTCTATGACTGGCAAGCGGTTGCAGAATATTGTCGAGGTTCGTTCGGCTCCCATGGGCCTGACAATCGAATCCCACGAGATGGGCGGCAATATGGTCTCCCACAAGAAGCATCATGGCATGCCTCATGCTCCGAAAGCCTCCTTCTGGGCACCCGGGCTGGCACAAATTTCCACTCGTCCTCTGGGTGAGAATGACCATCTCTGCGGTAACGAGACAATTGCCTATCCACCACTTTCCCGAAGTGTGGATGTTCTCCCAGCTTATACACTTGGTCATAAATTTCAGGGCCCCGGGCTTGGTGGCACCTGGAATGATCCCAACGCCCGAAGCGCGTTTGTGGGTCACTTCAGCTATTGATTCGTACGACTTGCCTGGGATCCGCCGGGTGCCGCATTATTGTGACATCCGGCGGTCCCTAGCTTTTTTACGGAATGAATAACTTAACTTCCGCCCGGCTCCCCAGCGAAGGGAGCCAACCTGAAGTATTCACAGAGCTTGTCAATCACATGAAAATCAAAAGTTCGGTAGTGATTTCCGGTTTGTTACTGGTGATTACACCTGTTCTCTGGGCTCAGATCAAATCTCAGAAAGTCGATTCCAAACCACCGGAATCGGCTGCTCCGGAAGTTCAGGCTGTTCTGGCCGGCACTGCGATGGAAGTGATGGACAACGACGGAAAACCTGTCCTTAAAGTTTGGCTGGCTAAAGAGCTTGCAGGCTCAGCCAAGCCGGCAGGTGCCAAGGGCACAATTCTCTTTCCATTCCTCACAGAAGGTCAATTTCTTGGGGTGGTTCAGATACAATCGCAGGTGGGTGATTATCGTGACCAGCCTATCGCTCCCGGCCTTTACACCATGCGATACGGTCTGCAACCTGTCAATGGCGACCACCTTGGCGCCAGCCCTTTCCGCGACTATGCCTGCCTGGTGCCTGCCAAAATTGATCGCAAGCCCGAAATCTTGGCCAAAAAAGCACTTGAGAAATCAAGTGCCGAGGCGGCCGGCACCAGTCATCCAGCGATTATGATGTTTCTGCCACCCAGGGAAGACGCCAAGTCAGGCGAAATTGTGCGCGATGACGAAAACGACCGCACTTCTATTATTCTGCCTTTCGCCATAAATGCCGGTGGTGCCAAATCGGAAGTCAAAATTCAGTGGGTTGTGCAGGGCCGTGCCCCTGTCTGATTTTTCTGATTCCATGTAAATAATCAGGGCGACATGACTTGCATCATGTCGCCCTTTTTTGTTTCAAAACTTATCCGTGCGTCAGGCCACGGCTGATTTTGTACCAAATCCGAGCCCGTGTAGCTGGTTGGCCACTGCATTATAAACGCGTCGACTGTCAAGCTCGCCAAAGCACTTGGTGTGGCTGCATGTTTTCTGCAGACTTCCCGCACAATCGACTTTGGTTGTGACTGCTGCTGCATTTGAAGCAAAGGCAGCTGTTCTGGCCGTGCGGGTACAGGTGAAGATGCCGACGGTAGGTGTACCGGTTGCTGCGGCCACATGCAGCGGGCCTGTATCGTTAGTTACAAGCAGGTCGATTTCGCCGCATATTGATTGCAACTCGGGCAGGGTAGTCGAGCCAATCAGGTTGGTCACAACTCCAAGTCTGTCCTTCGCTTCGGTCATGAATTTCTGCGAAAGCAGCATATCTTCCGGCCCACCGATCAGAACGACCGAACCGCCAAAGCTGGCCTTGGTCATCTCAGCCACTTTGATAAATTGCTCAACCGGCCAGCGTTTTGTCTGCCAGCGTGCGCCAATGGTGTAACCCACCCATGGCCTGGGCAGCGATTCAAGCGTGGAGCGTGCCCATGCCTGTGTGCGTAAAGTACGTGGCCAGAAGAAACTTGGCTTGTCACCAGGCTTTACCATTCCCAGACCTGCTGAAAGCCGCATGAGCCTCTCAACGGCATGCACATCGCCCGATGGAATATCAATTGTATCAATCTTGTGCGTGTAGAATCGGGTTGATCCTTCTCGGCTTTCCGCCAGCCCAACCCGGAACCTCGCTCCGGTAGCACGCGACATAAGCCCTGATCTTAAAAGACCTTGCAGGTCGATAACCATGTCAAAATTGTGTTGTCGCAATGACCACAGCCAGCCGAAGAACCGCATGGCACCACCGATGCCACTTCCGAAACCCTTGCGGTCGAAAGTGATAAGCTCATCAATTCCGGGATGATGTTCCAGTAGTCCAACCAGATTTTTATTGATGATCCAACTGATGCGGGCATTTGGCCAGGCCTGTCGCGCGGCATTAAGCACAGGCAGAGACATTACCACATCGCCAAGGGCGCTTGGCTTGATGATGGCAATTCGGCGTGGCTCAAAGTCTGCCGGGAGAATAGGTTGGGTTGTGCTTGGCACGAGGACGACTCCGTTCGATACCATTCTTGAGTGTCAGGGTGTCAGGGCAGGCCGGGCCTTTTTTCACCGCCAGATGATAGTCAGACCTTGAGCTCTGCCGTAACATAGGTTATATCGGCTAAAACGACAACACGACTTGCCCATTGAATTGCACGATTAATGATTCACCCATCCATTTGGCCGAATCGAACCAGAAGTCTCAGCCTGCTCATAACTTGGGTGTTTTTTGCCCAGTTGCCTGCCATGGTCGGGGCTCAGGATGCGCAGCGGGGAGTCATCGACTTTCGCCCCGCAGTTTCAGAAGCTCAGGTGCCTGATCACTTTAAGCTCAAATCGGCTCGATTTCAGTGGGAACTTAAGCCCCTGCGACAGTCGCAGCGGCACCATGTCTGGGCCCTGCGCTATCCCTCGCCCATTCAGGGAGATGTCGCTGAAAACAATGTTGTGCATGCCGAATATTTTCTGCCGGCTTCGTCCCAATGGACAGGCCAGCGCATGCCCGCTGCAGTTGTGCTTCACATCCTTGGGGCCGATTTTCCACTTTCCCGATTCATGGCTGCCCGCCTGGCTGATAACGGCGTGGCCGCGTTGTTCATTCAGCTACCTTATTACGGTAAACGCAAACCGCCCGGCCGCCCGGAAGTAAAGTTTCTGAGTGCTGATATTGAACGTTCGCAACTTGCCATGCAGCAGGGGGTTCAGGACATAAGACGTGGCCTGGCCTGGCTTGCTTCCAGGCCTGAGATTGATACCTCAAACCTATACTGCACTGGGGTTTCGCTAGGCGGAATCATGTCGGCCCTGACCGTTGCTGTTGATCCGCAAATCAAGGGCGGTGTCTTCACTCTGGCCGGTGGCGGGCTGGCCGATATTCTATGGAACATGCCTGAAAAAGAAGCTCGGCTTTATCGTGCCGCATGGGAAAAATCAGGCCGTACTTTCAACGACCTTCGGGTACTGGTTGATCAGATGGACCCGCTGACTTACGCCGGGGGCCTGAAAAACAAACGCATTAAAATGATTGCCGCCAAAGTGGATGAAGTTGTTCCGCCCCGCGCGGCCAAGGCTCTTTGGCAGGCTGCCGGCCAGCCTCCGATTGTCTGGTATGACGCCGGTCACTATTCCGCAGCAGCTTTCATCCTGCCTGCACTTGATGAAACTATTAACTTTATCAGGAATACTCAGCCCGATTCACTTAAACCACCTGGTTTGCCCAGGCCTTCTGGCGTGAATTGAAAGAACCAGAACTGGTGAGTGTGGGAATAATTGAGATTTTCAGAATCGGCCTGAGAAGCCACAATAAGGGATATGGTATTTGCGAAGTCCCTGGCAGCAGTCTCACAGGCCGGGGCAGCAATCCAGAAACCTGCCAAACCAAGGGAGTCAAAGCAGATGAGCGAGCCGAATCCGAACGACCCGACCAAACCCCAGGCCACGAACCAGGGTGCGGCGTCATCTGCGGCAGTTCGTCCGGCAACTCAGGCCGTTTCCGGCAGCATGCCTCAATCCGGTGTAATGGTGGGCGCGGCGGGTTATCCTGATCTGGCAACGATGCAGTCAGCCGCCCGGCCGGTGCCTCCGCAGCAGGTGAAGGCCCGAGTCACCAGCGCATTTCTTTACGTCAAGTCGGTCGAAAAATCGATCGACTTTTATGCTGAAGCTCTGGGCGGTATGGTTACTCAGAAGCATGCCGACGACCCCAAGGGCCCTCTCACACTGGCCATCGTGCGCATGGGTGATTTCAGTCTGATGCTGCACATGGCTGATGACACGGACGCCGACCTGAAAGATAATCGATGGGGTGTCGGCATTCATCTTCAAATGCGGGTGTCCAACGCTGATACAGCCTATGATCGGGCCTGCGAAGCCGGTTATCATGCACGAGTCTCTGACGGACCAATCGATCAGGAATGGGGCTGGCGAGAGTTCGCCATCAAAGACCCCGACGGCTACATCTGGTCGGTCTATGAAGACAAGTCGAATGGCGCGTGGACATGACCGCCGCCTGATAGTTCGGCTGGCTCTTCAAAGCCGAAATTTCTGAAAAACTTGCGGGAAAGGCCGGGCGACGATGCGGAATAACCCGATTCGAATCGCCTGGCAGTTATTATGCAATGTTCCTGACACGCTGCAGGATATTCTGCTGGTCGCCTCGTGGGACATTGTGCGGCAGGCCCGCCGTCCGAGTTTTTTTGCGGCAAGGCTTTTGATTGCGCTGGTCATTTCGTTTCAGTCTATCTATATGTGGCAAAACAGTTTAAGCAACTTAGACCGAAATCAGGCGTATGGTGTCTTTTTTTTCAATCAAAATCAGATCATTTACGCCGTTCGATCGATCTATATGGGCTCGCTTTCGGTGCTGGCCGTGGCGGTGATCGTGCTCTGCCCGATTCTGACCGTCGGCACGGTAGCGGGCGACCGCGAGCGGAAAATCTGGTATGACCTGATCAATAGCCCGCTTTCCGGCTGGTCCATCCTGATGGGCAAAATGGTGGGCCGCCTGGCCACCGTTTTCGGCTGGGTGCTGGCTGTGCTGCCGGTCTGGGCCATTCTGGGCCTTGTCGGCGGGCTTGATCCGGCCACAGTGCTTAAGGGTTTTATTGCAACACTTATGTATGGCTGGTTCTATGCGGCCATCGGGCTGATGGCTTCAGTCCTGTGTAGCCGCACACGCGACGCCGTGGGCCTGGCCACAGGGCTGGTGCTGATGGTGCTTTTTTCGCCGTTACTTTCTGTTTTTTTTCAATATCTGGCCTTTGGCATCGGAACGTTGCCACTGACGAACCAGACTCTCTCAATGCTGCTCTATATGCTGAACCCATTTGCCACAATTACCATGATTGGCCTGACGGGCTCACCGGCATTGGGTGGATTTTTTTCCGGTGACTGGATGATTGTGGGTATCGTCAGTCTGCTTGGGCCGGGCCTGACTCTCTTTTCAGGACTGATTCTTCGCCCTGTCAGCCGCCGGCTTGAAGGCAAAACCGGGCGGAAAAATCAGTCGCGGCCTTCATCGTTTCCGCCCCTGGCCGACGAGTCTTCAGTTCCGGTTCCCGACCTGTTTACCTGGTCCGACAGGGATGGGTTCTTCTATCGGCTCCTGTTTTCACCCATGGCCATTAAAGAACGCAAGGTTCGCGGCAGCAGCCGCACGACCAGAATCATCAAGAATTTTATTATGCTGATTGGTCTTTTCTTTGGTGGATATTTTCTGGTGACAGCCGGATGGGAAGCCATGTCAGAGCTGCGCCAGTATGGCTTTACGTCAACTAACCGGGGCAAGCGAGACACATTGTCCGGTATAGTCATGGGCATTACTGCGGTACTAAATCTGGTTTTGCTTTATTCTCTGACCATGGACACTGCCGGGCGAATCACGGCCGAGAAGGAGTCTGATTCATGGCTCACGCTGCTTTCCACACCTGTTACCCCGCACGAAATTCTGGTGGGCAAGGGGCTTGCCTCACTCTGGAGCTGGCGCATCCCGCTCGGGTTTCTAATAGCCTGCTGGGCAGCGGGTGGCATAACAGATTCCATTCATCCAGTGGCACTCATGCTCACCGTGTTTGTGTGGGCCGTGCAGATGGGTTTTGCCATAGTCATGGGAATCTATTTCGGCAGCCGCTGCACCAGCTTTCAGGGTGTGTCATTTCGTGCAGTCATGCTTTGGCTCACGCTTCAGTTAATTATTCCGACAATGCTCTCTGCCATGTCATCCGAGCCTGAATTCTTTGGGCTCATGCCCATGTTTGTTGCCAGCGGGTCGCTTCAGATCGAAGAAATATTGAAGGCAAAAAACTCTGAGGCCGGCATGTTTCTGCTGGGCCTGATTCAGGTGATGACCATGCTGTTTAGTTCGGCTTTTCTGCTGTCGCACTGCCTCGTATCGTTTGACCGCTGGAACTCTCGCACTCTTGCTGCATCTGATGAGCTCATGGAAAAAGCGGTCGTTTTTGAATCGAACTGGAAATGATTGTTTCTCGCGGCCTTTTTCGATAATCGCCACAGTTGAATCTCTTTAAAATACCTGCTGTCTGATTATCGATAAAGCGTTACATTGCAGAAAAATATCCAATGATTTTTTAAAAAAATCTTGCCTGTTTTTTTCTGACTCGTTAATCTTTCTTCCAGATTGACAGGAAGTCATCTCAGATATCCATATATTCCTGTCTTTTCAGACATCTGTGATATGCATCTTCAGAGGGATGGATCCTATGAACGGCCGGGAAAACAAGGCGGCGTCATCTTTCATAGTTTGCCTGCAGTCTCTCCGCAGACGTCGCCCGATTCCTGCAACGCCCCTGGACAAGGGGCTTTTTTTCAATAAAAACAGGCGAAGCGGTCAGGACTGACCACTTACCCCCGCTGGCCCGGTGAACCGTTGCAGGTTCTCGGTGGCACGGCGTAATTCAGACATGCATCAAGGGAGTGAGCAACATGAATGTTCGATTTAAACCGCTGCTGATCCTCTGCGGCTTTTTTGCGGTCACAGCCATGGCCGGCGTGGGCGTCTGGGTCTTTGGTTTCGCCGGTGGTGCCAATGACAACCCTGAATTGATCCTGGCCGAAGCACGCACTGAACGCAAGGCAGGGCAGTTTGACAGAGCCCTGATTCAATATCGACGGGCTCTTCAGGCTTCAGGCGGGGCCAGTGCCGACATTCATGAAGAAATTGCCGGCATGTATGCCGAGCAGGAAAAAACAGCAGCCACCCCACAGGCCCGTCTCGACCTGCGAATCAGCCAGCTCCGTTCGCTGGTTGAAGCGGCACAGGTTGACCGCAGCCGCAAGGCCCCCCGCCGCCAGCTCATGCTGGCCTGCATGGCTGAAGCGAACGAGGAAGACGGTACTCGCTGGGCGGAAGAACTCATCGCCCTGGACCCCGCTGATGCCGATGCCAATTATCTGATGGCCCGCAAGAATCTCAGCCGAAAGGCCCTGAAGATTGATCAGGCAAAGCGATTTCTTGAGGCACTGGCCAAGCTCGAGCCGGGCTCGGCCCGCGTTGATCTTGTCACAGTCGAGGTAAATCGAGAATCAGGCGAAATCGCAAAAAACAAAGCCATTTTCGAAAAATATGCCAAACAGCCGCTGCCCGATAACAGCCCGCCCGCACAGCAGCTGGCTTGGGCCAGGCTTCGGCTGATGGCCGCCGCCGATAACCCTTTTCCCAATAGCCTGACAGATCTGGCCACTGCGATGGAAGGGCTGATGATGTCGGAGTCGACATCTGTCAACCACCGCGTGGAATGGACACGCGAATTGCAACAGATTGCCGACCGCCTGCCGAATCTGCCCGAATCGGAATCAGCCCGCCGGGCTGCCTTCGGATTGATGGAAAAATCACTCACCCAGGCCATTCGCGAGAACGAGACCGACCTGCGGCTGAAGATGGTTCTGGCACGACACCTGCTGACATCAAATCGCCTGGAAGCCAGCCTTGAGATTGCCAAACGCGGGCTTGATTCCGAAGAAGCCAAAAATCCGCAGGTTCATAATGTCGTTTTTGGCCTCAGAGACGTAGTCGTAAAGGCCTATCTGGCCGACGGCAAAAATGAAAAGCGATTTGAGCAGGCCCAGCCCTATATCGACGCCATGCTGGCCGACAAGGCCGGCGATGTTCAGGGCGTAGGGCACCTGTTTCAGGGTGCCATTGACCTGGAACGCTCGGGCATTGGCGGCGACGCTGAAGTTGTGGCAGCTGCCGCCCAGGGCGAAAAGGCTGCTGCCGCTAAAACAGCCCTTGATTACCGCAAAAGTTCGCTTGATCACCTGAAAAAGGCAGTCGAGCTTCTGCCTGAAGTGGCCACCGGCCGCGCCCTTTACGGCGTTTCGCTGATTCTCAATCGCGAGCCCGAAATGGGCCGACAGGCTTTGCTCAGGGCCCAGGCCATGGGCATTCCGGAAGTGCGCTATCAGGTCTGGGCTGCCTGGTCACAGATCCTTGCCGGTTATCCTGAAGATGCTCTGCCCGTTGTCAATAATCTGCTGAACCGTGCCGGTGCGGAAGCCGGTGTGCGCATCTTCACGCCGACGCTCTATCTCATGATGGGCGAGATTCATCAGGCCCGCAACACGCCTGAATCACTGCGTAAGGCCTATGAATATTATGCCACAGCCCTGAAATTAAACCCTGATGCCAGCAATGCCATTCACCTGAAGGTGGCCCAGCTTGAGCTGATGCTGAACCTGCGTGAACAGGCCGAGGCTCGCCTGAAGGCACTTGCCGGGCAGAAGGAGACTTCTGCTTCAGCCATCCAGCTGCAGATTTACGGGCTCGTAGACGCCGGCAAGCTCGAAGATGCCCGCAAGCTGCTTGACTCGCTTCGCAGGCAGAACCCTGACAGTGTCGAGCTTCTGATGAGCGACGTGACGATCATGGCACGCGAATCAAAGCTGGAAGAGGCCGTGAAGAAGCTCGACGAGTTTCGCCGCCGCAGGCCGGAAGTGATTGAAGTCGTGCAGCTTCAGGTGCAGCTTATGGCTGAACGTCTGGGCAGGATAGACGAAGCCCGCAAGTTGATCGAAGAACATCTGGCCAACCACCCGAATTCGTCGCTGCAGTCGCAGTCAGCCCAACTGGCTCTGGCGGCCGGCGATATTGATTCGGTGAACAGGCAGATTAGCAAGCTCAGAACGCAGTGGCCTGATTCACCAGCGGCTGACCTGGTCAATGCCCAGCTTCTGCTTTCCCAGAAGAACTTTCCAGGTGCCCTGGCGAGCTATCAGGCAGCCCTGAAAAAAGACCCGAACAACAAGCTGGCCCAGTTTTTGTCGGCCCAGGTTGAAGCCCGCATCGGTGGCATTGATGCCGCTGAAAAAACTTTCTCAAAATTGGCCGCTGAAGCTCCCACACGTCGCCTGGAACCTGGTCTCACGCTGACTGACGCCTCGCAGTCTGCCCTGGCCGCCCTTGAGATCGATTCGGGCAAGGCCCAGCAGGCCATCGCACGCCTCAAGCCTCTGCTGGGTCAAACGAAAAATCCGCAGCAACTGCGCGATTACCAGTGGCAACTGGTGGCCGCCCACGCCTCTTTGCGTGATTGGTCCGGCATGGACACCATTCTCCAGGCCATTCTGGCCGACCCCAAGACGACGAGCGACGAAATTGTGCGGGCAGCGAATTATCGCCGCTCGGCCAATCAGGTTGATCTGGCCCTGACCATGCTCGACGCCGTGCTTGCCAAAAAGCCAACCGACCCCGGTGCCGCTGCCCTGAAAGGCTTCATTCTGGCTGACCGCAAGGCCTATGCAGAAGCTGTTGCCGTTGTCACACCGGCTTGGAAGGCCGATAAGGCCCCCGTTTCGCTGGCCCTGCTGCTGGCCGCCCTCGAAAATGGTGTCGGCCCCGACGAAACCCGCAATTCCCGCTCAGAAAAAGTCTTGGTCGATGCCTTGGCCCGCTATCCTGAATCAACCGACCTGATTCGTGCCATCTACAGCATGCGCCGTGGTGTTGTCACGAAACCGCTGATCCAGGCATGGCTTAACGACACCATCGGCGATAAGGCTTCGCCCCAGCTCAGGCGGCTCAAGGCGACAATCCTGACATCTGAAGGTGAATTCGACGCAGCCGATAAAATCCTTGCTGACCTGATCCTGCAATCACCGCAGGACCTGACACTCGTCATGGAGCGTCTTCAGGCCCTTCGCACCCGTGCCGGCCAGCTTAAGGATCAGGCTGACCGCGAACAGGTGCGGGCTGTGAACAGCCAGCTTGACCAACTGATTGCCACCTATCGCACCCGGTTCGCCTCAAATCCTGAAATCTTTGCTTTCGAGGCCGAACTCGCCGCCGACCGGGGTCAGGCCGATCGGGCAATTGAAATTTCCCGCAGGATTGACGCCCTGAACCCCACCAGCCCACTGGGCCCGCTGGTGCGTCTGCGAGTGCTCAAGCCTCGACGCCAATGGCCCGAAATTATCAAAAATCTTGAAGATGCCATTGCCCGCGACCCCCGCCGCCGCGACCTGAAGCTGCAACTGGCCACGGTCTATGCTGAACAGGGTCGGGGCAAAGAAGCACAGGCCCAGGTTGACCAGGTGCTGGCGGCTGAACCCGGCCAGGCTGATGCAACCCTGCTGAAGAGCCGCCTGCTGGTGCAAAATGCAGCCGAGAATGACCGCCCCGCTGTGGCGATTGAGGCTATAAAAATTCTGGAACCACTGGCAACTGCCAGCCCCGATAATAAGGAAGTTTATGAAGAGGCTGCCGCACTGGCACGCTTTGGTGGCAAACCTGAACTGGCCACGGCATGGCTTGAACGAGGCCTGAAAGCTCATCCAGCCGACCCGAACATGGTCTCGCTGCTGCTTGAAAACCGGGCGGGCACGCCTGAACTCAAGCCAATTCTGGCCCGCTGGTCGGCCGAGGCTGAAAAAGATACCACCGGCAGGCTGCCTCTGGCCGTGTCAGTGGCCCTGCAGCGCATGGGTATGCTTGATGAAGCCCTGAAGCTGGCCCGCCTGGCCACCGCCAAATCGGGCACACCCGGTGCCTGGCTCAACCAGGGCGGCATTCTTCTGGCCATGGCCGAAGCATCGCCCCAGGCTAATCGTCAGCAGGTGCTTGAAGAGGCCATTACAGCCTATGACAATGTCCTTACCAAAGCCCCCGACGCTGTTGAGGCCGTCAATAACAAGGCATGGATTCTGCATCACTATCTGGCCCGTCATCAGTCGGCATCCGAGCTGGTCGAATCGTTTATCAAGCGTGCCGACCCCGCCCGCCTGCCCGCCGAGTTCGACGACACCGTCGGCTCCATCCGCGAGTCGGTGGCCCAGATCCGGGAGGCCGAAAAAGCCTATGCCAGCGGCTTGGCCAAGTCACCCGCCCATGCCATGCTGAATTATCACATGGGCAGGCTGGTGGCGGCTGACCCGGGCCGAAGGACCAACGCCGTGGCCTATCTGCAGAAGGCCATTGCCGGCCAGTTACCCGAAGCGGAAGCCACACAGGCCAAGCGCATGCTGGCTGATCTTCAGGCCAAATCGGCTACACCGGCGACCATCAGGGCCAACTGACCATGCAAATTCACGGGCATTAATCTCTGGACAGAATTCCCGCGGAATTTGTAGGATGGAAATCATATTGGGGCCTGTCTCCCGTGGGGCAGGCCATGATTCAGTCGTTCTCTCTCAAGATTGAAAAGCAGACAAGGAGTGTTCGGGATGTTACGACGCAGCATGCTGATGACATCATGGTGGACCTGTCTTGTTGTCGGAGGATTATTCGCCACGATGAGCTCAGCCAACGCCGCCAACCCTGTTGTTGTGATCGATACAAACAAGGGCAAGATTGAAATTGAACTGTTTCAGGACAAGTGCCCCATCAGCACGGCCAACCTGCTGAAATACGTTGATAACAAGCACTACGACGGCCTGGTCTTCCACCGCGTGATCAACGGCTTCATGATTCAGGGCGGTGGCATGACCGCCGACATGAAGGAAAAGCAGACTCTGCCACCCATCAAGAACGAAGCGGCCTCCAGCGGCATGAAGAACGATCGTGGCACCATTGCCATGGCCCGCACCAGCGTTCCTGATTCGGCCACCTGCCAGTTCTTCATCAACCTTAAAGATAATGACTTCCTGAACGCTTCGCCCGGCAATGCCGGCTATGCAGCCTTCGGCAAGGTTGTCGCGGGCATGGACGTGGTTGACGCCATCGCCACCGTGAAAACCGGTAGCAAGGGATTCCATCAGGACGTTCCCGTTGAAGCCGTGACGATCAAATCGGTCACCCGTAAGTGATCAAAATTCCTGAAGGCGTGCATGCCCGGTAATTTTCCGGTTATTCACGCCTTTTCACGCAGACTGCCCGGATTGCCTCTCTCTTCGTGTTGCATACTCTAAAGGAAAGTTGTAAATTTGGTCGAAGATCAATGACAACTTTCCATGGTCAAGTCCCTCTTTTCTCAGGAGCGTGGTGAATGGCTCACGTTGTCGCCGAGCCTTGCTTTGACTGCAAGTACACCGATTGCGTAGTGGTTTGTCCGGTTGACTGCTTCTATGAAGGCCCGCAGATGCTCTTCATCAATCCTGATGAATGCATCGACTGTGAAGCCTGCGTGCCGGAATGCCCGGTCGCAGCCATCTTTCACAGCGACAACCTGCCGGACGAATGGAAGGAATTCACCGAGCTGAACCGCGAAATGACCGCTGGCCAGCCGGGTGTCCTGACCACCCTGAATGAAAAACGCGATGCCCTGGAAGGCGAGTCCTGCACCAAGGCCACTTCCTGATTCCTTTCGCTGCACATCCGAATTTACACAGGCCATTTGCCTTTTCGGCAGGTGGCCTTGTGCATTTACCAAAGCCTTGCCATGTCGGCCGAAACAGAAACCAACCCAATCTCCGCCGAGCCCGACCAACCGCTTTGCCAGCCGTGCCCAACCCCGGCCAGTCTGCGCAAGGCTCTCGACGAATATAACGCCCGGGCCCGCGTTGTTGACTTGCCAACCCACTTTTATCGAGTGCGATGCCGCATCCTGGGGCAGGGGCCAACAATTGTTGTAAACCCTGGCCTGGCATCTACCTATGAAGGCTTTGCACTCTTTCTTGAAACGCTGGCAAAAGATTTCCAGACGATTATTTACGATTACCCGGGCGACCAGCCCGGCGATAACGCGCGACTTTCTCGCATCGGGCACGATGATCTCGTCAGTAATTTATTTGAAGTGCTTGATAGACTCAATATCGGCCGCGCGTTTCTTGTCGGAATCTCCTTCGGTTCCACCATCACCCTGAAAGCCCTTCAGAGAGACCCTCGTCGCTTTCCCAAAGCCGGCATCCAGGGCGGTTTTGCCCGCCGCAAGTTCTCGGTGCCCGAAAAGCTGGCCTTGAAACTGGGTCGGCTGTTTCCCGGTACCTCAGGCAGTCTGCCTCTGCACGAAACCGTGCTGACATATAACAACCGGCTGCACTTTCCCAAAGAAATTGACGACCGCTGGCAGCATTATGTTCAGCAGAATGCCCGCACGCCCATCCGCTCGCTCGCCCACCGGCTTGATCTGGTCACTCGCCTTGACCTCCGGCCGATCCTTCCCGAAATCCAGACACCGGTTCTGCTGGCCCAGGGCAATGAAGACCGCATCGTACCCCGGCCCTATTTTGAAGAACTTCAGAAAGCCCTGCCGCAGGCCCAGGGGGCAATCCTGCCACTGGTCGGTCATCAGCCGCACTATACACATCCTGAAGCTCTGGCACAGCTCTTTGCCAATTTCTTCCTGGGCTGCGAAGAACATGGCCAGTGTTCCGGCGATCAAGAACATTAATTCCCCACTCTGGTAAGCAAGGCCGTTTTAATCCACGAAGCAATTTATCTGTTCATGCCCTATCTGAGCATCAGCGATGCTCTGCGACAATCTGATCATTTACCAGACCTTCGAACTTGCTGATTTTCCCGCTTGGTATTACGATCATAGAGTGAAATGTGTGGAATTGGTCCGGGTCGTTCATGAGTCCGCAGCCTGCCTGCGGGTGGCTCATTCAGGAAGGTATCGGTCATGAATTACAAAGCTGCCATCAGGTCGCTCGGCTTCCTCTTTCTGACGATTCTGCTCACATCAACCACTCTTACCGGCCAGGAGCCCAAAAAGAAAAACTCCAGCCCCCGGCTTCAGCCCAAATCGGCTGTCTGGTCCACAAGGGTCGAGCCCGCCACCGCCAAACCCGGCGACATTGTCACTTTCACCGCCACAGCCAGGCTCAGCCCCGGCTATCACCTCTATAAATACACCAAAACCCAGCCCGACTCAGGCCCCCGCCAAACCGAATTCGACCTCTTCAACACCGGCGGCCTCACCATCAAGAGCGACTGGAAATCCTCAAAAGAAGTCACCAAAAAGAAAGAAGCTGTCTTCCCCGAGCTTGAATTTGTTGAATTCTACGAAGGCGAAGTCTCGTTCAGCATCCAGCTTGAAGCGCCGGCCACCATCGCCCCCGGCGAGAAACAAATCCAGGTTCAGGCCTTCTACCAACTCTGCGACGACAAAAACTGTACCATTCCCGGCCGCTGGGCTCTTCCTGTCGCCACCCTGACAATCTCAGGCGGTCAGGCCGCCGCACCCAAAGACGAGCCGAAGAAAGAAGAAACCAAAGCTGTCGCCGCCGCACCCAAAGACGAGCCGAAGAAAGAAGCAACCACAGCCACCGCCCAGCCAGTTGCGGCTGAATCTGCCAAACCGGCGGAAAAAAAAACGGCTGAACCAACTGCAGCTCTGACCACCCCGCCTCCCGCCGCCGCCCTTGCCACCAACAGCCCGGCCCGTGGCACAGGCAGCGAGGTTCAGAAAAGCCTTGATCAGGGCCTCATTCCCTTCCTGCTCGTCTGTGCCGGCGGTGGCCTTGTGGCTCTCATCATGCCGTGCGTCTGGCCCATGGTGCCTGTAACCGTCAACTTCTTCGTGAAGCAGGGGCATGGCGGCAAAGGCACCACCAGGCTGGCCGTGGCCTATTGCCTTTCAATCATTGGCATTTTTACACTTGTTGGTGTGATTTTCTCGGCCTTCTTTGGTGCCGCGTCGCTGCAGCAATTGGCCAACCACCCTTATCTGAATATTTTTGTGGCCGTGCTCTTTTTCGCTTTTGGGCTTAGCCTGCTTGGCCTGTTTGAAATCCGCCTGCCGAACTTTCTGCTCAATGCCTCGGCTCAGGGCGAGAGCAAGGGCGGCATGGTTGGCGTCATCTTCATGGCCACCACGCTCACCATCACCAGCTTCACCTGCACTTTCCCAGTGGTTGGCGGGCTTCTCGTCATGGCCGCCGGTGGCAATTATCTCTACCCTGTGCTGGGTCTTGCCACTTTTGCCACTGTGGTTGCCATTCCGTTTTTCCTGCTGGCACTCGCCCCCGGGCTCATGTCGAAAATGCCCAAGAGCGGCGACTGGATGAACACCGTCAAAACCGTGGGCGGCCTCGTCGAAATCGGCGCCGCCTTCAAGTTTTTAAACACCGCCGAAATTGCCTATAAAGTGCCTGAAGACGCCTGGTTTGATGCCCAGATGGTGCTTACCACCTGGATCGTTCTCGCCGCCGTCTGCGGGGTCTATCTGCTTGGCTTTTTTCGCACTGATCACGACTATGAAGAACCCCGTGTCGGCCCCGGCCGCCTCATCTTTGGCAGCCTTTTCCTCTTCATCGCCGTCTATCTGACTCCCGCCCTCTTCGGCCGACCCCCGCAAAGCCAGATCTACACCCGGCTTGTCGTTGGCATTCTGCCACCTGATGCCGGCGAGCTGAGTGCGCCGACTTTTATCGCTGCCTCCGGTGGTTCTGGTGCCGGGTCTGAAGCCGGGCATGGCACGAAGGCGACATCGACAGACCCGCAGGTGGCCATCACGCAGCAGACCAGCTTTCATGGCGTTTCCTGGGGCATGAGCCTTGAAAAAGCCAAGGCCGAAGCCAAGGCCGCCGGCAAACCGATCCTGATTGATTTTACGGGTGTCAATTGTGCCAACTGCCGCCTGATGGAGCAGCGCGTTCTGCCCCGGCCCGAAGTGGTTGACCAGCTTAAAAAGTTTGTGACGGTTCAGATTTACACCGATTTCGTGCCGATCGCGTCGATCACATCTGAGCAGCGGGCCGAGCTGGGCCAGGCCAATCAGGAATTGCTGATTGACATTGCCCAGGAAGCGACCAACCCGATCTATGTGGTGATGAACGCCGACGGCACCGTGCTAGAACGCATCGGCGGCTACAACGAGCCTGCTGTGTTTGTTGACTTTCTGGCCCGCGCCCTTGGTAAATTCTCTGGCGGCAAAGTCGCTATGAACCAAAAATAACGCCATCGTCTTGTATGTCAGGGCACGGCTTGAATGTCCCTTATGGGTTGTTTCAAGCGTTAACCGAATCTGAACAGATTACTATATCGAATTCATTACGGAATAAAAAAAGGTGGCCGGAAAGTTCCAGCCACCTTGCTCTTTTATTCCAGGCCCAAAATCACTCGGCCACAAAACTCTGGCGTTTCTGGTCGAGGCCTGCCATGAGTTTTTCAAAGGCTTTGACAAACTGCTTGATCCCGTCGTCCAGCAGGTCGTCTGTCACCTGGCCCAGGTCAAGGCCGGCGTCTTTCAGCGCCTTCAGGGTGGCCAGGGCGTCGTCCAGGCCGTCAAGCAGTTTTGGCTCTGGTGTCCCGTGGTCGCGAAAGGCATCGTAAGTGGCTGGCGGCACGGTGTTCACCGTGTCGGGGCCGATGAGCTGGTCCACATAAAGTGTGTCGGGATAGGCTGGGTTTTTGGTCCCGGTTGATGCCCACAGCAGCCTTTGCACGCGGGCACCGGCGGCGGCCAGCGGGGCGAAGTCGCTTGATTTGTAAAGCCGTTCATAAATTCGGTAGGCATCCTTGGCGTTGGCGATGGCCACATTGCCCTTGATGGCGGCAGCTTCCGGGCGATTCTTGTCGATCCACGAATCAACCACTCCGTCGATTCGCGAAACGAAGAAGCTGGCTACGCTGTTTATATGCCCAACCGGCTTGCCTTCGGCGTGGCGACGCTTCAAGGCCCTGATATGGGCCTGGGCCACTTTTTCATAAGCATCAACACTGAATAGCAGCGTCACGTTGATATTCAGGCCCTGATACAAGGCCTCTTCAATGGCCGGCAGGCCTTCAGCGGTGCCTGGAATTTTGATCATGGTGTTCGGGCGGCCCAGCAGGTTCCACAGCCGAACAGCTTCGGAAAGGGTCTGGTCGCTGTCGCGGGCGAGCAGGGGGGAAACTTCCAGGCTGACATAGCCGTCCAGGCCGCGGCTGGTGTCATAAACAGGGCGGAAAAGGTCGAGTGCGGCCTGAATATCAGCCACCGTCAGCGTGTCGTATATTTCCTGGGTACTGGCATGCTGGCGTGCCAGGGTGCGAATATCGGCGTCGTATTCGGTGCCCTCGCTAAATGCCTTGTCAAAAATGGCCGGGTTTGATGTCATGCCCTGCAGGCCGTCTTCATTGATCAACCGGGCCAGCTTGCCGCTGGTAATAAGTGACCGGCTGATGTTGTCGAGCCAGAGACTCTGGCCCAAATTCTGGGTTGCCTGAAGAATGCTTGCGGGTGAGGCGGTGGCCATGATTTCTCCGGGAAGAAGATTGCGATGTAAAGCCAGGTTCCGTTGGGGTTTGTATTGGTTACTGCCGGCGGCCGTTTTCTTTTTTCTGATGCCGGTAACCGGCAAAATCGCTACATTTTGCGCCAATATTTATAACCAATTTTTCAGGATAATAAAACCTTAATGCCCTGGATGACGAAATAAAGGAAGAGGAGAATTCCGCGAATCACCGACACTAGCTCGATTGTCCGGTTCTGTCATCGCCGGTATAATCAGTTAAGTAGAGATTTTGCGGTGGCAACCGGGCCATGCCCGGAGAAGGAGAGGGTTCTGATGCGCAAGCTCCTGATCGCCGGTTTTCTGTTGCTTGGTGTGTTCCAATTCAGCTCGCCGGCTGATGCTCAGGGTCCGGCAATGCCAAATTTTGGCATAGGCAGTGTCGCGGCCGACCCGTTCAGTGGATATTACAGCTGGTTCCTGCCACGTCAGGCAGCAATGGCGGCCCAGCCCACGCTGAACAACCAGCTTAACATGTATACATCCGAACGGGTGCAGAACCAGCTTGAGCCCCGTTCCAGTAATCTTGGCGGTCTCGATCTTTCGTCGCTGGGGCTGGCCGGATCGAAAACAACCGACCTGAATTCTGATCAGCCGAGAAATCCACGTCCAAGGCTTTCTTCAACCGGGCCAATCGTTGAAAATACGATAGGATTGGGTTTGTCTCGTTATCACAGCCGTTCCGGCAGTTATTTCCCATCGATGCGGAATGGGACTTACCGCAACAATGGCCTGCCTGCTTCCCGCCGGGGCCGATGATTGATCTGAACCTGTATGAATTCAATGCCTTCCGGCGAGTCGAACAAGCCCTGGATATTTGAATCAACAGAGAGTTTGTCGGCTGATTCCGAAAGCCAGCAGCCAGAAACTGTTCTTGAAAGTCCAGGCCCTGAGGGTCTGGATTTTTTGTTGGGTAACAACTCCCGGCTTGAGGGTGCAATTGTTGTTGATTTTCTATCCGACACCATTGATATAACTGGCTCAAGACGGGTGGAAGAGGCAATTGCCACTGACCAGTCGCTCAGGAATGAAATTATTAACCTGAAATCAACCTGGGAATACTTATCGTTGCTGCCCCAAAGCAACCTTGCCCAGAAGCCCGATGTTCAGGCAGCTGAAATTATTCGAACCGAATTGCTCAGGCAGCGTCGCTGGCAAATTGCCAAAAGCCTCCTGATCATGTCTGTCAGTATGATATTTATCATTGCCGGCTGGATAGTCGGCTCACTGTCAGGACGTGCCTATCAGGCAGGGCTCGAGCGATTTGCCCGGAATTTTCTGTATTACGAGCTTGTCATTCGGCTACAGACCACCGACCAGCTTAATCGACTTGTCTCTGACGAACGTTCCGCCATCTTTGAGCGATTCAGCCCCCTGCAATCCCACGACCTGAACCACCAGGTCAGCCTGTTTCTCAGCAAATCCGTTCAGGAACTTGATTTCAAGTCGATCCGGGCGGAATTTGAAAAATATCTGGCCCAGTCACCCGAGCGTAAACAGACAATTGACCAGATGGTCAGACAGATTGCCGGCATGCCCGAAGAGACCCGTAATTTGGCTCTTCTGCGGCTTTCCGGCTATGTCATCTGGCTTGACTCCCTCACTGATACCGAAAAATTGACCGCAAAAGGCCTTTCTGAACAAATACGCTGGAATCGGGCCGTCAATAATGCCCAGCAGCAGATCCGGCAGGCTGAACAGGCCAAGAAACCACCCCTGAGTATTCCCGAACTGAACTCGCCTGAGTATGTCGTTGACCTGGCCACTGTCACCGCCGCATGGCTGAAAATGTCGCCCCAGGAGCGAAATAATGCCGAACGCCGATTCAGAAACCAGACCAAAGACGCTGTCAAGAAAAACGACAGGATTCGCCTGCTCATGCAGACAATAGATCGATCGCCTCCCGGCACTTTCCCTCTGCTGGAAATGATGAAAAACGCCCCGGCCCCCAAAATAGCCTCGAAACTTAACCCCAGGAAGCAGGTTCGTGAACAAAGCAGGCAGCTATATCTGGATTCCGTCAAGGCAGCCACCAGCAGCCCACCCGGCAATCAAGAGCTTTTCAGCTTTCTTCAAAGTTTGCCCCCATGGCTGGCCGAACTGATCGAACCCCTGCCTCCGCAGGAAGCCGCCCGATTCCTTGCGGTCATCAAAGATCTAATAGAAAAATCGGGCAGTTCCAACCCCTGATGTGCTGACTGCCAATTCGCCGCCGGAGCCCACACTTGCCATCTAATTCTCAGGATTCCCGCTGGATGCGTCTGGCTCTGGCAGAAGCGGCCCGGGGCAGGGGGCATGTCGAACCTAACCCCATGGTCGGTGCTGTCATCGTTCGCGATAACCAGCCCATCGGAATCGGCCACCATGCCCGGTTCGGCGGCGACCACGCCGAAGTCGCCGCCCTGAAAAACAGCATCGAACCCGCCAACGGAGCCACCATGCATGTCTCCCTTGAACCCTGCAGCCATTTCGGTAAAACACCTCCGTGCGTGGATGCAATCATTGCGGCGGGTCTGCGAAGGGTGGTAGTGGCAGTTGGCGACCCCAACCCCAATGTTAACGGGCGGGGCATTGCCAGGCTTCGGGAAGCAGGTATTCTGGTTGATCTGTGGGAGGGCAACAGCGAAATCGCGCGTGATGCATATCTTCTGAATCTGCCATTCTTTAAAAAAATCATTAAGGGTCAGCCCCATGTCATTGCCAAGTGGGCCATGACACTTGACGGGCGAATGGCCCTGGCCACGGGCGACAGTCGATGGATCAGCAATGACCACTCAAGGGCCTTGGTGCACGAGCTTCGAGGCCGGGTTGACGCGGTCATGGTCGGTATTGGCACAGCCCTGGCCGACGACCCCGCCCTGACGGCACGTCCGCCTGGGCCGAGAAATCAAACTCGAATCGTGATCGACCCCCGGGCACAGTTGCCTTTAAGTAGCCATTTGGCCGCAACCGCACTAGAATCGCCCGTGTGGGTCATCGTGGCAGAGAATGCACCGCCAGAAAAAATCAATCGACTTGACGCCGCAGGTTGCCGCGTAATTCGTATGGATAATATTTCGGTCAGCACAGCTGAAATCGACATCCAGATACTGCTCGATCAATTGGGACGAGAGGGTTTGTCGAATATTCTTCTGGAAGGCGGTTCGCGCACCCTTGGCCGCTTTTTCGCTGCCGGCGCAATTGACGAAGTCCAGGTGTTTATCGCACCAAAACTCTTTGGCGGGCCCCCGCGATTCACACCGGTTGATTCGTCTCAAGTCCTTTCAATGGATAATGTTCCGGAATTAATTGAAGTACAGCGACGAGAGATTGGCTGCGATACACTGATCAGAGGAATCGTGCTGAATGGATGGCTGCGTGAATTATCGGTAAGTTCTTTTGGCCTTCCGAAATAAGGATTTTTTTTGATCGAGACAGATTCATCTCTCATCATTCTGGCAGGAATTTTAGAAACTTGATACGATTAGTAAACTCTGATGATATCAGTAATTCGGGTGCCGCTTGAATGTCCAGAGAGATTGCCGAAGCCACTGGGTTCTGGAAAGAGACTCTGGAATTCCAGATTCTCAGGCCTGAGCAGCTTGAGCAGTGTCTGGCCGATATTCCCGAAGAAAAACGCACACCCGACAAAATTGAAAATCGCCTTGCCAAGGTCGCTATCCATCGTAAATTCCTAACTTTATGGCAGGCCCAGCGCATTCTCACCCGCCGCACGGCCAGCCTCTTTATTGAAAAATATGCTCTGATTGATTCGCTGGGCCAGGGCGGCATGGGCCGCGTTTTTCTGGCTCGCGACCGTCGCCTGAATCGACTGGTGGCCATTAAGGTCTTGAACCCCGACCGGGCAAACCATGAGCGATCGCTCGCCAGGTTCGAACGCGAAGCTCAGGTCGGTGGCCAGCTTCAGCATGAAAATCTTGTCAGAATTTATGATGTCGGCCTGTTCAATAACTCTCCCTATCTTGTCATGGAGTATATTGAAGGGCCAACCGTGGCCGAACTCCTTGAAAAAAATGGCAGAATGGATGTCGCCCAGGCCGCTCGAATCGGCCGCGATGTCGTGCTGGGGCTCGGCCATCTGGCCGAAAAGAAAATGGTTCACCGCGACGTGAACCCACGCAATATCCTGATTAATCAGGAAGGCAAGGCAAAACTCACCGACCTTGGCCTGGCCATTTTTGAAGAGCAACTCGCCCAGGTCACCAGTGAAGGCTCGACTGTCGGCACCTTTGACTATATCTCGCCTGAACAGGCCCGTAACTCGCGCGGCGTAGATATTCGCAGCGATTTCTATTCCCTCGGCTGCTCACTTTATCAAATGGTCAGTGGCCATGTGCCATTCCCGGCCGGCAGCCTGCCTGAAAAAATCTATGCCCACCAGGCACGCGAGCCCGAAAAACTGGATAAACTGGTGCCCGGCATCGACCGATCCATGGTGCGCATCATCAGCCGCTGCCTGAATAAAAAGCCCGAAGACCGCTATCAGAACGCTACGGAACTGGCCGATCTGCTTGGCCGGCTCACCACGCCCGAATCTCCTTTCAAGCCAATTGACCTGCTGCGCAGCGGCACGGCAGAACTCCCCTCAGCCGCCAACGTGCCGGCAATCGATTCCAAAGATTCCTCCGCTCCGCTCAGACCCACCGTTCTGGGTAAAGAAGTCTCATGGCATGGTGAAAACGAGACCATGCCGGAAAACCAGGTCAGTACCGACCCCGACTCGCTGCAACTCGACCTGGGCAACGACTCGCTGGAACTCAATAAACGCCACGAGCCCTATCGCAGTTCGGCTGATCGTTCCAATCTGCCTGCCGGCACACCCATGACGGGTGTCGCACTTGTTTCTCTCCTCTTCGTGGCCGGTCTGGCAATTCTCTTTCTGGCAACACGCAACAGGGGCGTTTCACCAGCCAAAGGCAATACTGCAACAAATTCAAAAACCAAAGAGCAAGGCGGCAGCGGTGCCGTGGTGAACAAACCCAGCGTGATTGCATCGGCTGAAAAGAAGCGTACGGTCACGCCCGATATTGCCGTAAAATATGCTGACGGTTCCGAATCTCCCTGTGAATCCCTGGCTGAAGCCTTGCGCAAGGCTTCTGGCCAGAATGCCGAGATACTGCTGCACGGCACTGAAAAACCAATCCTCTGGCCTGTGCTTGAAAACAACCCCATCGTTGGCCCGAAACTGACCATCCGCGGCCGCGATGGCGAAATTGCCAGACTTAATATCGATCTCAGCAAGTCGGCAACGGGCGTGCAGGTTCGCAGCGGTGCTTCACTGATACTCGCTCGCCTGAGCATCGAGGCCACTGGCCAGAAACCTGGCACTCCCATCCTGAACGCTCTCGGTAATCTTTCAATCGATCAGTGCTGGCTGATGCATCGCGACGATTCTCAGAAAAATCTGGTTGCCATCTCGTCAAGCTCGCCTCAGCTGGTTGTCAGAGACTCCTGGTTTCATGGTTTTGGTTCCGCTTTTGAACTCAAGCTGGTGCCCAATAACCGGGCCGAGCTTTCAAATTGTCTCATGACAGTGCCCGAATCCACTGGCCAGGCTGCAAAAAAATCGGCCGCCAGCCGGGCCCTTGTCACGCTGAATTATTCCCGCGCCCAATACAGGAATGTCATGCTGAAACTTGACCACTGCACCATGGTGGGCAGGGAATTAATCGGCATCACCGGCGATTACCAGCAGAATTCCGTTGAAATCAATACCAGTCGGTGCCTCTTTATCGGCGAATCGCTGCTCGGCTGGAATTCAGTCGCCATGCCCGATACCATGCCCGTGCGATGGAATGGCGACAATAACCTCTTCGACATTAATCTCGGCTTCCTCGTCGGCAGTGGCAGGGAAAGCTCGCTGAAAGCATTGGCAGACTGGTCAGGCAAGGTGATTGAAAAAAATGCCCAGACCGCCAAAGTCGTGCTTCTTAATCGCCGGTCTCAACTTCCAAAGCCATCTGACTTTATACCGAAAGATGCCGGCAATCAGCTCTATGGTTACCAGTAAACTGGAAAATAGCTGAAACACCTGTTTGCCAGTGTTTTTCTAAGTTATTGGTGTTAATAGATTTGTGTTGATGTGTCGCTCTTCTGGAAAATTTAACAAAAATCATCTCTTGATTGTTATGTATGAATTTTGTAAAGATTTATGGTGTAGTTGGAAAGGTGGTGTCTGCCACTGTTGCCGGTCTGGTTGAATGCTGCCAGGTTCAGGCGATCCAAATTGTGTGGCTACAAGTGTTTGATACAGTATGCCGGGGTTTTTGCAAGTGTCTGAGCAACCGTGGTATTCAGATGGGCTTCAGTTTTCTTGCACAGGCTGTGGTAAATGCTGTACGGGTGCACCCGGGTTTGTCTGGGTAACTGAATCCGATGTCGTTCGAATGGCAGAAGATCTGTCGCTGACGTTTGACGAATTTACGACACGATACCTGCGGTTTGCCCGTGGTCGTCTCAGTCTGATCGAAAAATCGAACGGCGATTGCATTTTCTGGTCGGCGAATCAGGGCTGCAAGATCTATGGGGCAAGGCCCGATCAGTGCCGCAGCTGGCCATTCTGGCAAGCGAATCTGGAATCATCAAATCGTTGGGGTCAGGTTGCGGATGCCTGCCCGGGCTGTAACCGCGGCGAGCATCATGATCTTGTAAAAATTCAGGAAATGCTGAAAATGGCCCCCGATCGTCCGACATGGCCTGACTGAGCAAGTCAAAGGTAAATTCGGCTTATATTCCGGCAACATTGAGAACAGGTCAGTTCCCATGCAGTTGGCTTTTGAAGAGCTATCGAGACTCTATAACGAGGTGGAAGCCCAAATCCGCGCCCATTCTCCAGTCTGCGAACTCTCCTCCCGCTGCTGCCGCTTCCGCGAATTCGGTCACGACCTTTTTCTCACCTCCCTTGAACACGAATATCTGCTGGCCAGTGGCGAACCTGCCGTCAGCCCATTCTCTGCCGGTGAAAATTGCCCATGGCAGGCAGAATCCGGCCAGTGTAAAGCCAGAGCCGGCCGGCCCCTGGGCTGCCGCATCTTTTTCTGCGATCCCGCCTGGGCCGACACCATGCCGAATGTCATGGAAAATGCCATGACAACCCTTCGGCAAATCTCTGATCGCCATCAACTTCAGTGGGATTATCGCCCACTTCACAAGCATTTGCTGGAATCACTCGCAGCCGGGCGATGGTCGCAACCTGACCTCCCTCGCCGCGAGCCCGTCGGTTACCAAATTTCCGACGAATCATCAGCCGACTGTTCGGGTCAGTCGCCTGAAAACCGTGCTGAATCGGGCCAGGCAGCTCCTGTCGGGCCGGGTTAAGCTCTCATTCTATTCATCCTCGTTGTCATATGGAAAAAACAAAAATGAGTGAATCGCCTGAGGAGTCAAAGACAGTGACCAAGAAGGATATCGTCAAGCGGATCCTGAGCAAGGACAAGGATTCGGCTGATATCAAGCTGACCCAGATTGTGGCCAAGGAAGTGGTGCAGAAAACCCTCGACGCCATCATCTCCGCTCTTGCCGAAGAACCGCACCGCATTGAACTTCGTAACTTCGGCGTTTTTGAGGTCCGCCGGCGAAAGCCTCGCGTGGCCCGAAATCCCAAAACCAACGCCAAAGTTCATGTCCCTGCCAAGAATGTCGTCACATTCAAGCCCGGCAAGGAGATGGAAGACATCATTCAGAAGATTCAGTCAGCCCAGCTTGAAGACTCCGAATAAACCCGGCCCTTCAGCAACTTAACTCTCTTTTAAACGAACCCGGCCCTTCACAAAGGCCAGGTTTGTTTTTTTACCTCCATCCAGCCGCCCGATCTTTCGTTATAATCAGCAACTCTATTAAATTCATAAAGTTGTTCAAGTCTTTCGCAATGCCAGTCCGATAAGTTGACTATGTCGGAACCGCAGCAATGGAGTGCGGCCAGACCGACGCATTAAAGCAGGATGCTCTGATGGGAGGAGCCCATGCGTAAGCCAATAGCGGTTCTAGCCTTGTTGCTGGCCGCTCTCGCGGTCGGCGAGGGATGCGCTCCGGTACCTTTGCCACACTATGCCGCATATAAGCCTCACCGGGTGGAACAACTCCTGGTTGATTCTGAAAATCTGCGGCTGGCACAAGAGGACTGGGATCGATTCTGGTTTCTTGATCAACCGTCTCACCTGACTCCGTTCAGGACTCACGGCGGCCTTGGTCCCTGATCCTGTCCTCATCTCTGGCGACAGGTTAATCTTTACACCGAAATGGTCCGCTTCGTCCGGCCCATTCGGTGTTCATTTATTATCTGTAAATTATTTATTCGTCTGTATCTACATTTGCTTTTGTTAATGGTTTTGCAAAAACCCGCCATGGCAGAATCCACTTATCGTCGCCACGTTCAGCGACCCTTGCCAAGCCCGCCAGGCCACCTTCCGGGTCAATCATCGCAACTTCTGTCTCGGCAGCCACTTCCTGAAAAATTTCGCTGGCTTTCACAGCCCGCCCATGGCAAATTTCTATCAGATCGACCGCCGAAAGCTGTACCCGTGACCAGCCAGGCAAAACCTCAGCCGCATGTTGGGTAATTGTTTCTAAATCACAAGAATGCAATAGGTTATCAAGCGTCTGGCTGGCCTCCACCTGAAACGGGCCTATTGTGGTTCGTCGCAGCGTCTCAATCAGCCCGCCCACACCCAGCACCTGCCCCAGGTCACGTGCGATCGAACGAATGTAAGTCCCTGCGCTGCAATCCACTACGACCTTCAAAAATGGCCATTCATAACTGGTGACTGCAATCCTGTCGATGCGCACCGGGCGTGCCGTCAGCGTGACTTCCCGGCCCGCTCTGGCCAGCTCATAAGCCCTTTTGCCATCCGTATGTATGGCCGAAAAAACAGGCGGCGTCTGAAGCACTTCCGGGCCTTCCATCCGGTCAAGTGCCGCCCGAATCGTCTCTTGGCTAACCGGTTCTGCCGTTGAGTCAACTGTCACTTCGCCATCGGCATCGTCGGTAGAGCTGGTTGCCCCCAGGCGAATTGTTGCCTCATACGATTTGCCCAGCCTGTGGCTGTGCTCGACCAGTCGCGTGGCCGGACCCACGGCCACAAGCAAGAGGCCGGATGCCAGCGGATCGAGCGTGCCGGCATGGCCGAACTTCACGCCCCGCCACTTACGCTCAATGGCGTTAATCACCTCGCGCGAAGTCATGCCCGAGGGTTTGTCAATCAGCAGCCAGCCTGATATGTCGGCAAGGGCAGCATCGGGCTTTCGTTTTTTTCGGCTCAAGGCTTTGCTATGTCAAGGGTTATAGGTAATCGCAGCTTGGCAGGTGGCAGGCAGAATTGATCTGTGCAGACTTGATATGTCACGACGATATTCGTCTTGATCGTGCCTGCCGCAGCGTCGGAAGGCACCTCGAGCAACATGGTGAACTTCTGTCGCCCTTCGTAAATCACAACAGGCTCAAGACCTGCCGATGAAATTTGCTTCGCTTCACCCACCGGATAATCCACCCGCTTCACCTTGACCTGGCCGGCTGTCGCCTCTTCAAGCTCAGCCTCAGTCGGCTTGGCCGAATCTACACCCGACGGATTTCCATAAGTGTGATATTTCGGCTCGATGACCAGTTCAAACTCAACCTTAACTTCCTTGCCTGAAAGAACTTTATATGAGTTTGAACCCACAGGCCTTATGCTTACCGGTGTTGGTTTGGCCGCTTTTTTCTTCTCCGGCTCGTCAATTGCCGCAACGGCAACCCCCTCAGATTTTGGCAGAACCAGCGTGGCCCGAACAAAACTCAGCACCGAGTCGGGCGATGTGGTGAAAAACCCTGATGCGGCCTCGATGCTCTTTGTTGAAACCTCCGCAAAAGCCTTATCTCCCATCAGCTTCGAGAGTACCGCCAGGTTTAGCGTGGCCAGTCCTGCCGGGCTTGGCATGGCATTGTCGAAAAGGTTTCGAGGCCTGACAAAAAGGTCGGTCGCCGCCTCAGACGTTTCAAAAAAGCCACCGTTCCTGGTGTCTGAAAAAAGCTGTATCATCTTGTCTGACAATAACTTTGATTGGTCAAGCCACGTCTTTTCACCCGTCGCCCGGTGCAGCTTCAAAAGTCCATCATTCAAATACGCATAGTCTTCCAGAAATGGCCCGTCGGCTGAAGTGACATCGCCCCGCGAAACATGCGTCAAGACATTGCCCTTCAGGTGTTTATCAAGAATAAACCGGGCAGCGGAAGCAGCCATCTCCAGGGCTTCCTTGTTGCCGGTCAGGTGGCCGGCATCAGCCAGCCCGCCAATGGCAAGTCCTGTCCATGATGTCAGGCATTTGTCGTCAAGACCCGGCTGTGGCCTTTTGGCCCGAACCTTGAGCAACGCCTCGCGAATTGGGTCGAGCTTTTTGTTAATCTCGTCCTGCGAGAGCTTTGCATCATCGGTGATTGTGTTCCACCGCTCGTTGATCGCCAGAATGTAGTCACGGTTCTCAAAGTTGGGTGCCAGTTTCAGGCTGTAAATTTCGCGAAACAGCGAGGCGTCCGGCTGGTTGGCAATCTGCTTCTCAAGTTCTTCCCGACTCCAGACATACGTCAGCCCCTCCTGGCCATTCGTGTCGGCGTCAAGCGACGAAGCAAAGCCCCCGCCTGGCAGACGCAGCGAATCACGCAGGAATCGCACAGTGTCGTCCACCTCTTTTTTCCAACGCCCTTCACCTGTCAATTTATAGGCTCTGGCACTGACTGACATCCATAAAGCATTGTCGTATAACATCTTCTCGAAGTGCGGCACCAGCCAGTAGCGGTCAGTGCTATACCGATGAATGCCCCCGCCCAGGTGGTCGCGCACTCCGCCTCGGGCAATCGCGTCCATCGTTGTCAGGGCCATTTCCCGGGCTTTTGCGGTGAGCGTATCGTTGTTCAGAATCGCCTTGTTTTCTGCCAGATCCAGTAAAAAAAGCAGGTTGGTCGGTTCAGGAAACTTCGGTGCCTTGGGTTGCCTGGATGATGATCCAAAGCCACCATAATTTGGGTCGAACTGCTCAGCCAGTTCCTTCATGGCCTTTTCCGCAAGGTCTGGCGGCACAGGGCCACGACGAACCAGCGAAGATTCAGCAGCGGCCAGTCGGCGGGCCGCGTCGGAAAGATTCTTCGAGTCTTTCTCAAGCTCGGCCCGATGATCACGCCAGGCATCACGCACGCGTTTCAGAAGCGATTCAAAACCCTCGTCGCCGTCCTTGTCACGCGGCGGCATGTAAGTCAAGCCAAAGAAAGGCTTTCCGTCAGGCGTCAGCATCATGTTCATCGGCCAGCCGCCCCCGCCCAGAAAGGCCTGGAGTGCCGCCATATAAACGGCGTCAACGTCGGGCCTTTCCTCGCGATCCACCTTGATACAGACAAACGAATCGTTCAAAATTCTGGCGATCGCTTCATCTGTAAAGCTCTCCCGCTCCATTACATGGCACCAGTGGCAGGCAGCATAGCCGACCGAGAGAAAAATCGGCTTCTGCTCCTTCCGGGCCTTTTCAAAAGCCTCTTTGCCCCACGGATACCAGTCAACCGGGTTGTGGGCATGCTGAAGCAGGTAGGGGCTCGCCGACTTAGCCAGCCGGTTCGTGAACTTTTTCTCTTCAGCACGCGACGATGCTAATGTGGCAACCATGGCCACCGCTATGGCTGCAAAATATCTGCTGAAAAGAACTTGCGACGTCATTTGCTGCTGCCTTTGATGCCATGCCCGTGTGGCTGAATCTCAAGATGAATGCATTATAAACAAACGCCGACCAGATTCGTTGAACAATCTTTAAGAGATCACATAAACTCAATCAGTTCATCGGTTTTGAGAGTGTCACCGTTTCAAACCGCGTGTGGGCCAGGTGGCAAAAAGCCACAGCACAGGCGTCTGCAAGGTCATGCGGTTCAGGGTCTTCTTCAAGATTCAGCTGAATCTTCACGGCCTGCTGCATCTGCTCCTTCGGGGCCCGACCGCTGCCAGTCAGCGTTTTCTTGATTTGTGTCGGAGCATAACCCCTTACTTTTACGGCTCTTAGCTGGGCAGCCAGCACAATCACGCCGCGGGCATGGGCCATTAAAATCGCCGTTCGCGGGTGCTTGGCATGGGTGTGAATACGCTCAACCGCCATAAATTCCGGGCGATACTCTTCCAGAATATCAATGATGTTGAGATGAAGATCCATCAGACGCTCGTCCAGGTCATTACCACTGGACGACTTCGGACGCAGCACACCCGCCTCGACCAGGTGGCCGATCGGCCCCACTCCCAGACCCATCCGCATATCCATCACGGCATAGCCAGTGGTACCCAGGCCCGGATCAATCCCCAACACCCGCCCAGGAACGAAATCGAACCGTCCCGGCTCTCTCGCCACTTCGCCGGCCGACTTGCTGGGCATGATTCCATCCTTTGAAAATACCAGGGCTTAGAGTATCAGGCAGTGGCCTTGAAACGGCCCCGCTCACCCACGTTTCCACGTCGTCTGGCCGCCGGGGCGATCTTCCAGCACAACATTCAGTGCCGTCAGCCGGTTACGAATCTCATCGGCCAGCCCGAAATTCCTGGCCTTTCGCAGTTCCGCACGCAGGTGCAGCACCAGGTCCATCAACCCCGCCGTCAGGCTGTCGTCACCTGAGCCGGCATCCCTTGGTGGTGCTTCAAAAAGGCCAAGAATCAGTGTCAGTTCGCGCAGGGCTGTCATCCCCAGAATCCATTGGTCTTTGGCCAGGGTTTCAGGTCGATCCTGATGCGGCACCGGGGCGTCAAGATGGTGCTGGTCGGCAAATCGGTTGATTGTGCGTACCAGCTCATAAAGCTCGGCCAAAGCAGCACCTGTGTTAAAATCGTCATCCATCGCGTTCAGGAACTGATGGCGATGTTCGGCCACCTGATCAAGAAATGGCGACCCATCACTGCCGAAGTCGCCACGCTTCACCGGGCGGCCAGGGTGTAGAATGATAGACCACTTAAGCGTTGAAAGCGTTCGAAGAGGTTGCGGAAGGCCTTCAGGCCGCGGCCGATTTCATCAAGTCGCGAATTGCCAAAGTCAATCGGGCTGCGATAGTGGCTGGAAACGAGCAGGGCCCGAATCACGTCGGGGTCAAATCGGGCGAGCAGGTCGTTCATTAGAACGATTGTGTCGGGGTCGCTTTTTGAAATCTTGCGCCCGTTTTTGGTCAGCAGGCCATTGTGTAACCAATACTTCACAAAGGGTTTATCGTGATAGCTTTCGCTCTGCGCTAACTCATTTTCATGGTGCGGGAAGACAAGATCCAGGCCGCCGCCGTGAATGTCGAAACTGGGCCCCAGAAACCGCATGCTCATGGCTGAACACTCAATGTGCCAGCCGGGCCGGCCTGGGCCGAATTTGCTCTCCCATGCCGGTTCACCGGGCTTTGATCCCTTCCAAAGGGCAAAATCGCCGGGGTGCTTCTTCAGGCTCGATGGCTCAATGCGTGCCCCGGCCCTCAACTCTTCCGGGTCGCGGTGCGAGAGCTTGCCGTAGTCATGGTCCTTGCCGACATCAAAATAGACATCGCCACCAGATGGATACGCAAGATTTCTGTTTACAAGATCTTCCGTAATCTGGAGGATTTCCTCGATATGCTCGGTGGCGCGGGGCATGTGGTCAATGCCGGTCACGTTAAGTGCTTCCAGGCAGCGAAGATAGTCGGCCGTTACGGCTTCGGCCAGCTCTTTGACAGTGGTGTTGTCTTTAATGGCCTGAATGATGAGCTTGTCGTCAACGTCGGTGATGTTGACAACCCACGTCACACTGTAGCCCAGAAAACTGAGATAACGCTTGATGGTGTCGAAGATTACGGGGCCGACCATGTGGCCAATGTGGCTGTTTGAATAAACCGTGGGGCCGCAGACATACATGCCGACGCGGGGCGGGTCGATGGGCTGAAAGTCTTCTTTGGTCTGCGTAAGTGTGTTATAGACCCGAAGCGGCATGGGGCTTGTTCCTGTCAGAGACTGCGTAAGGACTTGTCCGGTAACGACCTGTATCTCGGTTGTGCGTCAACCCTGTGATTCTTTTTCCAGCAGGATAGCGGCCTCGGCCTGCATGGCTTCCAGCCGACCCACCGGGCCAACCTTTTCGCCTGTCTTGGCCTTCAGGTTAACCAGATCTACTGATACACCAAGGAGTTCTGCAATCCTGGCCCTGATCTGCGGCTTGTAGGGCAGCAGTTTCGGTGCCTGGGCATGAATGATAATATCGGCATTAACCACCGACCAGCCAAGGGCATGCACATCACTCACTACCCGGGCCAGCAGGATCGAGCTGTCCATGTCCTTGCATTCCGGGGCCGTGTCAGGAAAGTGCTCGCCAATATCGCCCAGCCCGGCTGCACCCAACAGGGCATCGGCCACGGCATGAAGCACAATGTCGGCATCGGAATGGCCCAGCAGGCCCAGGGCGTTTTCTATGCGAATTCCGCCCAGAACCAGCGGCCGGCCTTCCACCAGCCGATGGGTGTCGTGGCCCAGACCAATCCGCAAAATCTTCGCCATTTTTTATTCCGTAAAGTCATGCACCAGAAGTATCTGGCCAGGTCGGGCTCAATCCTCAGGCCTGCGGCTGGAATCACAATTCTGTCCTACAAATTAAACCAAACCTGCAGATTTGGCCACATCAATCGGCAGGCTCGTTCATTTCCCGTCATTTCAGGGCCATAGTCTTGCCACCAATAAGCCCACCCCGCCAGAACAGCCCCCGGGCACCAAGACCAGAATTTTCTGAAGAGAAATCTCTACGGAAAGTTAATTCAATCATCCGGCGGCACCCCTCTCTGTTGCATTCATCCATGCATCAACCAACATAAAATCGACCCGATTCTTTCATCAGAATCGCTTGACCCCAAGGTGTTCCTACTGCTTTACAACGGCATTTAACGAGATTTGCATGAACTGAGTAGGCCAGGGTGTTTGCGGCAAAAACAGAAGGTTATGCATGTGCGGTCTAGTACATTGCATAAATGTGATGATATAACCTGTTAGAAAGGATATATGTGCGTTATCGCAGGAATAAATATTAATTTACTGTAAAAAATGTCACCCTTTGCCATAAAGCGGCAGATGACAGCCGACGCCAAGTCTTTTTGTTGTATAATCATGAGTAATGAGAATGCACCATTTGCTGAGGCGGCACCGGGTATTCGAGGGGGGTTGACGATTAACTTCCAAGATGTTTAACATACATCATACTGGTCCGGTTGAAGTTTTCAAAAATGGGCTGGATAATGGAATCTCACAAACCTGGCAACGCATGTCGGGCTGCTGAGTAACGACGCCGAGGAGTTAGAACTGATGCGACCTGATTCGATTTTACGGCTTCATCGCCGCAATTTTTTAACGGTTGGGGCCATTGGCGGCCTGGGCCTGACGCTTGGCGATTTCTTCAAGCTCAAGGCACGTGCCGACCTGAAGAATTACGAGAAAATCCCGGCCACGGCGCAGTCAGTCATTCACATTTTCATGCCTGGTGGCATGGCCCATCAGGAATCGTTCGACCCCAAGCCATTCGCCCCAGTGGAATATCGCGGCGAACTCAGCTCGATTGACACAAAGATCGAAGGCGAAAAGTTCTGCCAGACCCTGCCGCAGACAGCCCAGATTGCTGACAAGCTGACGGTCATCCGTTCAATGACGCACGGTGAAGCCGCCCACGAACGCGGCACGCACAACATGTTCACCGGCTATCGTCCCAGCCCGGCCCTGGTTTATCCCAGCATGGGCTCGATTGTTAGCCACGAATATGGCCCACGGAACAATCTGCCGCCTTATGTTTGCATCCCAAACATGCCGACCAACTTTGCCGGAACTGGCTATCTTTCCAGCTCGTTCTCGCCGTTTTCGCTGGGTGCCGACCCGGCCGCCGGCAACTTCCGCGTGCAGGACCTTGACCTGCCCTCAGGCGTTGACGAAAAGAAATTCAACACCCGCCGGACCATCCTGGAAACTGTCAACGACCACTTCGCCAGGAAAGAAAAAGCTGACAATCTGCAGGCGATGGATACGTTTTATGATCGTGCCTACAGCCTGATTTCGTCAAAAGCCGCCCGTGAAGCCTTTGACATCAATGCCGAACCCGCCAAGCTGCGTGATGAATACGGCCGCAACACCGCCGGCCAGCGCATGCTGATGGCCCGCCGACTGGTTCAGGCCGGCGTGCGATTTGTGACTCTGTCATACGGCGGCTGGGACATGCACACGGGCATTGCCGGTGGAATGAAAGGCCAGATGCCTGCCTTTGACCAGGCTTATGCCACGCTGATCCGCGATCTGGAACGGACGGGGCTGCTCAAATCGACACTTGTCATGGTTTCCTCTGAATTCGGCCGTACGCCGAAGATCAACCGCGATGCCGGTCGCGACCACTGGCCGAAGGTCTTTTCGGTGGTGCTTGCCGGTGGCGGCGTGAAGCCAGGGCAGATTTATGGTGCCTCTGATGCCACGGCGACCGAACCCGAGCGCGACGCCATCGGCCCTGAAGACCTGGCGACCACGGTTTATCATGCCCTTGGCATTGTGGCCGATAAAGAAATTATGGCCCCCGGCAACCGGCCGATTGAAATTGTTGATGGCGGCAAGGTTCGCAAGGAACTGCTGGCCTGATATGTTGATGAAGCAGGTAAGGCCATCACAGGGTTGGCCTTACCCGCGTTGTTTCATTTCGCCTTGAATCGCTTCCCGCCCGACTTTTGTCAATTTCCACCGGATTCATCACAGGGAGCCGAAAACATGCCGAGAGTCATGATTTGCCCCGCTGAGCGGAAGGAAATTCTGAAGAACAGGCGTGAACTGCGGCATGAGCGGAAAGATGAAGTCGGGAATGGGGTTTATTTTATTGCTCCTGACCCGACAATTTCTCATCAATCGCCCGTTCTCGAACTGGCGAGTATACTGAAGAACATTGTGCCCGTTGGCTCATGTGTTCAGGCCGGTGGCAACATCAGCGACCGAAAAACCGGCTGGAAAAAGAATTACCGCAGCCCTGAAGTGATGGTTTTTCTGCCGGGAAACAAGGCTGTTGATCTGCAAACGCACTATCAGGGCGGGCCTGATTTTCTGGTCGAAATCGTGAGCCCTGGCGACCTGAGCCTCAAAAAATTCCCGTTCTTTGCAGAAGTTGGCGTGCAGGAAGTGCTGCTGGTTGATCCTGGCAAATCGATGATTTCGCTTTATCGCCGCAGTGGAGACGGCTGGGCCAGTGCCAAAATTGCCCGCGTTGATGATCAATCGTGGCTCACATCCGGACTCCTTCCAGTCGAGTACTCGTTTCAGTCAGCAGCAGGCGACAAGAAGCCCCATGTTGTTGTGAGGCATACACTTGACGACCGGATCTGGAGTGCCTGAACGAGCCAGTTTCTGTAATAGCCTCAACCGAATCAGACACCATTGAATCGCATCATCCTTATGAATTACCGCAACTGGAGCAGACCGATGACACTTTTTCGCCGAATTTTGCCGGCCCTTTGTTTGACAGGGCTTTGGGCGATGTCGGCCATGGCGGCCTCGCCCTCGATGTCGGCCGTTCGGCCTACGGGTGGCCAGCGTGGCACCGAAGTGGTGGTCACTCTTTCGGGTGCAAGGCTTGGCGATGCCCAGGAAGTGATCTTTTTTGAGCCAGGTATTGATGTAATTAAGATCGAAAAAGTCAACGATAACTCCGTCAAGGCCACCTTCAAGATCAAGCCTGACGCCAACCCCGGCACTTACAACCTTCGTTTGCGTACGGCAACGGGCGTGAGCGAGCTACGCAGCTTCAGCGTGGGGCTTTATCCGGAAACTTCGGAAAAAGAGCCGAATAACGACTTTGCCAACCCCCAGCCAGTGCCGCTGGGCATCGTGATTAACGGCGTGGCTGAAAATGAAGACGTTGACTACTTTGTTTTCGAGGCCAAAAAAGGCCAGCGAGTCACGGCCGAAGTCGAAGGCATTCGCCTGGGTATCGCCCACTTTGATCCTTACGTTTCGATCATGAACACCAAGCGGTTTGACCTGGTGACCAGCGACGATACGGCCCTGGTCTGGCAGGACGGTTTCGTCAATCTCACCATCCCTGAAGACGGCAAATACATTGTTCAGGTGCGTGAATCGGCCTATGCCGGCAATGGCGGCTGCCTTTACCGGGTGCATTTGGGCACGTTTCCCCGTGCTTCGACAATTGTACCCGCCGGCGGCAAGCTGGGCGAAAAGGTGCAGGTGACATGGCAGGGCGACCCCAAGGGGCCGCTCAAGCGGGAAATTCAGCTTCCGGCTGCGATGTCAGCCAATTTCGGCGTCTTTGCGGCCGATACTGACGGCCAGTCGCCTTTTCCCAATATCTTCCGACTGAGCCGCTGGGGTAATGTGAACGAGGCCGAGCCGAACAACGACCACAACACGGCCACGGCTTTTGAAGCCCCGCTGGCCCTGAATGGGGTGATTGAAAAGCCGGGCGATTTGGACCACTTTACGTTTAAGGCCAAAAAAGGCCAGACTTATGATGTTGCAGCCTATGCCCGCCGCATCCGTTCTCCGCTCGACCCCATTCTTTACATCGGTAAGAAGGGTGGCGGGGCACTGGTCGGTAACGACGACGCAGCCGGCCCGGATTCAGGCTTTCGCTTCACCGCCCCTGACGACGGCGACTATGTAGTCTGGCTGGTTGACCATCTGGGCAAGGGCGGCCCTGACTATTTCTATCGTGTTGAACTGACACCTGTCGAGCCCCGGCTTACCGTAAACCTGCAGAGCGAAGAACTGCCACGTGGCACCGGCAGTGTCTCGGTAAGCGTGCCAAAGGGCGGCCGCCAGGCGATGCTGGTTTATGCCGGCCGTGAAAACTGGGGCGGAGATTTGAAAATCGCTGCCGAAAACCTGCCCCCGGGCGTGACGGTTGAGCATGACATTATGCCCAACAGCCAGGGCGTGGTGCCCGTCCTCTTCAAGGCCGATGCCGCGGCCGCGAATGCGGGCAAATTGGCCTTTTTCACCGGCCAGCCCGCCGACCCGAATGTGAAGCTGGCCAGACAGCAGTTCACGCACACCACGGTTATGGTTCATGGCCAGAACCTTGTGAATTTCTGGTCGCAGACCCATGACCGAATGGTCGTGGCCGTGACCGACCCCGCTCCTTTTGAGATCGAAGTCGTCGAGCCCAAGGTTCCTCTGGTTCACAATGGCTCGATGAACGTGAAAGTGGTGGCTAAGCGAAAAGAAGGCTTCACGGCCCCCATTTCTGTTTCGTTTCCCTGGTTGCCGCCGGGCATCGGGGCATCGGGCGGAGTGACGATCCCCGAGAAGCAGAACGAGGCGATCATCCCTGTTAATGCCAATGGTGGGGCTGAAGTCCGCACCTGGAAGCTGGTTGTCAACGGCTCGGCGAACACAGCCACAGGGCCTTTGATGGTCTCGTCGCAGCTCTTTAACCTGCGGATCAGCCCGCCGTATCTGGGTCTGGCCTTTCAGGCTGCCAGTGTCGAGCAGGGCAAGGGCGTGCCCTTCGTGGTGAAAGTCAACAAGTCGATCGACTGGGACGGCGACGCCACCGTGACACTTGTCGGCCTGCCGAACAAGGTCACCACCGAAGTACTGAAGATCAAAAAAGAGACGCCCGAGATGCTCTTTAATCTGACAACCGACAAAGTCTCGCCCGCCGGCAATCACAAGAATCTCTTCTGTCAGGTGGTGATCATGGCCAATGGCGAGCCGATCACGCACAATATCGGTTCGGGCGAGCTTCGTATCGATGTGCCCATCCCGCCCAAGGTCGCCCCGGCCGCCGCACCGGCTCCCAAGCCCGCCGTGGCTGCTGCCCCGAAACCGGCTGCCGCTGCACCGCCCAAGCCTTTAAGTCGTCTGGAAAAGCTGCGGCTCGACGCCAAAGAGCGTGCCGAAGCCGCAGCCAAGGGCGGCGAACCGGCCCCGGCCCAGAAGACGGGAGCCTCCAAGTGAGCCTTATTTCCATGAATCAATACATGTTTATACCTGATTTTCGCATCCGGAGCCTGCGGCCCATGATCCGACCCTGCTTTTTCCTTTCGATTGGCCTGCTTATGGCCTCGCTGGTGCCACCAGCCACCGCCGCTGACAACAGTCTGAAGGAGCTGATCGTCTTCCCGCCCCAGATCAGCCTGACCAACCAGCAGGATCGCCAGTCGATGGTCATTCAGGCCGTGCTCGAAAACGGCCTGACGGAAGATGTCACGCTGAAGGCCGCCCTGAAGCTGGAAAACCCGGCCCTGGTAAAGGTTGACAAAGCCATTTTCTGGCCCGTTGCCGATGGCGAAACCAAGCTGAATGTCGAATACGGTGGCAAATCGGTCGTCGTTCCCGTCAAGGTGGCCGCCGCCAAAACCGTCATGCCGGTCTCGTTCCGCATGGACGTCATGCCCGTTTTCATGAAGGCTAACTGCAACACCGGCAGTTGCCATGGCGCCGCCCGCGGCAAGGATGGCTTCCGCCTGAGCCTCTTCGGCTTCGACGCCGAGGGCGATCACCACCGCTTGACCCGCGAAATGCCCGGTCGCCGCCTGAATCAGGCCGTCCCGGCTGAATCGACACTCATCGAAAAGGCCGTGGGTGCCGTGCAGCACACCGGCGGCAAGCGTATCGAGCCGGGCAGTGAAATGTATAACACGCTGATCCGCTGGATCGAAGCCGGTTCGCCCAACGACGACGTTGCCAAGCTGCCCAAGCTGGTTGATGTCCAGATCGCCCCTAAACAGGGCGTGCTTGACGGCAAGGGCACCAGCCAGCGTCTTTCGGTCATCGCCAAATATTCCGACGGCACCGACCGCGACGTTACCAATCTTTCCGTCTTCCTGACCAACAACGAAAGCACCGCCGCTGTTTCGCAGGATGGCATGGTTACCGCCGGCGACCGTGGCGAAGCCTTTGTCATGGCCCGGTTTGAGACATTCACCGTTGGCTCGCAGTTTCTGGTCCTGCCCAAGGGCCTGAAGTTCGACTACCCCGCCGAGCCGGATGCCAACTATATCGACACCCTCGTCGCCAACAAGCTCAAGAAGCTGAGAATGTCGCCCTCGGGCCTGGCCGACGACCAGACATTCATCCGCCGCGTCTATCTCGACGTCATCGGCGTGACACCCACGCTGCAGGAAACCACGGCTTTCCTGGCCTCGACCGACCCGGCCAAGCGATCGAAAGTGATCGACGAACTCCTGGGCCGCAAAGAGTTTACAGAACTCTGGGTGAACAAGTGGGCCGAGATGCTCCAGATTCGCTCTAGCCAGCAGGTCAGCTACAAGTCGATGTTCCTTTACTTCAACTGGCTGACCGACCGCATCTCGAAAAACGTGCCGATGGACAAGATGGTGCAGGAACTGCTGGGGGCCAATGGCGGCACCTTCAAGAACCCGCCCACCAATTTCTATCAGCAGACGACCGACCAGCTTGTGCTGACGGAAAACGTGGCCCAGGTCTTCATGGGCATGCGCATTCAGTGTGCCCAGTGCCACAATCACCCGTTTGACCGCTGGACTCAGGACGACTACTACGGCTTTGTGGCCTTCTTCAGCCAGATTGGCCGCAAGGGCACCGACGACTACCGCGAAACGGTTGTCTTTAACTCGGGCGGTGGCGACACCCGCCACCCTGTCGGTGGCCGAGTGATGCCGCCCAAGTTCCTGGGCGACGAAGCCCCGAACACCCAGGGCAAAGATCGCCGCGTGGTGCTGGCCGAATGGCTGGCCAGCCCGCGTAACCCGTTCTTCGCCACCAGCTTCGTGAACCGTGTCTGGGCCCATTTCTTTGGCCTTGGCATTGTTGACCCGGTCGACGACTTCCGCGTTTCGAACCCGGCCACCAACCCCGAACTTCTCGATGCCCTGGCCAAGAACTTCACGCAGAGCAATTACGACCTGCGCAAGCTGGTTCGCGAGATCTGCAATTCGCGGGCCTATCAGCGATCAACCCAGCGCAACGAGTCGAACCAGTCCGACGAAAAGAATTTCGCCCATGCCAACCTGCGGCGTATCCAGGCCGAAAGCCTGCTTGATACGATCTCGACGGTGACGGACACCCGCGACAAATTCAATGGCCTGCCCCTGGGCAGCCGTGCCGTGCAGATCGCCGATGGCGGCTACAGCACATATTTCCTCACCACCTTCGGCCGGGCCACGCGAGAAACGCCATGCTCGTGCGAGGTGAAAATGGAGCCAACACTTTCGCAGGCCCTGCACCTGCTTAATGGTGATACCGTGAACAGCAAGATCAGGGCCGGCGGCGTGATCGACAAGCTCATGAAAGAGAAGCCCAAGTTTGAGGACCGCATTTCCGACCTCTACATCCGCTGCTTCTCACGCAAGCCAACCGCCGACGAAATTCAGAAACTGCAAAAGGCAATCGCCCTTGAGCCCGACCCGAAGAAGGCGATGGAAGATCTCTTCTGGGCCCTGCTCAATAGCCGCGAGTTTCTTTTCAACCATTGATAGAACCGTCATAACCCCGAGCCATTCGCCAGTCGTAACAGCTTGACGAATGGCCCGCGTGGGGCATTGTTGAACAATCTGACGGTCGAGCCCGAACACGAGTCTGAGCAAGGATAAATGGTCATGAATCGCAAATGCTTCTCGACGCTTCTGATCACAATGGCCGTGGTCGCTGCCCCGGCCCTGGCGCAGGATAAGGAAAAGGCGAAGGTCACATTTCAGGATCAGGCCCTGACTGTTTTCCGCAACCGCTGCAATTCGTGCCACAATGCCGACAAGCAGAAGGGCGGCCTCAACCTTGAGAGCTACACCACGGCCATGGCCGGCGGCTCTTCGGGCAAGGTGATTGAGCCGGGCGACCCTGACGGCTCCACGCTGCTGGGTCTCGTCATGCAGACTGACGAGCCCAAGATGCCGCCGATGTCGGCCAAGATTCCTGACGCTGAAATTGCCATCATTAAGGCCTGGATCGAAGGCGGAGCCCTTGAAAATTCGGGCAGCAAGGCCGCTGTGGCCGCCAAGCCGAAGTTTGAATTCAAGCTCGACCCCAACTCCATCGGCAAGCCCGCCGGCGAGCCGGCCATGCCGCAGATTGGCCTTTCCACCGAGCCTGTCGTCCTCAGCCCCCGTGGCACAGCCATCACCGCTGTGGCCACCAGCCCCTGGGCCCCGCTCATCGCCGTGGGTGCCCACAAGCAGGTGCTTCTCTATCATGCCGAAACCGGCCGCCTCATGGCCGTTTTCCCCTTTGCTGAAGGCTTTGTCTATTCGCTTCGCTTCAGCCGCAATGGCGACTTGCTCGTCGCCGGCGGTGGCCGTGGCGGGCAGAATGGCCTGGCCGTGGCCTGGGAAGTGAAAACCGGCAAACGCGTGTTTGAAGTGGGCAAGGAATACGACGTGGTTCTGGCCGCCGACATCAGCCCCGACCAGGGCCTGGTGGCGATTGGCGGCCCATCGAAGATGGTGCGTGTCTATAACACGGCCGACGGCTCCCTCGCCTTTGAAATGAAGAAGCACACCGAATGGGTAACAGCCCTGGAATTCAGCCATGATGGCGTTCTGCTGGCTTCGGGCGACCGCAACGGCGGCCTGATTGTGTGGGAAGGGCAGACCGGCCGTGAATTTTATGACCTGCGTGGCCACTCGGCCCGCATCAGCGATATTTCCTGGCGAATTGACTCGAACGTTGTCGCCTCGTCCAGCGAAGACGGCTCGGTGCGCCTCTGGGAAATGCAGAACGGCAACCAGATCAAGAGCTGGGGAGCCCACGGCGGCGGCACATTGAGTGTCGCCTTCGCCAAAGATGGCCAGATCATTACCACCGGCCGCGACCGCATGACCCGCCTGTGGGACGGCAACGGCGGCAAAAAACGCGACTTCGAAGCCTTCGCCGACCTCGCCCTGACCGGTCGTGCCACCCACGACAGCACCAAGGTCGTCGGTGCCGACTATCTGGGCGAAATCCGCGTCTGGAACGTGGCCGACGGCTCGCGTTACATGACTCTGCTCTCGAATCCGCTTCCCGTAGCCCAGCGTGCCGTGGCCGTGAAGGGGCAGCTTGATCAGCTCAACACCCAGCTTGCCCAGCTCAATAAAGATTTCGCCGCCGTGGAAGCCGGCGTGAAAACCGCCGATGCCGCCCTGGCAACCGCCAATGGCAAGGCAGCCCCACTTCAGAACGCCGTGAACCAGGCCACCGCCGCCCAGAAAACGGCCGACGCCGATCTGGCCGCCAAAGCCGCTGCCGAAACCAAGGCCGCTGCTGACCTTGCTGCCGTGAACAAGGCCATCGCCGATGCCCAGGCTGCCGCCAAGGCCGCTGAAGCCGCTCTGGCGCAGGCCACCGCCGCCAACACCGCCGCCAGCCAGGCTGTTGAAGCGGCCCGTGCGGCTGTGACCGCCTCGGCTGCCGACAAGCTCAAGATCGACCAGCAACTGGCCGAAGCCACCGCTGCCCTGGCCAAAGCCCCCAACCGGGCCGAGGCCGAAAAACTGATGGCCAGGGTCAACGAACTGGTCATCGCCAGCGTGGCCAAAGCCACTTCGATTTCGGCCACCGTCATGGCTCAGTCGCAAAAACTGGGCGAGTCGGAAGCCGCTGCCACTGCCCTGGCCGCTGCCCAGAAGGCCCTGGCTGATGCCCCTGCCAGGATTGCCGCCGCCACGGCCGGGCTCGATGCCGCCCAAAAGGCCCTTGCTGCCGCTTCTGCCAATAAGGCCGCCTCGGCCAAGGTGGTTGAAACAGTGAAGGCTGGCCTGGCCTCGGCCACGGCTGCTTACAATGCCGTGAAGCCGGAAGTCGATAAAGCCACCGCAGCCCGATCTGCACTTGAGAAAAACTACGCGGCCAAAAAAGCCGACGTGGCGAAGGTGAAGAGCCGCGTTGATGCACTGGCGACCGAAGAAAAGCTGTTGGCCGAAGAACTGAAGAAAAAGCCCGCCGCCAACGGCCCGGTGGCCTCGGCCGCCAAGCCCTGAGCCACCTGGCGTAACGCTGCATTAGCATTCCAGCTCGCCCTGCGAAACTTTTTTTCGCGGGGCGTGTTCATTTAAAGTAATTGCACAATATCATTCCCTGATTCAAAGCCCCTCCGCCGGAGCCTGCCATGAATCGTCTCTCGGTGCTTCTCTTCCAGTTTGGACTCCTCAGCGTGCTGATGCTTCCCGCCACTTCGCAGGATGTGCCCAAAGACCAGGCCGCCGCTGACAAAGCCAAGGCCAAGGCAAAAATTGCCGCCAAGGCGAAAGCCAAGGCCAAAACCAAGGATGCCACCAACCCCAGGCAATTCCAGCGCATCGTTATAGAGCTTGACGCCAATATGAACATGATGCTCGAACGATCGGAAGTGCCGGAACCGGCCCGGAAGCAGTTCGACGAGCTTCTGGAGATCATGGACAAAAATGGCGACAAGGCCCTTGATCGTGATGAACTGCGTAATGCCGGCCAGAAGGTGCAGAAAATCTTAAGCGGAAATCCTTCGCCTGACTCTGCTGCCACCGCACCGCCAATCATCCCAGCCAAAAAAGCTGCCGCGAAAAAAGCCCTGGCCAAGAAGGCCGTTGCCGCGGGTCTGGGCGACCCGGCTGCCCGCATCAGGCAGATGGACACCAATGGCGACGGCACAATCACCCGCGACGAGTGGGTGGGCCAGCCGCAGGTTTTCCAGCGTGTTGATAAAAACAGCGACGATAAACTCGACGCCGGTGAACAGGCCAATGCGGTTGAACTCTTCAAGAAATTCATCGAAGCCGCCAAAAAGAAAATGCAGGATAACTAATTACCCTGCAACCGAACCCATCATGCCCCAACACCTGAGTGTAATAATTCAATAGATCTTGATATGTAAAAATGTAATTCATTGGTGCTCGTCGCGGTGAAATGATATTTTCACCGCGACGATTTTTCACAACTTTCAATGAAAACCATCTTGATATTATATTTTAAACTTGTCATATCACGCTCGTTCCTGGCCACATAATTGCCGGTAAATTAAGCCAGAATCCGGCAACACCACCAGCAAACCAATCGCCGCCAGCATCGTTTGAACCAGGTCTTTTATCAGCAATTAAAAGGGGTGCCTGAATGCATCCTCTATCTCCTTTGCTTAGACTTATTACAGCTTCAGCCCCCGCCCTGATAACCCGCATACTCGTTTGTCTTTCGCCAGATTGCACACTTTTGCTCACCCGTGCCACCCTTTAAGTCAACTGTTTATTTAATACGTTATTTCGTTTTCTATGAACTCTTATCCACAGTCAACCGTTATTCAGGATGTC
>JBEITT010000055.1:0-33844 GCA_040374745.1 Planctomycetaceae bacterium | reverse complement strand
GGGGTTCGTCTTCCTTTCGCACATGATAAATGGCGGCATAACCATGCTTGACGGCATTGGCGGCGGAACGTCGGGCTGGTCTGATCATGGATCCGGATCCTTCCTGAATGCGTGACTGATGAACAAAACGGGGAACACATACAGCCAAATATAGCCGTAGTAAACGCAGGTAGTATATCGTCAGCAGTGGCCTGTGACAATTGGTGAATGGGCTGGAATTATTGGTGGTAGATATTGGAATTCAGGATTGGGTTATGCTGGTGCAGGCAGAAACTGAAAAGCTGAAGTAAAATGTTTATCAGGGCAGGCTGGAATTCTTAATACAACTTTTTTATGGCCTTTGAGAGGGCATACAGCGGTGTCGACTGAGTCTTACTCACCTGAAATCTGGCATGGTTTCAAACATGCCAGATGACATTATGGGAACTGATGAAACGGCATGAAAAGGTTATGAATTCACTTTGCCACGGCACCGCTGGTGGAAGTGGTTCGGGCTTTGCCGAAGTAATCAACTGGTTGCAGATACCTGGGATTGGCCTTAAGGAAGGGTGCAGGGCCTGTGGGATGGGCGTCGAAAGCGGAGCCATTCCATGCCATTCCGGCAAAATCTTCAAGGCCCCGGCCCGGCGAGGTTCCCTGTTTTGGGCCTGCACCCACAACCACATTGCCTGAAATCAGCACGCCCTGGCTGCCGTTGGGGAAATTCAGGGCATTTTTCTCGCGGGAATAGATCACATTATTGGCCAGAATGAGGCCTTGCCGGGCGTTCCACGAACTGCCGCTGAAGCCGTGTCCGGTATTGACAATTGTATTATGAAGAACCTGTAAATTGATTGTTTTACCCTGATGATCGGTGCTGGCAAAGGCCGCGCCGGCCCCGCCGATGATAATATTGTTTTGCACGATGGCCTCGCCCTGAACCTGCATGGTGTTATCGGCGCTGCGGCGGCAGAGGTTGCGTTCAATGATATTCACGGGCTTGCCGGAGGTGCCATAAACGGTGATGCAGGGATACTGCGTGTCGTGAATGTCGTTTTCAGCGATCAGATTGCCCCACGAGCCCTGTTTCACCTCGATGCCGTCGCCCTGGTCGCCCTGGCAGTCGTGAATGTGGTTCAGGGCGATCACGCTTTCGCTCATGATATACTGGCCGTTATTGGCCCCCAGATACATTCCCTCGGCATGACCGCCGCCGTGGTGAATATGATTGCGGGTCAAATACAATCGACGGGTGTCGGCGCTATTGGCGCTCAGGCAGACTTCGCCCGTGTGGTGAATATGACATTGATCGATCCAGACATGAGAGCAGCGGCCCAGCCGCAGGCCGTGGCTGCCGCCGGTGATTTCAATCCTGCGGAGGCAGAGATACTCGACAGGCCCGCCCTGGCCGATATTCAGCACATTCTGGCGAGCATCGGGCCTGGTAATGACAACTGTTGCACCTGGCTCGGCCTCGATCCAGACAGGGGCTGTGGCCGTGCCGCTGACGCGAATATCCCACATGCGGCTGACGCTGTAGGTGCCGGCGGCGATCAGCAGTTTATCGCCCGGCTTGAGTGCGGCCACGGCCCGCACGAGCGATTCGCCGTCGGTATTTGCATGCCTGATCACCCGTTTTGGCACGATGCGTGACCAATCGGGCTCGTAACGGTTTTCAAAGGCACTGGCCATGGGTGAAAACAGGAGGATGAGCAAATTTGACAAGACTATGGGAAATGCAATCTTCATGAGTTATGAACCTTAATTGGTGATGGTCGGAATTGGGTTGGCACAGGACTGCTGTACAGGTACGGAGCAGAGGATTGCAGAGGTTTTACGTAAGTCATTTTAGTCACACCCTGATCCTGAGATATGTCAGGATAATTGGGGTGCGCATGACCAGATTCACGCTGTGCATCAGGATAATGCTCCAGGCCGTGGGGCCGATTTCAAGGCCGAAGATCATGCCTGTCAGGTCCTTGCCGAACATGACAAGATGCATGGGCAGCGAGACGGCCCCGCGCTTGCCCGTGTGTTTCAGGATAAGATACTGGCCAATATTACCCTGGGCGATAAATGCAACGGCCAGGCAGATAATGGCATTTGAGGCGTATTTTACATATATCGTTGACCGATGGCCGCTCAGGAGCAGCACAAATGGAAAGATCAGGCAGACAATGCATGAAAAGAATGCCATGTGCGAGGCTTTTGTGCGTCGTTCCCTGTGAATTTCAATAATGATCCGGAAAAAGAGAATTCCGACAATGGCTCTTGGGATGGTGAGAAAGGGGTCGGGCGAGTCGGCGACCAGACCGAAGAGAAAAAACGAGTAAACTGCGAAAAATGAAGAGAATATCTGGTTCAGCGAGATGCTTTGGGTGGCCGGCTCGGCCAGCTCACCCAGTGCCTTGAGATGCTTTCGCCTGTCTATGACAAGCAGTTGATGGACCAGTGCGGGTATGGCCGAAAGAAAGAAGCCAGAACTGAGAAACCCCCAGAAATAGTAACCGGTCATCGCTTATTCATCTGGCCATGTTGGTGCTGGTTCAAGACGAGTGCGTGCTGCTATTCCGGAATTTATTTTCAGTTAGGATCAATTACCCAGAATTGCCTCGAGCATGCTATCCGGGGCGGCGGCATAATGCAGGGGCTCCATGGAATAGCTGGCCCGGCCCTGCGAAAGCGACCTGACAGCTGTGGAATACCCAAACATTTTTTCCAGCGGGGCTTCGGCCTCGATGACCTGCAATCGCCCACGCTGGCTTGTGCCGGTGATCATCGCCCGCCGGGCGGTGAGGTCGGCGGTGATATTGCCGAGGCTTTCTTCGGGCGTGACGACCTCGATCTTCATGATTGGCTCAAGCAGCACGGGGCCGGCTTCATCAAGGGCCTTATTGAAGGCATCAACCGAGGCGAAGCGGAAGGCGACATCGTTGGAATTTTCTTTATCGAACTGACCATCGACAAGTGTAATTTTAAGGTCAACCAGTGGATAACCTGTTTTGCCGCCTGATTTGGCTTCTTCGCGGAGGGTCTGTTCGATGGCCGGGATAAATTCAGCGGGGATATCGCCGGGCTTGCAGCGATTGATGAATTTCACGGTTGGGGCACCCTTGGGCTGGGCCTCGGGCTCAATTTCAATAACAACCCTGGCAAAAAGTTCCTGATTACCGGCTGTGCGGACACAAGAACCGGTGATTTTTTTCACGGCTTTTTTGATGGTTTCGCGGTAGCTTACGCGGGGCCGGCCGACATGGACCTTCATGTTGAAGTCGCGGATCATGCGATTTTTGAGAATTTCGAGGTGAAGTTCGCCCATACCCGAAATAATTGTCTGGCCAGTTTCTTCGTTTACCTTGTAGGTGAAGGTGGGGTCTTCGCGGGCGAGGCTGGCAAGTGTTTCGGCGAGTTTGCCCTTATCGGCCGAGCTGACGGGTTCAATTGACATGCTCATGACTGTTTCGGGAAACTCGATCTGTTCCAGCAGGATCGGGTGAGTGCCGTCGCAGAGGGTGTCGCCGGTGCGGGCTTCCTTGAGACCGACCACGCCGACGATGTCGCCGGCCGAGGCTTCCTCGATTTTCACGCGTTCGTCGGCGGCGATGTGATAAAGCCTTGAGCAGACTTCTTTTTTGTCGCGGCCGGGGTTCATCGGGCGGTCGCTGGTTCTGAGCTTGCCGGAATAGATTCTGACAAACGACAGATCGCCGTGCTGGTCGCTGGTGATTTTGAATACAAGCCCGCAGAAGGGCTCGGCGGCGTCGGGCTTTCGGCTTGATTCCGTGCCTTTTTTGGGGTGAATGCCAACGACAGGTGGTTTATCAAGCGGGCTGGGGAGGTATTGCAGAACGGCATCGAGCAGCCGCTGCACGCCGACATATTTGAAGCTGGAGCCGCAGAGGACCGGCTGAATCCGGGCGGTGATGGTGGCGCGGCGCAGGGCTTCGTGGATGGCATCTTCGGGCAGTTCGGCCCCTTCCAGGTGGGCCATATAGGCTTCGGTGAAGGTTTCATCGACTTCGCTCAGGGCATTAAGCAGTCGTTCGCGCCAGAGTTCGGCGTCGACCTGCATATCTTCAGGGATGGGCCCTTCTTCAACCTTTTCACCCATGTCGGAATAGTGTGAATAGAAGGCTTTCATGCGGATCAGGTCGATCAGGCCCCTGAATTCGCCCATACTGCCTTCGGGGCCTGCACCGATGGGCATGACGACGGGAACGGGGTTTGACTCGAGGCGTTCGCGAATTTCTTCGAAAACGCGTTCGTATTCGGCCCCGATGCGGTCCATCTTGTTAATGAAGCAGATGCGGGGCACGCTGTATTTGGTGGCCTGCCGCCAGACGGTTTCGCTCTGGGCTTCGACACCTTCCACGGCTGAAAAGACAACCACAGCGCCATCAAGCACACGCAGGCTTCGTTCGACTTCGGCGGTGAAGTCAACGTGGCCTGGGGTGTCGATGATATTGACGGTGTAATCTTTCCATTTGCAGGTGATGGCGGCGGCGATGATGGTGATGCCGCGTTCACGTTCTTCGGGCAGGTAGTCGGTGGTGGTGCTGCCTGTGTCGACATCGCCCATTTTGTGAATGGTGCGGGTGTAATAAAGCACGCGTTCAGTGGTGGTTGTTTTGCCGGCGTCGATATGGGCGATGATACCGATATTGCGAATGCCCCTGAGCCCGGCCGGAGCGGGCTCGACTTCAGAAGAATAAGGACCTGTGGTGGCTGGTGCGTCCATTGTGGTGTTGTGATCCGCTGCTGACTCTCTTAGGATGTGGAGGGGACGGAAAAGTCGCCTCCGATGGTGTCATCATATCCATGAAGCGGGGCTTACGGCAAATCGGCAGAGGTGATTGGCAGGAAGCAAGAGCGACAAAACCAAACAGCCAGGGAGCAGGGCCGATGGCAGGCACGATTGAAAACGAGCAGAATTTTGTGAAAAAGGCCGTTGAGATTTATGGCCCTGAATTTCGCGATCATCTGCTGACGAAAGGCTTTGTCTCGCACTTTTTTCTGCACTACTGGGCAGCGGTCAGCGAGATTATCAATCAGCGGCCTTTTGGGCCGAGGGTGCTGGACCTGGGCTGTGGGCCGGGCTGGAGCAGTATTTTTCTGGCCGGGCGGGGCTGCCATGTGGTGGCGTCTGACGTTTCAGCCGACATGCTGGAAATTGCCCGGGAGAATGCCGGTCGCTACAACCTTTCAATTGATTTTCGCCAGGGCGACATGCAATCGCCCGACCTTGTGATTGACGAAGGGGCATTTGACAGCGTGCTGGTGATGGATGCGCTGCACCACTGTGCCGACGAAAAAGCGGTGCTGCGCAACTGCTTCAGGGCATTAAGGCCGGGCGGCTGTGTGGTTCTGGTCGAGCCCGACTGGTTTCATCAGTATTCGCCCTCAAGCGCGAACGACCGCAAGCTCTTCGGCACGACTGAACGCGGGCTGAGCGGGCGTCTTTTACGGAAGTCGCTGCGGGCAACCGGATTCGGCAATATCCGTCGCTATTATGCCGTTTACAGCGTGCCACATGGCGGACTGGTGTCAAGAATCAAAGCGGTGATTTCAACCGTGGCCACGGTGACGACTGGCTATCCGCACCGACCGGTGATCATGGTGGCGGAAAAGCCGGGGTGAAACCGGATTGCACTTTTAAAACAATTCCGGCCTGACGCGGCCTTCGCCGACGACGCGAACGGGCCTTTGCAGGCGGTCGGGGGCCATCGAGTCGGGGTCGATGCCCATGAGGTGAAAGGCCGAGGCCAGGATGTCCTTGGGCGAAACGGGCGTGTCGCGCACATCGCCGCCCTGGCTGTCGGATAAACCGATGACCTGGCCGCGACGAACGCCGCCGCCGGCATAAACGGTTGAGTAAACTCTTGACCAGTGATGCCGGCCCGCACCGGGAGGCTTTGAGTCAATCTGCGGCGTGCGGCCATGCTCGCTGAGCCACATGACAAGTGTATCGTCAAGCATGCCGCGTTCGTCCAGGTCATTCAGAAGGGCGGAATAGGCGAGATCGAAGCCCGGCAGCAGGTATTCTTTGAGGCGCGGGTAGTGATTGGCATGCGTATCCCATGCACCCGTGCCAAACAGGCCATAACAATCCCAGAAGACAGTGACGAATCGGCCACCGGCTTCGATCAGACGCCGTGCGGCCAGGCACGACTGACCAAAGAGGGTCATGCCATATCGCTGGCGGGTAGCTTCTGACTCTCGACGAATATCAAGAGCATCGCGGAATCGAGGCTCGGTCAGCATGGAATAGGCATGGGCCTGATGTTTGTCGTAAGCACCCGGTGGCGGTGAATTACCGGCCAACTGGCGTACGGCGTCGAATTGCTGAAGCAGGCTGCGGCGGCTGGCGATGCGTGACGAATTCAAATCGCCGGCGAGCTGGCCATCGGGCGTGATGACAAAATGGCCGTCGGCATCGACACCGGCATAGGGATCGATGAACGACCGGGCCTGCGTGTGGGTGATCTTGGGGGCAATTCGGGTACCGCTGCCTGAATATTCGGTGAAAACCGGGTCGTACGATTGGCCGAGAAAGGCGGCATAGGGCCCGGCCAGCGGGCCGAGGTCGCTGACCTTGGAATTGACGACCCATGGCAGGGCGATGTTGCGGGGCAGTGGTGGCCGGGTGCCGGGTGGGGCAGAGCGTTCGTCGAGATAATCAACCATGGAGCCGATGAATGGCCAGTGGGAAGGCTCGCGGATGACGGTTTCAATGGCGGGCGTGTAGGTGGGAATGCCACTTACGGCATAGGCCAGGCCATGCACCGGGTAGGGGTGTGTCATTGAGCGGACAACCGTCACTTTATCCATTACCCGGGCGATGCGTGGCAGGCCTTCACAAATTCGCAGGCCGGGCACGCTGGTTTCAATTGAGCCCATTTCGCCCCTGATTTCGGCCGGGGCGTCGGGTTTTGGGTCAAATGTTTCGTGCTGCGGCGGCGACCCATAGGGAAAGAGCAGGATGCATGCCTTCGCCCGACCAAAGCCCGGCGAGCTGGCAGAGGCAGGTTTTTCAGTGCTGGCAGAGGCTTCGCTGAACCGGAGGATGTCGGCCATGCCAAGGCCGAACGCCCCCAGGCCGCCTATCTGAAGCAGGTCTCGGCGCGGGATGCCATCGCACAAGCGTTTCGGGTTCCCGACAATGCGGATCATGGCCATGGCCCGGGGATGGTAAAACCGGCCAAAAAAACCGGTTTTGAAAGATGGTGCAGTAAGAGACTGTTAAATATTATCACGTTCCGGGATTGATCGCGACTGAAAGATAAACGGCTTGTGAGAGATTGGCAGATTGGCGAGTCGCCTTTGGATAGCCTGGCTGGTGTTGTCAGGATTGCGTCATATTCTGACAGTCGTTTGTCGGGAAATATCTTTGAATGATTGGTAAATAACGGGCTTGTTCATTTTACCCAACCGGTTCGACGCGAAATTGTTTACAATAAAAAACAATTTATTTGAGATAAGTACCAGCAAAAAAGGGTATGATGAAGCAGTGTGAGTCTCGCCCGATCACGCAAATCATGAACAAGGTCAGGACTTGGTGATCGAATGAGCACAATTATGGATAAGCCACGTGTTCTGGGTTCAGCTGAAGAGGCAAGTGTCGAACCCGAGACAACATCTCGGATTCCGCTGCCCAGCACGGTGAAAAAAGGGCGTATCCTCTGGATATACGTTATTCCGATTGTTGCGATTCACGTTGCCGCCCTGCTGGCTTTTGTGCCTTATTTCTTTTCATGGACAAGCGTGATCGTGATGCTTGTCTCGATTGAAATTTATGGTCTTGGCATATCTCTTGGCTATCACCGGCTGCTGGCCCACCGCAGCCTGAAAGTGCCGAAGTGGCTTGAACACGGCTTTGCCATGTTTGCCGCATGCTCATTGCAGGACACGCCGGCCAAGTGGGTGGCCAACCACCGCATGCACCACATTCATTCAGACGAGCAGGAAGACCCGCATTCACCCATGGTGAACTTCTTCTGGTCGCACTTTGAATGGCTTTTTGTTTACAACTCGGCCACGCGGTCGATGACCAACCTGCAGAAATACTCAAGAGACCTGCTGGAAGACCCCTTCTACATGAAGATGGAAAAGACGCAGATCTGGCCGGCCATTTATGTGGTTCATGCCATTTGTTATTTCCTGGCCGGCTATGGAATTGGCTACTGGAACACCGGCAATATGGCCGGGGCCATGCAATTCGGGTCGAGCCTTTTCGTGTGGGGCGTGCTTGTGCGAACCGTGATTAACTGGCACATTACCTGGTCAGTCAATTCGCTTTCTCACATCATGGGTTATCGAAATTACAATACAAACGACAATAGTCGAAATAACTGGCTGGTCGGCATCTTCGCCGTGGGCGAAGGCTGGCACAATAACCACCACGCCGACCCTGCCAGTGCTTCGGTCTGGCACCGCTGGTGGGAAGTGGATCTGACCTATATCGTCATTCTGGGCCTGAAGTTTGTCGGCCTTGCGACTGACGTGATTGAGCCCCGCCACAAACGCCAGGCGGCCACACTGCCGAAATCATGACCCCGGTGCCTGAACCGGATAACCAGATTGCCCAGTGTGCAACTGGGCGATTTGCGTGATTTAGACGCTTTTGAGGATTTTGGCGAAATTAGAATCAAGTCGAAATTTATTCGTGTCGATATAGGGAAAGTGTAGAAATGTGCGGCAAGAGGCCGCTGCAATATTGGCCCAGGATGGGCAAGATGGCTTGTATTTATCGAACGCGTGTTGATTGGTTAGTGATTCGGCCCATGAAATGTGGTGCCGCCGCCTTTGTATTGATTGCCGGAACGTTGGTTATTCCCGCGAAGGCTGCCGACACGGTTCGCGATATTTTCAGCCGGGAATCGGGGCGTGTGTCTGAGTGGAAAGCGACCTGGACTTCCTCAGATGCCCTGAGCCTGAAAGATCGGCTGGACAGCCAGATTCGACGGGTGAGTGCCGATGATGAGCAGCCAGCCGGTGCCCGAGCTGAAGCCCGGCCAGAGAATTCGATTGAAAAACTGCCGGTCAGGGCTGATGCCGGCGATGATGTGCTGAGTTTTGTGGGTCGGCGGGCGACACTTAATGGTGGCCAGAGCCAACCGGCTGGTGCACTGGGTGTGCGGTGGATCCAAATATCGGGTCCGCAGGTGAAAGAAGCCTTTGCGCAGGGCCCCAACCTGGTGGTTGTGCCGCCTGAGCCCGGCGTTTATCAATTTCTGCTGGTGGTGGCCGTGGGTAACCAGATTTCAGAGCCCGACCATGTCACATTAACCGCCGTTGAGATTCCGGCGGAATTGAAATCAAAAGAGCCTGAGGCCCGGCAGCCGACGACTGCCCGGCCGGTATCGGCTTCACCGGGTGCCACTGAAGCCGCCCCCAAAGCAGAACCGGCGGGGGAAGTGACTGTTTCAAATGAAGATTTGATGGCCCAACTGGCATACCGGTCCATTCAGAATCTGCCGCGATCGCCGGAAATGGCCATGCCCCTGGCGCAGCTGTTCGGCGACATTGCCGGCAAAATGCCGCTTTATGCGTCGTATGCCGAGGCTAATGAAGAGCTTGCCCGACGCATCGGGCTGCTTCTGAATGACACGCAGGCTGATGCCCAGGCCTGGACAACGCACGTTTTTGAACCTTTGACGGCGGCACTTGCCCTTTGGACCCGGCCCAGCGGGCTAGACCTGCGTGACAGGGCCCATTGGCAACTGCCACTGACGCCTGTGCAGAGAGTGGCAATTGGCGACGGCCTTCAGGCCTTTGCCCGTGGGCTGCGTGGTGAACTCAGGGGAAGTGTGAAGCTGGAAGAAACAGGCACCGGGGTATCGCGATCGGCGGCCCGGAGTGAGAAGCCGGAAACCAGAAAATAAGCGAGGTGCCTGATGCGAGAGTTAATTGATCGATCATTCACGGCAGGGGGCTGGCCAATGTGCGAATGGAAATGGCGTCGTGGTCGCTCGCTTCGGACAGGCAAACTGGCCCTGCTTCTGGGTCTTGCGGTGCTTGGCGTGGCCGATTCTGTGCCGGGTCAGGGCCTGCTGCCTGTTGCTGCTGCAAATGAGTCTTCAGCCGGTGGAATCTCGTGGGCAGAAGCCCTTCAAACGACGACCCGGACGGGCCGGCCATCGGTAGTTCTTGTCACATCACAGGCACTGCCCCGATCACGACAGTGGGCGGCGGGAATTCGCCAGCAGATTACCGCAACTTTTGGCCAGGAAGTGGCCTGTGCCGAACTGGTGGCCGAGAGCGACCCTGCCCGGGTGGAATCATTGAATGTGCGCAGCCTGCCCACCGCCCTGGTTTACACGCTTGATACGAATAACAGCCTCAAGCTGGCCGGATACATTCAGGCTGAGGTTGAATTTCGTGACCTTTATTCCATGGTGGCCGCTGCTCGATCGGCTTCAGGTGTGAATATCGCGGAAAATACCGCCAAACGCAGCGTGCGAGTGCAGCGTGTTTCAGCGACAACGACTGCAAATGCGACTGCAGCGGAAGCGGCCCGCGATGAACAGGTGGCGGCGACAACGCTTCATGCGCAGTCATCGCCGCAAAATTATGGCAGCGGATTGCCCTCGAAGCAGACCCCGACCCAGCCCGAGCCGCCGCGGCCCTATTCCGCGCCACCTGCCCCCACAAGCGCCCCGCCCCAGACGTATTCGGCTCCACCAGCTCAGCCGCAACCTCAACCGGTTTATGCGATGGTGCCGCAGCAGCCAGTTTATGGGGCACCCATGGCCAGCCCACCCGTGACTGTGCAGCCGCCCGCCGGCCAGGTGGTGGTGCAGCCTTCGCCCCTGAATGTGATGGTGGCCCCCACGCCGCCGCCACAGGTCACTTATATGGCCCCGGCCTACAGCCCGCCCGCTTATTCGCCGCCACCGGCAGCCGCCCCGGCCTATAGCCCGCCTGCGCCAGCCCCGAATGCCTTTGCCGCACCACCGGCACCTGCCGCCGCCCCGGCTTATTCACCACCAGCGGCCGCTGCACCGCAGCCAGCGTTTGGCGCAGGTGCACCAATGTCGAGCCCGCTGGGCGGCATGGCCATGGGCATGATGATGACCAACCCGAACCTGCTTGACCGCTTTATCGGCGGCCTTGGCCGGCTGATGGCCGAACGCAGCTATCCACGTGTGCGGATGAATCCTGAATCGCCAAGCATGTTCTCGGCCCCGATGGGCATGGGCGGCTTTGTGGGAATCAACCCGGCGATGGCGATGGCCCCTTCACCCGGCCCACTGCAGACCTATATGGCCATGCCCAATGGTGGCGGGAATGGTGGCGGCGATGCCACGGAAGAATACATAAAGGCTTATATCAAGCTGTGTAAGGAAAAAGGCGTGACACCGAATCTGCCGGGTGTCGAGCCACCCGCACCGCCACAGCCCACCGGCCCGGTGCCTTCACCACAGGACCAGCAGCGCAAACGCTTCAACCTGTTTGGTCATTGATATTTTGATATGAGAATATGACAGTTTAAGCATATTTTCATATCAACATATATTCGTATCATTCATCGCCTGGCTGAGTTTTCAGGAACTCCAGGGCCAGGTCGATTGCCTGGGGTTTATTGAGAACCCTGCGATCAAGCTGGGCTTCACGCACGTGGTCGAGGAGAAGTTTATAAATCGGCCCGGGCTTCACGCCGAGGCGTGCGAGGTCGTGGCCGCTGATGAGCATGGGCGGGTTGATTGGCCCCTGGGGCTGTTCGCGAAGATAGAATCGACAATAGTCAATCTGGCTTTTGTCGCCGGTTGAGGCCATGGCATCGGCCTCGTGCAGGTCGAGCAGTTCATCGACACCTGGCTCGGCAAGGATCGTCTTGATTTTGGATTCTTTCATCTGCATGGCCCGGCCGAGGAACTGGTGATATTCAACCAGCCAGCAGATGCGCTGCGTTTCAGCGTTTGAGAGTTTCCAGCGGCGGCAGATGCGGTTGGCCATGTCTCGGCCGATTGTCTCGTGATGATAAAACGTGATACGCCCTTTTTCTGTTGACATGGCTGCCGGCTTGCCCACATCGTGCAGCAGGGTGCCCATGGCAAGTGTATAACCTGGCCTGCCCGGCAGCAGTTCAAGCACACGCAGGGTGTGTTCCCAGACATCGGCGTCGGGGTAGGCCGGTTTTTCCTGAATCACGCCGATGGTTTGTGCCATCTCGGGCAGCAATTCATCAAGCAGGCTGGTTTGTCGCAGCAATTTCATGCCGGCCACACGCGAAGGGTGCGGCAGCATCTTGTGAAATTCCTGGGCGATGCGTTCGACCGAAACAGCATGAATGCGGCCTGCCATGGCCCTGATGGCGGTGAGAGTGGCCGGGTCGATGGCCAGGCCGAAGCGGGCGGCGAAACGCACGGCGCGGAGCAGGCGAAGTTTGTCTTCAGTGAATCGCTCAAGGGGGTCGCGAATGGCCCGGAGATGGCCATTTTTCAGGTCGTCGCGGCCGCCGACATAATCAACGACCTGGCAGGCCACCGGATCAAAGAACATGCCATTGATGGTGAAGTCGCGGCGCAGGGCGTCGTTGCGGGCATCGCAGAACTGCACCGAGTCGGGCCGGCGACCATCGGAATACTGGCCATCTGAGCGAAAAGTGGCCACTTCAATATCGCCTGATGCCTCGTTTCCCTGCACCACAATCACGCCAAAACTGGCACCCACGGCCAGCGACCGGCGAAACAGGGCCTGCACCTGCTCGGGCCGGGCATTGGTGGCAATGTCATAATCGGTTGGTTCAAGACCAAGCAGCAGGTCTCGCACACAACCGCCTGCCCAGAGAGCCTCAAAGCCGGCCTGACGCAGCCTGGCGGCAACTTCAAGGGCGAATTGCTGTTTTGCATCGTCTTTATGTATGTTAATATGATCAGTTAATTGCATGATAATATTATCACATTATTATTTCATGTTCTGTTAATCCAAAGTTATGACCGGATCATCGCCTGAATCGCTTTGTTCATAGTCATTTAAGCTTTCCGCGTCCTGCTCCAACTGGTCGTTCTCCGTCTCAATCTCGCTATCAACCAGGCCCCAATAGGCCACGCGGGTTTCGCCATATCGACGAACGTACCAGCTTTCAATATCGGGCAGAACCTCGGGGTTCATCTTCCAGCGTGATTCTACAATGATCACTGACCCTGGCTGCACGCGTTCAATTAACAGGGAGAGATATTTGGTGAATCGCTGCGGATGATCGACGTATTCCGGAAACGGCGGATCAAGAAAATAAATGCCTGATGCTGTGGGGCGGTGGCTTTCAATCCAGCGGTAAGCGTTGGTCGGGAAGAGTTTGGCCTCTTTTTCGTAACGCACCCTGGCAATATTGCGTTTGATCAGTTCCTGGGCCTTTTTGCTCATCTCGACCATGTTGGCAACACCTGCGCCCCGGCTTAACGCTTCAAGACCCATGGCACCCGTGCCTGAAAAGATGTCGTAAAAGGTCTCGCCCTCGATTATTTCGCCAAGCGTGTTAAAGATGGCGTCGCGCCGAAGGTCGCTTGTGGGCCTGATCGACTTATCCATCGGGCCTTCCAGCTTGAAGCCCTTACGATCGCCTGCAATAATCTTCATATGCTTATATTTCGGTTCATTGAATTGTGGGTTTATCGCGGTTATTTCGCGGCCTGGTCGGCCAGTGGGTCGTCAATCGCCTTCATGCGCCGCACCAGTTCATCGTTCAACTGGCGGCGAATGGTTTGATAGCTGTCGTTATCGGCCAGATTTTTCGCCTCTGCCGGGTCGTTTTTCAGGTCATAAAGCTCATCGGCCACACCCTCTTCCAGGTGGCGGATCAGCTTCCAGTCAGGCCGGCGCAGCGTGCGCATGTGGGCTTCTTTATAGTGTTTCATGTCATACTGGCCGAAATAGGTGTCGTCCCAGCCATCAGCCGAGCCGGTTTGCAGAATTGCGCTGGCATTGCGGCCCTGCAGCTTAAGGTTTGGCGGTATTTCCAGCCCCGTCCACGAAATTAATGTCGGGTAAAGATCAAGCTGAGTGATGGTACGTTTCGATTCAGTTCCCGCAGCAATTCTGCCCGGCTGGCGCACCAGCAGTGGCACACGAATGGCATAGTCAAACATGTTGGGCCGGGGGCCGGTCTGGCCAGTGGCAATCCAGCTGGCATTGCCTTTGTGGTGCAGGCCGTGCTCGCCAATCATATAGCCATGATCACTTGTAAATACGACAAGTGTATTTTCATTCAGCTTCAGCTCGTCAAGCAGGCCCAGCACGCGGCCGACGTTTCTGTCAACGGCATGAACGGCGGCCAGATAGTCGCGGCGCAGTTTTTCCACACGTTCCAGCGGCAGCCCCGGGTAATCCGGCAGCTTGATCTGCAGCTTTGAAACCGCTTCGAGATCTTCAGGTGCGGTGGGCACATAGGGGGCGTGCGGCTCGCGAAAGTGCAGTGCTGCCAGCCATGTGTGGTCTTTATTCTTGCGAATGAAATCCAGCGTGTGGTCGGTGATCATGTTGGCCAGGTTGCCTTCAACCCTGCCCGTGATGCCCTCTTCGTTCTCAAGAGTCGGGTTCAGGGGCGTATTGCCGCCGCCGCGAAAGCCGAAAAAGTTGTCAAAGCCGCTGCGTGCAGGGTGAAAGTGTTCATCAAGCCCCAGGTGCCACTTACCGGCCAGAAAGGTCTTATAGCCATTGGCCTTAAGCAGTTCGGGCCAGGTGATGGTGGCCGGTGCCAGGCCTGCATGCGGCTCGACATTGGGGTTCAGCCAGTCGCGAATTTTGACCTGTGTGCTGTAAAGGCTTGAGATCAGGCCGGCGCGCGATGGCGAGCAGACGGGCGTGGTGGTGAAGGCATTATCGAACCGCATGCCCTGCGCAGCCAGCCGGTTCAGGTTGGGCGTGAGGGTGTCGGGGCGGCCATAGCAGCCCATTGTCCATGGGGCCTGATCGTCGGTGTAAATGAAAAGGATGTTGGGCCTGGCGGGTGTGGCCGGGGCATTGGCATGAAACGGTGGTGGCGGCGGAACAGCCGCTTTTTTGGTTTGTGCCCTGGTATTTGCCTGCTGCGCGGAGGCCATTGGCATGAAAAGACTTAGAAACAGGCACAAAACCGGAAAACTTAAGGAAAAGGCTTGCATGGCCCGGCCAATTGGCGAATGATAGGGCAAAATGAAGGGCAAGCCGCCGGTGCGGTATTTGCCGGGTCTAATCAATTTGAGGGTGCTGGAAGTCATGGCGGAAAAAGTGCTCAATTTTTTGCAGGGTCTGACAGGTTGTTTTGGCTTTCCGGTTGCTGAAAACCCAACGCAGGCGATGATCGAGCCAGCCTATCGGGCCATGGGCCTTGACTGGCGATACCTCACGCTGGAAGTGCGGCCCGAAAACCTGGGCGATGCCGTGCGAGGGGCCCGGGCCATGGGCTTCAAGGGGTTCAATTGTACCATCCCACACAAGGTTGAAGTCATCCAATTTCTGGATGAATTGACACCCGCTGCACAAAAAATCGGAGCGGTGAACTGCGTGGCCATTAAAAATGGCCGACTGCTGGGCGAAAATACCGACGGCAAGGGCTTTTTGCAGTCGGTGCGCGAGCTTCGCCCCATCGACGGCGTGAACGTGGTGCTGCTGGGTGCCGGCGGTGCGGCCCGGGCCATTGCCGTCGAGCTGGCCCTGGCCGGTGCGCGAAAGATTACGATTGTCAATCGCTCGGTTGAACGGGGCCTGACCCTGGAAAAACGCCTGACCGAGCAGACATCCACCGAAACGGCCTTTGTGCCCTGGGCAGGGACATTCGTGCCCGACAAGTCGGTTGATCTGGTCGTTAACAGCACGTCAATCGGGCTTTATCCCGACGTCAACGCCGTGGTGCCCGTCTCGCTTGACGAGCTTTCGCCCGACGCGATTGTGTGCGACGTCATCCCCAACCCGCCGCGCACCCGGCTGGTGGCCGATGCCCAGGCCCGTGGCCTGCGCGTACTTGATGGCCTGGGAATGCTGGTGAATCAGGGTGTGATCGGCATTGAACTGTGGACCGATGGCCAAAGCCCCGACCCGGCCGTGATGCGCTCAAGCCTTGAAGCGATATTTGGGGTGTGAGTATGCAGGATTTCAATGCCATTACCAAATTCGAATGATTCACGGCTATTTTATCGTTGTTCTCATCAACGGTATGATGAAGCCATGGTGCTTTTCAAAGCTGGTTACGAAATTGGCGCGATATATCTGGCGGGATACAGTGTTGAGTGCATTCTGAAGTCGCTGATTTTGGCCAATGCAACAGTGCAGCGACGCTCAGAAATTATGGATTCTTTCAGAGGCAGCAGAGCCCATGATTTTGAATGGCTGAGGACTTTGTATAGAATCAATGGTGGTGAGCAATTCTCTCGTGAAGTGGCATCTCACTTTATGCAGGTCAACAGTTGGTCAACAGATTTGAGATATACCGCGGGTTCAGGGTGGAAGGGTGGGGCTGAAGCCTTTCTGAACTCAGCTCAGGCTAACATTCAATGGGATGATCGGAGATTATCCTGACATGAGTGTCAACATACGTGGTGATTCAGATGCGACGATCGATGAAATAAAAACGTCGCTTGCGGATTATGAGAAAGATCATCAGAATGCCGAAATTGAGATATATCGGCAAAATTGTGTCTCGGTCAGAATCAGAATTATCGACACCGATTTTCGCGGTTTAAGCCGCTCTGATCGACACCAGAAAGTCTGGAAATATCTCGGCCCTGTCTCTGATGAGACAATCTCAGATGTTACACTTCTTTTACTGCTTACACCCGAAGAACGTCAGTCATCGTTTGCAAATTTTGAATTTGAAAATCCGGTTCCTTCTGCGATCTGACAGAGAATCACCATAGTTCGCAAATACTCACCCGCCCGCGGCGGCCTGTCGCAGTGTTGCCAGGCTTGTGCGGGCTGTTTCTTCGGCGCCGGGGGTGAAGTCAAAAACTTCCACTGACAGATAGCCGGGATAGCCCGATTCGTGCAGTGCCTTGACAATCGGCCTGAAATCGACCTGGCCCATGCCGGGGCCTTGCAGGTTCACATCCTGCGCGTGGGCGTGGCGGGCCAAAGCCCCGTGCTTCGCCCAGAGTTCCGGCACGCTGGTGCCTGGCTCTGACGACTGTGCCTTGACATCAAGATGAAGCCGAAAGTTCGGGTGATTCACCCGGCTGATCAGCACATTGGCCTGGTCAATTGTGTTCAGAAAGTTGGTTTCGCTGGGTGCCAGCGGCTCAAGGCACAGGGTCACGCCGCAATCGGCCAGCGCGGGTGCCAGGGCGGCAAAAACCTCTTCGGCATAGCCCATGGCCTGGTCGTAAGAAACGCCCGGCAGCAGGTCTCGCTGCTTGGGCGAGCCAAAAACCATGATTTGCCCGCCCAGGTCGCGGCAGCATTCGGTCAGGGCTTTCAGGTAGTCAAGCGTTTTGGTGCGCGTGGCGGCGTCGGGTGTGGTCAGGTAAAAGCCTTCGGTTTTGGCCAGAAGCCAGTGCAGGCCGATGCATTCAATGCCCGTGTCGGCCATGGTCTGGCGAAGTTCGCGGCGCCTTTGGGCGGAAACGTCGGTAATGAGTGGGGCAAGTGTGAAAGGGGCAATTTCAAGGCCGTCATAGCCAATTGCCCTGGCCGACCGGCAGACATCGGCAAAGCCCCAGTTTTCGTAAAGCTCGTTGCAGATGCCGAATTTCATGGTCGGTGAGTCCCTGTGTGCCCTGGTTGATTTTATGTGATCATACAATGGATGAGATGTTTCTGGCAATTTTTCGGTCGGAATCGCCTTTCAACAATTTCTTTATGCTCTGTCAGGTGGTAAAAATCGATCTTGCTGAAGTACCGTTAAAACTCTTACCGGTTCTGGCGTATTTTTAGAATTGATGCCGCTTCTGATTGAGGGGTGAGACAAAACCCGGGCGAATTGAAGAATGCAACTGCGGCCGATGAGTCATTTAATGCCAGCCTGCAACTCAAAAACATGGCTAATTACCGACGATTCTCAACTCGAAGAATCGTTCTGCCGCCTTGATACACCCAAAAAGCCCATCCATCTGAATCATATTTATTCAGATGAAATCAATTCGCTTGATTTATCGATCAACGATATTCTGGTCTTACATTCAGGCCAGGAAGGACTTACGAACGAAAAGACGCTCTCGGTTATCAAGCTGGCCTCGGCCACCATCTCATCAGAGCGTATCATAGTGATCGACGACGAACATTCCAGCAGTCGCGGTATCACCCTGCACACACTGGGCTTACGGCATTATCTGGCACGGCCGCTTAACCTTGGCCAGCTTGAGATGATGCTGGAAATGCTTCGGCTGGCCGAACCGGCCACCAAAAAAGTGCCGACGACTGCTCGTAAGCCTGTCAAGGCAACCGAGGCAGAGCCGGTGGCTGCATCAAAGGCTGCCGAAGCTGTTGCCCACAGCCCTGGCCATAATTTCTTAACCACAGGTGGTGGCGAGAGCTACGACACACTTGTGCGCAGCGTGCTGAAAGTCGCCAGGCTCGACACCACGGTGCTGCTTAGTGGTGAAACGGGCACGGGCAAGAGCCATCTGGCCCGGGTGATTCACGAGTCGAGCCCGCGATCGGCCAGGCCGCTGGTGGTCGTCAATTGTGCGGCCATTTCGCCTGGCCAGTTTGAAAGTGAACTTTTCGGCCATCTGCGCGGCTCGTTCACGGGGGCGGATAACGACCGGGTTGGCAAATTGACGGAAGCCGCCGGCGGGACGATCATTCTCGACGAAATTGATTCTCTGCCGCCTGCGCTTCAGGCCAGGTTGCTGCGAGTGTTTGAAGAAAAAGTATATGAGCCGCTCGGGTCAAACAAAACTCTGCCCATGCAGGCACGCATGGTGGTGGCCAGCAATCGTGACCTGAAAACGGAAGTCGCGGAGGGGCGATTTCGCTCAGACCTTTTTTATCGCCTGAATGTCGTTGCTTTTGAAGTGCCGCCCCTGCGGTCGCGGAAATCGATGATCAGCGAACTTCTCAGCGGGTTCCTTCGCGAAACCGCCACCCGCATGGGTGTCAAGCTGCCCAGCGTCTCGCCTGAAGCCGCTGAACTTCTGGAACAATATGACTGGCCCGGCAATATCCGCGAACTTCGCAATGTCGTCGAACGTGCTGTCGCCCTGTGCGATAACGATTTGATTACTCCCGCTGAACTGACGGACGAGATTCGCCAACACGGGGCCGTGCCCCTGACAGCAGAAATCAGCCATGGCTATTCGGCTGTATTCCCGGCCGGCCACGACGACCCGGCACACCACACCCTGAACGATGTGGTGGAAAGCCACGAGCGTGAGATGATTCTCGACTCGATGAATCGTAACCGGTTCAACCTGCTGCGAACCGCAAAAGATCTTGGCATCTCTCGCATGACTCTTTATAAAAAGCTGGAAAAATATCAGATCCAGCGCAAGGGTCAGGGCGAACACCTCGCCATTTCACAGGTCGGCTGAGTAAAATTGGGAAAGATTTAACGAAACGAACGATTGTGCCGATAAATCAGGAAGATTCACAATCGGTACCAATGGCCTGGATACAATTCCATGCGTTTCGTGAGATCGGCAAACCATCGCATAAGCCCAGTAATCACAGCTACCTGTGTGATGCTGACGGGCTTTTGTGCACTGCCCCTGAAACTGACAGGGCAACAGCCGACCCCGCCAAGGCCGGCGGCCTTGCCGGAAGCACTGGTGCCATCGGCAGATGAGTTGCTTGCCCGCGATTTCTCATTCACATCGCCGCTACTGGAGCACCGAGATGACTCGGTTGACGGTCGGCAGGATTTGTCGCTGAAGCCGGAATTTTCCAAGACTCCGCAGCGGCTTGACCTGGTGCCCGAGCCGAATGAAAGTGCCGAGAAGATCAGGGCCCGGGCGGGCGAGTTGAAAGCGACGGAAGCCCAGTTCCAGGTGCCTTTGGGCCAGGGGCGCATTCTTTCGCTGAAGGCTGACATTACAGATGGCATGAACGAGCCGCTGATTGCGATTGGCAATCCAGGGTTTATTGATGTTGCCGTGATTTCGTCTCGTCAGCTTCGCATCACGGGTCTTCGGGTTGGTGTGACCGACCTTTCGATCACCTCTGCCAGGGGCGATACGCTGCATTACGAAGTGCAGGTTCTGGCTGACCTTACGCTGCTGGAGAAGAAACTTCGAACCACTTTTCCTGATGCCAGTGTGAGCCTTTCTCAGTTGCAGAACCATGTGATTGTTGAAGGCGAGGCCCGCAGCCAGATGCAGGTGGCGAATATCATTGGCATGGTTTCGAGTTATCTTGACACCATCATGGCCGCCCAGAGGCTGAATATCGTCAGTTCAAATGCCAGTCGTGCCGCTTCAAAAACGAGCGACAACGAACTGAGGCCTGACATGGTTGGCCCCCAGCAATCGCGGCAGAATGATGGCCAGGTTGGAGCGAACAACCCCGATACGAATGGTGCTGAGCTTACAAATGAGGGCGAAACGGAACGTATTGAGTCTGACAGAAGAAACATCCGGGTTACGGGCACCATACCCAACCCAAGCATTGTCAATCTGTTACGCGTGCCGACATCGCAGCAGGTGCTGCTGAAGGTGAGGGTGGCCGAACTCAATCGTACGGCCATTCGCAATATAGGTGCCAATTTTCTGGCGGTTGACCAGACAACCGGCGCCATTTTCGGCACGCAGATCGCCGGCCCTGTTTCTGCCAGCGGCCTGGCCCTGGGCAGTGGCCTGAAGGGTGAATCGACACTGCCGATTCAGAATCTTTCCAATCGTGGCGGAACGACGGTTTATGGCATTTTTCAGAATGCCAATTTTGAAATGCCGCTGAATGCCCTGCGCCGCAACGGTCTTCTGAAAATACTGGCCGAGCCGAATCTGGTGGCTCTTTCCGGCCAGCAGTCGAGCTTTCTTGTGGGTGGTGAATATCCGGTGCCGGTGCCGCAGGTGAGTGCATCGGGCGTGGCTCCAACGGTGACAGTGCGGTTCAAGGAATTCGGGGTTCGCCTGGGCTTTGTGCCGCAGGTGCTTGACCAGGAGACACTGCGGCTGACTGTTGCCCCGGAGGTGAGTGAAATTGATTTCACGATTGCCGTGACGCTGGTGCAGGGTGGCTCGCCGGTGCCTGGTCTGAACGTTCGTCGAAGTTATACAACTGTCGAGATGAAGCACGGCCAGACTCTGGCGATTGCCGGGCTTTTGTATCTGAAACTTGATGGGACTACCGACCGGATTCCAGGCCTGGGTGACCTGCCTGTGCTGGGGCCCTTCTTTTCAAATACTTCCAACGAGAGAATTGAAAAAGAGCTGGTGATTCTGGTCACGCCCTATGTGGTGGAACCGATGGAGGAAGAGCAGATTCCGCCACAGCCAGGCTCTGAGATCGGCGAGCCGACCGACTGGGAATTTTATTTCCTGAACCGGATTGAAAGCCGCGAGGGAGTTGATTTTCGTTCAACGACGGCCTGGGATAACGCCCAGGAACATCTTTACATGATGAAAATGCAACAGAAGCTCCTTAAAGGGCAAATCGGCTACAGCGAATAACTTTCAGGGCAAAGGTGCAGAGCGATGAATCGCCAGTATCAAAATGAATTACAAATGAAATCGCAAATGAAAAGATCTCTGGTTTTTTGCATTATCATGATGTCGGCAATGACCGTGTCCGGCCAGCAACAGCCCGGTAAAAGGTCGCCTGTGCAACAGGGAAGCAGCCAGGGTGGCGAAAACACCATGGAAAATGGCCTGCAGGCACAGGCACCCATGAATTTTTCAGGGCAGGGCGGGTTTTCTGACAGCTCATCAGCCGACAATTCAGGCTGTATTTGTGCCCGAAATGCAAACCGGCGACGCCTTTTTCAGCGTAAATGCAAAGTGCATCCGAATGTTGACGCGGCGGCGATCAATAACCCGTTTGAAGAGATTCCGCTTGGCCAGCAGATGACTGAAACCATGAAGGTGCAGGTGCGTAATTTTGAAGATACACGGCAGATCTTCTATCATTACGACTTTATCGATGGCACGCCCCAACTGAATTTTGCGGGCAAGTCGAAGCTGGCACGCATATCGCGGCAGGCTCTCGGCAATTTCACACCTGTCATTATTGAAGCGACGCCACGCCAGCCGGGCCTTGACCAGACGCGTCGCCTGAATATTGTTCAGACACTGGCCAGTAATTCAATACCGATTCCGCCCGAGCGGGTGATTATCAATGGCCCGCAGGCCCGGGGCACAGTTGGCCCGGATGCTCTTATTTTATATAACCGGGCATTGTCTGATTTAAATCAGGGCGTGGGCGGCATGGCCGGCTCATCGGGCGGCGGTGGTGTGGGTGGCTTAACCGGATCAGGACTCCTTCCGAATATGCAGCAGGCCGGCGGCGGTGGCGGCAACAACGGCAATTGAAATTGCAATTGAAATGCCGGTGGCGAGACAAGCCGAGTTATGATAACAGGGAGTGATTGCAATGCAGACAAATGAAATGAACAGCCCCAGACTTAATGCAATTCGCTCGATGGCTGTTCTGGGCCTGGTGCTGAGTTTTACGGGATGTGGCAATTCACAGAACGGCGCAGGGCTGGGCAGGCTTAAACGCAATTCCGACACCGATTCAAAAACCAATATCAGCAAGAGCCAGCAGGCCGATGTTTTTTTCTCGCTGGCCCGATCGGCTGAAAAGCAGTCGAATCTGCAGGAAGCCGTTAAGATGTATGAGTCGGTGCTGCAAAAAAACCCAAAATCGGCAGAGGCACACTGGCGGCTGGCAATCTGCCTTGATAAATCAGGCAATTTTCAGAAGTCGGCGGCACACTATCGCGAGGCCATCAGCCTGATGCCCGGCAATGCTGAAATTTTCTGCGATTATGGCTATAGCCTGGCCCTGCAGAACCGCTGGCCCGAGTCGGAAATGAATTTAAAACAGTCGATAGCAATCAGGCCTGAATTGCAGCGTGCGCATAATAATCTGGGTCTGGTGCTGGCGCATGGCTCGAAGCTGGAAGAAGCCCGGCACGAATTTCAACTGGGCGGGCTTTCTCTGCCCGATTCCCACTGGAACCTGGCACAGATGCTTGTTTCGCAGTCGCGATGGGACGAAGCACGCACCGAGTTCCGCAAAATCAAGTCTCTCACGCCCAAAAATACGGAAGTCGATCGGCAACTGGCGTCGCTTGACCGGCTTGTCAGCAAGGTTGAGCTGGCTCGCCGCAGTGTCAAGCAGGATGCTGCGGTTGCCAAAGCCTCAGCCGATGCTTACTACCTGAAATAAAATCAGGTGTCGCTGTCGGGCACATCCGTGCCGCCGAAATAGGCTGACCAGGCCATTTCCAGATTCTTCGGGTTGACCATGATTTTATTTTCACGGCGATATTCGCAAATTTCACGAATGCGTTCCAGCAGGTCGCGTGGCTCGCAGCCCCGCAGCTCGCGCCCCTCTGTTTCATAACGCTTGAAGAGCCACGGCAAGGCGGTCGGGTCAAGTTCAGCCTTCAGCTTTTCAATATAGCGATGAAAAATCGTGGCATATTGCTCGGGATGCGGCGGCTTGATCTCGAGCCGATAGCCAATCCGGCGCAGAAATGCCGGATCTGTGACATCTTTCGGATTTAAATTGGTTGCGAAGATCAGGCAGAGGCGAAATGGAATCTGAATTTTCTGGCCGTTTGCCAGCGAGAGATAATCAAGCCGGTTTTCCATCGGGATAATCCAGCGATTTAAGAGCTGTTTGGGGTCAGCCCGCTGGCGGCCGAAGTCATCGACAAGAAAAATCCCGCCATTGGCTTTCATATGAATCGGCGCTTCATAATAACGCATGGTCGGGCTGTATTTCAGATCAAGGTCTTCAATCGTCAGCTCGCCGCCCACCACCACCATGGGTCTTTTAATTCGCACCCACCGGCTGTCAAAGACGCGTGAGGTTTCAGCATCAACAGGTAAGAGTTCGTGGATATGTTCATCATAGATTCGAATGATATTTTGATCAATACAGATGGAATGCGGAATCCAGACACCTTCGGCCTGGGCATCATTCAGGCCACGCGCCAGGGCCGTTTTGCCATTACCCGGCGGGCCAAACACAAACAGGCTGCGGGCTGAAGACAAGGCCAGCCCGGCAATCATGACTGCCTGATCGGGCAAAACCAGGGCTGAAAGTGAATTTTGCACCTGTTCGGCCGTCACGTGGTTGGTGCGGTCAACCTGGTCGTTAATTAAAAAGGTATAATCGTGAAGACTGACAGGTGTCGGGCCAAGATACCCCGATATTTCCATGAGTCGCATGCCATATTGTTTACCGGCATTTGAAATGCCATAGCGAAAGCCGAAGGCACCCGTGGCGCCCAGCACCTCAAGCAGGTGGTCTTCCCGCAGCTGGTCAAGCATTTCATTGACGATTGTCAGCGGCATGGCCAGCCGGTCGGCCATCCACATGCTGGTGAAGTGCGGCACGGTCAGGGCAAATTTCAGGCAAAGTTCTGAAATAACCTGTGGCTCGACGCCAAAATCCTCGCGGGTCACGGGCGAGGCCGGGCCGGAAATACCATTGACTTCAATTATGTTCATGTTTTTGCAGGCTTCGGGTGATTTGAATCGTTCGTCGGTGAATTATATCCTGAAGCCAGAATTGCCGAGGGATTATTCCACCAGGTAGATAAAACCGGCCATGCTGAAGTTGCGGTCATATTCTTCGATGAGCACCTGACCGCCACCGGTGACCGTCATGGTGCCCACAGTGAACTGCGACTGATAAACTCCGGCACCGGCCACCTTGAACCAGGCCCATTTGGCATAAATTGAGCCTTTCATAAAAACATTGGCACCGGCGTTGGCCTGAATCTGGGCGTTGCTGGTATTGCGGCGTCGCTGAAAAAAGAGAAAATTGTAATAGGGTGAATTTGGATCGGTGCAACCCGTGAAATTTACAGACCCACTGTTTAAATTGATGTCAAGCGTGGCGAAATCAACAGTTTTGAGGTTATCCGGCGAGGGCGGCAGGCTACAGCCGGCTCCATAGGCAGGTGGCAGCGGGCCATCCACTGCGCCATCGAGGTTATCCCAATAGCCGGGCGAGGTGTTCAGGTAATTACTGCCTGTGAAATAGAAAAAGACATTATTACCAACGACAGTTGGCGAACCATTGATGCGCAGGCCCTGATTCGGTGTTTTCGGAATCATGATATAGGTGCCCGGGCTGAACGTGACGTGTGCCGAACCAGTGATGCTTATATCTTCATAGAGGCCGGGCGTGAGTGTTGCCGTCTGGCCGGTTCCGAAGGAAACCTTCCGCGTTGTATTCCAGTTGGTGATGGAGGGCGTGTTCGCCTGCCTGGGAACAGGCAGTGTGCGATAGGGGTCGGGGAAAATCGAGCGAATATTGGCATAAAGCGGGTTTGGCCCCCCCGCCGTAAAATTCTGGAAATTGGCGACTGTATCAACCCCGCCCCTGACAAGTGCCATTTCGCATTTCATGGTGCCATTATTGGCCACACTGGCTCCGTATTGCTGAATACCAAGGTCGGCCCAGTAATTGTTCTGGTCGTAGCCTGCACCGCCCGAGTTGTCGATTACGGCACCGGCAACGATCAGTTGTGAACCACCACTGACTTCAAGACCGGGCCGCAGGCATGGGTCAAGCGTGATCACGCCTTCACCCGTGACATGTGACTCCATGCCCGCAACGGCCCTGGCCTTGATTGTCGATGCTGATCGGGAAAAAATGCTTGAAAGTATGCCGGGATAAGGGGCACTGACAACCACTTCAATAAACTTTGCATTACCGGCATATGGGCCGGAAAGTGGCGGGTTATTAATGGAATTATCTGAGCCTGCATTCCAGCCGATGGTATTGCTGCCGGGATATGATGTGGATTGAATTTGATTGGCGGCCGAAATGCACTGGGCAGAAGTGGCACCACGGATAAAGCGATTGGCCACGGAAGTTGCCATGGAATCGGCCATGTTCTGCAATCGGCGCTGATTGTTCATGGCCAGGCCACCATCAACAATCAGGGCAAGCATGCCGATAATGCAGGGCATGACCAGGCCGACGAGCAGCAGAACAAAGCCGCGGCGGTCATTCTGTTGGTGTCTGGCGTGGCGAATCATGACATCTGGCCTTTATTGAAATTGTATTTCAGTGATTGCATTAATGCTGAATGATTTGATAGGAACGGCCGCGAAGGGTGATCAGGCCGAAGCCGAGCTGGTCGAGAAATACCGGGGCCCAGCTCATGCTGGTTTCAACCAGTACGGCACTGCCGGGATGGTTGTTCCCGTTGGGCCATGAAACATGAATGGTCACTAGGTCGGGTTTCAGGCCGGCTCGATATTGTCTTGCCACCCCGGCAATGGGGCTGGCACTGTTCATTAATGTTGATTCACTTGCCGGCCCCCATGGGCCGCCATTGTAATTGGCCGGCGCAAATTGACCGTGGATGATGGCGGTTCTGCCGACGCGATGAGCCACATGATTCAGGGCCTCGGTCTTCATGGTGGCCATGCTGAAATCAATGCAGCCGATGATCACGGTGCAGGTGAACCAGAGGCCGATTGCGGCTTCAATCAGCGTGGTGCCGCGACGGACGCCAGCCGCCGGATTGCATTTTCGATTCTGATTGACAGAGAGAATCATGGCCTTTTTGCCTCCAGTTGCAACTATCAGCGAATCTGGTCGGTGCGAAGTGTCATTGAAACCAGCCCGGGGCTGGAATAACCCTGCCAGGGGATGACGTAATCAGCCTGATAAGTTACATTGACTTCAATCGACCGAAACCCGCTGGAATCAATCATTCCGTTGGATGTGGAGGGCACGGGTGCGCTGATATTGAGTTTTGATGGATCAAACCAGTTGTAATTGGCCATGGAATTGGAGATGGCCGAGTGAATTGTATTAGTCCATGTTGTCTGCGAGGAGAGATTCAGGGCGGTGTTTGAACCTGCCACTGCTCCCTGATTCACAGAATTGTTCAGGGCCATTGTTACAATCAGGAAGCGGCTGACATCAATGGCCAGCACCATCACAAGCAGCAGCACTGGCAGTATGAATGCCATTTCAATCAGCAGCACTGCCCTGCGGCCGGTGGCCGATTGGTGTCGATTGTATTTTGAGGCACGATTGGAATTATATTTGATGATCATTGACTGATTCTTTCAATTCATGTTCGCAAACATTTCCATGATCTGAAACGCCGCCGGCCCGAGAATCACGACGAAAAGAGCCGGGAAAATGAAAAGCAGCGTGGGTATCAAGATTTTCACGGCGGCTTTCTGGGCCATTTCTTCAGCATGTTGCTGACGACGCAGACGCAGGGTTTCAGCGGCAAGGCGCAGCGATTTGGTGATGCTTGCCCCGAAGCGTTCCGACTGACTCACGACGGCTGACAACTGCCTGATTTCTTCCAGGTCTGAGCGAAAACCAAGCTGTTCGAGGGCTTCGCCGGGTGTCATGCCCATCTGGATCTGCTTCTGAACCAGATTCAGCTCGGAAGAGAGGTCGAAGTGAGTGCCCATCAGTTCCACCGAGATTCGCTTGATCGCGGCCGGCAGGCTGAGGCCGCCTTCGACACAGACCACCAGCAGGTCAAGGGCGTCGGGCAGGGCACGGCGAAAGGTGATCTGACGCTGTTTCTTTCTGCGGTCAAGATAAAAGCTGGGACCGATCATGCCGGCCATTCCCATGATTGCCGGATAGATCAGAACCTTGGGCGGCAGGCCCAGAACAACCATCACGAGAAAGGCCAGGGTGAAGGGCGTGACGATGAGCAGCAGTTTTGTGGCAAGAAACAGGTGCATGGCATTTTTGCGATAGAAGCCGCACTGAATCAGCCGTGTCTGCAGCAGTGTGCGTTCTTCGTCAGATGTCGGAATAATGATTTTGCCGACTTTGGGCAGAGTGTCTCGTGCAAGTTTCTCAAAAAAACTGTTACCGCCCGAGCCCAGAGTGATTGTGCCCGAAGCCTGGATGATGGCCGATTTATGAATCTGGTCGATGCGATTGGCCACGCGACGATCCATGCGCTTCACGATGGAGCCGATGGCGACGACCACCATGGCGACAACCGCGAAGATCAGGATATTGAGGATCATTGCGTCGTTCATTGTCAGTTTTGCCCGTTGGCTGTTACTTTCAGGGAAGGGGTTGGTGTTGCCGGCGATCAGAAATCGAAGTTTACGATGGCGCGGATCCACCAGGCACCCAGCGACATCAGGGTGAGGGTGATGTAGATCAGGATCGGGTGTTCGATCAGGCGAATTTCATAGGCCGGGTTGATGAGCATGAGCACAAAAAACATGACAATGGGGAGGGCCAGCAGAATCATGGCCTGCAGGCGTCCTTCAGATGTCAGGGTTTTGATCTGGCCCATGATTCGAAACCTCGATCGGATCATCACGGAAAGTTTGTCGATCAGCTCGGCCAGGTTGCCCCCGGTCTGCTGCTGGACGATCAGTGCGGTGACAAAAATCCGGAGTTCCAGCACGCCGGTTCGTTTGGCAAGATCGCGCACGGCAGCCTCGGGCGAAATGCCCAGATTCTGCTGCTCAAAACAGTACGAGAATTCTTCAGAAATGGGACGCGGAAATTCGTCGGAAACTGCGAGAATGGCCTGATTGATTGTCTGCCCTGCACGCACCACGCGGGCCATCAGGTCAAAGGCTTCAGGAAGCTGGGAACGCAGCTTGTTCTGCCTGGTCCGGCGAATCCATGCCAGACGGCCTATGGGAATGGCACCGCAAACAAGTGTCAGAACAACAACCGGGATCGGGTTGCCCAGCACAAGAACCGTGACAAGGCAAGCCCCCAGTGCGGCGATCGCTGTCTGCTTGATCACCACCTGCTTTTTGGTGTGCACGCCCGATTGCATGATCAGCTCTTCCAGGCGTTCATCAAGCGACTTTCTGGGCTGGATGAAATCTTCCAGATCAGCGGTGTGAATGGCGTTTTTCCGTGGTTCGCGAAACAGCGGCGACTCTTTGACCTGCTCTCGCTGAAGGGCACGAAAGTCTTTCTCAACCCGGTGCGAGATTCGCCGGCTATCTTTCAGCAGGACATCCCTGACCATCGAAATAATGGCCATGGTCATCGAAGCAACGGCGATAAAAACCAGCATGTTACCGGCCATGATTCAGCCCTCCCCGGGCGGCAATAATTAAATTTCAGTTCAGGCGACGTTGTTCGAACATGTCGATTGGCAGGCCCACACCGCTGATGGCCAGCTTTTCAAGGCATTTGGGACGAAGGCCTGTTGACATGTGATAGCCCTGGCACACCCGGTTTTCGTCAACGCCCGTCTGCTTATAGACGAAAATGTCCTGCATGCTCACCACTTCTTCTTCCATGCCGACAATCTCTGAGATCTTCGTGATTTTTCGCACGCCGCCAGGCAGGCGGTTGGCCTGAATGATGAGGTGGACGGCCGAGACAATCTGGCGGCGCACAATCCAGATGGGAATGTCGAAGCCGTTCATGCCGACCATCATTTCAAGCCTGGAAATGGCGTCGCGCGTGTCGTTGGCATGCACGGTTGTCATCGAGCCATCGTGGCCGGTGTTCATGGCCTGTAGCATGTCAAGGGCCTCGCCGCCACGGCATTCGCCGACGATCACGCGGTCAGGCCGCATACGAAGCGCGTTTTTCACAAGGTCGCGGGTCAGGATCTGGCCATTGCCTTCGATATTCGGCGGCCGGGTTTCCATGCGCACCACGTGCGGTTGCTGCAGGCGAAGTTCGGCGGCGTCTTCAATGGTGGCAATACGTTCGTCGTGTGAAATGAATGACGAAAGGGCATTGAGCAGAGTGGTTTTGCCCGAGCCCGTGCCGCCCGAGATAATGACATTAATGCGGGCCTTGATGCATGCCTGAAGAAATTCAAGCATTTCTTTGGTCATGGCCGCTTTTTCCACCAGGTCATCGGCCTTCATGGCTTTTTTGCCGAATCGCCTGATCGTCAGCAGGGCACCATCAAGGGCGATGGGCGGCACCACGGCATTCACGCGGCTGCCATCGGCCAGGCGGGCATCGGCCAGCGGGGTGGTTTCATCCACGCGGCGGCCAATGCGGCCGACGATGCGTTGAATGATCTGCACCAGGTGTTTGTCGTCGTTAAAAACGATATTGGCGCGTTCAATCTTGCCATTGCGTTCGATGTAAGTGACTTTTGGCCCATTGACCATGATTTCAGAAACCGAGGGGTCGGCCATCAGGCTTTCCAGAGGGCCCAGGCCGAAGGTCTCGTCGATGACTTCATTGATGAGCCGGTTACGCTCGTCAATCGTCATGAGCTGGTTGGAGCGGTCAAGCAGCAGGCCGGCGGCTTCGCGCACTTCGGCTCGAAGCTGCTCCTGATCCATCTTGCCCAGGACGGAAAGGTCCATGCTTTCAATAAGCTGCCGGTGCAGGTCTCGCTTTAGTTTGACAAAGCGGGCCGACTCTTCAGCCGTGGGTGTTTTTTCAACCCGGGCGGGTTCCGGCTGGGCCGGTTCGACGGGGGTTGGCCTGGGCAGATCAGGGCTGGGCCGGCCTGGCTCGACAGGCAAATTTTCTGCAGGAACGGCAAGGCTCGGGCGAGCATTGGCAAGGCTGAAGCCAGTGCGAAATCCCATGGCCAGATCTCCTTTAGAGTGAAGGGTGGAGAGATCTTGAAATGGAGACGTAAATAGAATTGTTCTGACGAAGGACTGATTACATCATGAACGATGCAATGAAGCTGGGCAGTCGTGTGACCAGCCCCGACGCGGCGGGCTTGGCTTCCGACTTCGGAATGAGGTTAAATTTGTTCATGAGTTTTTCAGCCATCTGGTTGAAGGCATGTGAGAGGCTTGAATTTGGTGAATCAATCACCACAGGCACCCCCACGTTGCTGGCCAGGTTGGCTGATTTCGGGTCGTTGGGGAGAATCCAGTCGAGCTTGCCGCCAAGGACTTCCTCGGCCTTTTCCAGCTCGACTTCATAAGGCTCGCCCTTGCGATTAAGCACCACCTTGAATTTACCGGCCGGCATTTTGCACTGCTTTGTCTGAAATTCCAGAAAGCGGCTGGTGTTACGAATCGTCTGAAAATCAAGGCGATTGACGACCAGCACGAGATCGGCCTTCTGAATGATCTTCTGGCTCATTTCGCTATAGCCCGAGGGCATATCGATAATCGTCAGCGGGAAGTTGTCGCGGCAGTAATCAAGCGACTTGAGAATTGATTCTTCGGAATAGACGGCGTCGATATTGATCGAATCAGGGGCCGGCAGCACCCGCACGCCCGTGTTTTCGTATTTGGTCAGGGTGCGATGAAACATGTCCGGGTCAAGTGTCTGATTGGGCTTGATCAGGTCTACAATCGAGAAGGTCGGGCTCAGGTGCAGCATGGGGGCGATGTCGCCATGATCCATATCGAAATCCACAAGGCCGACACTCGTTTTGAATGCCTGATTGGCGGCCAGGGCCAGGTTGGCTGCGATGGTGCTTTTGCCCACGCCACCGTTGGCCGACATGACCAGCACAATGCGGCCATTGGCTGTGTTCTCGCCATTTTCCTTCAGCAGTCTTTTCCAGATCTGCATCAGGTCTGATTCAAGGTGTGTTGTGTCAAGATAATCGCAGGCACCCGAGCGAAGCGATTTCAGCACGTCTGTGGTGCTTTGGGCATTGCCCACGGCCACCACGCGGCCGCCATATTTCCCGGAAAGATCGCTCAGCCTCTTAAATGCAGTCGCATCAGGGCTATCCAGAAGATCATAAAAAAGTACGTGCTCATTGCTGGGTTTCAACTCCTCTTTGGTATCGATCATGAAATCGAAGTGGAACGATGGGTTATCAAGTTCTTCAATTGACTTGCGGAACCAGTCAAGACGTGTCTGAGTTGGAGAGATGAAGATCGAATGCATTTCTGAGACACCTTGATTCCGTTTTATGACCGGCACCTGAAAAATCTGGCCTTATTCAACCGGGTTGGTTCGAATTGTGACAAGTTCTTCCGACTGACCGCGAATCACACGAAGAATACGTTTTTTAGCAACTTTTTCCTGAGGCCGCACAGCTGGCCTGGCCTCTTGCTTTTGATTAACTACCTGGCTGGTCTGCTTCGTTTCCGAATCGTTCCTGCCAAGTTTCACGAGCAGTGAAGTCAGCCTGTCCGAGATTGATGAAGGACCCTGCTGCATGAACTGCATGTCCTTCAGGGTTGCCGGACGGGTCTTGGCATAGTCGTCATCGTTGGGGTGCCGCAGCGAAAGGAACAGCGTGCCCTTGGTCTGACCAAGAGTGAGCTGGGCGGATTGTTCAGGGGTCACCAGAAGTGTCACTGACTTTGTATCCTTTGAATCCTTCGTGCTTTTGGCACTTTTCCCCGAGGCGTCGGGTGTGTCCGTCTGACGGTCCACCGCAAGCACCTCTATATTCTGAAGGAGAACTGTGGAAGAACCTCCGCCAGTAAAATCCGAATTTTCTGTTCGCGATGTGTCAGTGATTGTCAGAATCACGTCAACATGGTTGCCAGGCTGAATCATGCCACCCACACCTGTGGAGAGTTTTGGCGTTTCAATCGTAAAGGCCCGCATACCTTCTGTAATCTGAACAGCCAGCCCATTGGCCCCCTTCGGGCCGAGTCGGTTTTCCAGCACAATCTCGCCTTTGGCGATTGGAGCCAGCACGGCCCGCTCAATGGCATCTTCCGTCTTCTTCAGCGAGCCCGCACCCACCAGCTCAAGTGCCACCTGCTTCAGCTCGACCATGTCGGGTGTGAGCTCTATGCCACGAGCCAGATTGACTTTGGCTACAAGCACTTCCACCGTTGGTATGGCCACCTTGCTGCCGGCAATCCGCCGGTTCATCACCATCACCGCCAGCAGACCCAGAACGATCGCAATGGCCAGGGTAAATAGGCTACTGTTTCTCATGGCTCTCTCTTTTTGTCACTCGTCGGGTTGCTGTTGGGAAAGATAATCAGTTCAGTGCCGGGCGTTTATTCAGAAGATCCGCGAGCCGATCGACATGCCGAAAATCAATGTCGTGCCGATGGCCACCATCACGCCGAATGGAATCAGTACCGGGCCGCCGGTTTTTGAACCTGCTTCTGAGCGATGTTGATCATCAGAGGCCAGGTGCTGGCCGATCACCACCCAGCGATAGCAGATCAGCTTCAGCCGGTCGATTGTGTTTACAAAGCTGTTGCGGGCGAACATCAGGTAAATCGCATAAAAGCCGGTGACGATGGAACTGGCCAGGAAGATGATGAAGGTGAGTGGCGCCCCCAGCACTGCACCAATCGCCATCATCAACTTCACATCGCCGCCGCCCATGCCGCCCACCAGAAAGAATGGCATCAGGCTGAGAAACCCGATTCCGATACCACCCATGGCCGTGGCCAGGCCATGCCCATAAGGGCTGAAGACATGCCAGGCCAGCCCGGCGAGAATGGCCGAGAAAGTCAGCCGGTTGGGTATCTTGAAGCTGCGGTAGTCGGTAATGGCGGCTGCGAAGGCGATCACGAAAACCATCGCGATCTGTATCATTCCGCCGATTGGCAGGTTATTACTGTTCATGGCATCAAATTCCTTAATTCGCCGTTCTCTCTCAGGGTTGTTATTTCTGGAAACAAAAAGGCCGGGGTCATTCGATTCCCTCAAATAACCCCGGCGGCATTCACCAGATCAGTCATGAGCATCGATTTGGCAATTCACATATCAGTGGCCATTTCCTGCTGATAACCTCTCTTGTATTGGGTGAACCGGCCCGAACGAACCGTCGGGCCCGCCTTATCACTGAATGGCGGTGTTGATCGAGTCAAATATCGCCAGGAGCGACGTGCCCAGCGTGGTGACGCTGGTGATCAGAACGGCGGCGATCAGGGCGACCAGAAGGCCGTATTCAACCATCGATGCGCCAGACTCGTCATTGCGGAACTTCTTGATC
>JBEITT010000023.1:0-57166 GCA_040374745.1 Planctomycetaceae bacterium | reverse complement strand
TTTCTCGCACTCACGCTTGGTCACGGCATGACGATATTCAAACATCCGATCGATTTTTCGCCTGGCAAAAGCACCGCCAAAAATTCGCCCCAGGACCCCCATGGGTAAGTTGTATTCCACCTCATCACGCAGCAGGCTTGACCCTTCGCCCGCCGGAATCACCCAGTGCGTGTGCACCCAGCGGGCGAACGGCCCACTTTTCTGAATATCCTGAAAACAAGCGGGAGGGTCGTAAAGAGTGTGTTCGGCTACCCATCGCAACTTCAGCGGCCCCATGTGGTTAATAAGAATTACCTGCGTGCCTTTCTCAAGCGATTTGGGCGGCACCTCCACGGTGACTTTTTCCCATGGCGGAATGAGCAGGGGCAGAGCATCGGGCCGCTCGTGGAAGCCGAACACCACGTCCTGCGGGGCCTGAATCAGCGTTTCGCGTATATAAAGAGCCATCGGCATGTTCCTGATTATCGGCCGTTGAGATAAAGGCGACACATTCGCCGATTGCAATTGTTTTATGCCCGGGTCGGCAGAAATCGAGGCTTTGCCCGACTATTGACAAAAAATCAAACAAGATTCCGCAGGTTTCGCAAGTTCTTGACTGTTTCAACCACCCTGCCGGCCGCAAATTCCACCTCGTCAGGCGTATTAAATCGCCCCAGGCTGAAACGCAGCGTACTTCTTGCCATGTCGTCTGTAAGCCCAATTGCACGAAGCACATGCGAAGGCTCGGGGTCTGCCGCTGAACAGGCTGATCCGCTGGAAACTGCCACGTCTTTCATGGCCAGCATCAGGGCCTCGCCAGCCACGCCGTCGAATGTCAGGCTGGAAGTGTTGGGCAACCGGTGTTCTGGCGAACCATTCACAGTGACACCTTTCAGGTTCTGTAACACTAATTGCTCAAGCAGGTTACGTAGTTCTTGAAGGTGTTTCAGCTCTTGCGGTTGAGATTCAATTGAAATGGCAAGTGCCCTGGCCATTCCCACAATAAGCGGAACTGGCAGGGTGCCGCTGCGCAGGCCTTTCTGGTGCCCCCCGCCTTCAATCTGGGCTATCAGCCGAATCGGCCTCTCGCGACGTCGCACAAAAAGCCCGCCGATGCCTTTGGGACCATAAAATTTATGTGCAGAAAACGAGACCAGATCGGCTCCCAGCTCATTCACGTCAACCGGGATTTTTCCCACGGCCTGGGTTGCATCAGTGTGCAAGACGATTGATTTGCCCTGGCAGACCTTGCTGATCGCCCCAATCGGGCTGATCGTGCCGGTTTCGTTATTCGCCAGCATTACTGAAACCAATACGGTGTCGGGTCTTACAGCGTCAATCACTTGCTCCGGAGTGATCATGCCGCAGCCGTCAGGCACCAGCCAGGTCACATCCCAGCCCTGCCTGGCAAGACGCTTGACGGGGTCGATGCCGGCCTTGTGCTCAGCCAGGCTGGCAATGCAGTGGCGGCCTCTTTTTTCGAGTCCCGGAGCCACGCCCTTGATGGCCAGGTTGATGGCTTCAGTGGCACCTGAGGTGATCACAATTTCGCGGGGTTCGGCCCCCACCAGGCCGGCAATCGTCGCAAGCGATTCTTCCACAAGCTCGGCGGCAGCCCAGCCAAAGCTGTGCGATGTGCTGGCTGCATTGCCGTAAACGGACTCAAAAACCGGCAGCATGGCCGCCACGACCCGAGGGTCAACCCGGGTGGTGCTGTTGTTGTCAAGATAAACTGGAAGTGGCGGTGGCATCTGATTCGCCGGTTTGATGATCGATGATCAAATGAATTTCTTAACTATAGCAGATCCGCTGGATTATCAGGCTGAAAATTGCACTGGCCAGTGGTGTCAGATTTTTCCCAATTCCCGATTGTGAAGAACCTTCGGATCGATTATTCTATGCCCGATAGTCAACCATGGAAACGGTTAATCGCTGATCAGCCCCGAGCCAACACGGAGGTTCCCTTGAATTACACCAAGGATGAAGCACACGTTGAATTTACGCGTTGGAGCAAGTCTTACGACCGCTCTATTTTACAGACATTACTTTTTGGCCCTTCGCGACGGGCATTGCTGAAACGTATTCAGGATCAAAAAATCGAGAGCCCGAAGATACTTGATATTGGCTCGGGCACGGGACAGTTTCCGGAAGTTCTTTATCATGCCTTGCCTGAAGCCCGGGTTTGGGCCCTTGATCTTGTGCGGGGAATGCTCGAAGGCGGAAATCGGCGGTGGCAGCAGTATGCTGACCGGATTGTGCCGGTTCAGGGCGATAGTGAAAGCCTGCCTTTTGAGTCGGGTTCGTTCGATGTACTGACCTGTGCCAACAGCTTTCACCACTACCCGAACCAGGCCAAAGCTGTGGCCGAAATGTGCCGGGTGCTCAAGCCGGGTGGCTGCCTGATGCTGATCGACGGTTATCGCGATGCCCCCTGGGGCTGGTTTATTTATGACCTTTGTGTGGCCAGCATTGAAGGCAATGTGCACCATGCCTCGGCGAAAGAAGTGCAGGCGATGATGACTTCGGCCGGATTCGGCACGGTTGATCAATTCCGGCATCGTGGCCCGGCACCATTTCTCTTCACCCTGGCCCGAAAGCCGGAAAGCAAGCTGCCAAGGCCGCACCTGATGACAGTCGGCAAGATTGAGCCGGCATCAGCCAAGAGACAGGCCAGCTAGACCTGGCGTCTGTCAGACGAGACCGTGCGGAGGATCGGGAAAGTCGCCAATCCACATTGATTCCTCAGCAGCAAAAGGGTTGGTCGTGACGCTCGATTTTTTCGCAGGCTGGGGCAGGGCGGCTATTGCGGCCCTGGCCAGCACAAGATCATCAGGCGTAGTGATCTTCAGGTTCAGGGTCGATCCGGGGGTAACCACGCAAGGGCGGCCTGTCATCTCAAGCAGTTGCACGTCGTCAGTCACATCCCATCCATTGGCCACGCGGGTCTGGTGGGCGGTGATCAGCCAGTCGCGGCGAAAAACCTGCGGGGTCTGGGCCTGATAAAGCCCGGCCCTGGGCACTGTGCCATTCACGTTGCCCGCTGAATCAACACTCTTGAGCGTATCTACAACCGGAACAGCCAGCAGGCTTGCACCATGCTTCACGGCATTCTCAAAAACACGATCAACCCATTCCCGGGCAAGGCAGGGGCGGGCGGCATCGTGCACGGCGATGAAGTCGCAGGCCGGGTCGGCCGCTGCCACCGCCCTCGAAACTGTTTCAAAGCGTTCCGCGCCACCGTCGATGACAGTCAGGCCCAGAAAGGAGATATTTGCACCATAACGACGCATAAACATTTCGCGGTCGTCAGGCGAAATGGCCACGATGATCTGGCCGACGTCGTCGCGATTCAGGAACGGCTCGACCGATCTCAGCCAAACGGGTCGGCCATCAATTTCGCTGAAAATCTTTTTCTCTCTGGCTTGTCCAAATCGGGTCGAGGCTCCAGCAGCAGGCAAAATCACGGCAAATCGGGGCATGATCGGCGGTTCTCCGGTCGTTTTTTTTGAACTTGGTCACACTATCTTCAGCATCAAGTCTGAAAACGTCAACAAATAGCCGCCCGGTATCGAGAATTGACAGGCCTGCAATCTTCTTAACGGAATATCGAATCAAACGAATCAGCCCATTGGCAGACAGATCATGACAGACAACCCTGACTCGAATCACCTGCATGAATGCCCGGGCCCTGGCTGCCTGGCCCACTGGCTGGGCTGGCTTAAGCTGGCACAGGCATCTGGCGGGAATGGCGGGGAAAAAGGCGTAACCCGGCAGAACCTGCTTTTTGTGTCTACCCCTTACGACGATACTTTGCCGTCCATTCGCGACGCCTCAGAATTTCATCAGGCGGTTGAAACGCTGGCCTATTCGCTGTTTCGGCTGAAGCACAACCGGCTGACGCGGGCCGAGCGGCCAAGGCTTGAAAACATTGTCGAGAATGCCATCTTTAAATGCGACCGATTCCTGAAACAATTTTCTGATTCGGTCGGGCAGAAGGTCGTGACTGAGTACATGCAGATACGCGAGGAAATGACCGAGGTTCGTCGGCTGGCCTCACTTCAGCGCAGCCTGGCGGCGGGCATCAGGCAAAAGCTGGAGCAGCTTGAAAACCTGACACCCGAGGAATTTGAGGACTTCACCGGCGAAGTGTTTGAAGCCCTTGGCTATGAGGTGGAACGGACGGGTGGCTCGGGCGACAACGGGGCCGACCTGAAGATGTCACGCGGGCCTGCTCTTTTCGTAGTTCAATGTAAGTACTTCAGGAAAGGGCTGGTCGGTTCGCCCGACCTGCAGAAATTTCTTGGCACGATTCACCAGACCGGCAGTCAGAAGGGTTTCTTCGTGACAACATCGTCATTCAGCCTATCAGCCGAAAAATTCGCTGCCAGCCAGCCGATCGAACTGATTGACGGGCCACGACTTGCGGAATTGGTGCGAGAAATTGTCCAGCTTGATCGATCGGGCATCGATACCACGCCGACTCTATTTTAGGCCTTTTTCCCGTTGATTCGGGGAACGGTCGATGAACCATGACAACATCGTCTAATTCATGATCTAGGATAATTTTAGGCAGGAACTTGACCGGAGTTGTCCTGCCGCATAGTCTGGTAAAAGAGAGTGGTGAGTCAAACCGGGACGTTCACCACCAGCCTGTCAGGGATGACGCGAACGATGGATACGATGGAATCAATGCACGAGCCACTGAAGACATTGACTTTACCTCCGGGACTTGACGACGTCACCGGTCTTGTTGAAATTGACATGAGTGCCATCGTGCAGGTCATGTCAGACCATGCCCAGCAGCAATACCTGCTCAGCCGTCACCAGGCCGACAAGTTCCGGAGACAGCTCTGGAATCGCCTGACTGAAGTGCTGAACGATGTGGGCGGTAACTTCGTGACCGAGAACAACTGATCACGCTGGCCATGTTTCTGAGAAGAGAGGCCCGGGATGGCTCGTATTCTCGTTTGCGTGACGGGTTCGGTCGCCGCGATCAAGACGACTGAATTGCTGGAAAAGCTGGGCGGCCGCGGATATGAGATCCGTGTCGCCCTGACCAGCTCTGCTGACTATTTTCTGCCTGAGTGGCAGCAGGTGCGGGCCAGCGACCGGATCGGCTTTTATCGCGATGCCGATGAATGGCCCAAAAACGGCTGGAAACGCGGCGACGATGTGCTGCACATTGAGCTGCGGCGATGGGCCGATGCCATGCTGCTCGCACCACTCGACGCCCACACTCTGGCCAAGTGGGCCAATGGTCTGGCTGATAACCTGGTATCAAGCATCATTCGAGCCTGGGACTTTTCCAAACCGCTGCTTTTCGCCCCCGCCATGAATACGCTGATGTGGCATAACCCACTGACTCGGCGTCACTTGTCACAGATTCTGGCCGATCTTGATGAAACCTGGCCTGATTCCAGCCGGCTTGCCTCGCTGGAATCGCTGATTGGCCAATTTTCCAGCCATCAAAAGCCTGTCCGTCTGATCGCCCCTGTTGAGAAAACGCTGGCCTGTGGCGACACGGGCATGGGCGCAATGGCCGGGCTTGATGAGATCATGGAAATGGTCGGGCGTTATGTCACGCCCGACACTGACCTTGAATGAGGCCCGGGTGATTTGCTGGTTATCGTTTTCGGCGGAATGGAATAGCAGTCGGCTGATCTGTTTCGACATAGATCGTCATTTTATCGTTTTCAACCGACATGGAAAAATTCAAAGCGGCATCGTCCGGGTTGGCGTCAAGCCCGCGAACAGCCAGTCTGGCCCGGCCACCCTCTGAAAAAATCCACTGGCCCTTGAAGGCCTTACCGTCTTTATCGACACCCACCTGGATAATTTTCTTCTGATCTGCGTCAAAGGTGATCAACGATGTTGAAAGCCTTCCGCCCTCATCATTAACAGATTCCAGTAATTTCCCTGTTTCCCGCCAGCGAAAACTCATTTTCATGCCCTGGCCGCCCGAGGGTTCGTCAACCCATTCACCCAGCAATTTTTCCCAGCCGTTTTTTCGTAGAATTTCGCCAAGAACAGTTTGGCCTGCAGCACTTTCACTCTGCCCGACCGTGAATATAAATTCGTTGCTGGTCAGCCCGTTCCTGTTCTGAATCTGAAGAAAATGAATTCCTGGAGCTGGCAATTCAGCCAGAGTCACACTGACATCTTCAGAACTGACGCTGATTTTCCCTTCGACCTTGCGTCCATCGACCAGCAGAATTGCAACAGGGTTGATATGTCGCCCGCTGAGTTTCATTTCAAGGTTGCCTGATACCAGATTCGGAAACCTTTGGTGCCCTCGCTGAATCTGTATCGGGCCGCGTGTCCACAGGGCCGGTTGCGGATTATCATAACCAACCGAACTGCCGATACGAGAGGTGAAAGTGGCAACCAGCCTGCCTTCCACAGCCATTTTCACAAGCTGTGAAACTGGCCAGGCGGCAGCTTCGCCAGAACGATTCACAAAAGCACCGCCGGCAAAGTCAGGGTCGAACTCCACATTGAAATTCTCCGATCCCGTGATTTCAAGCCGGACCCCATCACCCTGAAGCAGAGTTTGCCCCTGCCGGGCTGATTCCACGAGTGCGCTGAATAGATCCAGCACTGATTTATCAGTCGCAGTCTCTTTGTCAAGTGTCAGTTGGCGAGCATAAGCACCAGGGAATCCGGTACTTCCTTCAAGCACCATGTCCCAGATTGGGTCGAAACGCCGGCGGCCGGCCCACGAGAACTGCCAGATTGAGCGTTCATCGTTGCCATTCATGGCGACTCGCTGATAAAAATCAAGATCGATTACATTAAGCCGGCCCTGCGGCAGAATAAGCCAGCGATCATAAGCCCCGCGCCACGTGGGCGCGTCCATGCCCGTGCCCGGCGTGTTGGTGCTGACCAGAAACGGTAGTCGATGGCAGTCGCCGCACACATTGGGCGATTTTTTCGTCGGATCAAGGTCGCCTTCAATATGAAAAAGGCTGAATCCACGGCGGGCATTGGCTGAAAGATTGTTGTCATAGGCCCGACGCTGGGCCGGTGGGAAGGGCACGCTCAGCAGGAATCGGGCCATGTCTTCACGCTGAACGGCCGAAAGATAACCGGCCTTGTCTTCGTCGTTCCTGGCTGGGTCGCCTTCTTTCAGCATTGTGCTTGCCAGGCCGCCATCCACCAGGTGTCGTGTGCTGCTTGAAGGCTCGTCGGGCTTACTGTTGGGCGCAACGGCCTTGTGAACACTGGCACTGTTTATCCCGCCATAGGGGTCGCCCGGAATGCCATCCCAGTGAAACGGTGCGGTATCACGAAGCCCGCGAATCGGCATCGACGACCGGGGCTGAACCTGGTTGCCACCTGTCACGATGGGGGTGTTCAGAACCCAGAGAAGCTGGTCAGTATTCCCATCAGGGTGGCAGCTTGCACAGGAAAACGTGCCTGTGCTTGAGGCCGAGGCTGAGCTGAAGGCTATGCGGCCACGTTTGACCACCGCTTCGGTGGGGTCATGAAGTGCAATCGTCGCGGCTGTCTTCATGGCTCGCGGATCAGAAATATCAATTACCGAAACGCTGTTTTCTGCAGCATTATAAACCCAGGCCCGGTGCGTTTTGCCTTCGGCCATTGAGATGGTCGCCCCCTCAGGCACGGCACCCGTTGAAGCCTCCGACAAAATTTTGCCTGAAGCCGTGTCAATTGCCATGAATTTGTCTGAGCCGGCCGCCGTCACAAAAAGTGTCCGCCCATCTTCCGCGACACTGACAGCATAAGGTGTGGCCCGGGCTTCCGACCTCGCGGGCTGGGCCGGCGGCAGAGGCTCCAGATCAATAAACGAGACTTTCTGGTATTTTCCGTCGGCAGGTGCCACTCGTGTGATGCGATTGAGGAAAGGGCGGTTTTCCAGTTCCTTCAGGCCGTGTTTCCGCGTTCCTGCCCGACCATTCACATCATTCCGGGCGTCGGTCTGGGCGATATAAACAGTACCCTGGCCGTCAACAGCCATTCCATAAAGCAAGGTGCCCAGACCACTGACAACCTCTATGGGTCTGTCAGTATTCGTATCAAAGATAAACAGATCGCGGTCAGGCACTTTCGGGTTTTTGACTATGTCAACCACCGCCTTCAGCGATAATACATTATTGTTTCGAACCGAGTGTTCATAAATGTCGAATGTCTTCAGATTGCCATCCAGCCTGCCAGTCCCACCAGAAAGCTGTGTCTGGTTGTTCGACTCAAATGCAGCCACATAAAGACGATTACCATGCACGGCAATAGCCCGGGGGTCTTGCGCCGGGATTTTCAGTCGATTCACGATTTTTCTGGTGCGTGTATCAACAACGGCAACCTGATTCTCGGTTGAAAGTGAGATATAGGCTTTGTCGTTGCCGGCAAATGCAATTCCCACCGGTTCGTCGAATCGGGTAGCCCGAGTCACCGGGTCTATGTCCTGAATGGTGGCAATCACCGCATGTCGGGTCGGGCTTGCGGCTCGAATATCAATGACACTGACCGAATCTGAGATATGATTGGTCACCCATAGCTCCTGCCCATCCGGCCGAATTGCCAGGCCCGATGGATTCACACCCACAGCAATCCGCCGATTGATTTCGCCGCTCCCGGCATCGATCACGTCTACCGTGTCGGCCGGTGTGTTGGTCACATAAACCAGCCCTTCATGATGAGCGACTGGCCGAAAATGTGGCGACATGAAGGCAGGATGGCCAGTTTCGCCCGACTTGACCGCAGGCAGTTTAATTGTCCTGGAAGGCGATTTTTCTGCAGCGGTAATCAAGCCGCCTTTTAATGTCAGAATTGCGGCACATAACAATGTGAGGCATTGCCGAAGGAAATTCACCGCTTCACTCCCTATCACTCATACTTTATCAAATTTATATTTTATACTTTGAAAAATGGCTGAAAACAAGAGCCCGACACGCCTGCTGACTGAAAATCAACCGGCGTGTTGGAGCTTATTCAGAATCGACAGAGATCAGAAAGCGTCGGCTGAGATGACTTCGCCGCCCTGCGCTGTGCCTAGGGCACGCCAGGTGAAGATATTAACCGTGTTCTTGATGAACCTGACCGAGCCATCGCAGAAGACCATGTTCACACCGCCAGGGTGCTTTGATCGCCAGCCATAGGTTGGCGGAAAGGCAGTTGTGGCAGCACGACAGGGCGGGTTCTTGACATTAAAATCGCAATATCCGGCCGTGTTCTGCACATCGGGCAGACTGCTGTTAGGCGGCAGGTAGGTGGAGGTGCTTACGGCGTCGCCCCACCAGGTGAAGCCACGCAGGTCGTTGCCCTGGCCCTTGATCACTTCTCCGGCAAGCAGCGTGTTGGAAGTGCCGTCCGAAATATTGGCCCACGAAGCCACGCGGCCACGTGAAGGGTAGAAACTCTGGGTCGAGTCGGAATCTGAGAAAGGGGCTCCCATCCATGGGGCGTCGGGGTAAACACCGACTGCATAGCCGCCCGGCACCGTGCCAAGACTCTGATAAATATCGCCATTGCCAAAATTACAGGTGTAGTTATGCCAGGTCACACCATTGTAAATGGCGAGGTTTGATGGCTTGATGTCGTCGCTGGGGCAAAGCAGGCTGCTGACGATGCTGCGCGTGACAGTCAGGTTAAACACGCTGCCATAGCGCAGGCTGTTGCCCACGCCACTGCCGCCGCCCGATGTCTGGCCGGGGTTCCAGTATCGCCCCAGATAGTTATAGTTGTTGGCAAGGTTTGCCTGCTCAATATAAGGCAGAATGAAAGTCTGAAACGTCCCAAAAACAGACGTGCGGTGGCCGGGCGGCAGCACCTGGTTGCTGTCAGCATAATTGTGGCAGGCCAGGCCGATCTGCTTGAGATTACTCACACAATGGGCACGGCGGGCTGCTTCGCGGGCCGACTGCACAGCCGGCAGCAGCAGTGAAATGAGAACGGCAATAATGGCGATGACTACCAGCAGTTCAATCAGTGTAAAACCACTGCGACGAAAGCGAATCATGGCACAGACTCTCCTTACATGATGAAAATACCTCGTGAATCGAATAGTTGCCTGCAGAATCAACTGCCGAGTGTGATACCGGTCAATTTCCCGGGCTGATTGGTTCAAGGTTTATTTTGAGCTGAGCGTGAAATCAAACTTGTTGGTTTCCCCCGCTTTGACGTCTGCCGTAAGTGTTGATTGCACATTATATTTGGCTGGGATCAACTCTCTGGCATGAATCGGACCGGTGCCCGGCATGGCGTCGGCACTGGCAGGCGGGGCCTGCGCACCACCTGCTGCGGTTATCTGAACCTTATAGTTGCCCGGGATAGGACCATCTTCACGGCTGATAGTGTAGCTGCCTCCGCTGATGTGAGCGCCGGTTGCCACGGCGTCTTTACCCGTAGCCGAAGTCGGGAAAAACAGAATCTCACCCTCCTTCAGCGGCTGGCCGTCGAAAACAACCTGGCCGGTCACCGTCTGGCGATCAAGACCATCGCCGCCACCGCACCCGGATAGTGCCAGCAGCAATACTAAAGATAATTTCCTGAATTGAATCACTGATATTAACCTCCGAATGAGTAAACCGCCCTCAAGAATACGATTCACGCACGTTGATTCACGTGCTCATGGCGTTCATCAGAAAGTCGTTAAATAGAGGGGCATCCGCTGCTTTTCTCAGAAAACTGAGGCCATCGTGCAGATTGATTACAGATTCTGAAACCTGTGCAGACCTGTCAATAAGCAAGTGGTCAAAAAATGTTAATTATTTTTCGGTGGCTGTCAGAATTTGATAGCGATCCCGCCCAGCCAGATTTTGGCAAAATCGAACCGCTCTGGCAAATATCAGATGAAATTGCATAAACTCATAGATGGGAAAAGGACTCGATTTGATTCACCACGGAGCAAAAACTGATGCAATTTCTTTCGATTCGCTGTCTGGCTGTCGCCGGGGCCTTTGCTGGCATGGGCCTGGCCACCCTTCATGCCCAGAAGCCGGGGTTGAAGTCGGGCGTGGATAATTCCGCCAGAGACTCTGAGGTTCGCCCGCAGGATGACCTCTTCAGGCACATCAATGGCACATGGCTTAAAAACACAGAAATTCCTGCGGAGCGGGCCACCTATGGCAGCTTCATCGCCCTGGCAGAGAAGGCTGAAAGCGACCTGAAAGTCATTATAGAAGAATCGGCAAAAGCCGACGCCGAGCCCGGTAGCGAAGCCCGCAAGGTGGGCGACCTTTTTGCGTCGTTCATGGACGAAGAAACTGTTGAAAAACGCGGCCTTTCACCCATTTCTGTCGATCTTGCCCTGACGGAGACGATCAAATCAGCCGCCGACCTGCCCAAAGTTCTGGGCCAGCTTGGCGCCCGTGGCACTGGCGGGCTTTTTTCAGCCTTCGTCAATACCGATGCCAAAGATTCCACCCGCTACGTGGTGTATCTCGACCAGGGCGGTATCGGCCTGCCTGATGAATCATACTACCGCGACCCGAAATTTGAGACTATTCGCAAGGCCTATGTGGCCCACATCGCCAATATACTGAAGCTGGCCGGGTCAGATCAGGCTTCATCAGAAGCGGCCCGTGTCATGGCAGTGGAATCGGCCCTGGCCAAAAACCACTGGGACCGCGTTCGCCGTCGCGACGACACCCTGACCTATAACAAGAAATCTGCTGCCGAGCTGGCCGCCATGACACCCGGCTTCGATTGGTCGGCATGGTCGAATGCCTATATTGGCAAGCAGATCACTGACCTGGGCGACCTCATCGTGCAGGAACCAAGCTATTTTGAGGCCATGGCCAAAGCTGCCGGCTCCGTTTCGCCGGAAGACTGGCGCCTGTGGGCCCGCTGGCATGTTCTCCGCGAGCATTCATCGCTTCTGGGCAAGGCCTTTGTCGATGAAAGTTTCAATTTCTATGGCAAAACCCTGACTGGCACTCCGCAGCAAAGGCCACGCTGGAAGCGTGGTGTCTCGGCCGTAGAATCAGCCCTGGGCGAGGCACTTGGCAAGATCTATGTGCAGAAGCACTTTCCGCCCGAAGCCAAAACCCGTATGAAAGAACTGGTGGCGAACCTGGTCGAAGCCTATCGCGAAAGCATCACCAATCTTGAGTGGATGAGCCCCGACACGCGCAAGAAGGCACTCGACAAGCTCTCGAAATTCACTCCCAAGATTGGCTATCCTGACAAGTGGCGCGATTATTCAAGCCTTGAGATCAGGCGAGATGACCTGGTTGGCAATATGCGTCGGGCCAGTCAGTTTGAGCTGAATCGCAATTTTGGCAAACTGGGCAGGCCGGTGGATAAATCGGAATGGTTTATGACTCCGCAGACTGTTAATGCTTATTACAACCCTGGCCTGAACGAAATAGTCTTCCCGGCCGCGATTTTACAACCGCCGTTTTTCGACCTGAACGCCGATGATGCCGTCAATTATGGCGGTATTGGAGCAGTGATTGGGCATGAAATCGGCCACGGATTCGACGACCAGGGCTCGAAATTCGACGGCGACGGCAATATGAACAACTGGTGGACTGACCAGGACCGCAAAGAATTCGAAACCCGTGCCAAGATGCTGATCGAGCAATACAACGGCTTCTCGCCCGCTCAGTTGCCTGATCAGAAAGTCAACGGGGCCCTGACCATCGGCGAAAATATAGGCGACCTGGGCGGCCTTTCCATAGGCTATAAGGCCTATATTCGGTCGCTGGGCGGCAAGCCTTCGCCAGTGATTGACGGCCTGACAGGCCAGCAACGGCTTTTCATTGGCTGGGGGCAGATCTGGCGGACGAAATATCGCGATGCCGAGATGCTTCGCCGATTGACCGTCGATTCACACTCGCCGCCTGAATTCCGCTGCAACGGTGTGATTCGCAACCTGCCTGAATTCTATGATGCCTTCGGCGTGAAAAACGGCGACAAACTCTGGCTGCCTGCCGCCCAACGCGTGAAGATCTGGTAAACAATGCGAAAAACTCTCCTGGCATCAGTCAGTGAAAGTTGACATAACGTCTCGCAAAAAAGGCACGGTTTCCCGTGCCTTTTGGCGTTTCTGGCATGTCTCAGGCAATGATTTCAGTGGCAGGGCAGGATCTGGTTAATAGCCGGCACCTGCTCCGAATTTTTTTGCTTATTTTCCACCTTCAGTCATGCCTTTAATCTGACGTTCAAGTGTTGAAAGGCTCCAGTCACCGGGTGTCTGGCTGGGCGGAAACTGCTTGAGCGTCATCAAGAATTTGCTGGCCACAACCTGCATGGGCCCCAGCAGATAGGCACGATCAATATACCAGTCTTCATAGGTGTTTGAATTGATCTTGGCTTTTTCAAAAGGGTCGCGCCGAAGGTTATAAAGATCGGGCGCACGAAGGGCAACAAATGGCTCCTTCCAGATCTGCAGCCGCTCCGCGCGATTTTCAAGATAAACGGCCTTCCAGTCGCCCACACGAATGGCCGCCACATGGCCGCCGTCATCCACATAAATGAATTCCCGGCGCGGCGATTCCTTGGCCTTTCCGCTGAAATAGTCCAGCATGTTATTGCCATCAATATAATTTTTGTAATTCCGGCCGTTCAGCTCCACTCCGCCCAGCAATTTGGTTTTGATGTTGTTTTCGCCACCGGCAGCTGCGAAAGTGGGCAGCCAGTCTTCATGCGAAACGATACCGTTTAAGGTTTCACCCGCCATGAATTTGCCTGGCCATCGAACAAAGCAGGGCACGCGATAGGCGCCGTCCCAGTTCGAATTTTTCTCGCCGTGAAACGGAGTCGTACCGGCATCAGGCCAGGTGTTGTAGTGCGGGCCGTTGTCGGTGGAATACATGACAAGGGTGTTTTTCGCAAGACCCAGCTCATCAAGCAGTTTCAGCAGTTCGCCGACATGCCTGTCGTGTTCTACCATGCCATCGTGATATTCGTCGCCACTTGGGCCCGAGATACCCTTATTGGCTTCTTTAACATGTGTCCGGAAGTGCATGCGCGTGGCATTCCACCAGGTGAAGAAAGGCTTGCCTGCCTGATGCTGCCGCTTGATAAAGTCTTTGGCGGCGGCCAGGGTTTCTTCGTCAACAGTCTCCATTCGCTTGCGGGTGAGTGGGCCGGTGTCTTCAATGGTCTGGCCGCCCTTGCCGTCGGCCTTGGTTCTGAGAACACCTCGGGGGCCGAACTGTTCACGAAATGTCTTGCCGTTGGCAAGTTTCAGGTTGGCCGGGTAATCGCGATTCTCAGGCTCTTCTTCGGCATTGAGGTGATAAAGATTCCCGAAAAACTCGTCGAAGCCGTGCATCGTCGGCAGGTGTTCGTCGCGGTCTCCCTGATGGTTCTTGCCGAACTGGCCGGTGGCATAACCAAGGCTTTTCATGACCGTCGCAATGGTCACATCTGACTTTTGCCAGCCCTCTTTGGCGGCTGGCATGCCGACTTTTGTCATTCCGCTGCGAACGGGCACGCTGCCATTAAGAAATGCCGCCCGCCCGGCTGTGCAGCTTTGCTGGCCATAATAATCGGTGAAAGAAACGCCTTCACGGGCTATCCGGTCAATATTTGGCGTGCGATAACCCATCATCCCCCGATTATTGTGGCTGATATTCCAATAGCCAATATCGTCGCCCCATATAATCAGAATATTCGGCTTTGATTCCTGCGATATAGCGACTCTGGCTGGAAACAGAATCCACCCGAGAAGGAAAATCCTGATTATTGTCTGAGGTAAACAGGTGTTATGCACTTATGGCCTCTCTCTGGTTGTTTTCAAATCATCTCAACGGCAATTCGCAGTCAGATAACCGGAAAAGCCGTTGGCAAAGTTCAATGGTCAAAGCACAGCATTGATTCAGAATTGTTTTATCAGTTTTCATTTCAATCAATCCAAAGTCAATAAATTACAGAATAACTCGATAAATTCAACAATTTGGTTGTAACGGTTAATCAATGCAAGTTTTTTCTGATTAATGAAAGGAATTCTCGTATGGCACGATTTGAAAATTGAACACATGCTTCAAATCATTTAGTTTTATGGGATTAGGCTATTTCTTCCCATACTTTCTTGTCGAGTGTAAAATATGGTGCTTTTTCAATCGCAACAAAAAATGAGATCGGTCGCTTGATAAAACGACCGATCTCATTGAGTTGTGTCAGAACCTGAGCAAAGTCATTATTCTTCCGCGGCGGCGGTCGTCGTTTCCGGCCCGCTGGCCGAAATTCGAAGTGCAGACGCCGACTGGATCGTCATCTGCAGTCGATTTTCGCCGGCCGGCACGCGGTCTGTCGCCAGAGTCACAATGTTCCAGCCTTTTTTCAGCTTCAGGGCGATCGGTTCGTCAGGCAGTTTGCCGCCGGGTGTCGGCCGGGGCGAAGCCACTTTCTGGCCATTCAGATAGAGCCGCGATTGCCCCTCGACACCCATCCGCAGGCCAGCGGTCTGATCAACCGGGCTTTCCAGCCAAATCGCAACATAGGCCCGTCCGGGGTTGGTTCCGAACTGGCCTCGCAGGTTCATCATGCTGGAACTGGCTGAATCAAGGGCGACCCAGCCAATGGTCTGGCCGTCCTGCCCGACAAGTGTTTTGTTCAGGTCGGGCCTGGCCAGTGAAACGCTCTTGCCGTCAGCCTCAAGTGGCAGGGGGCCAATGGCCGTGACCCGGCGTACTTTTTCGATATTCTTGAGCGATTCCTGGGCGGGCTTGCTGCGCAGGAAGGCCAGCAAGTCAGCCATTTCCTGCTGCGAAAGGTCGGCCACCAGGCCCACCGGCATCAGGCTCACGGTGTCGCGGGCCTGCTCGTCGATTTCGGCCACCTCAATGCGCAGTTCCTGGCCCGAGGCTTCACGCAGAACAAGCGTCTTGTCGTCCTGGCTCACCTTAATGCCCGTCACCACGCGGCCGTTCTTCAGGGCGACCTTGTACGACTCATAGCCTTCTTTCAGCTCTTTGGAAGGCTCAAGAATCGACTCGATCAGCTTGTCAGTCGAGTAGCTCTGGAAGGCACCGGTCAGTGCAGGGCCCACATTGCCGCCCACGGTCTCCATGCGGTGGCAGGTGGTGCAGCGGGCACCGCCTTCACGCAAAAAGACACCCAGGCCTCGCCAGGGGTCGGCTTTATCGGCCAACGCGGCCAAAGCCTTGCGATCAATCGACTTGATCGAATCTTCTATCTGCTTTTCAATCTTGGCCTGCACTTCGCGGTGGGCATCGCTGTTAAACTTACGCAAAGCCGCCAGCACCGTTGGTGCGTCGGCCGGCTTCAGCTTGTTTTCCACATAAAGCTGGCCCAGTCGCAGGGCCGTCGCGGGTTGCTCGCCCAGAAGCGAAAGAGCATCGGCCCGAACATCATCGGCTGTGCTTGCCAAAGCCTTTTCAAGATAGGGCAGGGCACGCTTGCGATCCGTTTCAGCCAGACCACGCAGCACAGCCACAGCCCACACGGTGTCCTGTTCGTTGGTGCCTGCGGCTTTGGCAATCAGGTCAAATGCCGACGCCCCCGTGGTGCGCAGGGCACGCAGCACGGCCAGCCTTTCGGCTGTGCCCAGTTTTGCATTTGTCAGTCGCCCACCCAGCTTTTCGGCCAGTTTGGGGAAGCGGCTTTCCGATGCATATTGCACTGCCGCCACGCGCACCGATTCATCAGCGTCGTCCATCAGGCGGTTCACCAGTTCGGTCGCCGGCAGGCCCGCCAGACGCACATTTTGCAGGGTGGCCTGTTCAATACGCGAATCAAGTTCCGGATGGGCCTGTACATATTGCACCAGCTTGGCTGTGGCCACCGGGATATTCAGCGGAATATCCTTGAACATCCGCACGAAGACAAGGCGGTCGTCGGCCGATAGATTTGGCAGAATGACCAGGTCGGGCAGTCGGCGGGCGGCCGGTTCTGTGCGCATGGCCGAAAAGACACCCACGGCATTGGTTCGGCGTGAATCGCTGCTCAGGCGGATGGTCTGGGCCACCACCTCCACAGCTGTTTCGCCAAGGCGTTCGATTGACCTTATGAAAGCATCGCGCGTGGCCACATCTGCACCGGGGTGGTCGTGCAGCCATGTCAGCATGGCTTCGCCGGCGCGGGCCGGGTTGTCGGTAGCGTGTCGACCAATGGCGAGGGCCAATTCGCGAATGACCTGGCCGTTCTTCTCGCGGCTCAGGTGCGATTCAAGCACAGGCACCAGGTCGGGGCGAGATTTCACAGGCTCCCACGAAATGGCCTGGGCAGCCAGTCGGCGAATCTGGAACGACGAGTCAGCAAGGCCGGCCACCAGGGCGGCTTCGGTGTCAGCATTCCACAGTTGTCGGGCACCCTGAAGGCCAAGGCAGCGTGCACGTTCTGGGGCGTTTTTGTCGTTCATCAGGGCGATCAGGCCAGGGCGGCTTTTTTCGCCGCGTTCCACCAACTCTCGCAGGGCTCGGTCGGCCTGATGATAATCCTTGCCCTTGAGCATATCAAAAAGCTGTGCTTCGCTGGCGCCGGTCACATGCGTCCAGTCGGCCTTGGGTCTGGCTTTAATGGCAGGTTCCTTGTCGGTTCCGCCCCAGGTAATCTTATAAAGCCTTCCCCACTGGCCATCGCCCCACAGGCGACCGGCACCGCCGGAATTTGATCGCCAGTCAAGCACATAAAGGGCACCATCGGGGCCGATCACCGTCTGGCAGGGGCGAAACAGGTCGTCGTCGGCGGTCATCAGCGTGATTTCACGCTTCAGAACATTGGCGCCGCCCTTGGGCTCCACTTCATAGGCCCGCACCAGCTTGCGGAAAACATCGGGATAGATCAGCAGGTCGCGAAACCTGTCGGGGAAGGCCGTGCCCTCATAAGCCGCCAGCCCTGCCGGGGCACCTCGACCGGTTTTGGCCACAATCGGCAGCTTGCCGGGCAATTCGCCATCAACGGCACCACGGTCAAAATCAGGCCGGCAGCAAAACGCGCCTGGCAGCAGTCGCCAGCCGTAGTCGCCTTCTTCCACCGGGTTGATCAGACGTACTCCCTGAAATTTTGAGCCGTCTTCGTTGTCATTATCCACAATAAAGGCGTCGAAATTACTGTTGAATACAAGGTCGCGGTAAGGGTTTCTGAAGCCAAGAGCGAAAAGATTCATCCGTGTGGCATCGGGCCGGCTGCGGAAAACGCCACCACAGCGAGAGACTTCCACACGCGAGCCATCAGCCCCCACCACGTGATTATCGTTATCGCCGGCCGTCAGATAAAGCCAGCCGTCAGTGCCCAGCGTCATGCCTGAAAGCCAGTGGTGATAAAATCCGCAGAAACCGTTGGCCAGAATGTCGCGTGTTTCAAATTTGCCGTCGCCGTCTTCGTCCGACCATTTTTCCAGCCGTCCGACGCATGTCAGGTAAAGGCTGCCCTTCCAGGGAAAGATGGACGATGGCATTTCAGCACCGTCAACCACCACTTCCGAATATTCATAAATGCCGTCTTTGTCGCGATCTTCCAGCCGCTTCACAATATCCATTGTGGCCTTGCGGCGGCGGGTAATGCGCTGGGTGCCGCCTTCAGGCAGTTTAACAATGTCAAAAGTGTCATACATGCGATCGGCCTTGCGCCACTCGGCCACATAAAGTCGCCCCTGGTCGTCAAAGGCCATGGCTGTGGGGTCGATAATCGTCGGCTCGGCGGCGACAATCTGCACCTTGAAGCCGGGCATGCCATAATGCCCTTTCAGACGGGCGTCCTGATTGCCCAGATCCACCAGGCCTTCACGCCCTTCCGCCGGGCCGACCTGGGCACGGGCAGAACCGGGTGATAAGGCCATCACACAGGCCCATGCGGCCAGAGACAGCAGGCAAAAAGCCCTGCGGCAAGCAAGTGATTGCGAAGTCATTTTTGAATTTCAACCTCTGGTAGTTCAGTCGGCAGGCGGGTCCCAATGTGAAATGGGACAATATCGTTAGATTAACCTGCGCCGCCGTCAGTGGCAATAGATTTGATTTCTGCGGGCATCTGCCCAGGTTCGTGCGGTCTGCCGGGTTCATGTGCCGGCACATCTCAAATGACTTTCAAAAGAATGATTCAATCTCGGCCTTGACCAATTTCATCCCGTTTGTAAAATCTTCAATCGTTCGATAAATGCAGATCTGCCAGTTTTTCGACATGGAGGTCGAACGGCGTGAGACGCGGCACATTACGACATAAATCTCTGGTGGGCCTCACCCTGGTGCTGGCCATGCTCGGCTCGCTGTTTCTGGGTGCAGCTTTCGGCCTACGTTCATTCAGGCACACTAACGAAAAGCTGATTGACCAGTTGCCCGAGCTAGGCTCTTCGACGCTACTCATGCGAGAGGCTTCGCGGCTCGACGCCCGCAATGCCGGCAGCACTGCAGGCAAAATTGTATTAATGAAGGATATGGCACGTGTGCGAGAAGCACTTCGAGTTTATTTCGAAGTGCTGCGTAAAAATACAACCCGATTTGCCGACATTAACAGCAAGCGAAACGAGCTTGACCTGGCCTTCCGGATCGATGCCGAGCTCACAGAACTTGCCCGCCAGATTCAGCCGGAAGAGTCGCATGAATATGAGCTGAATGCAACACCTTTATATCTTCTCAACCACCCCGAAGTTCTCATTCATTACGATTCCCAGGGGCGCATGATCACCAAGCCCACCGTGGCCGACCGCATTGAACAGCTTAATGAATACACCAGCGACCTGCCCGGCCGGCTGCATCGAGGCCTGATGGTCATTCTTGAAAATTCCAGCGAAGAATTTCGTACAAGTCGAACGATTGTCATTGCCTCGACCCTGGCCGTTCTCACACTGCTGCTCGTGCTTGCCAGGCTTTTCCGCCGCTGGGTGCTCAAGCCCATGGACAGGCTGCATTTCGGCGTAATTCAACTGGCCCAGGGGCGATTTGATCACCGCATTTCGCTGGCCACATCCGACGAAATGCAGGCCCTGGCGGAAGCCTTTAATGACATGGCCAACCGCATCGGGGCAAGCTACGCCCAGCTTGAACAGCAGGTCGAGCTGCGCAGCCGCCAGCTTGTCAGGTCTGAACGTCTGGCAGGTGTCGGATTTCTCGCCGCCGGCGTATCGCACGAGATCAATAATCCGCTGGCTTCCATCGCCTTCGGTGCTGAAGCCCTGGAAAGCCGCTTCGAACAACTGGGCGAGAAAATTCCGCCTGCTGAATTCAAGCCGGTTCGCCACTATCTTTCGATGATTCAGGAAGAAGCGTTTCGCTGCAAGCGGATCACTGAAAAACTGCTTGATTTTGCCCGCGGCGGCGATACCCAGCGGGAACGGACTGACCTGGCCGGGTTGGTGCAGAGTGTGGTGGAAATGACCCGGCATATGGGCAAATATCGCGATCGCTCGATTCGATTCAGCCCCCGCACACCGCTTTTTGCTGATGTTGACGGCCAGGAAATCAAGCAGGTGGTGCTGAATCTGGTTGTCAACGCACTTGAGGCGATTGACACCGGCGGCTGCCTGATTATTGAGTCGGGGGCTGATCATGGCATGGCCCGGATTTCATTCACTGACAATGGTCATGGTATGTCGGCCGATGTGCTGGAAAATGTATTTGAGCCCTTCTTCACTCGCAAAAAACACGGCCGGGGAACCGGGCTGGGGCTTTCCATCAGCCACCGGATCATCAATCAGCATGGCGGCGAACTGTTAGCTGAAAGCCCTGGCGAGGGCATGGGCGCAACCTTCACCATTCGTCTGCCCATGGCTGAAAACTACAATGGTCTGACATCGGCCCGACTACTGGCGGCAGGGTGAATTGCAAAAACGTGAATGGAATCACTGGTTTGCCGGCGCATGGCAAACCATTCTCAGGAAGGATCATCAAGAATGAACGACATCGAACAGGGCGGCCCGCTGCGGATACTTTTTGCCGATGATGAACCGCACCTGCGCGAACTGATGCAGATGGAACTGCCGCGACTGGGCCACGATGTGACCGTCTGCCCGGATGGTTCGGCCGCCATGAGGGCCCTGGAAAAAGGCTCGTTCGATGTCGCCCTGGTTGATATGCGCATGCCAGGCCTGACAGGTATCGAAGTGCTTGGCAAAATACGTAATATATGTCCGGAAACGGCGGTTATTATTCTCACAGGGCATGCCACTGTTGAAACCGCCGTGCAGGCACTGCGGCTCGGTGCTTTTGACTATCTGACCAAGCCATGCAAATGGGCCGAGCTTGAATCAATTCTCAAGCGTGTGGCTGAACGCCGCGACATGGCCCACAAGACAGTTGCCCTGGAAACTCGACTGAAACAGGCGGAAGGCACGCCACTGCTGGTGGGTGAAGGGCAAGCAATGTCGGCCGTCAGACAGTTGATTGATACAATTGCTCCGACAGATGCCAGTGTAATGATTCTGGGCGAAACCGGCACGGGCAAAGAGCTTGTCGCACGCAACCTGCATGACCGCAGCCGCCGGGCCAGGGGTGCCTTTGTGCCCGTCAATTGTGGTGCCCTGCCTGAAAATCTAGTTGAAAGTGAGCTTTTTGGGCATCGCAAGGGGGCTTTTACGGGTGCTGAAACCAGCCGTAAGGGCCTTTTTGAAGTGGCCAATGGCGGCACGCTGTTTCTTGATGAAATTGGCGAGCTGAACAAGAGCGTTCAGGTAAAACTGCTACGATTTCTTGAGTCGGGTGAAATTCGCCGTGTGGGTGAAAACGACCCGTTTCGTGTGGATGTGCGGGTGATCTGTGCAACTCACCGCGACCTTCGCGAAATGATCGACACGGAGAGCTTCCGCGAAGATTTGTATTTCCGCCTGAATACGTTTGAAATCCACCTGCCAGCCCTGCGCGACCGTCGAGAGGACATCGTCACCCTGGCACGCCACATGCAGCAGCGGTTCCACCGGACCTCGGGCCCTGTGCCGGAACTCAGCCCGGCTGCGGCTGAAGTGCTGGCAGATCATCACTGGAATGGCAATGTGCGCGAGCTGGCCAATGCCATTGAACGGGCCATGATCCTCTGCGGCGGCAGGCACATTCAGCCTGAGCATCTGCCGAATTTCTCAGGCCGTCGCGTGGCAGTGCAGCAGTCCCCGCCCAGCCTGGCCCAGTCAAGTGCCAGCCAGGTGCTCAGCTCGGGCGGCCGCACTCTTATCAGCCATTCCGGCCACCAGTTACCCGGCTCAAATCTGACTCTGCGTGACGTTGAAATGCAATTCATCCAGTCGGTCATGGAAAAACACGCCGGCAACAAACCTGCCGCAGCCAAAGAACTGGGCATTAGTCTCAAGACTTTGTACAATAAACTCAATTCACTCCAGCAAAATGGCGTGGAAGAGTGACAATCTGACCCAGAACAACCCCGACAGAATTGCAGCGAGAGATGCTTAACACCCTGATTCTCAGCCTTTTGCTCTCGCTTCTCGGCCAGGTTCCCGCCGACAAACCTTCTGCAGGCCAGGCCCAGGCAGAAGAATCGTCGCGTAAGGTCTGGCTTGAAATGATTGGCAACTGGCGGGTGACCGGGCAGCCCAAGCGAGGCTCGGCCAGCGGTGCCTGGGTGACCAAAGGCAGGGTCGGCTGGTCGAAAGTACTGCGTGAAGAAGGCATTGCACTAAAAAACGACCGCCCCGCCGAACTTTCCATGGTTCTGCCCCAAAGCAGGCTCTGGCAGGAAGCAGGCATTGTTTTTGACCCCGCCAGCAAAAAAATGCTGGGTCTCTCAATTGTTGAAAAAGATTCTGCCGTTGCCCGCTTATATAAACATATTCCTCAGGCTGATTCCGCCCGGTTTGTCTTTGAATACAATCCCGAAAAGGGCTCATCCGACGATGCCCGCCGCCTTACATTTGACCGACGGACCTCTGATCGCTGGACAATTCTGGCCGAAACCCGCAGGCCTGATGCCAAAGCCTGGTCCCGGCAGATTGATCTGGGCATGACCCGCGAAGGCACGACAATTGCCATTGGCGATGGGCAGAAGAAGTGCATTGTCACCGGCGGTCTGGGCGATATTGAGGTAACGGTCCTGGGCAAAACGGTTTATGTCTGCTGCTCAGGGTGTCGCGAGGCACTGCTCGACGACCCTGATTCGTTTCTTAAGCCGGCCCAACCCGCCGCCGCAGGCACCGGCAAAGAAGCGGTGAAGCCTTGAGCCAAGAGCCCGGCACGGTTTCCGCTAATTTGCCCTCCGCAAACGCAGCACCCGTTTTGCCCACTGTTTCCCGGCCCCTTGATGGCCTGGCCATTGCCGGGGCCATGCTTTGCTGCGCCCTTTGGGGTGGTAATGCCGTTGCCGTGAAGTCAGTGGTCGGTGAAGTTCCGCCGCTGGGGCTGGCCGGCATTCGCTTTATGATCAGTCTGCCGGTGATCGCCTGGGTGGCTTCTCGCACCGCCGGCAAGTTCCGTATTCGCCGTGAAAACTGGTGGCTTGTGCCAATTCATGGCCTGATTCTGGCTATACAGGTGAGTTCGTTCAATTGGGGCACTAGCCACGGCCAGGCGGGCCGCTCAAGTGTTTTCATCAATGTGCATCCGCTGGTTGTTACGCCTCTTTCGGTCTGGCTTCTGGGTGAACGTATCGGCTGGCGGGCTGTGGCCGGGCTTTTCTCGGCATTCGGCGGCGTCATCGTGCTTGTGGCAGGCCGATTGATGGCCGGTGGCGACCCCAAGGCTGATGTCATCGTTTTTTGCTCGGGCTGCCTTTTCGGGGCACAATCTGTCTTTCAGAAGTGGACATATAAAAAAATCCCGCCCGCCACACTCCTTTTCTGGCAAACTCCTTTTGCCATCCTGACATGCCTCACGGCAACCGTTATTTTTGAAAGCCATGCCCCGTGGAATATCGACAGTGCAGGGGCCTTGGCGATTGCCTATCAGGGCCTTTTTGTGTCGGGTGTCTGTTTCTCGGTCTGGTCGCTACTGCTTGGCCGATACGAAGCCGCCCGCCTGGCCGCTCTGGGCTTTATGACTCCGCTTTTCGGAATTTCTCTCGGCACGCTGATCCACGGCGAGCCCATCACCACCAGCCTCATCGGCGGTGCCGCACTCGTCGGCTTTGGTGTTTATCTGAGTGCTGCCGACAAAGTGCGTAAATAACTGCTGCAGCCGCTTGCAAAATAAATGGTTAGATAAATTTCGTGTTGTTTTTCCGGCGTGTATAATAAAATGTTTGAAGAGACATTTCGCCCCAGAATCTCGATGACGGATCAGCAGGCCGTAGCAAAATCGAATGACACCCGCTTCCCGCAGCCATAATCCTTATGCATTTGATGTGATTGTCGTCGGTGGCGGCCATGCCGGCATTGAGGCGGCCATGGCTTCGGCCCGGCTTGGCTGCCGCACCGCATTGCTCACTCTTAATGCCGACACTATCGGCCAGATGAGCTGCAACCCGGCCATTGGCGGAGTGGCCAAAGGGCAAATTGTGCGCGAGATCGATGCCCTTGGCGGTGTCATGGGCCTCGTCACCGACGCCACCGGCATTCAGTTCCGTATGCTCAACCAGACCAAGGGCCCGGCCATGCACAGCCCCCGGGCCCAGTGCGACAAAAAAGCCTATCAGCTTATGGCCAAGAGGCTTGTCGAAGGTCAGCCCAATCTCACTGTTCGACAGGAACTAACTGACGAACTCGTGGTCGAGGCGGGCAGGGTGGTCGGTGTGGTCGTCAAAGGCGGTTTCACCTATCGGGCCCATGCTGTGGTGCTGACCACCGGCACTTTTCTGCAGGCTCTGATGCACACTGGCGAAACTAAAACCAAAGGGGGCAGGGCAGGAGATATTTCTGCCGAGGGTCTTTCGGGAAGTCTGGCCAGGCTTGGCGTTGAATTACGGCGGTTCAAGACCGGCACGCCGCCACGCCTGAATGGCCGTACGATCGATTTCAGCCGGCTTGAGCCCCAGCCGGGCGATGAAATACCAACCCCGTTCTCATTTATGAACGACCGGATTGAACATCCGCAAGTCAATTGCCACATTACACATACAAACCACGAAACCCACGAGATCATTCGAGCTAACCTGCACCGGGCACCCATGTATTCCGGCCAGATTGAAGGCATTGGCCCGCGTTATTGCCCGTCGATCGAGGACAAAGTCGTTCGATTCGCCGATCGCGACCGCCACCAGATCTTTCTCGAACCCGAAGGCCGCCAGACACTTGAGTATTATTGCAACGGCATATCGACAAGCCTGCCGCGCGACGTGCAGGAGGCTGTCATCAGCCGGATTGAAGGCCTGGAACATGCCGAGATCATGCGCTTCGGCTATGCTGTGGAATATGACTTTGCCCCGCCCACACAACTTGAACCCACGCTAAGGCTTAAGTCGGTTCCCGGGCTTTACCTTGCCGGCCAGATCAACGGCACCACGGGCTATGAAGAAGCGGCTGCCCAGGGACTGGTGGCCGGTGCCAATGCAGCCCTGGCTGTGCTTGATCGCGAGCCACTCGAGATTGACCGTGCCGCCGGCTACATTGGCGTGATGATCGATGATCTTGTGACCAAAGGGGTTGAGGAGCCTTATCGCATGCTCACCAGCCGGGCTGAGTATCGGCTTCTGCTAAGGCATGACAATGCCGATTTCCGCCTGACACCGCTGGCCCGGGCAACCGGCCTGGTTGACGATGCCCGCTGGGCTCGCTTTGAAAAGCGGTCGAACCAGGCGAGTGAAATCCAGAGCCGTATCAGATCCGTGCGTCATATGGATTCAACCCTCGAAAAAATTCTCCGTCGGCCCGAAACAACCTGGGCCGACATCGCGGCTCTTGATGCCGAACTGGCTGCCGGCGACTGGCTGGAATCAGCAGTGAGCCATATCGTAACTGAAACAAAGTACAGTGGTTATATCGATCGGCAGACGCACCATGTTGATCAGTTCCGCCGATTGGAATCCAAAAAAATTCCGTCTAACCTCGACTTTAGCCAGATGACATCTCTCCGGTTCGAGGCCCGAGAGAAATTTGCCCGCCTTCGCCCGGCCACGATCGGTCAGGCGGGCCGCATCAGCGGCATCTCACCTGGCGATGTCGCCACACTTCTTATTTTGTTGAAAAAAGGCAACAAATTGCCAAAAATTTCCGAAGTACCGGCAACCGATTGAACCGCTTAGACTTCGGAACTCGCCTAAATAGAACCAGATTACGTTTTCTCCCCAGGACGTATTTTGAATCCCGTTTTATGCAACCTTCTGAAACATAATGAACCTCATGTCTTATACACTTCACCCAATTTTAAAAAAAACGGTTGACACAAAGTGCAGGTTCCCTATTATATCGAATTTAGCAAACTCAGCTTATCCGATACAAATTGACAGATGAGTGAATGGAAGTCCATGGCCTCGGGCATGGCTCTCTCAGCCTTGAAACAGGGTGTGAAGAGCAGCAACCGAAGTCATCCTTAATGGAGGGGGAAGGGAATGGGGTTGAAAACAGTCTATACCACGGGTGAGGCTGCACGGATATGCAAGGTCAGTCAGCAAACAATTATACGTTGTTTTGACAGTGGCCAGTTACGCGGTTTTCGGGTGCCTGGCTCCAAATTTCGCCGCATTCCCCGCGAAGCGCTTATCAAGTTTATGCGAGAGCACAATATCCCGACCGATACACTTGAAAGTGGTCGTCGTAAAGTGCTTATCGTTGATGACGATCCAGCCATCGTTGATCTTCTGACCGATGTGCTGCAGGAAACCAAAAGATTTGAATGCAGGGCCGTGAACAACGGATTTGCCGCAGGCAAGATGGCAAATGAATATCACCCGGATCTGATCATCCTGGACATCATGCTGCCTGATATTAATGGTAAGGTCGTCTGCGAAACCCTGCGTAAAGACCCGAACCTCACAGAAATCAAAATTATCTGCATATCAGGTATGGTCGAAGAAGATAAAATCGACGAACTTAAAGCCGCTGGTGCCAATGGTTTCATGCACAAGCCGCTGAATATCGATACCCTGAAACTCGAAATTGCCAAACTTCTCGACATGTCCGAAGACGTTATGGCCCTCTGAACAGAAAAGTCTGCTTGACCGTTAAATTTTGCCTGAACAGTCAATTTTAACGGTCAAGACTTTTTCTCATATCTTCCGAATGATTGACTATCGCGATCGTCTTCTCCCCTGACTTGATCGCCGGGACGCTACAACGGAGTCCGTGTCCGTGTCATATCATTCGGGCCAGTCATTCGATCCTGCTGGATCAATACGCCTGCCTGCGGACTTCCCCTGGTTCTGGGAATCGCTGGATAAGTGGTCGAATTCAATTCTTGACGACGCACCCTCAAGCCAACTTGCTGATCTGATCCAAGCTCATGATCCTGCTGCATTTGTAAACAATCTCCCGTCATTATTTCCTGATGCCACTTTACCGCCTGTATTAAATGTCTGGCGCAGAACAAACTCGCCGGAGGTCGACGAATCGGTTCTAAAGCTCTGGCAGGCCGGGCTTTTCCTGGCTCGGGCTATCGAACGAACCGCTCTTGAGCTTTCTATTGTTTTGCCATGGCAAGGCATGGCATGGGCCTTTTTACTTCAGGGCCCACTATGGGTGATGGCCGCCGACTCACCTGAATCGTTCCACCATTGGCTGCAGGCCCAGACTCCTGCAGAACGACACTCCATCGAGATCAAATCGTTAGGAACCAAAGCCTCCATCTGGTCGCAGATTGTTCTGCAAAGATCTGGCCACGAGGAACTTGCAAAATTTCTCTGGACAACCCGCGACCTCGCCACATTGCCTGGCGGTCAGGGGCAGGGCACCATGGATAAATCAATTAACGAGGTTCTTGTTAATGCCTTAAAACTCTATCATCAAAGTCGTTATCATCTGTATCGCCCCAATCGTTCGATGTCCTCGCTCAAAGACCCAAAAGTCTCTTTAATCGAGCTGCAAGTCGATCAAATAGCGAAACTTGAGTCAATCTTTGCTCCGACTGACGATCGCCTGTTGAAACTTGTTACGAATTCCATCCGCCAGCATCAAACGATCTCGGCTCAAAGCAGTTGGATGACATCAGCCACCAGAATATTGCTCGACATGCAGCAATCAGCCGACCAGTTAGTGCCGCAGGCAGCAAATCCACAAAGATCAATTTCGCAGGAAGCTGACGTGCAAGTTGCCCGTACTGCCAGTCTTGCTTCGTTAAATCATGCCGAATCTCGCTGGCAATCGCTTAAATCATTCTGGTGGAAGATGATGGACCGGATGGATGAGTGGGCCGATTCGGTCAGCCACGAGCATCATGTTTCGGAAAGTCAGGCCCAGGCCATGCGATTTGAGTCGCTGGCCGAATTTGCTGCCGGGGCTGGGCACGAGCTGAACAATCCTCTGGCCGTGATTCAGGGCAGGGCTCAGCAACTACTTGCCAAATCACAGGATGCGTCATCGCGACAGGCCTTGAAAGCGATTGTTGATCAGACAACCCGGGCCCACCGAATGCTGCGTGACCTGATTTTTATAGCTCGCCCCGGGCGACCGAATACCGGCATGTTTCGCCCCGCCGATATGGTTCGCGGGGTGGTCAAGGAACTTCGGGAAGAAGCCGACCGGAGGCAGGTCACGCTTGAAATGAATCCGAACCGCCTTGGTCGACTCGAAACTGACCAGCTTGATCCCGACGGGTTCCGACAGATTCTGCTGGGTCTGGCCCGCAACGCAATTGAGGCGAGCCCGCCTGATAGCTGCGTACAAGTGCAATTGATTCAAGAAGTTGGATCGATCAAGATTCAGGTGGCTGATCATGGCCTGGGTTTCAGTTCAACCGATGCAGCGCATCTTTTCGACCCGTTTTATTGCGGCCGAAAGGCAGGCCGTGGCCTTGGTCTTGGCCTGCCACGCATGGCGCGTGTGGTCTCGCAGATGAACGGCCGGATTCGATACCGATCTAACCCGGGTGGCAAGGGAAGTACCTTCGAAGTGATCCTGCCATTGCCTGAATCCAGCCGACCCAACAGCCTGAGCCATTCCGCCTGAATCAGAGGCGGTTGGGCCTCCGGTCAGCTCTCCAGGTGAATATTTCAACCATAAGACTGATTATCGGACGTTAGCTAAACCAGCGATTTGGGCCATCAGGCTCAAAATCTGTTTCTAACTCCATCGACTTACTTGGTAAACTGCCAGTGACAGCTTCTCGACCAGGCCCTGCACCGACACCCCGGAATGGCATGACAAAAGACCAGAGCCAGACATCAGCCAAACGGCTTCCTTTCCGCGCCTGGCTCATCTTTGGGCTGACGTCTCTGCTTCTTGCCATCAGCCTGGGCCTGCGTCTGGCCGGATACTCGTTCGACCGGAAAAGCCGGGTCCTAATCGACGGACCAATGCTCAGTGGTGTTGCCCTGAGCAGCCTGATCCTCGCCACTTACCGACAGGTTCTATCGGAAAAAACGAAACAGGAAAAGACCTGATGAAACGTCGTGAAATGATTGCTGTATCAGCACTTGGGTCAGCAGTTGGCATGTCGCTGGCGACAACGGCCACGCCTTTGGTGGCCCAGGAGAAGAAAAAGATGAAAGTGGCCGCCCTCTGCTCTAACTACCACTATCTCTCGCATTCTTATCATATTGTTGGCCGATTTCTGGATGGCTTTCCGCTTTACGACGCGGCCGACACCTTCCATAACCCGGCCGACAAGTTCGAAATTTCTTCGATTTATCTCGAACAGGCTCCGCCCGAAACCGATCTTGGAGTGGGCATCGCCAAACGTCATGGCATACCCAGGTTTGAGTCGATTTCCAAGGCCCTCTGCCTGGGCGGCGACAGGCTGGCGGTCGATGCCGTTCTGCTCATCGCTGAACATGGAAAATACCCGATCAACGAGAAATATCAGACCCTTTACCCGCGGTTCGACTACTTCCGCGAGGTGGTCGATGTCTTCCGGGCCAGTGGTCGCTCAGTGCCGGTCTTTAACGACAAGCACCTTTCTTATGACCGTCAGAAAGCGGCCCAGATGGTCGCCTGGGGCCGCGAACTGAAGTTCCCCATGATGGCCGGCTCCAGCCTGCCGATCACCTGGCGCCGCCCATCGGTCGAAATCCCCCTGAATTCTGAGATTGAAGACGTGCTGGTGCTGTCGCGTGGCGAGATTGAAATCTTTGGCTTCCATGCACTTGAGACACTTCAGGCCTTTATCGAACGACGCCAGTTAAACGGCCGGCCGCAGGGCGTCAAAGCGGTGACATGCCTGACCGGCGACGCTGTGTGGAAGGCGGCCGAACAGGGGCGGTGGTCGATGGACCTGCTGCTTCAAGCCGCCCGCCGCAGCTTTAGTCGAAACGTGGGTAGCCCGCAGCAGTGCTGCAGCGAATTCAGCCCCCCGCCCAACCGGCCCACCTTCCTGAAAACTCCCATCTATTTTGAGGTGGAATATACAGATGGATTTGTCGGAAAGATTGTCATTGCCAATGGTTATGTAGACGACACGAGCATCGCCATCAAGCTGAAGGGGCAAAAAGATATTGTCTCAACCAATGTCTATCTGCCGGCCCCGCCAGGTGCCAGTTTCTTCAATCCGCTGGTTTTGCGAATTGAAGACTTCCTTGCGTCGGGCCAAGCTCCTTATCCTGTTGAAAGAACACAACTTACAGGCGGTGCTCTTGACGCTCTGCTTGATAGCCGGCTGCAGGGTAACAGGCGAGTGCTGACACCCGAACTTGAAAATATCGACTATGCGGCACCGGCCGATTCCGGTTTTATCCGCACTCCCTGGCCGGCGGCCTAACTGGCATGGTAGAAACCTGATCGTTCTGGTAATAATAAGGGTAAATCTCCTTTCGGTTGAATCATTGGCGGCACGGGCCCGGGTTTCAGAAATCGATGACCAGCACGGACAGCAAAGCGAAAAACAAGCCAGAAGTGATGAATCGGGGTCATGAAGGGTCGCGACGCGAGTCGATTGAATCGTTCGTGGTCGCTTTTATCATCGCTTATGTGGTTAAGTCTTTTGCGTTTGAAGCCTTTGTAATCCCGACCGGTTCCATGGCCCCGACACTGATGGGCCAGCACAAGGATTATAATTGCCCCCAGTGCGGCTTTCTCTATGCAGTAAGTGCTTCTGATGGTCATGGTGCTTCGCAGATTGCCTATGGCACATGTGTGAACTGTCGCTACACCACCGACATTCTTGAAAACCAGGTTTTCAGCGGCGACCGTATTCTCGTGCTGAAAACGCTTTTTGACATCCCCCGAAGATTTGGCGGCGGTCCGCCCAGCCGCTGGGATGTGACAGTTTTCAAATATCCCGAAGAGCCTGAAACAAACTATATCAAGCGACTGGTGGGCATGCCTGATGAAGAATTGCGTATTGAGCGAGGCGATATTTATACCCGCAAGCTCAATTCCAGCGACGCTTTTCGCATGCAGCGCAAGCCCCTGGCTCATCAGCAGGCCATGCAGATTCTCGTTAACGACGATGCGCATCGCCCGGCCCTGTTGAAAGACGACAAACGCTGGGATCACTGGCGAAGCGAAGAAGCCGGATGGAATGTCGTGGAAGATGGCCTTTATGAAGCCACGACCACGGGCGACAAATGGCTTGATATGCGATATGAGCACCGCGTGCCGACGCCGGAACAATGGCGGGCTGTTGCAACCAGTCGCCCCCTGCCCGTTCAGCCGCGGTCTTCGCTGATCACTGACTATTATTCATATAACACCTATCTCACGCGTGATGCCTACGACAAACAGGCTTGGTTTCAGCCGCACTGGGTGGGCGACCTCACAGTTGAAGTACTTCTGCAGGTGGACAAACCAAGTGGCGAGTTTCGCATTGAGCTGGTTGAAGCCGGAGTGCCGAACCAGTTTGTAGTTGATCTGGCCACAGGCATGGGCCGCCTGGTTCGTGGTGGCAGGCAGCTTGCCGAGGCCAAAACGCCGATTCGCGAAGGTGGTCGATTCAAGCTGCGGTTTGCCAATGTTGACGATCGTCTGACTCTCTGGATCAATCACCTGAAACCCTTTGGTGATGGCATAGAATATGAGCCTGATGCCTCTGAAACCAAAGGCCCGCAGGCCGCTGACCTGAAGCCGGTAGGCCTGGCGGTGAAGGACGGTAAAGTCAGTGTAAGCCGCCTGCGCCTGACACGTGATATTTACTACAGTGTTTACCCCAGCGGGTTTGACTATGGCGAGAACCTCTGGAGTGCCGCGATCATTGACAGCACGGCGTTTTTCAACCTGATTTCCGACCCTGCCAAGTTTTCAGCTTTTGAGGAAACACGCCACCAGGATTTCCCGATCGGCCCAGGCCGCTATATGATGATGGGCGACAACAGCCCCCTTTCCAAGGACAGCCGTGCCTGGGGCATATCTGACCGCATGGAACCGGGCGGAATTGGTGGCTGGGACGACACCAACCGACAATCGTGGGAGGTGCCCGAACGGCTGATTGTCGGCAAGGCCTTCATGGTCTATTGGCCCCATGCCTGGCCAATGGGCAGCTGGTCATTGAAAATCAACTTCAGGGGCCGGAAAATTGATTTTCCATTCGTGCCCAATTTCGACCGTATGAAAGTGATACGCTGACTGACATCGTAGATACCACTGCATACCCACGATCACGGAGGATCAGGAAAGATGGGATTTTTCAGTCGATCGCCGCAAGCTGTGTCAGACACTGATTCTCAGGGCTCTGATCACGCTTCATCCATCGCCGACCGCTTCGGTAGTCGTGCTTCCATTCCGCAGGGTAAGGCTCTGCTTGAAGTGCGCGACCTGAAAAAATGGTATGGTCGCCGACAGGTGGTCGATGGTGTCAGCTTCGAGGTACACACAGGCGAAATTGTTGGCCTGCTTGGCCCTAACGGTGCCGGCAAAACCACCAGCTTTCGAATGACTATCGGGCTGATCGACGCCAATGATGGTATGGTGCTATTCGACGGCCACGACATCACCCACCTGCCCATGTATCAGCGAGCCAGGCTTGGGATGGGCTATCTGCCGCAGGATTCCTCCGTATTCCGCCAACTCTCTGTTGAGCAGAACCTCATGGCCATTCTTGAATACAGAGCCGACTATACACGTAAAAGACGAAAAGAACGCCTTGAAGAACTGCTCGACCAGTTTGGACTTCAGAAAATTCGCCGAACTGCCGCTTCCCGTGTCTCGGGCGGTGAACGCCGCCGGCTTGAAATTGCCCGTTGCCTTGTCAATGACCCGAAGCTCATCATGCTCGACGAACCCTTCGCCGGTATCGATCCGAAAACAGTGAAAGACATTCAGCAACAAATTCTTGATCTGGCGAAAAATCACAATATCGGCATCCTTCTGACCGACCACCAGTTTCGTGAAACGCTGGAAGTCTGCAACCGATCTTATGTGATCCGCGAAGGACGTGTTTTTGCCTATGGCACCGAGGCCGAAATTTATGCCAATAAAGATGTCGCCAAATTCTATCTTGGCGAACACAACGAAACCCGTCACAAAGGCCACGCTGAAGGGCCCCAGCCCCACGTTGATTCAAATCCTGCTCATGCAGATTCCGGATTTAAAATTCAGGAAGGAAAAGGCCCGGTGCGTTTCGACGGGCCCTGACTTACAGCATTTGAGTCTATCAGAAATGAAAGCTGCCGGCTGTATTTCCGGCTGATTTCATTTCTTTCTTTTACCGCTGTAATTTCCATCAGGCTGTTCAATTGTCAGACCCGTTGGCTCGCCCTTGTCATCCAGGTCAAACCTGACATGAAACCCGGGCAGATCGGCAAAACGAAAACGCAACCACTTCTCAGCGACAAGCCGATAAGCAGGCTGGCCAGGCAGGCTGGCAATCAGGTTCTTGCCCTGCCTCGTGATGCTTGCGACCTGTGTCGCCAGTTCATAATCACCGGTCAGGCGACTCAGGAAATTATCATCAGTCAGCCGGGCATCAGCCGCCCTTTTAAACTGAATTGGTGCTGTCATCGGCTCCAGATCAATCGAGACCGACGCAATATCGCCTGTCTCATCCGTCTGAAATAAAACCCGCTTGTTTTCAAAGGCATCGTCTTCGGGCTTCACGCCTGTCGGCCTGAACTGGTCGTAGTGCCAATGCTCAAGCCCGAAACGGGTTACACCATATTTCGCGCTGAGCCTGTTTTCGATGAGTTCAAATGAAATCCGGCCATAGCCTGCATTTTCAAAAACTCCCTCATAGGCTTTTAATTCATGGCTGGGCCGGGTGCCTTCCACCCTTGCCTTCTTCTCACTGCCGGCAGCCTGCTTTTTCAGGACTTTTGCCGCCTCAACCTTCTGAAGTGTCTGCCCCGACCATTCGACCGGCTCCAACTTCAGCACCCTGTCTGCTATCATCGGACAGATGACACCTGGAAGACCCGAACCCGACTGATTGACCAGGGCCACAATACCCAGCCCATCGTCAGGGAAAAGCTCGACCTGGGCCACAAATCCATCGATCGCGCCGCCATGTTCCACGTGCCGGTGCCCGCGATAACTCTCAACACCCCAGCCCATGGCATAACCCATGCTGTGCACTTCCCTGGTGCTCCCGGCAGAAGCTGTTGCCATCTGCGGCTGATGCAGCATTTCAACCGTTTTTTTGCCTGGTAATACCGAGTTGGCTGCTCGCGAAGTCTGCCCCAGTTGAAATGCAATCCACTTCGCCATTTCATTTACAGATGAATTAATCGATCCGGCAGGTGCCATGCCCGCAATTTCCCGGTAGGGCTTCACGGCGAAGCCTTCCTTTGCCACACCGTCGGCATGATACCCCGTCGCATGGTCGGCATCGCGTTTCATTTCATTAATGTGCAGCGTGGTGCGTTTCATTTCCAGGGGCGTCAAAATGCGCTGCTGAACCAGTTCTTCCCATGATTTGCCGGTGGCCTGCTCAGCCGCCGCCGCTGCTGTGACAAACATCAGATTATTATAAATCCATCGCTGCCTGATGGGCGAAGCCACCGGCAGATGCTCAATTCGCCTGAGAATCTCGGCCCTGGGCAGCTCGCCGGCAAACCAGATCAGGTCGTGTCGCGGCAGCCCCGTGCGGTGTGTCACCATGTCTCTCAGGCTCACCAGCTTCGTCGTATTTGGGTCGCTCATCCGAAATGCCGGCCAGAATTCCTGCACGGGCCTGTCCCAGTCAAGCATGCCTTCATCAACCAGCCCCGCAATCAGCGTGGTGGTAAATGCCTTGGTGCAGCTGCCAATCGCCAGCAGTGTGTCAGCTGTCATCGGCTCTTTCTTTTCGACATTCTTAAAACCATAACCCGCCGCATGAATCACTTTTCCGTCTCTGACGATCGCCAGAGCCAGCCCTGGTGCCTTCCAGTCAGCCAATAGCCGATTGGCCAGCTCATCTATGGTTTTCTTGTCAAAGCCAGTCGATTCCGGCTTTTTCTTTTTCAGGGTCATGGGCTGGTTAAGAATGCCCTGTTTAAATCGCCCTTCAATCGACATTCCGTCAGATGCCAGTTTTCCGCCGAAACTGGCATTACCCGGCACACCTTTTAATTCAAATTGAATTTCATTGGTTTTTATAATAATGTTGCCAAGATCAAATCCCTTCACACTCTGAATCGGCACGTCGAAGGTGCCAGACCAGGCTTCGCCTGCTTTGGCAGGGGCCATCACATGAAAAATCATGTCAAGCTGCCCCAGCAGTCGCCCTTCCCAGTCGCCTGCCAGTTTCAATTCTTCGGCTGATGGTTTGGCGGTCGTCGCCGATTGTATTTTTAACTGGGCTTCGGCTGTGACCCCGCCGATAAACCACACCGTCATGCATAGAATCAACCGGTTTAATCTCATTTTCATCAGTTCTCAACCACAGGTCTGAATTTCAATGCGTCTTTTCCGGTCACCCGTAAAAGCATAATTAACCGATTGCCCTGGCGTCAATCATCGCCGCACCGCAGCAAATTCATAAAAAAACGCCCTTGCCGCAATTGCCGGAATTCTTATCATTTTGAAATTGATATGGACCAAGTCTGTTCAGGGATGAATTACCAATCCATGCGGCCCTCTCAAATCAATCCGCTCGCCCGCCCTTCCCGCCGGTTTCAGGCCGATAACCCACCCGAAACGGCCTCGAGAACTCCGGCAATACCAAAAATCAGCCGTCGAGCCATTCTCATCACCGCTGCCGCATCTGGCTCTGCCGCCACCACCGCCGTGCAATTCTGGGACGAAATCTTCATCAAGCGATTCGCCGAAGTCGTTCCAGGCCAGATCTATCGCGGTGCATGGCAACAGCCCTGGCCCATTCACCGACTTGTCAATACTTATCAAATTCGCTCAATCCTCAGCCTTTCGGTCATGGGAACAACTGACCCTAAATTCACGAACTATGCGTCAGTTGTTAAGCCGAAAGGCATCGACTGGGTCATTCTGCCCATTCGTGGCTCGTATATGTCGCTGGCACAAATGGCTGAATCTGCTGATTTTATCGAATCGCTGCCCCGCCCCCTGCTGTTTCACTGTGTCGCCGGCCACCATCGCAGCACCCAGGCCCAGGCCGCCTGGCGAATGAGGCACCAGGGCTATTCGGCCACCAATGCCTGGGCAGAAATAAGCCAGTATCGATGGACTGACCCGACCGGCGACACACGCGACCGTTCGCTTGTCGATCGATTTGCAGCATCTTCTTATCTAAACAAGGATTATCGCTATGAACCGACGGCTTACGATGCGTTGGCTGGCCAGGCTCATCCTCGCCGCGCCTCTGCTTAGTTTTCTCGTCTTCTGGGGCTGGCGGCATGCCGTTGACAATGTCGGCACGGTGATTCCCGCAGATTCTTCACTGGGGCCCGCCTCGGCTGTGTATCGCTCTGACCAGATGTCGCCCGGGGCACTCAGGCATTTTATCGAAGAACACCAGATTCAGACCGTTTTAAACCTGCGGGGCCCAAATCCAGGAGAAAACTGGTATGACGCCGAACGAATTACCACGCTTGTCAGTGGGGCCGTGCAGGTCGATATGCCGCTTTCAAGCTGCGAGTGGATGAGCCGCGACCAGGCCCTCACGCTGGCGGCCACCCTGCAATCAGCCAGGCGGCCGATGTTAATTCACTGCTTTCATGGCTCGGAACGCACAGGGCTGGCCTCGGCCATGACCCGCCTGCTGACTGAAGGGCTATCGCCGGGCGAAGCCCGCAAGGCCTTTTCATGGAAGTATCTTTTCTTCGGGCTGGGCGATGGCGTTGTCACGCTCAGGCAGTTTGAAGCATATACCCAATGGCTTGATTCCAAAAGCCTTACGCACAGCCCAGGTCAATTTCTGGCGTGGCTGCGAACCGACTTCAAGCCTGTTTACCCCAGCCGCGAAGCCTGGCCTTACGACCCCTACCCGCTGGTCATCACCAGCCATCCGCCAGTAAAATCAGCTGAATCGCCAGCCTTACCGGCCATGGCAAGCCAACCCCAACGGCCAGAAGTGATTTTGAAATGAGCAACGAAACAGCCAACGACCAGACCCCTGCCCTGACAACCGGCGAGCCGCATTTTGACTTGCCCATTCGCGTGCGATATGCCGAAACAGACCGCATGGGCCTGCTGCATCATGCCAATTATTTCGTCTATTTTGAAATGGGCCGGGTCGAGTTTCTTCGCCATAAAGGCTATTCTTATAAGGACATGGAAGACGAAGGCAGCCTGATAGTGCTTTCAGACATTGGTTGCCGCTATCGCAAGCCGGCCTATTACGACGACCTGCTGACTCTTCGCACTATTGTCGAACGCACAACGCACGTAAAAATTGTGCACCGCTATGAAGTTTATCGCGGAGCCGACCTTCTGGCCGTGGGTCATTCGACTGTCGCCTGCGTTGGTCGCGACATGCGGCCCCGCCGTCTGCCCCCAGCCCTGGCCAGCGACGAACCACCTAAGCCAGGCCACGATCATCAGCCGGCCGTGGCCCCCTGATTTATCTGCAATCAAAGCCCCTCGATCTGCGACTTAAACACGGTCCTGGCTTCGTCAGCAACTTTTTCAAGTATATCTGCTGCAAGCACATCCGGCAGACCAAGGGCATCGCGAAGGACATCCAGCTGCCGGTGTTCATCGTCGGTCACCTGGCGGTCGGCGACTACCTGCCGAATGGCCGACTCGAAAGCGGTCTGGGCCGTTTCAAAAATAGCCTGGGGTGCAATGGCAAGGTTATGTGCCTCGCCCATCAAAATTTTAACTTGTTCGGCAAGGTCGGTTCTGTCGTGAATTTCTGAGCAGAGATTTGCCAGTCTCCCACGCCACAGATGCTCGTCATAGCCCTGGCCAGTCGGGTCGTCAGGTTCCTGCCGTCGGCTTTCCTCAACCATCACAGGGTCGTCTGCGTCAAGTTTCCAGGCTTTTCGCAGTGCTTCTCGTTCGCGATCCCGCAGGGCAGCCGTTTCGCCTGAATCTTCCCCACCAAAAAGCCGCTTAAGGGTCTGAATAAACAGCATTGCCCTGCCCCTTCCCTACGTTTCAGGATCAGACTTCGCCATACCGCGACACACATCTCTTCATTATTTAATTATTGCAGAACTCTCAGGCTCTCGCCAGCGGCATGCATAGACGAATTTGCGTGGATTGGCTAATCTATAATCAGGAAAATGAATTCAATCGCCCACGAAACTGGCTGTGCCCTGCATGTGAGTCTGGATCGGTGGGTGCCCTGGGTTGTCGGAGACAGGCCATGACTAAACACTCCGACGATTATCAGGAGGCACTTGACTTTCTTTACAGCCGCCTGAACTATGAAAATGTTGGTCTGCCCCGTGGCTCGGAAGGCCTGGGTCTGGGCCGCATGCGCCGGCTGATGCGGCGCCTGGGCGACCCGCAGAAAAGCTATAAAATCATTCACGTGGCCGGCACCAAGGGCAAAGGCTCGACCTGCACAATGCTGGCAGCCGCCGCTTCGGGCTGTGGTTATAAAACCGGCCTTTTCTGCTCGCCTCACCTGCATTTTCTGGAAGAACGATACCGGATTGATGGCCAGTTGATTGATCAGCCAGGCCTGGCTGGGCTGGTGCATGAAATCAGGCAGGCAGTTGAAGCCATCGACTCGCTTCATGCCGACACCCTGAAACTCACCTTTTTTGAAATCACCACGGCAATGGGCCTTCTCTATTTTGCCCGCGAGAAGTGCGATCTTGTGGTGCTTGAGGTGGGCATGGGCGGGCGACTTGATTCGACAAACATAGTTCGCCCTGATGTGGCTGTCATCACTTCCATCTCGCTTGACCACACCCGCCAGCTTGGTAACACCACCGCCGCAATTGCCCGCGAAAAAGCAGGAATATTCAAGCGTGGCCGCGTGGCCATCAGCGGCGTGACCGACCCGCCGGCGGCAAAGGTGATTGATCAGATTGCAAGAGACCGAAAATGCAATTTCTACTGTCTCAACAGAGACTACGCATTTGAAAAACTGCCCATGCCGGCTCAAATTCTCAAGCCGGAACCCATGCGATTTCATTTGAAATCGTGGGCTCGCGACTGGGGTGAAATGCAGTCGCCCCTGCTGGGCCCCCATCAGGTTGAGAATGCCGCATTAAGCCTGGCAACGCTTGATGCCGCCGAGAAATCTGGATTGCATTTTGACCGAAGCAGGATTTGCCGGGCCTGGCAGGGGCTGCAAATGCCGTCAAGAGTCGAAATCCTTGGCAATTCTCCGCTCATGGTCATCGATGGCGCGCATAATGCCGCATCAGCACAGGCACTGGCCGAGACGATCAAAATTTCATTTCCGCCAGTCAAGGGCCCCAGGGTACTTGTTTTCGGCACCACCCGCGAAAAAGATCTGGAAGGGCAGTTATTCTGGCTTCTACCGTTGTTTGACAGGATTGTCATCACCCAGTATCAGAAAAACCCCCGTGCCCGCTCTCATGATGAAACCCGAACTGCCATTGAAGCCGCCGGGCGAAGTGTCGATGCGGAAATATCGCTACCCGTTGATGCGTGCCATGAAGCACAGGCCATGGCAGGTGCTGAAGGCATGGTTGTCATCACCGGCAGCCTTTTTCTGGCCGCTGAAATCAGGGCCGCTATCCTTGGAATTGAAGATAACCTGCCGGAGGCAATCAGAAAATGAATTCGTACAAGATATTTCACATCGGGGCCGTCATGGCCGGCCTGGGAATCGTTGCTGGGGCCTTCGGGGCCCACGCCTTGAAGACGGTGGTCAGCCCCGAGCAACTTGTCACATTTGAAATTGGTGTTCGTTATCAGATGTATCATGCCCTGGGGCTTATCGCCATCGCCGCCTGGTTCGCTCAATCAGGCCAGAAAGCGGCCAAAGCCCCCTTGCTCTGCCTGATCTACGGCACCCTGATTTTCAGCGGAACGCTTTATGGTATTACCCTCGGAGGGCCAAAGTGGCTCGGCGCCATTACGCCCATTGGCGGCACGCTGCAGATCATCGGCTGGATGATCCTTGCATTTAAACCGAATTCGACATCGGCCGGTTAATCCCCGGCAATTCAGTTGCCGGGCGGGTTCAGTTCAAGACTATCTCCATATTGATCCTGCATGATTTCAAGGCGACGGAAGAGATCCTTCCACTTGTCAAACTCGTCAGGATCATCAAACAGATTCTTCATTTCAGCCGGATCGGTCTTGCGATTAAACAACTGCGTTTTTCGCACTTTCGGGTAAAAAATCAATTTGTCGTGGGGCGTGACAATCGCCCTCTGCACATCGCGATAGGCCAGCATCAGTGCATCCCTGTGCTTTTCGGTCTTGCCGTCAATCACAGCCTTGAACGACTTCCCGTCGATCATTCCGGGTGCTTTTCCGCCAGCCAATTCCACCACTGTCGGATAAATATCAAACAGGTGCAAAAGCGCATCGCTTTTTCCCTGTCGAATCCCGGGTCCCGCGAATATCAGCGGCGATTTCATGCTGTGGTCGTATAGGTTCTGCTTGCCCAGAAGCCCATGGCTGCCCAGGGCAATGCCCTGATCGGCTGAAAAAACAACGATTGTATTTTCCAGCTGGCCTGACGATTTCAATTGCTCAATAATTCGACCGATATGAAAATCCATACCCAGTTGCGTGGCATAATACTCGTGCCACTGCTTCTTCATCACATCAACCGGTCGGGGATGCGGGGCCAGCATTTCATCTCGAATTTTCAACTCGCCGTTATCAAACGGGTGCTCGGGTAAAAAATTAGCCGGTAGTTGTATTTTGGATGTGTCAATCTGGTCGAGATATTTTTGTGCCGCCACTCGCGGGTCATGCGGATTACCAAACGCCAGATACATGAAAAATGGTTTGTCGTTCTTCCGCGAATTCAGAAATGCAATCGCTTCGTCGGCAATTTCCTGGCCAGGCTCGCCCGACTTTCGCTCAACATCGTCGTTTTTCAGATACTTGTTGTGGTCAAACCTGGCCTGAATCAACGGTGCGGTGTTGCCACGCTTGCCATGATGATAAGTTTCATAGCCTTCTGCCTGCATCCCAAGCGGGAAATTCGGCCCGTCGCCCGGTGAAATCATGCCTTTCGGCCTGTTTCCATCCTTAAAATCCTTCCAGCGAAAATAGGCGTTGCCCGAAAGCATCATGTTCCGCGATGGCGTGCAGACAGCCCCTGAATTACCTCCCATGCAATAAGCGTTTGTAAAAACCAAACCCCGCGCTACCAGAGCATCAAGGTTTGGCGTTTTTGCCGCCTTGTCGCCCAGCAATGCTATCGTGTCAGCCCGCATGTCGTCAGCAAAAAGAAAAAGCACATTCGGCTTCTCAGCCGCTTGGGCCGGTAATGCCATCACTGAAAGCAAAAATGCCAGTATGATTTTTCCGGTTTTTCGCAGCATCTTTTCTCTCTGAAATCGTCAATCTGGTCGAAGGGCAATATCATTCTCTTTTCGCACGATCGGGGCCGACTGTCAAGCAATCCTGTTTCCGGCATAAAAAAGCCCTTTTGCGGAAAATTATTCCAGATTTTTATTGATTGTCTGTCAATTACCTGTTAAGACCTATACCTAGAAAAATCCCTGGAAATAGAAAATACTGCCTTCGTCACGCCTTTTCAGGGATACCCTCCGAGTCCCTTTCAATTCACTGGCAAATATTCATTCCGACAGGAGACGACGCCCATGTCACCGCACGATCGCCGCGATTTTCTGAAAAATTCTGCCGCACTTTCCACCGCTCTTGCCGGGCTGACTGCTGAAGGTGCCCGCCTGAAGGCTGCTGACGATGCGACTCCGGCTGACAACAGTGCAAAAAAGGCCGGTGCCAACGATGTTCTGCGGGTGGCGGTGGTAGGTGTGCGTGGCCGTGGCATGGATCATGTCGGCGGCTTTCTGAAACAGTCTGACTGCAAGATTGTGGCCATCTGCGATGCTGATTCCAGCGTTACCGGCAAGGCCAAGAAGGCAATCGGCGACAAATATGGCAGCGAACCAAAATATTATCAGGACGTTCGCAAACTGCTCGAAAACAAGGATATTGACATCGTTTCGTTTGCCACGCCCAACCACTGGCACGCCCTGGGCACGATCTGGGCCTGCCAGGCAGGCAAGGATGTCTATGTTGAGAAGCCTGTCAGCCACAACGTGAGCGAAGGCCGCCGCATGGTGGAAGCGGCCCGGAAATACAACCGCATTGTGCAGACCGGCACCCAGTGCCGCAGCCACAGGGGCATTCAGTCGGCCATGGAATTTCTGCACAGCGGCAAGCTGGGGCAGGTCTTTCTGGCCAAGGGCTTGTGCTACAAGCGTCGTGATTCGATTGGCACTCAGCCTGACAGCACGCCGCCCGAAAGCCTGGCTTATGACCTGTGGACAGGCCCCGCCGAAATGAAGCCTTTTAATGCCAATCGCCTGCATTACAACTGGCACTGGTACTGGAACACCGGCAACGGCGACCTTGGCAACCAGGGCATCCACCAGATGGACCTGGCCCGCTGGGGTCTGAACAAGAACGAATTTCCGAAGTCTGTGATGTCGTCTGGTGGTCGCCTGGGTTACAAGGATCAGGGCGAAACGCCGAACACCCAGTTTGTGGCCTTTGAATATGACGATGCCCTGCTTCAGTTTGAAGTGCGTGGCCGCGACACCAACGACGAACTTGGTGTTCGCGTCGGCGACATTTTCTATGGCACTGAGGGCGTTCTGGCCATCACCAGCTATACCAACTGGCAAGCCTATATGGGCTCGAAGCTGACACCAGGTGCAACTGGCTCGGGCGGCGGCGACCACTACCGCAACTTTGTCGACGCCGTGCGTGCCCGCGATCATAAGAAACTCAATGCCGACATTGAACAGGGCCACCTCAGCTCGGCCTATTGCCACCTGGGCAATATTTCGTATCGTCTGGGCCGCAAGCTCACGATTAATCCGGCCACCGAGTCGTTCGTGAACGACAGCGAAGCCGACGGCATGCTGACCAGGGCCTATCGCAAGGGCTTTGAAGTGCCTGTTAAAGTCTGATTTACCGGAATACGATCGATTATGGCTGCTCAACAGCCATGGGACAGGGCGGAATCTCCCCTCCGCCCTGTTTTTTGTTTTCATTTACTGCCGGAAAGCACAGAAAACAGGCGGCTTGGCCGGGTTAATTGCTTGTTGAAGTGACAGATGAATGTTAAACTGATTAGTCAATTCCGGAACCGCCCGCCTGCCCTGATATATTCCGGCAAAGCTACCCCCCAAGCCTCTTCTGCATCGATCCCGAGAACCTGCCGATGAATCTCTCCGGTCTCTGCATTCGCCGCCCCGTGTTCACCACGATGCTGACGGCCTTGCCAATCGTTCTCGGCATTTTCTCCTATTTCCGGCTCGGTGTTGACCTCCAGCCCAAGCTCGACCTGCCATTCGTCTTCATCACCACCACCCTGCGTGGGGCCAGCGTGGAAGAAGTCGAAACGCAGGTTACGCGGCCTCTGGAAGAAGCCGTTAACACCATCGAAGGCATCGACGAACTCCGTTCGATCACAACTGAAGGCGTGAGCCGCGTTTTCATCCGCTTTCTGCTTTCAAAATCGCCCGATGTCGCTGCCCAGGAAGTGCAGAACAAGGTAAACGCCATGGTCAGCCAGCTGCCCCGGGGCGTGACCCTGCCCGTTATCGACAAATTTGACGAAGATGCATCCCCGGTTATTACGGTTGTCGTTTCAGGCAATCGCGACCTGCGTGAAATTACCGAGCTTTCCCGCCGGCGGATCAAGGAAAATATCGAGACGGTTCAGGGTGTCGGTGCCGTAACCATCGCCGGTGGCCAGCAGCGCACCATTCAGGTGACAATCGACACCGAAAAGCTGCAGCAATACAACATTTCCATTGAAGATGTGAGACGGGCCCTGACCAACCAGAATCTTGAACTGCCGGGCGGGCGGGTTGACCAGCCTGGCCGCGAACTTGTTCTGCGGGTTTTGGGGCGGTTTGAGTCGGCCAATCGATTTAACGAACTGGTGGTGGCCGTGCGCGAAGGCTATCCCATCCGGATCAAGGACGTTGGTATCGCCGAAGAAGGCATTGAAGACCAGCGAAGCCTCGCCCGACTCGATGGCGAGCCGGCCGTTGCCCTGTTTGTGCGCAAGCAGACCGGGGCCAACACGGTGGCCGTGGTTGAAAATGTTCGGACACGAGTCAATGCCCTTCGTGCTGCCCTGCCTTCGGACCTCAAGATCGACATGGTTTCTGATCAGAGTGTGTTTATCAATCGATCGATCGAGGAAGTCAAAACGCACCTGATTCTTGCCGGTTTTCTGGTGTCAGTCACAATTCTGCTGTTCATCCGCGACTGGCGTACGACACTCATCGCCACCTCGGCCATTCCGGCTTCGATCATCACCACCTTCGCCCTGATGGACGGTATGGGCTTCACGCTGAATAATATCACCATGCTGGGCCTGGTGCTGGCCATTGGCATCGTGATTGACGACGCGGTGGTTGTGCATGAAAATATCTTCCGGCATATGGAAGAACACGGGCTTGATGCCATGAAGGCGTCGCTTGTCGGCACCTCTGAAATTGCCCTGGCGGTGCTGGCAACCTCGCTGTCGCTGGTGGTTATCTTCGTGCCGGTGGCATTTATGGATGGCCAGATTGGCCGGCTTTTCAACAGCTTTGGTCTGACAATTGCCTTTGCGATTCTCGTCAGCCTCTTTGTGAGCTTCACCCTTACGCCCATGCTTTGCAGCCGCTTTCTGAAGGTTGAGGATACCTCGCACGGTTCATCCAAAAGCGGCTTTGTCTGGCGTATTGTTGAAAAGTTCTACATGGGAATACTTGGCTGGAGCCTGCGGCACCGGTTCATTGTCGCCCTGCTCAGCCTTGCCGGCATGGCGGCCGGTTACCCAATGCTGCAGCAGACCCCGCTTGAGTATATCCCGCGCGACGACACCAATGAATTCATTGTGCAGGTGCTGGCCCAGCCCGGCTCGAATCTTGATTCGATCAATCACGACATCGAAGAGCTGGAACTGCAGCTTAAGCGTCTGCCTGGTGTGACAAGTGTTTTGACAACCATCGGTGACACCTCTTCACGCGTGGCCCGTGGCTCGGGCGATGTGACCCGGGCCTCGATTCTGGTGCGCATGATCGACCTCACCGAACGCGACTACACCCAGTTTGATGTCATGGCCAGTGCCCGCAAAATCCTGTCGCAATACCCCGACCTGCGCGGTGGCGTTTCGGATGCATCCAATCGTCAGGGTGGCGGTGGCCTGGCTGCCACCGTTGACGTTAACCTGATCGGCCCTGACCTGAAAGTGCTTTATACATATACTGATATGTTGATGGGACGTCTGCGTAAATGCCCTGAACTGGTTGACGTAGATACCACGGTTTCGGCTCGAAAGCCGGAACTTCAGGTATCAATTGACCGCGACCGTGCGGCTGATCTGGGTGTTGACGCCGCAACGGTTTCCACCAGCCTTTCGATACTTGTCGGTGGTGAACCGGTTTCCACCTTCAAGGATGGCGACGAACAATACGATGTCTGGCTGAGAGCCCGCCCCGCTCAGCGTAACACGCGCGACGCCATTGAATACATCACCGTGCCTTCCACCGTCACACGCGAACTGGTGCCGATCGGCAGCATTACACAAAGCGACGAGCGTCGGGGCCCTTCCCAGATTGAACGTCTGAATCGTCAGCGAAGGACAACTGTCGGCGCGAACCTGGCCCTTGGTTATTCCACCGGTCAGGGGGTTGATGCCCTGGTGCGTGAAGCCGCCGCCCTGGGCATGCCGCCGGGCTACGAATTCCGCAAAGGGTTCAAGTCGAGAAATCTTGACGACGTCGCCAAAAATTTTCTGATTGCCTTCGGCCTTTCGCTTGTATTCATGTATATGGTGCTGGCTGCACAGTTTGAGTCGTTTGTCGACCCGATCACCATTCTGCTTGCCCTGCCGCTCACATTTCCCTTTGCTCTGATTTCGCTTCAGATTCTTGACAAACCCCTTGATATTTACTCAATTTTCGGCATTTTCATGCTGGTCGGCATTGTCAAGAAAAATGGTATCCTGCAGGTGGACTACACCAACGAACTGCGCCGGGGCGGCATGGATCGCGACAGGGCCATTCTTGAAGCCAATCGCACGCGGTTACGCCCAATCCTGATGACCACCCTGATGCTTGTCGCAGGCATGATTCCACTCGCCCTTGGCCGGGGCCCCGGCGCCGCTGCCCGGGCCAGCCTGGCCAATGTGATCATCGGCGGGCAAATGCTCTCGCTTTTGCCTACCCTGCTTGTCACGCCCGTGGCCTATTCGCTTTTTGATGATCTTGCAAAGTTCTTTCGCGTGAAGAAATCCGCTGAAAATACTGAAGTCTCTCTGCACTGAATTCCATCAGGAAAACAGCTTTAATTTCTGAGCCAGGTGCGTATCAAATCCATTTGAGCGGCCTGCTTTTCCGTGAGATTGGCCGTGGATGTTCTAGAATATAATGCACGGGCTTCATCCAGACGGTTCTGGTTCAGGTATATACGCATCAGCACAATTTGCATCTCGGTTTTATGTTCGTCAAAGTTGTTGGTGTGATACTGAAGAAAACCAGTGGCCTGTTCGAATTGCTTCCTGGCCAGAAGGGCCTGAATCAGCTTATACAAATCGGCCTGCCGCCATTCCAGGCCCGGGTTATCGGTTTCCAGACGATCAAACTGGGCCATGGCCAGCTCGGTCTCGCCCCGGCTGATCAGCTCGCTCACTTTGTCAAGCTGCCTGTCAAGCGTTGACAGTGGCTTTACAGCATCTGTCGTTGAAACGCTTGAGACAAAAACCGGTGATGTTGTTTTAACCGTTGTTTTCTCGGACTTTTTCTTCTTTTTCTTTGATTTGCCTGGCTCGCCACTCATGTACGTAAACAGATCCCAGCCTTCGCAGTCAACCATTTTCTGTTTCAATAATAATGCTCCGAGTGGAAAGCCCACGACGAAGCCAAGAATATGCAATAATTCCGAACTCAGTCGAAAATTGCCAAGGTAGAAAAAGAGAAGCTCTTTAGCGACATAAAATGCGCCGAATAATACAATCGGGATTTCAAAAATACTGCGACCCGTGAATACGGAAAATTCATTCGCTGGTGCCCATACAATGCACAAAGCCAAAAGCCCGAAAATCGCCGCTGATGCCCCCAGCGCAATCCCATCCGGGTCAAAATAAAGTGCGCCCAGTTGCAACATCATGCCATAGAGCACGCCAATACCAAGATAAATTGCCAGAAATGCAAGGTGGCCAACCTTCCCTTCAACCACCAGCCCAAAGGCCCACAGAAATATCATGTTACCCAGCAGATGTTCCCAGTTGGCATGCATAAAATTGTTGGTAAGCCACTGCCACGGCAGCACCCGGCCAAATTCAACCGAGAGTTTTTCCTGCATCGACCGACTTGATTTCATATCGTCAAGCTCGCTCAGGATCTCGGCACTCTCACGGTCGCCGGCTGCTGCTGCCTTTTCAAGCTCGGGTCGAATGGCTTCAACCGATATTTCCCGACCCTGGTTATCCACCAGAACCATCTGTCCGCTTTCTGCACCGTTGCAGAAAAGCACAAACAGGATGACATTCACGATGATCATCGCGACAGTCATATAAGGCTTATGATAAAGAGGAGCGTCGGTTGAAAACGGAATCATGAAATTATCTCAGAAAAAGGGTTCTGCCGTTCCAAGAACCTATTTGTAGAAAACAAAAGAAATTAATTCAACCCGACTCGTTTCATGAGTTTGCATTTTCATGAAAATAGCCGGGTTGCATTTCTATTTTACGAAACGCAGATCGATTACTCGGCCGAGAATTCGTAAATCGTTGTCTGTGTATAGGTTTCGCCGGGGTTCAGCCGCGTGCTTGGAAAGCCGGCATGATTGGGCGAATCAGGATAGTGCTGGGCCTCAAGGCAAAAAGCCTGGTTTTTCTTGTAAACCACGCCGCCCTTGCCTTTCACTGTGCCATCGAGAAAATTACCTGTGTAAAACTGCACGCCTGGCTCGGTGGTGTAAACATTCAGGACGCGGCCCGACTTCGGATCTTTCACCTTCGCCGTGAAAACCGGCTCTTTCGCCCCTGCCCTGGCCCCCTTCACCACAAAGTTTTGGTCATAGCCGCCTGGCTCGCCCGGAATCTGGCCAATGCGGGCCCCAATGGCCGTGGATTTTGTAAAATCCAGGGGCGTGCCGGCCACTTTGCCCAGCTTGCCTGTCGGGATGAGATTGTCATCCACTTCGGTGAATTCGTCGGCAGCCAGTGTCAGTTCGTGGTCAAGAATCGTGCCTGCCGCCGGCCCGGCCAGGTTAAAATAGCTGTGGTTAGTGAGGTTCAGCACCGTCGGCTTGTCGGTGGTGGCAGAATAATCAATTCGAAGCCCATTTTTTGGCGTCAGGCTGTAAGTCACGCTCACGGTCAGATTTCCGGGATAGCCCTCTTCACCATCAGGGCTGGTACGGGTCATTTTCAGGGCGGGCTGGCCGTTGGCAGTGGTTTCTTCGGCCTTCCAAACAACCTTGTCAAAGCCCTTCAGGCCGCCATGCAGCGAGTTGGGGCCGTTGTTCACGGCCAGCGAATATTCCTTGCCGTCAATCGTAAATTTGCCCTTGGCAATGCGGTTGGCATAGCGGCCCGTGATGGCCCCGAAATAAGGATGCCCGGCCAGATAGCCTTCCAGCGAGTCGAAACCCAGCACCACATCGGCCGATTTGCCGTTTTTGTCAGGTGCATGCAGCTCGGTAACGATGCCTCCATAGGAAGAGATTTTGGCCGTGATTTTGCCGTTGCTCAGCGTGTAAATGTCGATCGGTGTGCCATCGGCCAGCTTGCCAAAGCTCATTTTGGGGATTCCTTCGGAGTCGAGAGAAACAGACCTGGGCGGGGCGGCCAGTGAGGCAACGGCCGCTGTCAATAGAGACGTTGCCACCATTGCCATGCGAAATATCATCATGTCTGCCCTTTAAAATTGAGATTGCTGGGTTGTCAGCCGGACAGAATGCCCGGACATGTTTGCGTTACCAAGAAATTAACGGGTCTGCCGTTACGGTTCAAGCCTCGACTGCCCGCCTGCCTTGCAATAAAGCCCATCGCCAATGCACACCAGGCCGGCAACATTCTGCCTGGTTTCTGCTCAGTGCCAGCTTCGCAGTGCGCCCACCGACCGCTTCGCCGGACTACCCCTTTACAGAAGCGGCTTAACTATTGCAAATGGTTTATATGTATCAGCTTAAATATTAATGTGCTGAAATTCTGCACACGCATTGGTCAATTAATTCCGGCGATATTTCGACAAGCTGTTGCTGCCAATTGCCGGGGAATGGCAGAAAGTGATCTTTTTTTTGCGTTTTGGCTTGTGATTTGTTACGCTGATAAATACTGGATAAAGCGATGCATGCATCGGAATTCTCGCGGTCAGATTCGCCTTATCTTTCACCTTGCCCACCACTTCGCGGGGAATACCGAACCATGACGCCAAGCTATCGCGGTCCGGCAGGTGTTCTGTTTCTGTTGCTGTTGATGTCTCCGATCCTTTTGCCGGCCCAGGAAGGGCTGACACCCAGTTCGGTTTATCCTGACGATTCCGACGCCGCTGAATCGATGCTTCGTTCGGCTTCGGCTTTCATCCGCGACCGCCAGTGGCAAGAAGCGGCTGACATGTATCAGAAGATCATCGCCCAATATGGCGACCGAGCCGTGCGGATTCCGGACACTGTGCGAGTCGATGCAAGATACCAGGGCCAGACACGCCGCTGGTATAACCAGCGAGATTATGTGATTGGCCAGATGGCGTCTCTGCCGCCCGAAGCCCGCGAGGCTTTTGCCCGGGCCGGTGAAGTTCAGGCAGGTGTCCTGTGGAACCGCGCCATTTCGCCCGAATCCGGCGATAAGCAGCGACGTGCCGACCTGGTGCGGCTTGCCACCGAATTTTATCTCAGCCGATATGGCTATCAGGCCATTGAGCGGCTGGGCGACATGGCTTTCGACGAAGGCGAGTTCAAGCAGGCCGTGGCCTTTTATCGCCAGCTTGTGCGTCTGCCCGACGAACCGTCGCCCGAAAATGGCGTGTTGCAGCTTCCGGCCGTGCACCCGGGTGAAGCCAATCGCCAGACGATTGTCACAGCCAAGCTCATTCTGGCCAGCCACGCCGCCGGCAGCTTTACTGAAGCCCGAACCAGGGCTGTCCTGCAGGCCTTCGCCACAAAATGGCCGCAGGCAGAAGGGGTTTTCGCCGGCCGGTCAGGTCTGCTGGCGGCAAGCCTGCTCAAAGCCATCACTGAAGACAAAATCTATCGAAAGCCGCCTGAAGATGCCAACTGGCCGACGTTTGCCGGCAATTTTGAGCGAAATCGGCTGATTTCTGACCCGATTGACATCGGTGCCCGCCAGTGGGCCGTGAAGATCGAGCCGGTCCTGCCACCGCGAACCATGATTCCCACCCGCGGCCGATTTGGCGGATTCGGTGGATTTGCAGGGCGCGGCGGTTTTAATAATAATCCGCAGTTGGGGCGGCCAGCCAACCCGATTCTTGCCTATCATCCGGTGATTGTCGGCGAGATGGTGATTTACTGCACCGAAAACCGCCTGGTGGCCTATAACCTGAACGAGGCCGCCCGGCCCGACGGCACCGTAGGGCCCAGCTGGTGGCAGGATATTGACAAGCTGGGGTCGACCCGAGGCCAGAACTCATTTTTCATTTCTGGCTCGCCCCGCATGACGCTGAGTGCCAGTGGCGACAGGCTCTACGCCCGGCTGGGCGAATCCGGCAATTCCATGGCCTTCGGAAATCAGTTTAACAGCTCTAATTCCATCGTTGCCGCCTTTGATCTGCGCAACAAGGGGCAGGTCATCTGGCGTGTCGCCGGCAGCAAAATTCCACTGAAGCAGCCTGACGGAGTCATGGCCCCGGAATTCGGCTCGATTGAAGGCTCGCCCGTGGCTGATGCCGACCGGGTCTATCTGGTGCTCACCCTGCCAGGTGTACAGACTTCTACATATGTCGTTGCCCTTTCGGCCAATACGGGCAATGTCGAGTGGACCCGTTATCTCTTCGACATCCCGAACCCCTTTGACATGCAGGCTGCAGCGCAGGGTGCGGTGCCGGGTCATGCCCACCACCTGCTGACGATGGCCGACGGCAATCTCTACTATCAAAGTGATTCAGGCGGTGTGGCCAGTATTGAGGCCGGCTCTGGCCGCCTTCGCTGGGTAACTTCCTACCCCAAACGCGACCCGAACGCGACATCGCTTTCCCGTCGCGACCTGAATCCGCCGGTTTTTGACCATGGCACACTTTACACCGCCCCGGTCGACAGCCAGCAAATTTACGCACTTGACGCTGAAAGCGGTTCACTCAAGTGGATTTCGGCCCCCCTGCCCGACGTGGTGCACCTGGTGGGTGCGACCCAGGGCAATCTCTTTGCCACGGGCGACCGGGTCTGGACAATTGACGCTGCAACTGGCCGTATCCTTCGCAGTTGGCCTGATTCGGGCACGGGTTATCCGGCATCGGGCCGGGGGTTAATCGCCGGCAATTTCCTTTACTGGCCGACGGAAAACGACATTCATGTCATCGACGCCAAAAACGGTCTGAGGTCGCAGAAAGGCTCAATAAACCTGCGAGATTTTCAGTCGCAGGGCGGCAATCTGGCCCTTGGCGACGGTTTCCTGGTCATCGCCGGGCTTGATACGCTGAGTGTTTTCACGCAGAATTCCCGGCTCATCCGCCGATACCAGCAGATCATCGCCGACAACCCCGAGTCAGCCTTTGCCCGTTATCGACTGGCCACCGCCGCCGAGAACCTGGGCGAGATGAATCTGGCCATTGAAGCCTATCGCGAAGCCCTGCGCCGCGTGCGGCCCGCTGACCGAATTGACGGCCAGCCCATGGAACGCCTGATCCGCGATCGATTCTATCATCTGCTGGTGCGTCAGGCTGCCCAGGAAAAACAGCCGGAAGTGGCCCTGAAACTGCTGACCGAAGCGGCCTCCGAATCGTCAGACCCACTCCGAAAACTCGCCTCGCGCATGACCATTGCTGCCATCCAGATGCAGCGTAACGAGGCTCTGGGTTCGTTTCGCGAGCTGGCCGCCATTGCCCGCGACCCGGTGGCCAACAGCCGCTTCTGGCAAACGCAGGGCTTTTATCATGTGAATCTGGCCGCCCAGGCCCGGTTCCGGCTGGAAGAGGCCTGGCTGAAACTCTCGCCGAACGACAGAAGCCAGATCGAATCGGAAGACCTCAAACAGATCCAGCTGCGTGCTTCTTCACAGGAAGCCGGCCCGATGATTGATTATCTGCGGGGCGTGCCGCCGGGCCCGGCTGAAGCGGCCGGCTGGCTGGCAATATGGCCGAAACTTGATTCGGCCCAGGTGGCAGATCTGGTCAGCCGGCTGGAAAAGCAGCCTGGTCTCTCTGCCGGAGTGACAGCCCGGATCGCTGCATCGAAGCGCCAATTACAGGCCGAGTCAGCCGGCATGGCCGGCGAATCGGCACAGCCTGGCCTGCCGCGACGCATCTGGGCAAGTGAATCTGATGCTTCCGAACAGGTCTGGCTGTTGTCAGATATTAACGATCAGCCTGCTTCCCCGACCCTCTATCAGAAAACTGCCCTGCTGCGAACCACCACTGATGGCCGGGCAAGTGTTGTGAGCCGCCGCGACGAATCGGCCCTGGCGAGCCTGGGCGACGACTTTCGCAAGCCTTTGTGGGGTGGCCTTGTCAAGGGTCGCGGGCTGGTGTTTGATGGTCAGGCGATAGTCGGTTTTGATCCGGTGACAGGCCGTCGGGCGTGGCGTCTTGATCTTTCTGAAGTGTCGCCCGGCACCTCGTTAAATTCACCATTTGCCAAGCCCTCGGATAAGCAGGATGAAGGCTCGGGCAGTGCCGGGGCCAGGCGTGGCACTGAATTTGACTGGTGGATGTTCCAGGCCTCGGGCGACCGGCTGATTGTGCAGAGCATTCATGGCGACTGCTGGCGGATCGACCCGGTATTTGGCCGGCTTCTCTGGCATCGCCGCACCGAGCCAGGCGATGGTGCCACTGCCATTCTTCTGGGCCGGCACGTGCTCATGCGTGATGGCTCCTCAGTGCTTCTGCTTGATGCCGATTCAGGCGAAATGAAGCGGTCGATAGATGGCTCAATTGCGGGCACCCAGTGGATTCGCCGGCCTATCGCGTGGGATGAAGACCGCGTGCTGATGACGGCCGACCGCATGCAGGTGATCATGCTTGACCTGAAAAAAGGCCAGCAGGCCTGGCGATGGCAGGCTTCAGAAATCCAGCCAACCAATGGCCCGCCCCGATATTTCCGGCATGGTGAAACGCTGGTGGGCATTGCCGATGGCAAGACTCTTGTCCGTATCGACCCGACCAACGGCAACCGGCTCTGGAGCACCACACTTGGCTCTTTTGATTATTCGCTGGAACAGCGCAATGTGGCCGTTGACGACCGCCACGTCTATCTGATTGAACCGCTTGAATATTCGGCCGGTGCCGGAGTGAAAATCACCGCCCACACCCTGACAGACGGCTCGCCGGTCTGGACACGGCGTGTCATCGGCTCGGCCATTTCCTGGGCTGTTGAGAGTGTTCCATCCGGCAGTTCAAGGCATCTGTGGGTTTATCCTGACTGTGAAACCAGCCGTCGCCTGGCCACCGGGCAGGCGATGACGGCCATGCCTGCCGACCTGGGCGAAAATCAGGGCAATTCCTCATCGGGTATCAGTTCGGTGGTGGCTGAGCTTGATCCGGCAGACGGCCAGATCCTTCGCCGGCTGGTCTCACGCGTCAGCGACTCGGCCAACTGGGTCATGCCCGACTGGTCCGGCGGCCAGCTGCTCTGGGCATCTCGCAGCCGGTCGCGGCACAATCTGATTCAGGTCGAACCCGTGCCGGGTCAATCCGGCTCCGATTTGACGCCTAGATAAAACATACTCATCTACCCGTCATATTTCTCTCGTCAGACGAACAGCAGGGCACTTTCCATGAGTGACAACCAATCAGAACCTCTGGCCACCAATGACATCGCCTCGGTTGAACGCTTGAAGTCATCCTATGACAAGCTCGCCAGCGAAATGTCAAAAATCATCGTCGGCCAGGACGAAGTGCTTGAACAACTGCTGATCTCCATCTTCGCCCGGGGCCATGCCCTGCTCATCGGTGTGCCGGGGCTGGCCAAAACCCTCATGATTCAGACACTGTCTGAAGCCCTCGACCTCTCCTTCCGCCGCGTTCAGTTCACCCCTGACCTCATGCCGGCCGACATCACCGGCACCGAAGTGCTGCAGGAAGACAAGCTCACGGGCGGCAGGGCCTTCAAGTTTCTGCCGGGGCCGCTTTTCGCCAATCTGGTGCTGGCCGACGAAATTAACCGGACCCCGCCCAAAACCCAGGCCGCCCTGCTGGAAGCCATGCAGGAACGCCAGGTCACGGTGGGCGGCACGCGGCACCAGTTGCCTGACCCCTTCTTTGTGCTGGCCACGCAGAACCCCATTGAGCAGGAAGGAACCTACCCCCTGCCTGAAGCCCAGCTCGACCGATTCATGCTCAATATCCTTGTCGATTACCCCAGCGAGGCCGACGAACTGGCCATCGTGCGGCTGACGACCTCGGCTGAAAAGCCAAAGGTTGACAAAGTCCTGAGCGGCTCGGAAATCCTTGACCTGCAGAAGATCGTCCGCCGCATTCCGGTGGCCGAACATGTCTATGGCTATGCCGTGCGGCTGACTCGGGCCACCCGGCCAGCCTCAAACCCCGGCGATGAATTCCTCAAAAATTATGTCACCTGGGGCGCCGGCGTGCGAGCCAGCCAGTTCCTGATTCTGGCCGCCCGTGTGCGGGCTGTGCTGCATGGGCGCATGCATGTGGGTATTGAAGATGTGCGTGCCGTGACTGGCCCTGTGCTGCGGCACCGCATTGTGACCAATTTCAATGCCGAGGCCGAGGGCATGAGCTCTGACGACGTCATCAAGCGCGTGCTGAAGACGGTGCCGGTCGATGCTGGCGAAGGCGATGCGTCGATCCCCAAGATTTTCAAGGCGGCTGAAGTCAACTGAACCATCGAAACTGGTTTGCCTGAGTTGCCCCATACTCCTCAGTTTCTCAGCGGAAAGCCGGCACGAACGTGATTGAGCCCAGCCCTTATCTTGATCCAAAGAATCTGGCCCAGCTACAGGGGCTTGATCTCGTGGCCCGGCGGGCGGTTGAAGGCTATGTTTCAGGCCTGCACAAAAGCCCCTATCACGGTTTTTCGGTGGAATTTGCCGAGCACCGCGAATATTCGCCGGGTGATGACATTCGTCACGTAGACTGGAAAGTCTGGTCGCGCACTGACCGGCTCTACCTGAAACTTTACGAGGAAGAGACCAACCTGCTCACGTATCTGCTGCTGGATACGAGCCAGTCAATGGCCTATGCCTCGGAAGAAAACGTCTCAAAGCTGATGTATGCCCGCATGGTTGCCGCCTCGCTGGCCTATCTCATCCTTCATCAGTCCGACGCTGTGGGCCTTTCCACATTTGACAGCCGCGTGGGGCGGTCAATCCGTCCTTCGGGGCAGGCCTCGCAGCTGCGTGAGATCATCCACCTGATGGACCAGGTGCCGGGCCAGGAAAAAACAAACCTGACAACCGTCTTTCACGACCTTGCCGAACGATCGCGCCGCCGCGGCCTGGTGGTCATTCTCTCTGACCTCTTTGACGACCCTGACCGCGTCATCGCCGGCCTCAAGCATTTTCGGCACCGCCGCCACGATGTCGTCGTTTTTCATATTCTTGACCCGGCCGAACTGACTTTCCCGTTTCGCCGGTCGATGGAATTTATCGGCCTTGAAGCCATGGGCAACGTCATGGTTGACCCGCTGACCATCCGCAAGGCTTATCAGGACGAAATCAACAACTTCATTGAAGCCATTCGCCGCGGCTGCCGCGTGGCCGATATTGACTATGTCCCGCTCACCACTGATGTCAATCTGGCCAAACCGCTCTCAGCCTACCTGCAGGCCAGGGCCAGCCGCCACAAAGTGCGATAACCGTCTTCTGTCAAATATCAGATATACTGTACGACCCGGATTTCTGCTGATCAATGACTGCCAACCTGCTTGCCCCGATGCTGAATTTCTCGCCGCCCTGGCTGCTGGCGCTCGGCTTCGGTGCGCCCTGGATGCTTTGGGGCATGGCGGCCGGCTCAATCCCGATCGTCCTGCACCTGCTCAACAAGCGCAAGCACCGCCAGACAGACTGGGCGGCCATGCGGTTTCTGCTGGCGGCGATCAAGAAAAACAAGCGTCGTATTGAGCTTGAGCAGTGGATCCTGCTGGCCATTCGCACGCTGCTCGTTTTGCTGTTGGCCATGGCCATGGCCCGGCCGGTGCTTGAGAGCCTGGCCCCGGCCCTTTTCGCCGGGCAGCGGTCGCATCGGGTGATTGTGCTTGACGGTTCCATGTCGATGACCCGAAAACTCACTGACCAGACCCGCTTTGACCGGGCCAAAAATCTGGCCAGGCAGATCGTCAAGGAAGCCCGCCGGGGCGATGTCATCAGCCTGGTGGTCATGGCCGACCCGCCCAAAGTGATCATTGGTGAGCCCTCGCCAAATCTGGAACAGGTTGGCCGCGAGATCGACCTGGCCACTGCCACGCATGGGGCGACCGACCTTTCAGCCACTTTTGCCAGCCTTCGCCGGGTGCTCGAATCATCGCCCCTGCCCAATAAGGAAATTCTTTTCCTCTCTGACATGCAGCGTGCCACCTGGGCAAGGCCGGGGGTTGACAATAATGCCGCCCTGAAGGCCGAGATCGACAAGCTGAACGAGCGGAAAATTCGCCCGGTGGTGATTGATCTGGGTGCTGCGGCCGAGCCGAACCGGGCCGTGGTGAATCTGGGCCTGACCAGCCCCGTGGTCACTGTGGGCGTGCCGACAAATATCCGCGTGCAGGTACGAAATTTCGGGCCCGAGCCCCGGCCGGCATCGCGGGTGCAGCTGG
>JBEITT010000014.1:0-74194 GCA_040374745.1 Planctomycetaceae bacterium | reverse complement strand
GCCAGCTTTTCCGGATCCCAGCCGATCATCCTGCCCGAGGCGATCGATTCGTTGGCCAGCAGGGCCGGGGCAGCGGTACGAAGGCCAAAGGTGGCATCTTCATAGACCGGCTTCTTCTCGCGAATGCTCTGGAAGAAGAAGTTAAAGTGGTCGAGCCGCTCGTTATAGCCGCCGGGCACCTTGAAGTTTGAAACTTCTTTCTTCGGCGTCTTGATCGAATCGGGCGGGTTTTCCGCCCGCCATTTCTTGCCGAACCGCTCCTGCTCGTCTTTGGCGAATGTCGCCACCGAGTTATAACCCTTGAGCACAGCCGTTTCCGTCGACGGCACCATGCCCAGCCGAGTGAGTGTCAGCTCGGTGAAGGTGACGCTGATAACCCCCTCACTGCCCACAAAGCGGAACATTGTCTCGGGCCCGCCGCCGTCTTCAAAATTGCACTGCATGGCCACGGTGAAAGCCGGGTGCCTTGCCGTTTCGGCATAGTCATAAAGAGCCATCACAAAATCAGGCACATCGCGGCCATCTTTCCAATAGCGAGTGCCACCGAAACCGGCCACCCGGTTTGGCCCGTTTGAGCCCGTTGCATGGTGAATGCCCGTGAGCAGGTGCACAAAAAGATCGCCCGCTACGGCCGTGCCGTAGTCCTGATAATTCCGCCAACGGAAAAACCGCGTTGCATCGAAAGCAATCTTCGGGGCTGAGCCAAGAAAGCGATCCCAATCACAAGTCTCAGCACTGGCATCGGTCGGGATCGAATACTGCCAGGCCCCGATTGACGAATTACGGTTGTAGCGGGCTTCGACTGAATTGATCTTGCCAATCGCCCCGGCGCTGATCAGTTCTCTCACCTTGTCGTAAAGAATCGAGCTGGCATATTGGCTGCCGACCTGAAAAACGGCCCCGGTCGCCTTTTGGGCGGCGATTACGTCGCCCCCCTGCTCAACCTTCTGCACCATCGGCTTTTCGCAATAAACAGCCTTGCCGGCCTTCATGGCATCGATGGCCATAGTCGAGTGCCAGTGGTCAGGCGTACAGACAAGCACGGCGTCCACATCTTTTCGCTCCAGAATCTCGCGATAATCGGCATAGGCTTTCACTTCCTTGCCATAAACCTCGGTGGCATGTGTGCGGCGGCCAGCATAAGCATCGGCCACAGCCACCAGTTCCACGCCCGGCACCTTCAGGGCCGTGTCAGTATCAATAAAACCGATGATCCCCATACCGATAGTGGCGATGCGAATTTTGCCGTTGGGGCTGGTGCCGACGGTGGGAAAGTTGCGGCGGGCAAGTTCCTGTACCGGTGTATTTTGGGCAAGGATGCTGGCGGAAATCGGTGCTATGGCCGAGGTGGCGGCCACATTCTTCAGAAACGATCGTCGCGGCGTTGCCATGCGAGAAACCTCACTGGAGTGTTGATTTGAAGAGTTCAAGGGTCGGGCGATGGACCGATTGACTGGTTCTTGTCACATCTTCGCCGAATCGTCGTCGCTTTTCAATCGCTTGACGCGCCGGCCCGCTTGCCGGAACATAATCAGTCATAGAGACGCACCACATAGGGGTGCCCCATCCAAATTCATATCCCGCTTCGGCATCATCATGAAAATGCGACATCTGATAAACACAGTTCTGGCCCTGGCCACCCTTTCGACCTCAACAGCCGATGCCGCCCGTCCTGACAAAAACGTGGTGCTGATCGTCGCCGACGACCTTGGGCTGCAACTTGGTGCCTATGGCGATCCGCATGGGGCCACTCCACGTCTCGACAAATTCGCCGCCTCGGCTGTGCGATTTACGCAGGCCCGCTGCACCACGGCCAGTTGCTCAGCCAGCCGTTCGGTTATTTTGACCGGCCAGCAGAATCATGCCAACGGCCAGTTCGGGCACCAGCACATGCCGGCCGATTTTCACACGCATGCCAACGTGCAAAGCCTGCCGGCGATTCTGAAAAAAGATGGTTACCGCGTGGCCAGGGCCGGTAAGCTGCACGTTCAGCCCGAGAGTGTCTACCCATGGGATACCGAATTCGGCAAAACCCTGCCCGGTGGTGGCCATAACACCGTTGCTCTGGCCGAATCAGTCAAACCTTTACTGGAAGAGAAATCAAAACAGCCGTTTTTCCTTTATTTCTGCCCGATTGATCCGCACCGGGCCGCCAAAGGCTTTGGCAATAAGGCAATGCCCGGCGTGACACAGAGAACTTATGACCCCGCCGCAATCACCCTGCCCGCCTTTCTGCCCGACACACCCGCCGCGCGTGAGGAATGGGCCGATTATCTGCAGGCCGTGAATCGGCTGGATCAGGGTGTCGGCCGATTGCTCGACCTGATTGCTGAGACCGGTCATGACAAAGATACTTTGGTCATTTTCATGTCGGACAATGGTCCGCCCTTCCCTGGAGCCAAAACCAGTCACTACGAAGCCGGCGTGCGGCTGCCGCTGTTGATTCGCCAGCCTGAAAAGGATTATCAGCCCGGAAAATGTGAAGCCTTGGTGACATGGACAGACATTCTGCCGACGGTGCTTTCATTCACTGGCTCGCCCGCACCCGACCCGGCCACAGGCTATCTGCTGCATGGCCGTTCGGTGTTTGAATGGGTGAAGAATCCGGCGAATCCCGATTTTGTCAAACATGTGCTGCTTTCGCACACGTTTCATGAAATTCAGATGTATTACCCGATGCGCACCATCACCAACGGCCGTTTTAAGCTGATACATAATGTCGCCTGGCGGCTGGAAGTTCCTTCAGCTTCAGACCTTTATAGCTCAAAAACATGGCAGGATGTGCTTGAAAGAAAGCTGCAAAACTATGGACCGCGAAAAACGGAGCAGTTGCAATTCCGCCCGGAGTGGGAACTTTACGACCTTCAGGCCGACCCGAACGAAGCCAAAAACCTGATTGGCGAGAAAAATCCGGCCATTCAGCAAATTGTCGATGAAATGAAATCAGCACTGAAGAAAATGCAATCCACGACAAAAGACCCATGGCTTTCAAAGTGGGAATATGAGTAATTAAATGAAACTCTGAAACTCGATCCGTTTGACGAGTCATATCGAGATGATCTTGCTTCGTTACCAAGTGTTCTTTTTGGCTAACTACGGTTGCTCGATTGTATTTACTGAACCGGAAAAGTGTCTTAATTTTACATGCCTTTTCTGGCGAGTTGTTACAAAAAATCACGTATCTACGCAAACAGAACTCAACAAAAAGGCGGAGAGGTTTAAAACCTGCTCCGCCCTGTTGATTCAGTTTTTGTCAGCTACCCGTCATTTCGGTACGGGTACCGGTTGAAGGGCTTTAGCTTCTGGCACTGGCTTTGAGCCGTCGGGATTAGTCGTCGGCGGAGCCGGTCGGCCTGCTGCAGGAGCACCGGCACCAGTTGGGGTTGCCTGAGAACCTGAGTTATCGGTATTGCGGGGAGCAATTGGAATAACTTCCTGGGCGTCGAACGGATCAACTGAGGTATCTGTTTCAGCCAGGGCCAGGTTTTCCAGGAATGGTGTATCTTTGGGAAGTTCAGACCCGAGGCCCGCCTGTATATAGGCTCTCTTATATCGCTTCACAATAAGGCCAGTGTCCTTTTTGCTCAGCTCATCACCATTATAATTCTTATGATTCTTGAGCAGGGCCTTCCAGATGTTCAGGCCGTCGCGGAAGTTATTCACTGTAGTCTGAAAGTCGCCACGCCTGTAGGCCTTGGTACCTTCATAGAACAGTCTTCGGGCATTGACGCCTTCTGATGTTGATTCAGCCCGGCAACGGTCAGTCCAGTAGGGATAATTCATCTGGGTTGCCCAGCGATCCGTCCAGTGTTTTTTGTTTTCGGCAAGGGCTTTGGCCTCGGCCGGCGAAACCTTGCGATTGATGGTTCGCTGCCAGTATTCGGGTTTATCAATTTCATTGAAGATCGAATAATCTTCAGAATCAGCTATGCGGACCTTGGCGGTGACCAACTCGCCATTCTCCATCGGAATGACGTTTGGCGTTTCATATTCATAATCACCAAATTTCTTCCATGAAATCAGTGCATTATTCCATTCCGCCGATGCCAGTTCCCCGAATGTTGCCGGAACATCCTTCATTGATTCCTTCTCAAGACTGATCGCATAGCGAGTCAGAGCATGCGGCGGCATCGACCGGAAAGCAAGGTCGCCAGCCCTGCCTTTACGCTGAGTGGGGGCATCAACATATTCAACAGTGCTCTCAATGGCAGTATTGAGCCTGTTAGCACCGCTGTCAACCAGTTCGACAGCCGACTCAAACCAACCGGAAGAAACCTGGAAATTGTCGTTCTGCACTGACTTTGAGATCGGATTCGTCTTGAAGTTCTCATCAATGTCATCGCGAAACAGCCGTCGCAGGATGATCGCTTCGTCAGCAAATCCCATCTTGTGGTAATAATACCAGGCGGTGTCCCACTGAAGGTCGGGCGACCGACGGTTCTTGGAAACACCGTCTCGCACGAAGTTGATTCCCTGCTTGATCCAGTCGTACTTGTCTTCCGGGGCATCCCATTCCACCGAAACATTGTAAGCCAGGTTCCACGACTGATATGTCCACACAGCCAGGAAGTGGGGCTGCAGCTTGGTAATCAGGTCAACCGTCGTCTTCATGCGGTCCCATTCCTGAATCCGCTGAAGCTCGATTGCTCTTGTCCACAGCACATTGGCCGCAATACCACGGGCCCCACCCAGCAGGGCCAGCTTCAGCATGAAGCTACCGGTATCTACATCGCCAAGCGTCGCCTCACCAAGATCCAGCTTGTCCTTGCGGTTATTCAGGATCTGGCGATATGGATACATCACCCCGAAGAGTACCAGGATGATGATCCAGTAACGAATCTTGCGGCTTTCAAACAGGTTATTCATGCGGCCACCTCACGTTTCTTCAGGATAAAGAAGCCGGCAACAGAGAACGGCAGGGCATAGGCAACTGCCATGAGTAGATTGGAAATGACCTTGGTGTTCGTCACGGCAAAGCCGTCAGCCACCGAGTTGGAAACATCCAGTGAGGCAAAATTCGGCACCACATAGACCAGACGAGACATCACCGGCATGACTAGAGAATCAAGTGTCTTGGCCGTGATCACCGCCACTGTGGGTGTCAGATCCGACATCTGATTGTCATGTGAAAGCAGGCGATAGAGCGATTCAAAAGGACCACCCCCTGTCTGAGCCGACAAAGCAAATTCCTGCAGGTAGTTAAACGCCACCTGGCCAGCCACGAAGAAGGCGATCGTGGTGAGCAGCGCAACCGGCCAGCTGAGGAATGTACCGGCGAAAACACCGATTGATGTCAGCACCAGTGCCTGCAACCAGACACCCATCAGGCCACGCACGAAATTCCAGAAAAACGAGCCATTCGAGGCGAGAATGAAAAGGTCGCTCTCTGCCATGCCCAGGTATTGCGACGAACTGACACACTGAATCTCAATGTTCAGGAACCCGTCTGAGCCCACCAGCAGCGAGGCCGGAATCAGCTGATTATCGGTGTAGTATTCACGCACAGGGAAGGTGTTATCGTATTGCTCGTTGGTGCGAGGGTTTGTCGCCTTGATAGAAGCAAAAACCGGTTCGCCCACACGCCCCTTGGTCGTTCGATAAATCGTGAAAGACATCTCAATCCGGAAGGGGTCAGAGTGAAAACCCGCAAGGTCGCTTTGAATCCGCTCAATTTCGGGCTGATTGTTGGCGGCCTGGGCCTTCTTCAATTCGGCCTGCAGTTCGGCGTCTTTGTTGGCCAGCGGCCGGCGTTGTTCCTGCAGACTGCTGATCGCAGAATCAAGCCCAGATTCGCCACCTGCCTTGCGGCTGTTGAGCAACACAATCTGGTTATCGATAAACTCGATTGTGCCAGGCTTGAGGAAGTTATCAACCGGAATGCGGCGGTCCAGAAGTGGATAATTCTGCTTGCCGGGTAGCTTGCCTCCGTCACGGGCGGCCATGTTGCCCACTTCGTCAAACGGGTGGGAAACCACACCATACCGCCAAATCCCCTTGGATGGAGTGGCCCCTTCCACGTGGGTGCGATATTCCAATTCCTGGCCGACATCGATCCCCTTGATCTGCGGTACGCCACGCGAGTCGCGAAACACCAGCGAGCCCTTGACAGGCACGCGGGCCGACATGCGGGCCGTCAGTTGTTCCGACTGTTCATCAAGCTGGGTGGCCCGCAGCGGGTTGTCCGTGCGTACGCGGTCGGCTTCTTCGTTGGTCAGTCGGATCGTACTGTTGACCTGCCGGACAAGATAGATGTAGCTGATGGCACCAAAGAGCCCGATCATCATTGTGACGAGTGTCATATACCCGACAATCCGCCCCCAGATCAACTCCAGACGACTCACCGGTTTTGAAACAATCGTATAAATCGTCTGCTGCTGAATGTCGGTGGGTAACGAAAGCGGAGAGAGGAAGATGATCATCAGCGTGATCAGAAGCGAACACAGAAGCGTCAGTGTGCCCACAAACAGGCGGCTCATCTCGGCCGGGCGGGGTGGCACCAGGAACCAGTGAGTGAAGGCCAGCACCACCAGAAAAACGCTCAGCACCACATAAGGTGCCCACATGCGGCGATTGGCCTCCTTGCGGGCCAACCAAGCTATTGCCAGTGTCCGGATTGGGTTGAACATGTTCATTTCCATGCCCAGCCGAACAATCAGAAGCAACAGGGCCGCATAGCCCATGTAGGTCAAGCCCATACGGGCACCCTGGGCAATAAAATCAACAATCGTTACTGTCATGCCAGGCGGCACTACAGCAAAGTAGTAAATGAGCATTCCATTGAATATTCCGAAGCCCAATGCCAGGTGCATGGCCAGCAGAAGGGTACGGTCGCCGCGGTTTGAATCACGTTTCATCGAGATCCAGAGCATCGCTTCCACCCAGACCAGAACGGCAATGAGTGATACGATGCCCAGAATGACCGCTGGCGATACCCCGCCAATCAGCGGCATGGAAAGTCGGCCGGTACGCTGCAACTGCTGCAGAAGAATGCTTGCAAGCCCGCCCAGCAGGCCTGCGGCGGCGATGCCGGAAAGGGCAGGCATTTCAATACGCTGCTTGATAGCAGAAAGGGTTCGAGCCCCAATCCAGCTCATCAGGCAGAATAGCCCGATAATTTTGGTCCACGTCAGCAGCGAACCCATCAGACCTTTAGTTGTAAAGGCAGGGTCGCCAATCAGATACAGCCAGCCCAGAAGATTCTGGACCCAGACTGGCGGCGGTACGGGTTCCGCTGCAGCGGCCGCCCCTGCCTGAGCAATTGTAAAAAGAGTGTCAATCACGATTTATATCTTCCCAGTCAATATCTCAAAGAGATTGTGTCATGATTCAGGATCAAATCTGATCGTCGCAAGGGTTCGTCTTTTCAAATCAACGGCGACCCTGCCGGGGCGTCAGATACTGAAAGTCAAATCACTTGCCCGCGCCAACCGGATCATTCTTTGATCGATCGGCCACGTGGCGGCGACCCGGGAACTGGTCGCTTTCGCGCACAATACGCAGGAACAGCTCTTCAAGTGTGGTGGTCGGATGATCAACAGCCACCAGGTTGCCATGGTGTCGCTCAATCACCTGGCGAATCTCGGCCACTGCCGATTCTGGCAGATCCTTGACCTTGATCTGTGTAATATCCTGCACTGTAAGCAGGTCGTTTACGCGGCCGAGTTCTCGCAACTCGCCACGGTGCAGAATCGCGATCCGGTCGCAAATATCCTGCATATCTGCCAGCAGGTGGCCGGAAAGCACGATTGTTTTGCCCTGCTTGCGCAGATCAAGAATCAGGTCCTTGATTTCGGCAGTGCCGATTGGGTCAAGACCCGATGTCGGCTCATCAAGCAGCACAAGCTCAGGGTCGTTAATAATCGCCTGTGCCAGGCCGATACGCCGCTGCATACCTTTAGAGTATTCTCGAAGCTGGCGATGCCGGGCATGGTTGAGTCCGACCATATCGATCAGGTTATTAATCCGCTTGCGACGCTCGGCACCGCTTATTTTGAAGAGCCGACCGTAGAAATCAAGAGTCTCTTCAGCGTTCAGAAACTTGTAAAGATACGACTCTTCCGGCAGGTAGCCGATCCGTTCGTTCTTTTTCACATTGGTGGTCGGCTCGTTGAATATCAGGGCTTCACCTTCCGTAGGGAAAAGCAGGCCCAGCAACAGCTTGATTGTCGTTGTCTTGCCCGAGCCGTTTGGCCCGAGAAGCCCGAAGATCTCTCCCCGGCGAACCTGAAGGTCAAGAGCCTTCAGGGCCTGAACCTTAGGCCGGCCCCAGAAATCCCGGTAAACCTTCGTCAGATTTTTTGTTTCAATGATGATGTCAGATTCACTCATCGAGGTCTGCTTCCCCAGAGTTAATTAGCATAGGCCAAAACGGAATGATCAACGGGCAGGAGCGGAGCAGTGACCTGCAACCGTTCCAGGACAGAATCTGTCGGCACAATTCAGTCGATCCCGACGAAAATTTGAGAAACCCTGGTATCAGCCACTGATAATCGGATGATGGGAATCCGGATGATAGCGTATGTGATTTATCAGTTTCCGACAGCGGCACCGCAACAGGGACAAGCCCGGCCTGATGCCCCGGCCCAAAGTTTCACAATCTGTGTATACTACTATCATGAAAAATGATGACCACTTTCGGCAAGAGCGCATTTATCTCTTCCCTTGAGAACGACCCGCAGGAAAGCGAATTTTCCGGAAAATCGCGCCACTCGACAGACTCATAAGAACTTACGAGAATCATTTTCTTTCACGATTGAACGATTTTTCAAGCCTGATTAAGCATCTTAACCAACTGTCTTATTCTTTTGATTTCACTGACGCCTGCTCAGGTCGCCAGTGCGGCCACATCGCCGCATGGCCTTTTTCCAGTTGCGTTATCTGCTTCTCTTCTAACGACTTCAGATCCAAAACAAAAATTTGCCTTACTCCGCTGCGTTTCGACCCGTAAGCCAACCATTGCCCATCCGGCGAAGGGGTCGGGTGATAATGAATCGTTCCTGTCGGTGATCTTGTCATCTGCTTTTTTGATCCATCCAGCCCGACCTGAAAAAGCTCGACATTATCACCCGCCCGCGCCGTGTAAAAAATCGTTTTGCCGTCGCGGGCCCAGACCGGTGTGTCGCTGCTTCCCTGGTGATGGTCAAAAACATCAAGAAATTCAACAGAACCGGTATATGTCCCTCTGTCAGCTACCTTTTTCAGCCCGCTGCCATCAGCTTTAATTACATAGGGGTGGCAATTATTGTGCTCGCCGCTCAGGAAAAGCAGCCACCGGCCATCAGTAGACCATGTCGGCCCGAAATTGAATGGATTACCCGATTCCACCTTCTCTGCCGCTGAACCATCAGCATTGGCCAGGTAAACCTGATAATTTTTATGGTATGAAATTCGCTTGCCATCAGGCGACGCGCTGAAACCATAGGTGAATTCACTGGATTTACTCGTCAGATCGACTTTTCCCGAACCATCAAGATTCATCCGGAAAGGGTGCGACTGCCCCTCAATCAGGGCTGTGAAGCCCAGCTTTTTCGTGTCGTCAGGCCAGTAGAAGAGCCCTGCATTATAAAAACTGACACGCTCGCGAGCTGTTACATTCTCGCTTTTGCCCGTCGCCACATCGACCAGATAGCTGTCGTAAAGCCACCCTTTGGCGTTGAACTGAAACTGCCTGGTTGATTCCTCAAGTGCTGCATTGGTCTGGCTTTGCCAGCCCCGACCGACTATCGCCATTTTGCCGTCAGGCGACCAGCCGGCGAACTGTGTCCAGGCATTCGGGTCATCTGCGGCAAGTTCTGCCGCAATCAGCCTTCGGCCAACTCCGTCGGCCCGCACCAGCATGGCACGCATGGTGCGAATATTGTTATGCCGCCCGCCTGGCAAGTTGGTTTGCAGTTGTGTGTAACCAATTTCACTTTGTGCTGGGGCAAGTGAGGCATTCACGAATAAGAGAAAAACTAGATAAACGCTTAAAGCAAAACGGCTATTTTTCATCTTTTACGCCAGAATGGGCCGGATGACTTCGCCCCGGCTCAGAACAAGGGGTCGGCCAAGCGGGTCAGTCAGTTCGGTACCGGGGTCGATTCCCATGAGAGTAAGAATTGTGGCATGAAGGTCTTCTGGCGCGACTCGACCTTCCTTCGGCCAGGCAGCCTGTGCGTCGGATACACCATGCACCACCCCGCCCCTGATGCCGCCGCCCGCCAGGGCTACGCTGAAAACGTGCCCCCAATGGCCACGACCCTGAGCCCCGTCGAGCCGTGGGCTACGGCCAAATTCTGAAACCACGGCGACTAAGGTTTCTTCCAGAAGGCCGCGAGATTCCAGATCACTCAAAAGGCCGGAAATGGCTTTGTCCATCGGCGGCACCAGCACGTTTTTCAGGCGATTCGTTTCATCTCGGTGCGAATCCCACACCGGATTGGCGTCAGGTTCATCCGGGCCGCGATACCAGTTGACATGCACCAGGCGCACGCCCTGTTCCACCATTCGCCGGGCCATCAACACGGTCTGCCCGAAAGGCGATCGCCCGTAAAGATCTCGTGTGGCCTCATGTTCCAGGCCAATGTCGAAAGCCTGCCGAGCCAGGGGCCGGGTAATCAGCTCCCAAGCCCGAGCCGTGTGTGGATCAAGATCCGACACCCTTGCCGCCCGATCATCAATCAGCCGTGTGATTTGCTCCATCAAGCCCCGCCGGCCAATGGCACGTTGTGGCTCAAGCCCTGTGTCAAGCTGGAGTTCGGCAATCGAGGGCCGAGCTTGGCGAGGGTCAAAATTCACCAGCCATGGGTCGCTTGATCGTCCCAGAAAGCCGCCATCCTGGCCCGGCCACACACTGCCATCGGTGTTAGCCACGCGCAGAGGCAAGGTCATTGACCCCGGAAAGGCCCCGCCCGATACACGTCGGCCAAGAGCCATGACCATGCCGCCCAGGCTGGGAAAGTCGTTTGGCGCACCGGGCTTGGCATTCTCAAAATTCTTGGGTGCATGCGGCCGACCCGTCAGCATGTAATAGGCCGAACTGCTGTGGGCATTGTCGTCGGTGCTCATGGCTCGAAGTACGGCCAGTTTGTCAGCATGGCGGGCCGTCAGCGGCATCAGTTCGCTGAACGAAATACCTGGCACGTTGGTGGCAATTGGCCCATAAGCCCCACGAACCAGTTCAGGGGCGTCGGGCTTGGGGTCCCATGTGGAATGTTGCGGCACGCCGCCTGTCAACATCAGCACGATGCAATTTTTTGCCCGGGGCTTGAGCTTCGGCACACCTTCGGCTTCGGCCCTGACAAGCTGACCCAGAGATAGCCCTCCGGCAAAACCCAGACCACCCACGCGCATAATCTCTCGCCGATTCAGGCCGTCGCAAAGTCGAATTGGCGAGCCCATCCAGCTTAACATTGTCTTTATTCGATTCCTGCGATTGGAGAGTTTTGGGAGACGGCAGGGGCAGAAATATCAGGGTAACCCGATACTTCTGACAGATTGGATTCTTTTTGAGAATCGGATTTTGGCAATATGTCACAAAAGTTTATAACAGGATTAAATGTTTGACAAGCCAGTGATGACTTGAACATGCAAATTCCAACATTAATCTTATCCCAAGAAATTGCAAACTCTTACATAATCTCTAAAGTCAGTATTCTAATTTCTCCGGTTGTGTCTTGCAGATTCAGAACCACTTCGCGAAACTGAAATGGAAGAATCAAAAGATGGCAAACAGCCCTCCCTTTTCGAACACTGAAAGCTCAAAACATCATGCAGAATCGTCGTGATTTTATTGCCACTGCGGGTGCTGGCTTGGCTGCCGCCTGGATGCCCACCCTTATTCCCGCCCGAGCCTTTGGGGCCAACGAACGTATACGCACGGCTCATATCGGCGTGCGGAACCAGGGCACGAATAACCTTAAGGAAGTGCTGAAAAACAAGAATTTTGACGTGACCGCCGTCTGCGACGTCGATTCTGAAATTCTGGCCAAGGCCGCCAAGCTCGTCGAAGACTCCAAAAAAGCCAAGGGTGTAAAGGCCGTCAAGGATTTTCGCGAACTTTATACAGACAAAAACATTGACGCTGTGGTCATCGTCACGCCCGACCACTGGCACGCCATCCCCACGATTGAAGCCTGTGAAGCCGGTAAAGATGTTTATTGTGAAAAGCCTCTCTCACTCTTCGTGACCGAAGGCCGTGCCATGGTCGAAGCCGCGCGGAAATACAATCGCGTCGTGCAGACCGGCTCGCAGCAGCGTTCAGACAAACGCTTCCGCCAGGCGGTTGAAATCATCCGGGCAGGCCTTCTGGGCAAGGTTAAAACGGCACGCGTAGGCATCCCCGGCGTGAATTTCAGCGGCCCGGCCGTGCCCGACAGCCAGCCGCCAGCCAATCTCGATTACGACCGCTGGCTCGGCCCTGCCCCGCTGAAGCCTTATAACGAAAAGCACGTACACTATCTCTTCCGCTTCTTTTGGGACTATTCAGGCGGCCAACTTACCAATTTCGGTGCCCATCACCTTGATATTGTGCAGTGGGCCCTGAACATGGATAACAGCGGCCCGCTGGAAATCAGCGGCAAGGCCCGCTATCACAACGATAACTGGTATGAAGTGCCTGAAAATTTCGAGGTCACTTACACCTATCCCGGCACCACACTCATCGCCGGGCAGGATCAACCCGTTGGTGGTGTGCTCTTCGAATGCGAACACGGCAATCTGTCGGTCACCCGTTCGAAGATTACCTGCGAAAATAACCCGGACGTGCTGACGATGGAAATTCCGGAAAAGCACCGCGTGACGGTGAGCAACAACCACTTCCAGAATTGGGCCGACTGCATCCGCAGCCGCGAAAAGCCAATCACCGATGTGGAAATTGGCCACCGTTCAGCCACCGTCTGCCACCTGGGCAATATCGCCATTCGCACAGGCCGCAAGATCGTCTGGAACGCCGAACGCGAAATGATCCCCGGCGACGACCTGGCCAATGCCATGCTGACTCGCCCTTATCGCTCGCCCTGGGAACTGAAGCGAAACGTCTGAGCCTGGTGATCAGATCAAATACTCTTTAAAAAAAGGGTGTCCCGGATTTGCCCGCGACACCCTTTATTTATTGTGTTAATAGTCAAGCCATACGGCTTCAAACACCATTCTTGCTGAACCATTCCAGCAGACGTTTCCAGCCATCCTCTGCATTTTCCTTGCGGTATGTCGGCCGATAATCGGCATGAAAACCATGAGGTGTATCAGGATATAGCTTAATTTCTGAAGGCTTGCCTGCATCTTTCAGTGCCTTCTGCATCTGCTCGACCGTGTTGTTCGGGATGCCATTATCGGCACCGCCATAAAGCCCCAACACAGGTGCATTTAAATTTGCCACCAGGTCTATCGGGTTCTTCGGGTGCAGCGGGTCGGCCATGCCAACCAGCCGGCCATACCAGGCCACGCCAGCCTTTAGCTGCGTATTATGGGCCGAATAAAGCCAGACCACCCGGCCGCCCCAGCAAAAGCCTGTAATGCCTAACCGGGCCGTGTTCCCTTTACCCGACTCCTTCGCCCAGGCCACTGTGGCGTCAAGGTCGGCCATCACCTGCTCATCAGGCACCTGCCCGACAATCTTCAGAATTTCAGGAAACGCCGTCAACTTTGAAACATCGCCCTGCCGCACGTAAAGATCAGGTGCGATGGCCAGATAACCCTTCTTGGCAAACCTTCGGCAAACATCCTTGATATGCTCGTGCACACCAAAAATTTCCTGCACCACCAGCACCACGGGGAAATCTTTACCCTCCGCGGGCATTGCACGATAGGCCGGAATCTCGCCGTCTTTGGTCTTGATCTTCACCTCGCCTGCTTCCAAGCCATTGATGTCGGTGGTGATCGTGTCGGCCGAAACCGGCAAAACAGCTGCGGCAAAGCCCGAAGCCAGCGATGTCCGTGTAAAATGTCGGCGATTCAAAGCATCTGTGCTCATTTTTGGTAACTCTCCCTTGATCAAATACATGTCTGTCAATCTGATTATTCTGCCATGGCCGCTGCGCCGCAAGGGTGCAGTTTTTACTTGATCTGCCATCAGGGGCTTTTTCGCCTAAGGGCCCGCCCCGGCATGGCACCCGTGTGTTGTTCACCATCAAGCACCACCACGCCGTTGACAATCACCTGGTTGATTCCCTTGTTGTAAGTAAAAGGGGCCGTAAATATCGATTGGTCAACCACCGTCTTCGGGTCAAAAATGGTCACATCGGCAAAATTACCGGCCTTGAGTGTGCCCCGATCGGTGATACCCACCCGCGCGGCGTTCAGCGAGGTCATCTTGCGTACCGCGTCTTCAAGCGTAAGCAACTGCTTATCCCGCACATATACGCCAAGCACTCGCGGAAAGGTGCCAAAGTTACGCGGGTGAGGATTGCCCCTTCGCAACGGGCCTTCGATTGCGTAAGCCGAACCGTCAGAACCAATTGAGCACCATGGCTGACGCATGGCCAGGTTCATGTCACGTTCTTCATGATGAGCGTAAACTGTCGGCACACTTCCGTTCTGCTCAATCAATACGTCAAAAAGCACGTCCAGCGGGTCGGGTGCGGGCTGCCTTCCGGCCGATTTGCTGGCGATGACCTTATCCATCGTTTGCCCCTGATAAGGCCCCTGCCCGCTGATGAGCATGCGCGACCAGTCGCCGCCCACCGCCGTGTAGTGGTTATACCAGCCATCAATGCCCTGTTTGATGTCGCTTTTCAGCCGTTGCCGGGCAGCCGTGTCTTTCAACCGGGCGATCATTGCAGAGTTGCCGCCCTCATGGGCCCAGGGCGGAATGATGCTGGCCAGGTTATTATTCCCTCGGGTGTAAGGATAAACATTGGCCTGAACATTGACGCCACGGGCCCTGGCGGCTTCAATCAGACCGACCACTTCATTCATGCGGCCCCACAGCTTTTCGTCGGCAATTTTAATATGAATAATGTCCAGCGGCACGCCGGCCAGCTCGGCCACCTCGATCACCTGCTTGACTGAATCAAAAATATCCAGCCCTTCGCTGCGAATGTGCGACGAAAAGATACCACCGTGCTTTTTCACCACGCTGCAAAGCTGAACCAGGTCGTCAGTTGTGGCCAGCGACCCCGGCGGCATCATCAACATGGACGACAAACCCAGTGCCCCTTCGGCCATGGCCTCATCCAGCAGCTTTTTCATCTCGTCGATTTGTGCAGGATTGGGCCTGGCGTGCGACTTGCCCATCACGCATTCCCACAGGTTATCAAGCCCGACATAGCTTGCCACATTAATGCTGCTGCCCAGCCGGTCAATCGCGTCAAAATAGCCGGCCATGGTCGTCCATGTAATTTTCTGGCCACGCACATTGGCCACCTGTGGTGCCAACTTACCCTGGTTGGGGCCAACCGAACGCCCTTCGCCCAGAATATCGGTCGTCACACCCTGGCGTATTTTGCTCTGGGCGTGTCCGTCTTCCAGCAGAAGATCGTCAGAATGGGAATGAATGTCGATAAAGCCGGGGGTGACCACCATGCCAGTCGCGTCGATCGTACGTTTTGCAGGTAGTCCGGGCAACTTGCCCACCGCTACAACACGGTCTTTACTGATTGCCAAATCACCAAAAAACCACGGGTTGCCAGTGCCATCGACAATTCGCCCGCCTTTGATCACAAGGTCATAACCATCCTGATCTTTTGCCCTGGCGACATCAAAATTTGTACACATTGAAAGCACGAGAGCAAAAAACGCAAACAGCGATGGGCGAATTCTGGGCGACATATCGGCCTCTGGCGGGTAGATTTTGGACTGAATCGTGGCAATTCCGGCCGGTGTATCGACTGATCATACCGCCACCGGGCCCACCGGGCAAATACTCTGAAAAAGTAATATTTCAATATGACTTCTTGTGGTTTAATTCAGGGTCAGGCGTTTTTTTTATTTGCCAGTAGTTCTCATAAATCTATACATAAGTATTGTTTATCGCATATAGCACGCTGCAATTATTGTTTTTTTTCGAAAAGTGACAGAAACCTCAGATAATTACTATAACTGGTCAATTTTGAAGATCGTGTGGTAGTCCATTGACTTGAATCGTGAGATAGCGACATGTCGCAATATCGAGACAGTAAAGGCATAAAGCATTTTTCTGAATTTGGTAGAGACTTAGCTAATAATGCATATCTTTGGGAAGAGAGAGCCTCCCGGGAACTGATGGAAGCTCATCAAATTGCTCAAACAAAGATACTTCACGCTCAGGCGCATGCGCAAAATAAGCATAATCAGAAGATGGAGATGATCGCCATAGCCCAGCGAGAAGAGCAATGGCTTTTGAATAGCGATGCAAAGGGTCGGTTTGAGTTCCTTTTAAATAAATTTTACAGCAGAATTATTAATGATCATGCAAATTATGTTTTTTCAAAATTAAAATTACAAAAATATATGCATTCAAATCGTCTGGTCGAATTGAATGCATGTTTAAACGATTTAGTCGAGCCTGTTTCTGTTTATTCATCGCTTAAATACGAATTTTCGAAAATCTCGGACGAGTTGGCTTCCGAAAACTCTAATAACCAATTTGTAAACCACTTAATAATGTTTACTATTCTTATTTCACCCCTTTTTACAGTTATTATAATTTATCTTTTTTTTCCGTTCAGATAAAAAAGCAAAATTAAAAACTGAGAAATTACAGAAAACTATGTTGTATTTGGAAAAAAGAATTAAGAAAAATGAGAATTCGCTTAAGGGCAATCTAATGCCTGCTCAGATAGCATTTCAGGAATGACATACTGAGGCCAAAAAACTATTGGGATTAACAATTGAAAAAGCAAACAAACTTGGGTTGATTAGAAAAAAACAGATTGCACAGCTCACTGAGCTTGAAAAAGAATACCCACCTTTGCTGCGAGTTGATTGGTCAGCCATAACGCCGGATTTTATGGCAAAATCCACAAATGCAATCCTGAATGATATTCAAAAAGTTGCGGAATTGAAACTTTTAAATCCCGATTTTGTTTTTGCTGAACTTTCGCTGAATAGCGAAGATGATGCTTATAAGGCTTTGACTGGCAACCCGGAAATACTTGCAAAAGTTTTAACCCTCGATTCATGAAGAAATTTACAAAATAAGACTTGTAAAAAAATCATGGCAGTTCCGGCCGGTGTATTGCCCGATCATACCGCCACCGGGCCCGCCGGGCAAATGGCAGGTGAAATTTGTTTATACAACAATATTGATGATCGGCGATGAAATTCTGCGGTTAATTTCAAATACAACTTACGACTGTTTGAGATCAAGCCATAAGCGGCCGGGCGAGGGTGGATCGTGTGAGGCGAGCGGCAAAGAGCCATCCGGCGGCGATTTGACTGAAGTTGCGGAAGGTGGGCGTCGTCATTTGGGCTGGAAAGACTCGCAGAAGTTCACGAAAAGCGGGTACGCGATTTATTGGTCCGTCCCTGTCATGAGACATTGGCTTGAACACCTGTCAAGATGCTCGATGACGGCCTTTTCATAGAGGCGAAAATCGATAGAGATTTTAGAAGAACCAGATAGCGTCTAACTTGCCATTGAGAGTAATTGCAAATTCAAATCGAAATTTGAATTAATAGTGCGAAAGTCGAGATCTTTACTCATGAAACAATAACCTGGATCATGTGGAAACTTGAACTGAGATTGATTAAAATAACATCAAGCCGGGCCGATTTGATAATTGCCTGGACATGCGAGACTTTTTTCGTCAGAAGGCTGATCGTTGCCATGAACCATCTTTCTGCAAGCATTCAGACTAATCAAATCGATTCCAGTGAGACAGCCATTAAGCATCGTGATTTCACGGGCATGACTCTTTTCGCTCTGCTTTTTGCTTTCTACGGCTTGCTTATGGCCAGAGAACCGCTATGGGGGGATTCGTCAAAACTCTCTCTCTATGTTCTTGATCGCGATTTCGGCGTGCGTTCTCTCACAACTGGAATGGGCCATCACAGCCTGCTCATTTTTCTGGGTTATTTCATCACGACCATCACTGGCATGGCACCTCACATTGCACTTTCTCTAATCTCTGTCGCAAGTGGTGCTGCTTCTGTTGCATTATTGTACCAGTTATTGAGTCACTATACGCTCAGTAAAAGAATTCGTATTATAGCCTGTCTATTGTTTGGCTTTTCAAACACCTCATTATTTGTATTTTGTATACAGGAATCATATGGTTTGCTGATAGTATTATGGATGCTTGTTTTAATGTTATTTCAGAAACTATACAACACCACGAGTCCACGAGATAAAGACAGCTATCTTACAGGTGTATTTCTGGCATTATCATTACTCAACCACACTCTTTCAGTCATTTTATTTTCTGTTGTATTATTGCCCTCGTTATTATTGAAACATAAAGCAAAGATATTTATTAAGCATACACTGATTGCATTATCCGGCTCGGCAAGTGTTTTAATTCCTTTTTTTGCATTTCTCATGTCTCCGAATAAAACCAGTACAACTTTGGCCGATCAATTAAACACATTTTTCACTGCCTACGTCAATTTGAGAAGTCTCCCCAAAGGACTGGTCTTATTTTTTGCCTGGATCGTATTTCAATATCCCATCGTTTTTCTCATCGCCGCAGCAAATATCAGAAAAGTAAAAAGGCTATCCATCGATAATTTATCAGTTCACTTCTTTATCATCTTTTCAACCATGTTGTTCACGTCAGCTTATATGATCCAGCGCAGAATTCTCATGATGGGTATCGCTCTACCAAGCCTTTCCATCATTTTTTCATGCGTCCTGCAGGAGATCAATATCTCGAAACGAAATGCAATCAAGCTGATCGCTGCAATCCCGTTTATCAATTTAGCGTTTTATTTTTCAGTCGGTTTAATTACCTCTGAGTTGGTACCTCGCATCGTCCCCGAACTTCGTGTCAATCACTGGAGGCCATCCACCTATTATTTTGTGCCTTTCGATTTTCATTTTCATAATCCCAAGCATTTAATCAATGAAATCGACCAGGCCATACCAGTAAATCCAAACAAAACGACAAATATTATCACCGATTTTACATTCGGCAAACCTCTTGTTTATTTTCAGAAAAAAGACAGTTGGAGAATGGATATTCAGGTGATCGACGTTGACATTTTGTTCTGGATGGAGAACGCGGAAAAATTCAGGAAAACACAGGAGATTGTAACCCACTTGAAAAAAGAAAATTCACAATCATACGTGCTGCCCTACCCAGATCAGATCATGCAACGAGTTGAAATCGACAAACAATTCAAAGTTCAGCAACTTCACGACTACGCCGAATTATCTAATACCAATCTTGACAAGTAATATTACTCATTCACTCAACAACCAAACGAACTCACTTACGATTGTTTGAGATCAAGCCACAATCGGCCCGGCGAGGGTGGCTCGTGCGTGGCGAGTTTGTTCACCAGAGCGGCGGGGTCTTCGCCAACAAGTATCAGATCAAGATGCTGCGGGCGTAGAAATTTCTCCTCTACCGCGTGCCTTAGCAGGCTCAGGATCGGGTCGAAATAGCCATCGACATTCAATAATCCAATTGGCTTCTGGTGAATACCCAGCACAGCCCAGGTCAAAATCTCGAAAAACTCTTCAAAAGTGCCGATGCCGCCAGGCATGGTCAGAAAAAAGCTGGCCAGCTCGGCCATGCGGGCCTTGCGTTCGTGCATCGATCGCACTACCTCCAGCCGTGTCACCCCTTCGTGCACCAGCTCGCTGACCATCAGCACATCAGGAATCACACCCACCACTGGCCCGCCATGAGCCAGCACTGAATCAGCCACCTGGCCCATCAGGCCCACCTTGCCGCCCCCGTAAACCAGGCCCATCTCCTGCCGTGCAATTTCATAACCCACCGCATTAGCCGCTTCGGAATAAATCGAGCGGGCACCGGACTGACTGCCACAAAAAACGCAGAAAAGGCGAGTGTCACTGGCGGGTGTGGTCATGATGGTTTACCGCTGAAAATGACTGAGTATCTGGATCTCAGGCCTTCAGTGGCAATAACTACCCCTCAGGCCCATTCTTTAGCATATAATATCAGGTATCTGGCCGGTCGCGCAGTGTGCCAATCCCGGCCCGACATCACCGACTCAAGAAAAGCCTGAGAATGAGCGACGCGGAATTCGAATATTTCCCGGCCTGCAAACTGTCTGACATCACCGACGACGTCGGTGTGCCTGTAGAAATCAGCGGTCGACTGATCGCCATCTTCCGCACTGAAGGCCAATTTTATGCCATCGACGACGCCTGCCCCCACAAGGGTGCCCCGCTGGCCGATGGCCTGGTTGACGATAAAGCCGTGACATGCACCTGGCACGGCTGGCGATTCAGCCTGGAAACAGGCTGCTGGCTCGACAGCCCCCGCACTCGTGTTTCAACATACCCGGTGCGTATCACCGGAGAAATTGTCGAAATTGGTATTCCGAAATAGATTCGCAGTAAAGTAGATCCTGAATCAAGCCACCCCGGACTGAAATAAAACTAAAATGAAAGCTGCATATTTCAAAGCAACTGGTCCTGCCTCGGTAATTCAGTACGGCGATCTGCCCGAACAACCACTTGAACCCAGGGCCGTGCGGGTGCGGGTGCGTGCCAGTGCCCTGAACCCGATTGATCTTTATGTGCGGGCAGGCACAGTGGCAATGCCGCTGAACCAGCCGCAGGTTCCGGGCTGCGACCTGGCAGGCGAGGTGGTAGAAGTTGGGGCAGAAGTCAGCCGGTTTAAGCCTGGCGACCGCGTTTGGGGCTCAAATCAGGGAATTGTGGGGCGGCAGGGCACGGCGTGCGAGCTTGCCAGCGTGCATGAGGACTGGCTTTATCTTGCCCCGATCGGTGTTTCTGACATAGATATGGCCGCAATGGCCCTGACAGGAATCACAGCCCACCTGGGACTTTTTGATCGTGGCAGGTTGCAGCCGGGCGAATCGGTTTATGTCTCGGGTGGCTCTGGCGGAGTGGGATCAATGGTGATTCAAATGGCCAAGGCGGCCGGGGCCCGTGTAGCCACCACGGCAGGCAGCGACGAAAAAATGCGGCTCTGTCGCGAATTGGGTGCCGATCTTGTCGTGAATTATAATTCAGGTAACCTTACACAATCGCTGCTGGAATTTGCGCCAGGTGGTTTAAATCTGTGGTATGAAACTCAGCGCGAGCCAGATTTTGTCGGCAGTTTTCCGCTGCTGGCCCAGGGCGGCCGATTTATCGTGATGGCTGGCCGCACTGCGGTGCCGGTTTTTCCGTCGCTGGGGTCGTTTTATCCCAGAAATCTTTCGATTTTCGGGTTTGCGATGTTCCAGTTCCCGCCAGAGGTGCAACGTTCAGCAGCACAGGTTATGACTCGCTGGGCGGCCACCGGCCAGCTTCGGGCTTTGGTAGGCAAAACATTCTCCTTAAATCAAACGGCCGAAGCACATCAGTTTCTGGAAGACGCGACCCTGGGCGGATCTCGCAAGCTGGCTGGAAAAGTGGTGCTAACGCTGGAGTAATGCCAGAACAATCGTGAAATAATCCGGACGATTCGACATTGTCTTTGAAATGCTAAACCCAAGCAGCAACTCTAATCTGACTGCTGAAAAACTGAATTACTGACAAACGAATCAAAATCTCTGTCACGTTTTACACTCTTTTCCGTCTTCTTCCTATGAGGCATCGTTGGTCGCAAGGCTACAAATCTTGCCAGCTTTAAGGAGTGTAGAGAAATGTTGGCCGCAGCAGGCAGATCATTCACAAAGATTTCAAAATCACGACCTTTTCATGTTCTTGCCTTCGCGGTTGCCTTTCTGGGCACGGCGGCATCTGTTCAGGCACAGGTGGGACCACAATACATTCCAGGGCGATTTATTGTCACACTGAGTGAAGAACCTGGAATCGACGACAATCCCGGCGATCTGAGACGGGTTGATGCCGTCGCAAACCGAAACGGAGTCAGCGTAGTCCACAAATACGGCTATGCACGCAAAGGTTTTGCAGCAGATCTAACACCTGCCGCCTTGCAGTCTCTTCAGGCTGATGCACGTGTGGCCAATATTGAACAGGATCAGGTCGTTCAGCTCCAGGCCAAGCCAGGCTCGGGTGGCTCGACACCTCCGCAGCCTGCCCAATCTATTCCCTGGGGTATTCAGCGAATCGGAGCGACTACCAGTTCCACAATTGCCGGGAACGGTTCTGGCAGTGTTGATGTGGATGTAGCCATTATTGATACCGGTATCGACAAAACTCATCCTGACCTGAACGTGGTCGGTGGCAGAAATTTTACCAGCCGCACAGCAAGCAATTATACCGATGGAAATGGCCACGGAACCCACGTGGCCGGCACCGTGGCGGCCAGAGACAACACCATTGGCGTGGTGGGGGTGGCACCCGGGGCAAGGCTCTGGGCTGTTCGTGTACTGGATAATTCCGGCTCGGGAACAATGTCGGGCGTGATTGCAGGGGTTGACTGGGTCACGGCCAATGCCAGCACCATAGAAGTGGCCAACATGAGTCTGGGCGGGGGAGACAGCCCCACTCTCAAAAGTGCAATTGATAAAGCTGTTGCCTCAGGTGTTGTCTTTGTTGTAGCGGCGGGTAACAGTGCGACAGACACCAGAACGACAAGCCCCGCAAACAGCACTAATAATGGTGTGATTACCGTCTCGGCGCTCTCTCCCGATGGAACCCTGGCCTATTTCAGTAATTTTGGACTGAACTATGCCGATGACTCGGGTGCCGAAAATGGTGTGGATGTGGTTGCCCCTGGCGTGAATGTCAATTCCACCTATCCGGGGGGTACCTACTCAACCCTTAGCGGAACATCCATGGCATCGCCGCACGTGGCAGGCACGGCGGCCCTGTGCAAAGCCCGAAACCCATTGTTCACACCAGCTCAGATAAGAGATTCGGTCATTAAGTCCGCCCCGACCGCCTATCTCAGTAGCGGACCTGCTGGTGTGTTTGGGATCGCTCCCTGGAGCTCCACATCAGGCGATCCCGACGCCTTCTATGAGCCACTGATCAATGCCAGTGCTTATTGATTCGCCGCCGGACATCATCAGCTCGCACATGAACCCGCCGCAAATCCGGCGGGTTTTTTATTTATGAATTATTTGAGATTGCAATAGGGAGACCTTTGCGGCTGGCGAAATTTCAAACAGTCTTTTTCATGGCTGCGATAGCCGACTTATAAACCCGAATATATTCCTGGGCACTGGCTCGCCATGACCAATCCTTCTTCATTCCCGCTTCAATCAGTTCATTGCGTCTGGCGGGCTCGCGCCAGATGGCCAAAGCCCTGTCAATAGCCCATCGAAGGCCGCTTTGATCAGCATGATTAAAGACGATGCCTGTAGCTGGTTTCTCACCGTTAATGGCATCGGCCGGGTCCGTCACGGTGTCGGCAAGTCCACCGGTGCGACGAACTATAGGAATGGTGCCATAAATCTGGCTGTAAATCTGGTTCAAACCACAGGGTTCATAAAGGCTGGGCATGAGAAACAGGTCAGCCGCGGCTTCAATCTGATGGGCCAGCGGGTTCGAAAACTGCATGATGGCACGAATCTGGTTTGGAAATCGTCGCTCTAATGCCATCAACCCTTCCTGATAATTCCAGGCACCTGTGCCCAGCACCACCAATTGGCAATGCTGTTGCCTGAGGAAGTCATGAGCAACCGGCAATAGCAAGTCCCAACCCTTCTGCATGTCCAGCCTGCCAATCTGGGCCAGCATGGGGGTTTCGGGCTCAACCGGCAGACCAAGCTGCTGTTGCAGCACAGCCTTGCAAGCCGCTTTGCCACGGGCAAACGAATGAATATCGTAGTTTTGCGGCAGGTTGGGGTCGGTGGCGGGGTTCCAGTCGTCGGTGTCAACTCCATTGACAATACCGCTGAGATCTCCTGAACGGTGTTGCAAAAGGCCTTCAAGCCCATGGCCATAATCTGGTGTCTGAATTTCACGCGCGTAAGTCGGGCTGACTGTCGTTATTTTCTGGGAGTAGGCCAGGCCGGCTTTCAGAAAATTCGCCTGGCCATAGAATTCAAGCACTCGCCAGTCAAAGAGCCGCCAAGGCAGTTCGGCCAGCGGCACAACCCACTGCCCATAGCGGCCCTGATAGGCCATGTTATGAATCGTCATGACGCAGGCAGCACCGCTGACTTCCGGACAAACGGCATAAAATTCTCGTAAATAAACTGGCAGAATTCCAGTGTGCCAGTCGTTCACATGAAATATGTCAGGCTTGATACCCGCCAGTCGCACTGCTTCAATGGCTGCCCGGCTGAAAAAAAGGAACCGGGCCGGGTTGTCAGGAAAATCGGCTCCGTGGGCTGAATAAATACCTTCGCGGTCAAAAAATTGCGGTTGGTCGATAAAAAGCACCCGCACATTCCCGTGGGGCGATCGCCCCATGGATACACCACCTTCAACATGGCCACCGCCAAGGGGCACCTGATAGCGCCATGGCGTGACTGAAGGTGTGGGGCTGATCCGACTGACGATCCGGTAATTTGGTATCACCAGAGTGACATCGTGCCCCAGTTCGGCTAGTGCTTCAGGCAAAGCACCGGCGACATCAGCCAGGCCACCGGTTTTCGCCCAGGGCATAGCCTCGGAAGCCACCAGGACAATCCGCATGGGAGAGATGCTCCGCAGAGGTCAGGACCCTAAAAAATAGAAGAGCATGATGGAATGATCCACCACGCTCCGATTGAATATTTCAATATTTTGTGCGACACAGGCCGCGATAATCAAGCCAGATTGCGTGTGATTGCCGGCGAATCAAGGCTGGCGCCACCCTTGGCTGTCGTGTCGAAACCGTACTTGTTAAGAACCAGTACCAGCATCAACGCACCGACAATAATGGCCCCAAGAGATACGGCAAGCAGCGTGTGATATTCATCCCATAAGCCCGCCGAAGCAGCTGAACGGGATCCACCCCCTGCCGGACGACTTTTGGCGGCTTTGGCCGCCTTGGCCGGAGCGGCTTTAGCTCCGCGGTTTGATCGTGGTGGAGACAATGTCACCCTCCGTCACTTTAGTGCCAAGGTAAGTTTTGCCAACTACGGTCGCAACAGAGCGTTCCGGATCTGTCGCGATGATACGAATCTTGCCTATATACTGGGCCTGAGGTGTGCGGCGATATACGAACAACTCGTGACCTTTCACCAGACCGTCATCAGATCCGATGGAAAGCTCAATCCGCTGCCCCGTTTCGTCAACCCGTGAAATCTGCCCTTCAACTTCAGGTGGGCTGGCCAAAGCTGTCACGTTCTTCACATCAGCCGAAAGTCCAGCTTTGGTCAATGTGGTGCTTAGCGTGGCAACCTCTTCACGCAAGCGACTGTTCACTTTGCGTGCTGTTTCCAAATCTTTGGTAAGGTCAACCACTCGCTGATTCAGATCTTTTTCCTGAAGTTTTAGCGTGTTGGCCTGATCCTGAGCAGATCTGAGACTATCTCGCAGCGATTCCGTCTCAGCTACCCGCGTGCCAGATTCAGCAGAACTCAGCGTCGCCGTAGCCTGAGCGATGGAAAGTTCCTTACGAACTTCAACAAGGTCATTTTCAACCAGCTTCATTCGGTTTTCCGTATCACGGATTACCTGCTCCTTCTGGGCAAGCTGGTTCTTGTGTTCGTTCGCCAGCCGCTCACCTTCCGTGATGGCCTGCTGGGCGGCTTCCTGTGCCTTGCTCAGTTCCGCCTGGCTATCTTTTAGTTTTTTCGTTTCCGCGAGAGCCTTGTCTTTCCAGTTGTCAGCCGTCATAAAAACGACCGTTGAAAGGCCAAGGAAGACCATCGCAAGAATCGTGATGGCAACGACCAATAATTTTCCGAGTTGGGTCATGGCAGGTCACTCGTCCCGACGTTACTGAGGTCCCCTGGTCTCATGCGAATCCACCGGATCCAACTCCGGCAGATCGACCAATTCATTTCGCGTTTAGCAGTTCCCTGGCTCGCTGAAGTTCCGCGACTTCCCGCTCCAGTTCGCTCACCAAATCCAGCAGTTGCTGGTTCTGTGTATCAAATTCGGACTTCTGCTTCTCAACAGCCGCAATCTGCTCTCGCAGGGCTGCCAGATCGGCTGAAATCTTTTCCTGAACCTTCAGATCAGTACTGAACTGATTCTGTGAGGCCTGATAATCAGTATGTGTCTTGTCCATCGTCTTCTTGGTGGCGGCAACGCGGCCGTTTAGCTGCGTCAAACGAGCACCATAAGACTTATCCTGGTCGGCTTTCAGGTTGGCAGCCAGAGCCAGTTCTCTCTCTTCGGTCTCAATAGCCTTCGTCAACACCTCAAGACGCAAAGAAAGCCTGCCCTTAACCTCAGACTGAGCTTTTAATTTGCTCTTCCAGTCCGTGGCGGTCGCATTCACGGCGAACGATACACCCATGAGCGTCAATGACAGGCTTAACAGTACAAATACCAGTCGCTTGCCCAGTTTGCCCATGTCCACACCTTCCCGATTCAATTCGACCAGTGCAGCCCCTGCTCCAAACTTCAACTACTGTAATCCTATCCCACTCAAACCGTCCAAGGTCAAGGGATAAATCAAAGATTTACCTCTCCAAACCCCACCGACAGCCAATACACATTCAAGTGGTACACTAGGATCAGTCTTTCGTAATTTACAATAAATCAGCGTGATGAGCAAATACAGAAGAATAAATAACTGAGATAATTTGCATAATTTGTATTGAATAGGAAGGCTGGATAAATTTATTTCGTAACTATCGCCTTCGAAACAGGCATCCCAACACAGCGAGAAGACTGGAAACGACCCCGGATAGATCGCCACAAGTATTGTAAACACTTGATCTTGTATCAATCGGAACCACACCTGTAAGTACATCCTCCCGCCCGATCGGGATTTCCGATACAACCCGACCATTGCCATCAATAATCGCAGAAATACCGGTATTGACGGAACGAACCATGGCTGTTCTTGTCTCAACGCACCGAAAAACACTTGCCGAAAGATGCGTCTCGTGCTCCTCAGAGCCCCGGAACCAGCCGTCGTTTGAAATATTCACAAATAAATCAACGTCACTGTCCTGATCTGAACGAGCGTTCCCCGCAAAAAACCGACGCACCACATGCGGCACCGTGTCTTCAAAACAGATCAAAGGTGCCATCTTCCAACGATTTTTCAATGATAGCAGCCGAGCCACTTCCCCATGCTTCAGGTTTGGCCGCTGGTCAGGCGGAAACGGAGCCAACTCGGCCACTATTGGCAAAAAGTCGGTCCACGGAATGTATTCGCCAAAAGGCACCAGATGCATCTTATAATAATGCACAACCGGCAAATCAGGCTGGAACATGATAGCTGTGTTATACTTACGAAAACCTTTCGGGCTGATGTCCCACGCATTGGCCCCCACCATTATTGCTGCGGTTGCCTGTTTCGCCCACGCATTCATCATTTCCTGCGACTCATTGCGATGGGCATACCAGTCATCCACCGCCTGTTCACTTTCAATATATTCTTTCAGCACTCTTTTATATGACGGTTCATTCAGTGTTGGGTCGCCCACCAGCACCGGATAAGGAAATGACGTCTCTGGCCAGATGATCAGATCAAGCGTGGAACTGTTATCAGGGAATGTTTTAAGGTGTTGGTCAAGTGCTTTCTGTGTGAGCCTGCGATAAGTTTCGACAAGATCATTCTGATCCGGATTCAAACGACGCGACTGCGGAATATCAGACTGCAGGAGAGCCACACGTGGGCCGGGTATGAACTTGGTCAGTTTTGTACGAAATTGACTGTAAACTAAACAAAAACATAGGCACAGGCCACAGAAAACCACACCTCTTTTCCAGCCTTTGGGTGCAGTCTGCCAGCCCGGTTGGCCTCCAAAAAACCATTCGGCAATCAGCACATTCACTGCAATCATCAAGAGACTGATTGCCGTTGTGCCGGCAATGTCAGCAACCTGAATCAGCCAGACCTGACGATAATGCGTGTGGGCCAGATAATACCACGGAAAACCGCTCAGGTAATATTCCCTGGCAAACTCTTGAAAGCCCCACGTCACCACCCACGAGGGCAACAATGGCCAATTTTTGATTTGATGCAACTGCCTGACCAGTAATAACATAATTGGCCACCACACCGCCAGCGCAAGCGACATGACCAGCCAGCCCACCCAGGCCGAAGGGTCGGATAGCCGCACCCATTTTATGGCCAGGAGCCAGAACGTCAACCCGCCCACCAGACCTATACGTAAAAGCCTGCGGCGACTCAGTTTCGGATGATCCACCCAGATTCCGGCCAGAGGCACCAGCGCCACCCAGGCAAGATACCAGAGATTGTTTGGCGGAAAGGCCGCCCAGAGCAATCCGCCCGAACAGATTGCCCGTAACTCAGGCAACCAACCTGATTTTGCAGATGTTGCCTGAAATTCCGGCCGTTGAGCCAATTCAGTTTCCAGAAGTTGATCATCCATGAACTTTTTGTAAACCCTGGAGTGACCGTTGATCAGGTAAGCAAAGGCAAAAACGAGACACTTGAACCGGCTGCCAGACGGCATGGCCCACCGGGCACAAGAATAAACCCATCGGCCAGAGCAGCACCCCGAAGATCATTAGAGCCGGCCCAGTTAACCGTTTCGGCCACCACGCGGTCGTGCCTTCTACTTAAGCGGGCGGGGATATATGACGGTCGTTCGTCACGATTTTCAACGGCTTCACCTAACGTAACTGTTGAGTGAACAGCAGGTTCAGTAGAAATTCCTCGTAGTGCCATTATCGCCGGCTTCACGAAAAGCAGGAAATTGACAACCACACTTACCGGGTTGCCCGGCAGCCCAAAAACCAGCACCTTACGCACTGGCTTCTGCCCCAGTTCTTCAGCCGAGTGACGCACACCAAACCAGAGCGGCTTGCCCGGCTTTAGCCTGACGCGATGAAAAACAGGCTCAACGCCCAATGTGGCAAGCACATCGGGGACAAAATCCGCTTCGCCGGTTGAGACGCCGCCCGTGACGATCAGGATGTCGGCATGAAGGCCAGCTGCAAGGCTTTCAGCAAGCGAGGCCGGGTCGTCTTTGGCAATGGGCATCACCTCAGGAAGGCCTCCGGCCTGATCGATCAGCGACCTCAGCACATAAGCATTAGAATTTCGAATCTGAGCCGGGCCAGGCTGCTGGTCAATTTCCACCAGTTCGTCGCCTGTGGGTACTATACGGATACGAGGCGGAGGTACAATCTTCACACGGCTTCGCCCAACCGAGCCAAGAACACCAATCGCCGCCCCATTTAAGCGAATGGCTCGCGGCAGAACAATTTCGCCACGTGCGATTTCACGCCCCCGGGCCAGCACGTTCAGCCCCGGCCGAACCGGCCTGTCAGGAGGAACCACAATCTGATCGGTCCCGATCTGCTGCACATGTTCCCACATGACTACGGCATCGGCTCCGGGAGGCAATGGAGCACCAGTCATAATCCGGGCCACCTGTCCGGCAGAAAGCGAAACCGTGGGGTTGCTACCCGCCCGGATCGTCTGCACTACCTGAAAGGCCGAACGCTTGTTTACCAAATCCTGCGAAGCTATGGCGAAGCCGTCAGCCAGAGCCTTGTCAAATGGCGGAAGATCTTGGTCTGCAAGCACTTCCTCCATCAGAATGGCACCCATGCACTCGTCCAGAGTGCGTTCCGACACTGACAGTGCCTCGCACCAGCCGATCACCTGCCGGAAAGCTTCGTCAACACTCAGCATCAAACCCTCTCCTCACAGAATGTTACGAAATATTCATCCGGTCCTTGGCGGCTCGGTTGGCCAGGTCCGCTCGACAAAATTGGCCAGCAGTTTGATGCCGTGCGATGTAAGAAAGCTTTCCGGGTGATACTGCACGCCCTCCATCTCCCATGATTTGTGGCGCACACCCATAATTTCTTTCTGGTCTGTCCAGGCCACCACTTCCATGCCTTCGGGAACATGGCCAGGATGAATCACCAGACTGTGGTATCTCGTTGCTTCAAAAGGGCTTGGAATGTCACGATAGACACCTTTTCCATCATGATAAATTAACGATGTCTTGCCATGCATGATGTTGTCGGCCCGCACCACTTTGCCGCCAAGAGCCTCGCCCATACATTGATGACCCAGGCAGACACCCAGAATTGGAATTCTGCCACCAAAATGTTTGATGACATCGCAAGAAATTCCGGCCTCTTTAGGCGTACATGGCCCAGGCGAAATGATAATTTTTTCGGGCGCCAATGCTTCGATCTGCTCAATAGTTAGCTGGTCGTTGCGATAAACCGCGACTTCCAGCGTCGGGTCTATCTCGCCCAATCGCTGCACGATGTTGTAGGTGAATGAGTCGTAATTATCAATCAGCAATATCATTACGATGCAATAGTGGTGCAGGGTTCAATCGACGGCACCCAATGAAACAAACTGGCCATGCATGCATGGATGAACAGCTGTGCCGAGGGTGTCAAAATGGGACGTCAGTAAGCATCGTACCGATCAGGCCGGTCAATGGGAAGATCGATTGGCCCATGGTGCCCTCGCTCGCGGCGGAATGTGTGTCATATTTTATCAGAACTGGTATTCCGGCCAGGGTGGTGAAAACCATTTCGACCACCTTAAATCCGGTGAATGCAAGCACATCGCTGGTATATGATAAGGAGATCGGAACGATGTTGTCTCATATGATGTTTCTGGTAGGGCTGACACTGGTTTCAGCCGGCAACTTTCCGGCACCCGCTCCCGAAGGCGGCGAACTGCCACCCGGACCAGGTCTGGGCTGGGGCTTCCCAAACGGAAACCCAGACGGCTATGGTTTCTGGGACCAAGGCAATAAAAACGCCATCTGCACCGGCCGTAATGCCGAATATTACGTTCAACGCTATATGATGCTGCCCGCCGATCAATTGATCTTCCCGCAGTATTTCAATCCGTATGTCATGCGTTCGCAGCGTTTTATTCCCTACACAGGCTGCAATGGCTGCCACGCCTTTTCAGCAACTATCACCCCAACCACACTCTCCATGACACCCTATGACGAAATTCCTTCAGCCCAAAACAAAGTGGTGAATCTGCCTCGCTTTAATGGAACTTCTGAAGCTCCGCCTATCAATTCAGGCTCGTCGGGTCTTCTGCCCTGACAGCAGGAATGGAATTGAAACTCATTTCGACTTACCCAAAGTCGGGCCATCTTGCCCGGCTTTTTTTGTGCGATTTGCCAGCGGATTGAAACTTTAATCTTTTTTCGAAATATTATCTCATAAAAATCAAGACTGAGGATTTTAATGAAATTATCAGGTAATCAATAAAGAAATTGAATAATTATTCAGTCAAGACTCAATTTGAAATGTAAATTTCATTTGATACAACTTGATTGCTGCACCACGTGCGTTCAGGCTTCTGAGATAATAAGTCTGCCGCACAGATTTGACATCAGGCGATTGCACCATGCGTCCCAGCCCATTGAATTTCCGTTTTTCGTGGAATGCGTTTCGACGCCGATCCGTCCTGCTTCTGATGCTGTGCGCCGTGAATGTTTCCGGTTGCAATAATGGCAAGATTCGCAGCGTTCAGCGCCCAAGATTCCTTACCAACCCATTTCGCCGACCCGCCATTGTCGTCAATCCCGGCCTGGACGCCATTGAAACACCCGGCTCGGTGGTTGTCGAACAACCCGGCAGCGTTGCACCCAATACAACGATCAACGGTTCCGAGCCTCCCGCCACCCAGCTTGAGGCACGGCCAGGCGGCACTGTGACCAACATCGTGCCCTCATTCGAAGACGCCAGGCCCCAGCCCACGTCGCCTGAATCAACAAGCAAATACAATAATTCTATTTCCGGTGGAATTTCGGGAACCCGCCCCGACAGCCCTCCCCCGGCCACAGAAGCTCCCAAAATCATTATGGATAATCCGCCCATCGGCGGTTCAGGCAATCGGCCCACAACCAACCCACCGCTTGATTCAGCCACATCACCCGCCAGTGGCAGTGGTACTGGCTCAGGCAACCCTGAACCGAGGCTGGAATATCTTGAGCCTCGTCGCCCCGGCCAATCTGGCAGTGGTTCGTCATCCAGTGTCCCAGAAAATAAAACTGGTGGAAGTACCTCGCCTGGCACCAAGCCCAGTGCCTGGCGATCGCCCAAATTCGGCGATGTCTCGGGCCGCGCAACCTACCAAACAAGTAATCGCAGCAGTGCAAGTGATTTGGGTGAATCCACCGAAGTGCCACGCCTGGGCGTTCTTGACTGACACTTGCCTGATGACTGAAAATAATACTTAAAAAGCCTTTTCAGCATATCGCTGAAAAGGCTTTCGCTTTTCTTTTTTTAACCGATTACCAGATTACACAGCTTGCCGGGCACCACGATCGCTTTTTTGATCGACTTTCCGGCAATTAAGGCAGCGATCTTCGGGTCGGCAAGGGCGGCTTTTTTCACAGTCTCTTCGTCGGCTTCAACGGGCAATGTCACCCGCCCTCGCACCTTTCCGTTGATCTGAAGAACCATCTCAACTTCCGTTTCCACCAGCAAGGCTGGGTCATATTTCGGCCATGGCTCATAAGCCAGCGTACCATTGTGGCCCAGGAGTTCCCAAAGTTCCTCGGCCAGGTGTGGTGCCATCGGTGCCAGAATCAGCACAAAATCGGCCAGTGCCTTTTTCGACCTCACTTCGCGGCCAGTCATGAAGTTGGTGAACTCCATCAGCTTTGAAATGGCCGTGTTAAATCGCAGTTCCTCAAAATCTTCGGTCACGCCGGCAATAGCCCGGGCCAGAGCCTTGGCCGTCTCGGTGTCTGGCTCTACATCATGCACGCGTTGATCAAGCTGTGGCATCTCGGCATGTTCGTCAACAACCAGACGCCACACGCGGGCAAGGAATCGCGAAACGCCCTCAACCCCCTTCATGCTCCAGGGCTTGGTCGCTTCCAGCGGGCCCATAAACATCTCGTAAAGCCGCAGGCTGTCGGCCCCGTATTCACGCACCACATCGTCAGGGTTAATCACGTTGCCCCCCCGGCTTTTCGACATCTTGTGCGCTTTGGCCTCTACCCTCACTTCCGGGTCGGCGGCAAGCACTATCCGGTCACCCTGCTTGGTGGTGGCCTCTGGCTCAACTTTGACAAGTTTCAGATCAACCCGGCGACCGCCCCGCATTGTATAGGAACCGGTTTCGTCAACAATTGCTTCATCCACGCTGACATACAAGCCATCGGCGTCCTGATAAACCGTATTTTCCGTCTCGCCCAGGATCATCCCCTGGTTGACCAGTTTCTGGAAAGGCTCCTGCGTGTGCACCAGGCCCCGGTCAAAAAGCACTTTGTGCCAGAATCGGCTGTAAAGCAAGTGTAAAACGGCGTGTTCGGCTCCGCCGATGTAAAGATCAACCGGCAGCCAGTATTTTTCATGCTCGGGGCTGAAGGGGGCAGTCGTGTTTCTGGCATCCATATAACGCAGGTAATACCAGCACGAGCCAGCCCACTGTGGCATGGTGTTAGTCTCTCGCTGATATTTGTCAGAATATTTCACCCACTCAGTCGCCTTTGAAAGTGGTGGCTCGGGCCTGCCCGATGGCTTGAAATCCTCCATCTCAGGCAGCTGCACCGGTAATTCCGCCACATCCACCGCATGGGCATTGCCCGCTTCGTCCAGCAGAATCGGGAACGGTTCGCCCCAGTATCGCTGGCGGCTGAAAAGCCAGTCTCGCAGCTTGTAATTGATCGTCAGCCGGGCGACACCCTTATACTGCAGATACTCTTCGACTATTGCTTTTTTTGCTTCGGCTGTCGGGTATCCATTCAAATTAAATTCATTATTGGCTGAATTGACTGCCAAACCTTCCGCCGTTTCGGCTTCGGTCAGATCTTTGTCGTATTCAATCAGATTATCGGCCACAACCCGCTTGATCGGCAGGCCAAAAACTTTGGCAAACGCAAAGTCGCGTTCGTCGTGACCCGGCACGGCCATAATCGCTCCGGTGCCATAGCCATAAAGCACATAATCGGCGATCCAGACCGGGATCGGCTCAAATGTGCATGGGTTAATCGCATAACCGCCAGTGAAAACGCCAGTTTTCCTGCGGTTGGCGTCCATGCGTTCCATGTCGCTCTTGGCGGCCACATCAGCCCGATAAGCCGCCACTGCAGCCAGTTGGTCGGGCGTGGTCAGCGAGTCAACCAGCGGATGCTCAGGCGCCAACACCATATAGGTGGCCCCGAAAAGAGTATCGGGACGGGTGGTGAAAACCCGAATGCAGTCGTCGCCGGGCGTGGCCGGGAAAGGTTTCACGCTGCGATGGCGGGCCCATTCGTGATATTTCTTTGCTTCGCCCAGATAGAAATCGACAAAAGCTCCTTCGCTACGCCCGATCCAGTTACGCTGCATCTCCTTAATGGCCTTCGACCAGTCGAGATCTTCCAGATCGTCGATCAGCCGTTCGCCGTAGGCTGTAATCCGCATCATCCACTGCTTGAGGGGCAGACGCACGACAGGGAATCCACCTACCTCTGATTTTCCGTCTTTCACTTCCTCGTTGGCCAGCACAGTGCCCAACTCGGGGCACCAGTTCACGGGCACTTCGGCCCGATAGGCCAGGCGGTGTTCGTCGCGATAGGCTGCGGAATCTGAGCAATCAGGTGGAATGGGCAAGTCGGTAATGGGTCGCCCCTTGCCTTTTCGCTGGCAGCCTTTTGGGTCGGTCCAGACAAAGTCGGGGTCGTACCAGGTGTCATAGATCTTCAGGAAGATCCACTGAGTCCAGCGAAAATAGGCAGGATCGGTGGTGTCAACCTCGCGATCCCAGTCATATGAAAAACCAAGCGACTTGATCTGCCGACGAAAGTTGTCGATATTCTGCTGGGTCGTCAGCCGTGGATGAGTGCCTGTCTTGATGGCATATTGCTCGGCGGGCAGACCGAAAGCGTCCCAGCCCATGGGGTGCAGGACATTTTGCCCCTGCATGCGTTTGTATCGGCAAAGAATGTCGGTGGCGGTATAGCCTTCCGGGTGACCGACGTGCAGTCCCGCACCGCTGGGATAGGGGAACATGTCGAGCGCGTAAAATTTTGGCTTGCCCGGCACGAAATCAAGGGTTTTGAACGTCTTGTTCTCTTCCCAGTATTGTTGCCACTTTTTTTCGATTCGCGAGAAATGATAACCGGGCATGTTCAGCCGCTGACCTCTATACGGATTTACCCGCCACCGGGCATATTTTCAGAGTATTTACCGTCTTCAAGTCTGATAATTTATCGATTTTAACGCAAAAACGCCAATGCAATCGGAGATCATTAAATTGTAAAAGTCTGTGGTTCATGAGAATTAACTGACAAAACCGATTCGATAATCAAGCCGTAACAAACTCCTCAGCTGTCATTCCTACATCCTGGGCAATTTTTCGCAGTAATACCGGAGAAATATCCTGACCCTAGTGGGATGGGATCGTTGTGACTCGTCCGTCCAAATGAAGAAATTGCTTATGTGACCCATGCTGCCGCATTTCAACAAATCCAAGGGCTTCCAGCCTCGACACAACTGCCAATGGCTTGAGTACAGGCAATTTCGGTATATCAAGCTAACTGAAGGTTCTGCGTGCCGATAAATACTGACTCAAGTTTCGGTTCAACATCTTCCAAACCCTTCCAGCGTCTCACCCTGTGAATGTGTACCCGGAAAGCCTGGCACATAGCCAACATAAAGTCCTGTTTCAGCGCAGCGTTCAATCATTGCACCTGTAAGATCGCATCACACGGCTCTCCGATTTGATAAATATTGCGGCTAAAATAATTTTTTAAAAAAAGTTACTGGATAGCCAGATTAATCAACATTAATGAGCTACTCGGATTATAAATGGGCAGCTAAGTGAAGATATGAAGTTTTAATGGCCAGATCAAGCCAGGCACAACCTGAATCGCAATTATGGATAAACCCGAAATATCGATTGTGGTGGAATGGTCAGTGTGCCGCAGGAATGAATTTTTTGTTCACCCCCACCCGCCACGGCTCAAAGTGCGTAGCCGCTCAAGTGCTTTTTTCTCAAGATACCGGGCCCGGTCGCGTGTAATACACAGCCTTCGGGCCGTGTCAACAATACCCATCGATTCGCCGCCCTCAAGGCCAAATCGCATGCGGAGGATCTCGGCCTCCTGGTCGTCCAGCAGATGAATGCTCTGGAAGATACGTTCCAGGCAGTCTTTGCGATGAACCAGTTCGTCAACCCCGGCAAATCGCTGATCCATGATCATGTCTTCCATGTTCATGTCGTCATCGAGTGCGTTGTTCTGTTTGGAAGGAAGGGCTCGCAGCACATTCAGTGCCCACACCACTACATCCTTCTTCCGCTTTGTCAATTGCATCAGGCCAGCTACTTCGTCGTCGGTCGGCGGACGACCAAGTTTGTCTTCAAGAACCCGTGCGGCTCGATTCCATTTAGTCATCAGATTCACGAGATAGGCAGGGAATCGAAGGCTTTTGCCCTGATTAATCACCGCACGCCGCATTGATTGCCGAATCCAGTAAACTGCATAAGTGCTAAACCTTGTTGGGGCCTCGGCATCATAGCTTTCTACAGCCCGCATCAGCCCCAGGTTGCCTTCCTCAATAAGGTCTTCCACACTCAGCCCCCGGCCCACAAAATGCCGGGCCGTGTTGACCACGAGCCGCAGATTCGACCGAATCAGCAGATCGCGGGCCTCGGCATCGCCCTGGGCCACCCGCCGGGCAAGTTGCTTCTCCTCACGGCTTGAAAGCAGCGGTATCTTCTGAATTTCATTAAGATAAGGTGCAATGGCCGACCATCCCGACGAGCCATTCCTGGGTGAATTTTCCGAGTGTTCGTTTCTGGCTGGTGTCATGGCCTACCCTGCTCCTCATCGATCTCAACTCCTTTTGAGGCCCGAGCATTCCATTTTGATTTATCATTCCCTGGAGACGAACCCTAGCCCGGCTCGTGACCGACTGCCACCACTAATGAAGCACAGCCAGACTTCTTCCAGAAGGAACCTATTAACCGGGTTGAAAAAAGAGAACTCAATCCGGCATTTTTTTTGAAAGAGTTCTATATTTTCTCTCTAAATCACAGGATAGCCATGAAAGGCGGTCTGTAACGATTATTCCAAATAAAATAATTTTCACGGTTGATTGAATTTGCATTAGATTGAACGGCTGTGGAAAAGATTTGTTTTTCGACGATTAAAGTTAAGTCTTAAAGCCGGCAGGATCGCCGGTCACTGGTCGAAATGACCAACGAAAGTCGAGAAAGGACGCTCGTCGCCATGAAATTCCGTCGTTTTGTATTGGGAATGATCCTCTCCAGTTCGCTGGCCAATGTCGGCTGTGTAATGTTCGACGGTGCCGATAACTTTCCTCAGCCATGCTATGGCCCCGATTGTCAGGGCGGCTCACTTCTGATGCGAGGAAATGAGAAATATGGCCACAATGGTGCCTATATGGGCGAACCGGTTTACACGCCGGCAGCCCCGGTCATTCCGGGCGGAGCACCAATTCCACCAGGCGTGACACCCATTCAGGAAGCTCCTGAACCTGTCACCATCAAAAAACCCAAAGATGTTGAAGCTGACGATATGAAGTCAGCCCTGCCCACGTCTCCATCTGCAGTGCCACCGGCCCCGGCCCCGACACCACCGGTTCCAACACCACCCCGCCCTGGTTTCTGAGCAAATTTGCTTTGACGGTTTGAAAACCGGAGAAGTCTGGTCTGACTTCTCCGGTTTTAATGATTCACAGAAATTAATAAGAATCTGCGCTGATCACTTCGCCACCATTGCGTGTCGAAAGTGCCTGGTAAACCCCAAATCGTACGGGTGGAACAAGGCTGTAAATACCAGCTGACTGTGTGACACCTGTCGGAAGACCATTGGCTGGGTTAAATGGCCAGTGGTCAATTGAATCCTTGATAAACCTTACCGATCCATCGGCAAAAGCAAAATTTGCACCACCCGGATGATAGCTTGAAGCAGCCGAAACCCGAACTGTTGTATTGATTCCATAATTTACATTCAGGTTTCTGATTTTATTGTAGGGATTCAGGGGATAAAAAGTGGTGAACATGGTGTCGCCATAATTACCTGAAATCCACCAGTGCCATTCCTGCTGGTCTCCAGCCGAAAGCCGACCATATGCCGTTTCGCAGAAGGCCATGGTGTTACTGGTGCCGTCGGTTACCTGCGCCAGGCGAACTGAACTGTAAAAATAAATCAGCCCATTGGCCTGGGCATAAAGCTGCGTGAAATTCTTGCTCGGGCAGCCTGGGTCATCAAAACGCCCGGGCGTGTACCATGTGCCGGTATTGGCCTTATAGCTGTTATGTCGTATGGGCACCGAGACATTCACCGATGCGTCGTCGTTGGGCGGAAGGTTCGACGACTGGCTGACCGATGGGTCGCTGGGGCACCACAGTGAAGAGATTCCAATATTCAGAAGCGTGGAATTCTGAAAGGTGAAATAATGCACATTCGAATTAAATGCCGCAAAAATCTGCGCCTGCTCAATAAATGGCAGGATCGAGACAAAAACACTTGCCTCGTGCCGGCCGCTGCAGGGCCTTGCAAAAGGGTCGCCCGGCGGGCTCATCATAAATGAACCAAGCGGAAACGATCCATGACTCGACTCATAATTTGCTATGCCAAGACCAATCTGCTTCAGATTATTCACGCACTGGGCACGCCGGGCTGCCTCGCGGGCACTCTGCACTGCAGGCAACAAAAGCGAAATCAGCACAGCGATGATGGCAATCACCACCAAAAGTTCAATCAGCGTAAATCCACGATGAAGAAGTTTGCTTTCAAATTCGGTCCGCTTCATTTGCCTGCTCCCCCGTCTTTTTCCCAACATGATTCAATTCATTTTCTATAATTCACTGATTGATCGCCTGTATCAGGTTTCTTTTGCCACCTGCGACCGGCCTGGCCTCGGGATTGGTTTCCAGAGGGTTGGATATATCCCGGCTTGTCGTATCCTTGCCGCCCTTGGGCACATCGACTGTTGGTACTGTTTTCTCACCGCCGCTACAGCCACAACTCATGAACAGGAGAAGTGCCATCCCAACATAGATGAACCGTGTACCAATTGTTCCTTCGGGAATGACACTCATGGCTCTCACCTGTGATGAAATCAGCCACTTCCTGAGTAAATGAATGCAACTGAATCAGGTTGTGGAGAGGATTGAAAATGAAAAGCCAGCTTCGCCTGAGCTTGTCATCAACTTTCATCAAGCTAGACTGACGGCGTGAAGCAGGCAAATGAAATCAGAATTATTTTGCAAAAAAACAATACCAACTTTATCAGAAATTATTTTTAGGTTTCTGAAATCACGATTAAACAATCATTTCCCACCTTGGCACGCCCAGCCGTGCATGCCACCCCAGATGCTCCATCTGCCGTGCAAGTTCCCCCGGCTCTTTTGCTGCCAATCCGTCATGTAAAATCGCTACATGCCCAACACGTCCCGATAATTCCAGTGCGGCAGTTGATTCCGGAATCCCATCCGGTGTGTCGGCAGGCGTCTGATTCAAAATGATGCCCGCAATTCTGGCTGTTCCTCGCCTAAGCCTCTTCACCGCTGAAATCGTGTGGCTCAGGGTGCCAAGCCCACGCCTGGCCACCAACAGTGCCGGGAAATCAAGCAGCTCTATCAGGTCAGCAACCGTCCTGCCGCCCTCAGCTATTGGGCACTCCAGCCCCCCCACACCCTCGACCAGCACTAAATCGGCATCGAATTTCGCCCAACCTTCCAGCGAAGCATTCACGCCGTCAACCACTTCCTGCCAGTCCAGCCGTCTTCCCTCAGCCCTTGCCGAGACAGTTGGTGCGGCAGCTGCTTCAAATCTAAGGGGGCAGGCCAACTTGAGGTTCTGTTCATTCACTTTCCAGCCGGCATGCCTCAGCAGTGTCACGGCATCTGTATCTTCTGCAAAAATGTCCGTCAGGCCCGTTGCCACCGGCTTGATCACGCCCACCGTGTGGCCACTTCGCCGCAGGCAATCGGCAATGGCTGCCGTGACCCACGACTTCCCCACATTCGTATCAGTGCCTGTGATAAAAAGGCCTGGTAACATCATCCGGTTCCATCTGCCATTGCCTGAATCAATTCAACTTCCACATGTATATATGAACCAATGAGAATATCTAGCATGGCATCTATCTCGGCATCTGTGCTGACAAGTGGCGGCAAAAAGGTCACTGTATCGCCCAGCGGACGCACCAGCAGCCCACGCCGGCGTGCTTCCAGCACAACCCGCCAGCCGGTTTTCAGCTGATAATCGAAAGCCTCGTGGCTTACCCTGTTTCGCACCAGCTCAATACCGCACAACAGACCCCGCTGGCGAATTTCGCCCACAAACCGTCGCGGGGCAAGCTCGGCCTGAAACCTATCAACAACCCTCTGCGATTGCCGAGCCACATTCTCCAGCACACCATCCTGCTCAAATGCATCAAGCACCGCCAATGCAACCGAAGCTCCCAGCGGATTACCCGTAAATGTATGACCATGGTAAAACGTCTTCGGCTCTGAGGCATCGCCACGAAACGCTTCATAAACATTACGGGTTGTCAGCGTCGCCGCCAATGGCAGATAACCACCCGTTAATCCCTTTGCGATACACAGAAAGTCGGGCGAAACACCCTCCTGTTCACAAGCGAACAGCGTCCCGGTTCGACCAAAACCCACGGCCACTTCGTCCAGAATCAGCAGCACGCCCCGCTCGCGGCAGTAATTCGCCAGCCCGGCCAGCCAGCCAGGCGGCTGGGCTATCATGCCTGCCGCACCCTGCACCACCGGTTCGACCACTACGGCTGCAAGCGATTCAGCATGAATGTCTATCAACTTTTTCGCTTCATCAAGACAGGCCAAACCACATCCAGGATATTGCAACTTGAGCGGGCATCGATAGCAATAGGGCGAAGGGGCTCGCAAAGTTTCAAAAAGAAGAGGCCGAAACATGGCATGAAAGCGGTCAACTCCGCCCACCGAAACATCGCCCAGTGTGTCGCCATGATAAGCATTTTCAATCGCCAGAAACCGAGTCCTGCCAGGCTCGGGGCAATCTTTCTGCTGATGATACTGAAATGCCATTTTCAGGGCGATTTCGACCGCAGTCGCACCATTGTCAGAATAAAAAACTCTTTGAAGGCCTGCCGGAGCCTTTTCCACAAGCCTTTTCGCCAACACTATCGCCGCAGGATGAGTCATCCCCAGAAATGTGCTGTGAGCCATGCGCCCAACCTGCTCTGAAAGGGCCGCATCAAGCCTGGGGTGCCTGTGCCCCAAAGCTGCACACCAAAGGCTTGAGGTGCCGTCAATATAGCGGTTGCCCTGAATATCAAACAGATAGACGCCTTCACCCCGCTCAATAATAAGCGGCTCGCCAGCCTCCCAGTCAGATACAGGCGTAAAAGGGTGCCAGCAGTAGGCTTTGTCGGCTGTGGCCAGGCTGTTAAAATCAGCGTGCGACATGCACGGCCCCCTGCACTTTAATGATCAGCGGTTGCCGGCTGAAAACGTGGCAGTAATTTTGGAAGTGATTCCGCCCCGGGCATTGAAGTGGCCGGTAACCACCATTTTTCGCGGGCTGCATGCGGCGACAAGGTCGTTCAGGATGGTGTTAATCGAGTGTTCGTAAAAAATGCCCCGGTCACGAAAGCTGAAAAGGTAATATTTCAGGCTTTTCAGCTCAAGCACATGCAGATCAGGAACATAGCAGATAACAATTGTCGCGAAATCCGGCTGGCCCGTCTTGGGGCACACGGCCGTGAACTCCGGGCATGTGTGTTCCACTTCGTAATCGCGGTCGGGAAATTGATTCGGGAAAGTTTCCAGCTTGAGCATCGAAATCAGGTCTTCTCGGGTTGAAAATCAGTTCATATCGGTTTCAACAACCACATATTGTTATTCTGGCATTCCAACAAAATCATACAGACCCGATACCTGTTTGATCAAATCGGCAATCGACTGAAAGTTGTTTTCTGATCAAACTTAAACCTCACCAATCCACTTCAGGAAGGCTGATTCATCGGCATTGCGCCCACTCAGCACAATCACCACATCTCCATCACCTTTCAGTGTGCCTGCTTCGGCCATCGCTGCCGCCGAGGCTATAGCACCCGACGGCTCGGTGCGCAGTCCATGCACGCGATAAATCCACTGCATCGCCCGCTGCGTATCAACATCGCTGACCGAAACCGATCGGGAAACATATCTCTGCAACAAAGGCCAGTTGTGTGCCCCCACATCATATGAAAGCAGGCCGTCGCAGATGCTCTGAGGCTTTTCCAGCCGCACCCGTCTGCCTTCAGCCAGCGACTGCCTGAAATCGTCGGCACCGGCTGGCTCCACTCCTATTATTTCCGCCTCTGGACACAACTCGCCCAGTGCCAGGGCATGACCGGCCATCAGCCCACCACCACTTACCTGACAATAAAAATGCGATAATTGCCGACCCTGACGCTGAAGTTCCTCAGCAATTTCAAGCCCACCCACAGCGTTGCCGGCAATCACGTCTGGGTCGTCATAAGGCGATGCCTGCACAGCATTTTCAGACTCGGCAATCTGCCGCGTCAGCTTGTCACGAATGCCCGTCAGGTGGTCAGTCGCAATGTCATAAGTCCGGATTTCGGCTCCGAACGATCGCGTCAGGTTGAATTTTACCTGAGGTGCCGATTCGGGCATCACGATGATTACCCGCTTGCCGTAACGACTGCCGGCAAATGAGATCCCTGATGCAAAATTGCCTGATGAATGCGCGGCAATCGGCCGTTCGCCAATCCCGGATGCATGGTTGTGCGTCCAGTTCAAAGCACCCATCAGCTTGTATGAACCAACGGGGGTCCAGCCATAATCCTTGATCCAGACTCGTCTTTCGCTGGTAAGTCCAAGGCGTTTCTCCAAGGCATACGACCGCACCATCGGCGCTGGCGAAATGTGCCCTTGAAGTACCTCGCGGGCCCGGTAAACGTCGTCCATCGTGGCAATTCGAACCGACACTTCTTACCCCTTCCACACTTGGCCCAGCCGGCTGAAGATTTCGCATCCTGCCCAGGAGATTCTGCAGCGAGTCTAATTCATCCCGCATGAATCTTCCATCCGTCCAGCCCACGCCCGAATATTTTTTGGCAATTATTACCAGCTCCATATACCGTTCGAAAATCAGCCGATTGAGATTGATCATACACCCTTCGAAAACCGTCCGAATCAAGTTTTTTTTACCACAAGGCCCAATTCTGAACTAAGTCATGTCAGGCAATTTTTGGTGACATTTCGCAACACTCCTCTCAACATTTCCGGCCAGTCGGGATGACAACTCATGGCAATTTCGCTTACGATCCCTTCTACGATGCGTCAAGCTACCAAGGATTTTCTGGAATCGCGGCACTGGCCTCGCCGCCCTCAAGTTCTCAATTTCGAGATCACTGCAGCCTGCGATGCACGCTGTATCCATTGCCCCAGACTTGAGATGCATCGCCCCAAGCGCGTCATGCCTTTTCCTCTCTTTCAAAAGATCGTCGACGAGTGTGCCCAGGCGGGTGTGCCGTTCCTCTGCCCCAATGGCTACGGTGAAATCTGCACTCTGCCAGTTGACACCCTGACGAATTATTTCGAATTTATCAGCTCCCGCAGTCACCCATTCAAGCTGATCGTCAATACAAACGGCCACCGGCTTGATCAGGAAAAAGCCTATCTCTTTATCAAGCACAAGGTTCACACGGTTAATGTGACCATCGACGGAGCGACCGCCCAAACAGCCGAATCAATCCGCGTGAATCTGAAATTTGATCAGGTCGAGGCCAATGTTAGACAACTAATTAACATTCGCAATGCCATGGGCTTAACTTTTCCCAAAATCCGTGTGGGTATGATTGCCATGCCCCAGACAATCGCCGAGCAGGATCTCTTCTTTGAGCGATGGGCAGGCGTGGCTGACTATGTTGGTATGGGTGGTTTTTCCAGCCGCCTGGCCAGCGTCACCTATTCCGAAACCGGCGAAAAGCCGGGCCGCATGAAGGCAAGTCAGTGTGTACTGCCCTTCCGGGACCTCAATATCTGGGCTGACGGCAAGGCCGTGCTTTGCTGTGAAGACTGGAACGAATCACACATTGTTGGCGACTTCAACTTCCAGTCGCTTAATGAGATATGGACTGGCGAGGCCCTGACCGAAGCTCGCCGCAAGCACATGCAGAAACGCGGTGCTGATCTCACCATCTGCTCGCTCTGTAATAACTGGCAATCACCCGGCCCCGGTACACGGCTCTGGGCCTGAATCGATGATGATAAGTTAGAGTTAAAAGTCGTGGAAGGATCCTGCCGGGCCGTATCTCAACCCGGCATTTCATTCTGGTGATTTTGTTTGACAGTTATTTTCAACTCAGCTCCTTACAAGCGATCGCACCGAAATTTTCCTATTGCGATTGATCAACATTTTCCGCAACATATAGCTATGTGATAAATGCAAAGCCCGTAATCCGTTTGCATTCGACCAGTATCTCATTGGTGATCAGGTTTCTAAACCCATGAAGAATTCGTTCGGCGCGTATGGTTCATTTTCTGTTGATGGCAAGACTTACGGCATCTTTCGCCTGTCGGCTCTCGAGCGCCACGGCATTAACCTGAACCGTTTGCCATTTTCCATAAAAATTTTGCTGGAAAATGTTCTGCGCACGGAAGATGGCATCTCTGTCACCGCCGATACCGTCAAGTCTGTCGGTAACTGGGACGCCACCGCCGAACCGACCGACGAAATCAGCTTCACACCTGCCCGCGTGCTTTTGCAGGACTTCACCGGCGTGCCCGCCGTGGTTGACCTGGCCGCCATGCGCGACGCCATGGCCAATATGGGCGGCGACCCCGGCAAAATCAATCCGCTTCAGCCAGTGGAACTGGTCATCGACCACTCAGTGCAGGTTGACGCCGCCGGTTCAAGCATCGCCTTCGCCACCAATACCGAACTGGAATATCAGCGAAACAAGGAACGCTACGTCTTTCTGCGATGGGGCCAAAACGCCCTTGAGAACTTCCGCGTCGTTCCCCCCGAAACCGGTATCGTGCACCAGGTCAATCTGGAATATCTTGCCCGCGTTGTTTTTGTAAATGATAAAGCCGAAGGTGGCCCACTGGCTTATCCTGACACGCTCGTCGGCACCGACAGCCACACCACCATGATCAACGGCCTGGGCGTGCTAGGCTGGGGCGTCGGCGGGATCGAAGCTGAAGCCGCCATGCTCGGCCAACCGGTTGCCATGCTACTGCCGCAGGTCGTTGGCTTCCGGCTTCATGGTAAACTGCGTGAAGGTGTGACCGCAACTGATCTTGTCCTCACCATTACGCAAATGCTTCGTAAAAAAGGAGTTGTCGGTAAATTCGTCGAATTCTTCGGCGAAGGTCTGGCCGAACTTCCCCTGGCCGACCGTGCTACCATCGCCAACATGGCTCCCGAATACGGCGCCACCTGCGGCATCTTCCCGATTGACGCCGAGACCCTTCGCTTTCTGGAACTTTCAGGCCGGCCGGCCAACCAGATCCGGCTGGCTGAAGCCTATGCCCGCGAGCAGGGCCTGTTCCACACAAGTGACACCCCAGCAGCCACTTACACCGATACGCTGGAACTAGACCTGGCCACTGTCGTGCCAAGCCTGGCTGGCCCCAAGCGTCCGCAGGATCGCGTAGTCCTGGGCGATGTGCAGACAAGTTATCAAACCGCTCTGGCCGACTATCGCAAAGTAAAGCCCGCCCCCTCAACCACATCTGGCGCGACCAACGTGAAAGCGGGCGATGTGGTCATTGCGGCCATCACAAGCTGCACCAATACATCGAACCCGTCTGTCATGCTGGCTGCCGGTCTGGTCGCTAAAAAAGCTGTAGCCAAAGGACTTAAGAGTAAGCCCTGGGTCAAGACCAGCCTGGCCCCAGGGTCGAAAGTGGTAACAGAATACCTGGCTGAAGCAGGGGTTCAGGCTGCACTCGATGAACTTGGCTTCCAGGTTGTCGGCTATGGTTGCACCACCTGCATCGGTAACTCCGGCCCACTCGCCGATGAAATATCCAAGACCATCCAGACGGATGACCTGGTCGTGGCGGCTGTGCTTTCAGGCAACCGCAATTTTGAAGGACGCGTACATGCCGATGTCCGTGCCAATTACCTCGCAAGCCCTCCTCTGGTAGTGGCTTATGCTCTGGCTGGTACGGTTGATATTGACCTGACAAGCCAACCCATCGGCACTGGAAATGATGGCAATCCTGTCTATCTCAAAGACATCTGGCCGACCCAGGCCGAGATTGCCGAGACGGTGGCCAAGTCTGTTCAGACCAAGATGTTCCAGAAAGAATACGGCGAAGTTTTCGCGGGCGACAAGCACTGGCAAAGCCTGGCCGTGCCCACCGGCGACCGCTTCGCCTGGCAGGGCGACAGCACTTATGTCAAGCACCCGCCATATTTTGAGAAAATGGGCATGGAGCCCGCACCCATAGGCGACATTGCCGGTGCCCGTGTACTGGCCGTGCTGGGCGATTCCATCACCACCGACCATATCTCGCCAGCTGGCAATATCAAGGCCAGCGGCCCTGCTGGCAAATACCTTGTGGCTAATGGAGTTGCACCACAGGATTTTAATAGCTATGGTGCCCGGCGTGGCAATCACGAGGTGATGGTGCGTGGCACATTCGCCAACATTCGACTGCGTAACCATTTAGCTCCTGGAACTGAAGGTGGTGTTACCCGTCTTCTGCCCGAAGGCGAAGTGATGTCGATTTTCGACGCTTCCGAAGCCTACAAGAAGCGTGGTACACCTCTGGTGGTGCTGGCCGGAAAGGAATATGGCTCGGGATCCAGTCGCGACTGGGCTGCCAAGGGTCCGGCTCTACTCGGTATTCGTCTGGTGATTGCCGAGAGCTATGAACGAATTCACCGGTCAAATCTGGTTGGAATGGGTATCCTACCCTTACAGTTTGTTGAGGGTCAGAATGCAACCCTGCTCGGACTGACGGGTGAAGAAATCTTCGAAACGGTCGGGCTACCCCACATGCTCGACTCCAATTTCAGCAACGGGCGGTTGTTGAAGATACGCGTGAGTCGGGCAGATGGTATTGAACAGGATTTTTATGCAAAAGTACGAATCGATACACCGCAGGAAATCCGATATTATCAGAACGGTGGGATTTTGCCGTTTGTGCTGAGACAACTTCTCAGACAATCCTGAAGTTTTCGACCGATCTGGACGAATGCATGTAAATTTGGCACAATCCTTTCATTCAGCCAAGATTCACGCGGTTGATGAAGGGATGCCTTAAATCAGGAAAGATACGAAAACTTTTCATATCTTTCAGGCCGTAGTGAATCAGATTGTATTGGCAGGCAAAGCAAAAGCCCCGGCGTGCGGACTAAGCGTCCGGCCGCACGATTGAGACGCGAGGACGAGGAGTGACGACAGGTCATGTCCCAGGTACAAACCGCTCCGAAATCGATCGTTGATCGATCCAAAGCCCTCAAGTGGTTGCGGCAGATGCATTTGATTCGGCGATTCGAGGAGCGAGCCGCTTATCTCTATCAGAATCAGAAAATTGGCGGCTTCTGCCACCTTTACAATGGTCAGGAAGCCTGTGCTGTCGGATCGATTGGCATGCTTCGCGATGACGATTATCTCATCACCGCCTATCGCGACCATGGCCACGCACTGGCTCGCGGCATGGATCCCAAGCCGGCCATGGCTGAACTCCTGGGCAAATCCACCGGTTGCTCGGGTGGCAAGGGCGGCTCGATGCACTATTTCGAGAAGGAAAAAGGCTTTCTGGGTGGCCATGCGATCGTTGGCAGCCACATTCCGCTGGCCACCGGTGTGGCTTTTGCCTCAAAATATCGTGGTACTGATCAGGTCTGCCTGTGCTATTTCGGTGATGGCGCCATAAATCAGGGCAGTTTTCACGAAGCGTTAAACATGGCAGGTATGTGGAAACTGCCGGCCATTTACTATGTTGAAAATAATCTGATCGCCATGGGCACGCAACTTGAACGCTCAAGTGCCGTACTCGACCTCACCGTCCGCGGTGGCGAACCCTTCAATATGCCAGGCTATCGTGTTGATGCCAACGATGTTGAAAAAGTGGCTGAACTCACACAGATGGCCATAGATCGTGCCCGTGCCGGCGAAGGCCCGACCTTTATTGAAGCCATTACTTATCGCTTCCGTGGTCACTCGATGTCTGATCCGCAGAAGTATCGTACCAAGGATGATCTGGACAAGGCCAAGCAGCGTGACCCGATCACCCTCTGGGAAAATCGACTGCTTCAGCGTGGCTGGATTGATGAATCATCACTCGAACAGATGCGCGAAGAAGTGAAGACCGAAGTGGAAGCGGCTATCGAATTTGCTGAAAACAGCCCCGAGCCCGGCCCGGAAGATCTTTACACCGATATTACGGTGGCGCCTTATATCCCACAGGAGTCAGACTGAAATGCCCACCCTTGCCTATCGTGACGCACTCAACCAGGCGATGGCCGAAGAGATGGAACGCGATGACAGCGTCTATCTCATGGGTGAGGAAGTAGCTGAATACAATGGGGCTTACAAAGTCAGCCAGGGCCTCTGGGAAAAATTTGGCTCACGCCGCGTGATCGACACGCCCATCAGCGAAGAAGGCTTCGCTGGTATCGGCATCGGCTCGGCCATGGTCGGCCTGCGCCCGATCATTGAATTCATGACCTTCAGCTTCAGCCTGGTGGCGATCGACCAGATTCTGAACAATGCCGCCAACATGCGATATATGTCGGGCGGCCAGTTCACCGTGCCCATCGTCTTTCGCGGCTCATCCGGCATGGCCGGCTGTCTGGCGGCCACGCACTCGCACCGGCTGGAAGCCATCTATTCGCATTTCCCGGGCCTGACGGTTGTCATGCCGGCCACGCCCGCCGATGCCAAGGGCCTGCTCAAATCGGCTATCCGTTCCGACGACCCGGTGATCTTCATTGAACATGAAAATCTCTACGGCGAAAAAGGCGAAGTGCCAGAAGGCGATTACACCGTGCCGATCGGCAAGGCGAATGTCGTGCGTGAAGGCACCGACGTGACTCTGTTGACTTACAGCCGCAGTATCATAAATACGCTTGCCGCCGCTGAAAAGCTGGCCGGTGAAGGCGTCTCGGCTGAGGTCATCGACCTTCGCACCCTGCGACCTCTGGATATGGATACCATCCTGACATCCATCCTTAAGACACACCGCTGCGTGATTATTGAGGAAAACTGGCCCTATTGCGGCATTGGGGCTGGCGTGGCTGATCGGATCTACCAGAAGATTTTTGACGAGCTTGACGCCCCTATCCGGCGAGTCACCGCCAAGGATGCCCCGATCCCTTACAACCGTAAGCTGGAAGCCTCAATGCTGCCGACGGTTGACCGGATTGTTGAGAAGATCAACGACGTGCTTTACCGCAAGGCCTGAAATTCATAGACTCCGGCGGACCTGTCATTTTCCTGACACCGCCGAAAATTATTTTCCCCGCCAATCTGATTGAATCATGGCGGGGATTTGAATTCACTGGCAATGTGGATTCACCTGAATTAATCAAAGTCATTCCCCGGGAGATGCCAAAGTGCCTATAGAAGTGAAACTGGCCAAAGTCAGCCCCACGATGGAAAGCGGCTCGATTGTCAAATGGCTGGTCAAGGTCGGCGACAAGGTCAAGGAAGGCGACACCATCGCCGAAGTGCAGACCGACAAGGCCGTGATGCCGGTGGAATCGTTTGACGAAGGCACCGTCGCCCGGATTGACGTTGCCGAAGGTGTGGATATTCCCCTGGGCACGCGCATCTTAGTGCTTGCCAAGAAAGGCGAAGACCCCAAGCAGGTGGCTGATTCCCTCGGCTCGGGCAGTGCCCCCGTCGCCGCTGCCACCAATGGCACTCCTGCACCGGCCGCTGCTGTTACAGGTGCCGTGGCGACTGCCGCCGCGGTTGTGGCCGCCGCTCCAGCCTCAGGCCGGGTGAAATCATCCCCTCTGGCTCGCAGGGTGGCTGAATCTGCCGGTGTCGACATCGCATCCATTCCTGGCACTGGTCCATCGGGCCGTATTGTGCGTGCAGATGTTGAATCCTATCTTGCCAGCGGCCCGAAATCGGCACCTTCTACCGCTCCTTCCGCCAAACCTGCTGCGGCCAAGCCAGCTCCGAAGCTATTCGTTCCGCTGGGCGAAGATGAGCGTATTCCGCTGGATCGCATGCGTCAGGCCATTGCCCGTGGCATGATCGCCGCCAAGACGCAGGCCCCTGAAATTCATGTGACGGTTGACATCCGTATGGATGAAATTTCCCGCGTGCGTGAACGGCTCAACAAAACACTATCGTCCGAAGGTATTAAGCTCTCCGTCGGCGATTTCGTAACAAAGGCCGTGGCGATGAGCCTGCGTCGGCACCCGGCCGTGAATGCCACATTCCAGGGCGATAATGCGAACCTGGCCCAGGCGGCCATTGTGCGGCATGCGGCAGTAAATGTCGGTATCGCTGTCGCTTTGGACGGCGGCCTGATCGTGCCGGTTTTGCGAAATGCTGATGCCTATGGTCTGCGTGATATTCGCATCGAGAGTGAAAAACTCTATGAAGCCGCACGTGCCGGTCGGCTCACGGGCGATCAGATGTCGGGCGGAACTTTCACCATTTCCAACCTTGGCATGTACGGCGTGAAGCAGTTCGACGCCGTTTTAGCCCTGCCACAGGTAGCCATTCTGGCCGTTGCTGCTGCCGAAAAACGGCCGATCGTGGTGAATGACCAGATCACCGTGGGTACCATGATGAGTGTCACCCTGACAGCAGACCATCGCGCAGTTGACGGTGCTGCTGCTGCCGACTTCCTCAGGACCCTGAAAAACTTCCTGGAAGAGCCTTCCAGCATGCTGCTTTGATTTCCATACAAAGCGGCAATCAATCAAAGTTCATCCCGATTCACTAACCTGCTACAACGGTAAAAAGAGCAATGGCTTACGACTACGACCTGATTGTCATTGGCGGTGGTCCCGCCGGATACGCCGCAGCTATCAGGGCCAGCCAGCTCGGCAAAAAAACGCTGTGTGTAGAAAAAGACAAGCTGGGTGGCATCTGTCTGAACTGGGGTTGCATTCCGACCAAGGCCCTGCTGACCAACGCCCATCTGGTCGAGATGATCAACGGCCATGGCAAGGCCTTCGGGTTTGAAGGCACCAGCAAGTGGAATTTCAGTCAGATCATTGCACGCAGCCGCAACGTGGCAGGCAACCTGAACAAGGGAATTGAAGGCCTTTTCCGCAAGTATAAGGTCAATCATGTCGCCGGTGTGGCCAAAGTGGTGGCCCCTCACAAGGTGCAGGTTGGCGATAAAATCTTGACCGCCGGGGCGATTATCGTCGCCACAGGTGTGCGGCCCAGGCCTCTGCCAGGCGGCGAATTTGACGGCAAGCAGATCATCTCCTACAAAGAGGCCATGTCTCTGCCGGCCCAGCCCAAGAGCCTCCTGATCATTGGTGCCGGACCCATTGGCCTGGAATTCGGCTATTTCTACAATGCCCTTGGAACAAAGGTCACCGTGGTTGAGATGCAGGACCGCATCGTGCCCGGCGAAGATGAAGAAATCTCAGCTGCACTGGCGGCAAGCCTGACCAAGCGAGGAATTACGATTCTGACCTCGTCTAAAACCGGCAAGGTTGAAAAATCACGCTCAGGCGTGAAGGTTGAAGTCGAATCACCCAAGGGCAAGCAGTCAATCGAAGCCGAAGCCATGCTCGTGGCTATCGGCGTTGTCGGCAATGTTGAGGAAGTGCTCGATGCCAAGCTGGGCGTCGTCATTGAGAAAAATCATATCAAGGTTGATAAAGAAAAAGGCTTTAAGACCAACGTCGAAGGCCTTTACGCAGTGGGCGACATCATCGGCCCGCCGTGGCTGGCCCATGTGGCCCATCACGAAGCGATCGCCTGCGTGGAAACGCTATTTGGCAAGCACCCCCGCACGGTTGATTATTCCATCATCCCTGGCTGCACTTACACGGTGCCAGGCATTGGCTCGGTTGGCCTGACCGAAAAACAGGCAAAAGAAAAGGGTTACAGCGTTCGCATCGGCAAATTCCCATTCATTGCCAGTGGCCGTGCCCAGGCCGCTGACGAGACTGAAGGCTTTGTGAAACTGGTTTTCGACGCTAAACTTGGTGAACTCCTGGGCGCACATATCATCGGGGCCGAAGCAACGGAAATGATCTCGGAACTGGTCATGGCCAAGAAGCTGGAAGCCACCGAAGAAGAGATCATGCACGCCATGCACCCGCACCCGACATTTTCGGAAGCCATCATGGAAGCCGCCGGCCAGGCCCTGGGCGAGTCGGTTCACATCTGACGATCCCCTCACGATATGTTCAGCACCCAATAAAAGCCGGCTTTCGCCGGCTTTTTTCGTTCATTAATTCTCCAATCAGCCGCCGGTGGCCATGGGCCGAACCGGTTGGCGATGAACCACTGGCTGCGTTTCGCTGCGAAGTCGACCGATCTCGGCCTCCACCCGTGCCACATCCGCTTTTTCCACCAATGCTTCCAGCGTTGTCACTGCCAAATGGCTCGCCCCCGGCATCAGTCCAATTACCCTGCCCTGCTCTTTCTCAAAAGTCTTGGCATTAGGATAATTCGTGGCCGGCTCAAGCCCCGTCACATAGCCGCTTTTCTGCCCGGCAGTGTTCTTCCAGAGGGTAAAACATGGCAATTGCCGCACGTTGTAATGCAATGCCAGGCCCTTGTCGCCCCCGGCATTCTTCAACATGACGGTGGTCAGGCCCGACTCGGCATCGCCCTTCATCCGAAAGAAAAACGCCTGCTCGGCATAGCCCACCATCGGCCCGTCATAGATGTCGTAACTGTCGATACCGCGTTGGGCGGTGGCATCGCGCGGCACCACTTCCTCAACCGCTGCCACAAGCTGACCGCCGCCTTCCAACCATGGCGATCCAAAATTCCAGTGGTAAAGCAGCTCCAGGTCGGTCACACCGTCGCCCAGGTTAATCACCTCGTCTTCCACTTCCACCCGGTTCGAATCCTTCAGCAGCGTGATCCGCGACACCAGTCGCAGGTTATAGCCAAACAGGCATGCCTCGTCCACATGCCCCTCGACGGTCAGACGGTCAGACGCTTCATGCACGGCCAGATAATGTGCCGGGCGATTGGCAATAAGCCCATGCAGGCCAATGGCAAATGGCTCAGTCACAGGCGAAGGCGGACCGTTCTGCGTCAGGCCGCACCGCACCATCATTTCGTCAAACCCTTCGAGCCAGCCCAGGCCACCCAGCGCCGCCTGATTGACAAACGACGGATGCACCGGCCCGTCCTTCACCGGCGAATCCCAGCCAATCTTCTGCCCGGCAATGTGTGCACGCCACAGACCCATGCCCCTTGTAGGGATGATCGAAACGCTCATGCGTTGATTGGCCAGTTCCAGCAGTTGCACCCCGGCCCGCCGGCCGCCCTGCAGCGTGTGCAAAGTCGCCGTTACGCCGGAGGCATGCACCGTAGCCTGTTGCGAGGCAATATTTCGCGAAATATCCGTCAGTATGGTAGTTGACATCTATAATCCCCGTTCATCTGCTGCCAGCACTTGTCTCAAGAATCGCCCCGACCCTGATCATAATACCCATTCACCGCCGCAATCGCCCGTCGCCACCGGGCCATGGCCTCATGACGCCAGTCATTGCCCTTCTCAGGCACAAATCGCCGCTGGGCACCGGTTTGGCTCGCAAATGCATCGGCCACGCTGCCCCACAAACCGGCACCCAGGCCCGCCAGCACGCCTGCGCCCAGAGCCGTGGCCTCTCGCTGAAGGCTTCGCCGCAACGAAAGTGCCAGAATATCAGCCTGAAGCTGCAGGAAAAGGTCGGAATCAGACATCCCGCCGTCCACACTCATCTCCTCCAGCGGCATGCCGGTGTCGGTCACAATTGCATCGATCAAATCAGCCACCTGAAAGGCTACGCCCTCAAGCGTCGCCCGAGCCAGGTCGGCCAGCGATGTCGCCCGTGTCAGCCCGAAGATCGTGCCCCTTGCTTCGGGGTTCCAGTAAGGTGCCCCCAGGCCTGTCAGTGCCGGCACAAATATCAGACCGCTGGCCGGATCTGATTTTTCAGCAAGCGGGTTAATTTCAGGGGCCGAAGCCACCGCCTTCAAGCCATCCCTCACCCACTGCACCGCCGCCCCGGCTACAAACACCGACCCCTCAAGGGCAAATTGCGCCAGCCCGTCTGTTAATGTGGCCGCTCGCGTGGCCAGCAGGCCATTGTTGCTCGTCACAATCTTGCCACCCGTGTGCGACAGTAAAAACGCCCCGGTGCCATAAGTGCACTTGGCCTGACCGCTTCGCACGCACCCCTGTCCCACCAGGCTCGCCTGCTGGTCGCCAGCCACACCCAAAATCGGCAGCCCGTCGGGCAGCCAGCCCAAGCCTTTGGTCACTCCAAAATTCCCCACACTGGGCCGAATTTCAGGCAGAACGGCCAACGGCACCTCAAAAAGCCGGCACATTTCGGCATCCCACTGCCCCGAATGCAAGTCCATCAGCATCGTGCGCGAAGCATTCGTGACATCCGTCACATGTGACACCCCGCCTGTCATCCGGTGAATCAAGAAGCTGTCCACTGTGCCAAATTGCAGCTCACCCGCCTCGGCCCGGGCACGGGCACCCGGCACATTGTTCAAAATCCAGCGGATCTTGGTCGATGAAAAATACGGGTCGATCACCAGCCCGGTTTTGGCCCGGACCTGGGCGGAATGGTCCGCCAACTGGCGGCAGAAGTCGGCCGTGCGTCGATCCTGCCAGACAATCGCCGGAGCAATGGGGCGGCCTGTCGCCTTCTCCCAGACAAGCGTCGTTTCACGCTGGTTGGTCAGGCCAATCGCGGCAATCCGGTCGGTTGAAACGCCCGATGCCGACAGGGCCGACGCCACTGCCGCCGCCACCGAGTCAATCAGCTCGGCCGGCGTTTGCTCCACCCATCCGCTGGCCGGGTAAGCCAGCTTCACCTCAAACTGGCCGGTGCCCAGGGCCGTGGCCTGCCGGTCAAAAACAATCGCACGCGAGCTTGTCGTGCCCTGGTCAATCACAAGTACGCAGTCTCTGGCTGGCGACGGCATGGGTTTCTCCCCGTTTTTTCCGGTTTTATGTGCATGAAGGATGGCCGCCGGCATGCTTCGCCTGATGGCCTGATTATGCTACTTTATTGGTTATGCATATGAATCTCAAGAAGCTATTGGTGTTTTAATCGTGCCCCCGGCCAAAGAACCGCTCATCACCGCCGGAATCGACGTGGGCGGACCACGCAAAGGTTTTCACGCCGTGATCTTGAAAGCTGGCTCTTTCTTTGACCAGATTCACTCGACCGACGAATCAACCCTGGCTGACTGGTTGAACAGGCACAAAGCCCGCTATATCGGCGTGGACAGCCCCTGCGCCTGGCGACCGACACATGCCCCTCGCCTGGCCGAAACCGACCTGTCCCGCTCGGGTATTTCCTGCTTCTTCACCCCCCGCCGGAATGAAGCTGTTGCCCACCCCACCGGTTATTACAACTGGATGCTCCAGGGCGAAAAACTCTATTTGAAATTAAATCAATCCCATTCTCTTTATTCTGGTACACCTGATTGCATTTCAGATTCGACCTGTTTTGAAACCTATCCACACGCCATTGCATGTCGTCTGTCAGGTTGTAAATTACTGGCTAGAAATAAATTAGCTGACCGGTCTGCCATATTACAACAAAACAATATCATTTTACCATTTTTTCATGAAATTGATTTCATTGATGCCGCCCTGTGTGCCCTGATGGCATTGCATTTCAGCCAAATGCAATTTACAGCCTTTGGTGAGCCGGCAGGAGGTTTTATCATACTCCCCAAAGAATAAAGCCCCGGGCTATTCCAATCATTGAAATAACCCGGGGCTTTGCCACCTTCAATCACTTGCCCTTCACGCCCAGCGGCACCATGCCTTCCTTCACCTGTCGCAGGCGTTCGCGATATTTATCGGCCAGCCTTGTATGGCGGCTTTCCGGCTTCAGCACGCGGCCATCAATCACCAGCAAAACGACTGGCGTTGTGGCCTGAAGGATCGAGCCTCGGCTCACAACCAGATTCGCCTTCTTGCCCGCCTTGATGGATCCAAGCTGGTCGGCCACGCCCAGAATCTCGGCCGGGGCCAGCGTCACGCTCTTCAGGGCCGCCTCTTCGCTCAGGCCAAAAGCTGCCGCCGTGCCCGCCTCAAAAGGCAGGTTCCGGGCCGCCGTGGCTTCGTCTGGCCCGCCGCCACCAGACTGTAATGCAAATTTCACACCTGCCGCCTGCAATTTCGCCGCATTGGTATAAGGGGCATCATAAGGATCGTGGCTTTCGCCAGGCAGTTGTAATACACCGCTGATCAGCACTGGCACACCCGCTTCCTTCAGTTCGGTAGCCACCTTCCAGGCCTCCTGCCCACCGCCAATTATTGCCTTGAGCTTCAGGGCCTTGGCAAGGAACAGAGCGTCCAGAATCTCGGCCCGGTGGTTCGCCTGGAAGATTACCGGCTTCTCGCCCCTGGCATAAGGCAGCATGGCCTCCATGCGAGGGTCGGCCTTAAAGGCCACCACTTCGCCCTTTGCCGCCGCTTCGCGGGCCTTGCCATAGGCAGAAGCCTGCTTGAACTGGTCGGCTATCTCCTCAAGCCGCTGGGTTCGCCTTTGACGCGCTTCGTTCCTGATGTTCTCTACTTCAGGTGAAGGATCATCGGCCATAGCCTCGTGGGCATGGTCGGCAAAGCCCGTAGCCATCTCTTCGCACTCACATTCATGAGACGCACGCTTGCTCTCAAGGCCTGAATCCCTCGGCGGCACATAGCCTGGTATCTGCACCTGCAGGGCCACTTTATCGACTAGCACCATCTGCGATGGCACCCAGCCGGCCAGATTCGCCAGCGAACTCTGTCCTGAAATCACTCCGCCGCCCGGCTGGGCCAGCACCGTCAGCACGCCATTGGCACGCGTAACCGGGATGATTTCACTATCCGGGTTCAGGGCCGTACCGGCAATCAGTTCTGGCTGGAATGTAGCTGAATCGGCAACATCCTGCGTTTCCCGCAGGCTACCGACTTCCGTCAGACCCACTCGACTGCCAGAATCTATCAGACCCGGCCAGATGTCAAGCCCTTCAAGGTTCACCACCTCCGCACCGTTCGGAATCGGCGTGTCGGCCCCACCTACCGCCTTGATTCGGTCATTTTCCACAATAACCACGCCCTTGGTAATTGTCGGACCATCCACCGGATGAACACGTCCGCCCACAAAGGCACGTACCCGACGATTGTCAGGATCATCCTTGAAGTCTAGCACCCGTTTCTTGCTTGCATTCGGGTTGCGGGCCAACTCGCCCAGCTTCTTCGGCTTGGTTGCCTCTTCCAGTGTTTTGCCTTTCTGGAATTCAATTTCGCCATTGATCAGCGTGAGCCTGCATTGGCTCAGCGTATCCAGCGGATGAGCGTCGAAGATCGCCAGGTCGGCGTCTTTGCCCACTTCAATCGAGCCCATACGGTGATCCAGCCCCAGCTCGCGGGCCGCGTTGATCGTTACCAGTGCCAGTGCCTGTTCTTCAGGCATCGCCCCATATTTGACGGACTTTGCAGCTTCCAGATTAAGGTGCCGCACCAGTTCGGCATCGTCGCTCTTGATCACCGCATTGGCCCCGGCCTCGGTCAAAATCGCCGCATTGGCGGGCACGGCGTCAAATGCCTCTACCTTATATGCCCACCAGTCGGAGAAAGTCGAAGCACTGGCACCGTGGGCCGCAATTTCGGCTGCCACTTTGTAACCTTCCAGCACGTGCTGCAGCGACTGCACGCGCACATTGTGCCGTTCGGCCGTTCTCAGGAGCATCAAAATCTCGTCGGCCCGATAGCAGTGGCTGTGAATCTTGATGTCGCCTCCTACAATCCGGGCAAGGGCCTCAAGCCGCAAGTCGCGGCGGGGTGGCGGGCCTGCTGTGGCCGGGTCTTTCCTGCTGGCCGCTTCCCAGGCCTTTTGTGCATCGGCATAGGCCTTGCCTTCCTGAAACGCTCGCTCAATTGTGGCTTCTACACCCAGCCGCGTGGTTGGGAAGCGGTTGGTCCGCCGGGTCACGTTCTCACCCAGGGCGAATTTCACGCCCTGAGGCCGCTTACTGTCTCGCAACAGAATATCCCGACCCGGGTGCCCTGGCCGCAACTTGATAATCGCATCCTGCCCGCCAATCGTGTTGGCCGAGCCATGCAGAAGCCGCGCCGCCGTGGTGCCACCCGCCAGTGCCCGATAAATCGCCGGGTCATCGCCGTCAATCACATCGGCCACCCGCACTTCCGGCACGATCGAAAGCGTCGCTTCGTTCACACCGCCCTGAATCGCCATGTGCGAGTGCGTGTCAATCATGCCCGGCATTACATAAAGCCCTTCGGCATTGATCTCCATCACGCCTTCGGGTGCCTTCAGGTCCGTGCCAATCGCGGCAATCTTGCCCCCCTGAACCAGTATCGAAGCCTTCGGCAGAATGCCCGCTTTCGATACCGTGACCACCGTGGCATTGCGAATCAGCACATTACCGCCTGTTTTCTTGCCAATCGCCCGGTCCACCTCAAGCTCGATTGGCGTATCGACAAACGGTTTGGCCGGTTTGGCAGGCTGCTGCTTCGTTTTTTCCGCAGCATCCTTTGATTTGGCTGAGTCTCCCTTTGGCTCATCTTTTCCGTTCGGCTGATCCTTGCCCTGGGGTCTCTCGCGGCCCCCTGCAGGCCGATCGCCCTTCGGCTTTTCAATATCACGTTCTGGCCGATTCCGCCCGCCTTCGGGCCTGTCGCCGCCTTTTTTCGCCTCAGGCTTCTGTGGCTCGTCCTTCTGAAGTTCGGCCACTTCGGCCACTTCTTCCTCAGCAGCTTCCCCACGGATCAAGTCACGGGCCGAAAGTTGGGTCGCACCCGTTTGGTATTCGTCAAATTCAGGAGGTCTTCTTCCGCCCCCGCCGCCTTTCTTGGTTGCATCCGGCCGACGCCCACCCGGACCTCCGCCGCCACCAAGGCCACCTTGGCCACTTCCACCGCCAGGTCCGCCAGCCACTGCCTTTTTCGGAAATACAGTTGGTGCGTCAAAGTCGAACATCAGCCCGTCGGCCGCCGCCAGACGCACTTTGGCCTTGGCGTCATTCAAGTCGCCAGTCAGTGCCACAAGATGCCCGGCCTTGCCTTTTTCCAAAGTGCCCAGGCTCTTGCCAACGCCAGCCAATTCAGCCACATTCAGCGTCATCGCTTCAAGGGCTGCCGATTCAGGCAAGCCTTCGGCGATCAGGTCTCGCACCTTTTCGGTAAATTGATCTGACCGCTGCAGACCATCAGTTGAAAAGCTGATTTTCACGCCAGCTTTATGAAGCAGACCAGGCCCGGCCACACGCTTCTTCCACTGGGCCAGCCGATCTTCCAGCAATCGCAGCGGCTCATTTCGTTCTTCAATCTTCTTTGCTGCATATTCCTCTTTTGTCGGCACCTTCGGCTTGGCCGAATGGGTCAGCTTCAGAATCACCGGCACTTTTTCCGCTTTCAACCGGTCCACCACCTTATAAGCCTCTCGCCCGCCTACAATCACCGGCTTAAAGCCAAATTCCTTTGATAAATCAAGTGCCCGGTGTATCTCGTCCTGCGACTCGGCCTGCCACCAGACCGGTAATTTACCGTCGATCGCCGCCAGAATCGTGTCAAGAGCCGGGTCAGCAGCCACGCGATTGCCACCATGTTTGGCATAATGCTCAAGCTGCTGCCGATGGTGCCGGGCATCCAGAACATTCTGCCGTAAATGAGCGATAATCCCCATCAGGGCCGAAGGATAGCCCGTGGGCCCTCCCGAACTGCCACCACCTCGAAACCGGAATCCGCCCGGCCCAGGTGTCGGCGATGCCGTGGTCGGGGCCGGGTTTGGCTCAAAAGGTGGCCTCAAATTCACATGCAGGCCGACTTCCGGCACAATAATAATCTCGCGGCGAGGGTATCCCGTAGTCGATGCCAGTGCCCCCTGACCGGTCAGAATCGCACCGCCCGGAGCCACAATCTGCGACGTGAAGCCCAGTTTTCGCCTGCCTTCTGCCGTGCCATCGGAAAGTGCCAGCGATTCAGCCACCTGAAATTCTGGCGTGATCCCAATCCGGTCGTCCGGCGGCGTGAATGGCGATGAAAAGTCAATCACCGGCAAATTCCGTCCCGTGCCGGTTTTAGATCGTGTCACGCCTGAGCCCAGACCATTCAAGGTGTAGGCGTCGATCCAGCCCGGATAAACCGTAAGCCCTTTGCCATCAACCACAAAGGTGTCGGCCGCCAGCTTCACTTCTTCGGCCTTGCCCACTTGCTCGACAAGCCCCCGGCGCACCACGATAGTGCCCTTTTCAATGGCCTGGCCAGGCTTTACGACGATCTTGGCGTCGCGAATGGCGAAAGCAGGTGGCTTATAGCCGGGGCTCCAGTCGGCTGAGTTGATCGTCAGGCCGGCAACGGCCAGAAACACGGCCAAGCCCGCGCAAAGTCTTCTGATCATGGATGATGGCACTCCCGGCACGGCATGGTGAAGGGCAAAAGGGGTGGCGAAGTGGCGGCCCGGGTATCTGCCTGACCAAAAATCAGGAAGAAAAAATTACCCTTGACAGCCCAATCTTCTTAATATGCTTGAATGTGCAATTATCATACCGGTCATGCGATCGAATGAAAACCATCCGCTGCCACTGGGATCCATTTTCACCATGAGACGCCTCGCCCAAATCACCCTTGCCTGCCTCTCTGCAATGGTTTTGTCATTGCCTATGGCAGCACAGGAAAAAAACGAAACTGCCCATTCCGCCATTTTGACGGGCTTCTCAATCGTTGAAAATGAAGCCCGATTCACCTTACCCTCCGGCTCTGTCGGCAAAGATCAGCCCGTTTATCTCTTCGCCATCGACCTTTCCGGTCGTGGCTGGAAGGCCGGCCTGAAAGACCATGAAATTGAGCTGGAAGCCACTGGCCCGGCCACCAACAAGGTTGACAAATGGAATTTCATTTCCATCGGCGAATTAAAGGCCGTTCCAGGCCGAGAATACAAGGTCTCCGGCAAGAAAATCAACCGAGGAACCGAGAAGAAACCGGAAATGAAATCGCAGGCTCCTAACTGGCTCCTGATTTCAACTTCTGCCACGCCTGCCGCTGCCGATCAACTTAGAAAGCTCGTGAGTGGCTTTGAAATTGCACCCGACGCCCGCCGCACCACCATCCGCACCAATCGTGAAGGCGCCAATTTCATTCCACCATCGACTCTTGTCGAGTGGCAGAACCGCCGTCGTGCCCTCCGCGAGCAACTGCTCGTTACCCTTGGCATCTGGCCCATGTGGCCCAAAACACCTCTTCACCCCAAGGTTATCGGCAAAATCGACCGCGGCGATTACACGATTGAAAAAGTCGCCCTTGAAACCGTCCCGGGCTTTCATCTCTGCGGAAATCTCTACAAACCAAAAAATGTAAAAGGCAAGCTACCGGCCATTCTATCGCCCCACGGCCACTATGCTGATGGCCGCATGAACGAAGCCGTGCAGGCCCGCTGTATTCGCCTGGCCAAACTCGGCTTCATTGTATTTATGCATGATATGGTCGGCTACAACGATTCCAAGCCTTTCAAGCATGAATTTTCCAATGATAATTTAAATCGCTGGGGTCTGAATCTTGTCGGATTCCAGACTTTCAATTCCATTCGTGCCCTCGACTGGCTGGAAAGCCTGCCAGACGTTGACGCCACCCGCATCGGCTGCACCGGTGAATCAGGCGGCGGCACCCAGACATTTCTACTGACGGGCGTTGATGATCGCATTGCCGCCGCAGCCCCCGTCGTCATGATTTCCGAGAACTTTCAGGGTGGCTGCGTCTGCGAAAATACCGCCGGCATGCGACTGTTTACAGACAACGTTGAAATCGGGGCCATTCATGCACCAAAACCAATGAGGCTTGTTGGTGCCACCGGCGACTGGACAAGTAACACCATGACGTCTGTTTATCCAGCCCTTGCCAAAGTCTATGGTCTTTATGGCCGATCCGACCTTGTCACCGCAACCATTTTCAATTTCGACCACAATTACAATCGCATTTCGCGAAACGCCGTATATCCCTTCTTTGCCCGATGGCTTCAGAACCGTGAGGATTCGCCCGCCCTGCGCGAGCCTGAATTGACAATTGAATCCGCCGACACCTTGCTTACAACCAAAGAAGACGACCGTATCGCCCGCGAAATGAAATCGCCAGAAGCCCTGGAAAAAGACCTGATCGCCATCCAGAAACGCCAACTTGAAAAATGGCTTTCACCTACCACTGCTTCCGAATGGCAGGCGAGCCGGGATGCACTCAGAACCATTCACACCGTGCGTGCAGGTGCCACTTTCCCCACGGCTGGCGAATTGAAATCGACAAGAGTAACAACTGACCTCTTCGGCCCCAATATTCAAATCATAAAATTTCACATTGGCCGCAATGGCAAAAATGACAATATTCCAGTTGTCGAACTTCGCCCAGATCGCTTCAACGGCGTGAGTGTGGTTTATTATGCTTCCGGCGGGATTTCGGGGCTGATCGGCTCCAGCGGCGAAATCAAACCACTGGCCAGCGAGATTCTTAAATCCGGTGCATCGGTCATTGCATTTGATCCAATTTTTGTCGGATCAAATTTCGAACCAGTTTCGTCTGCAACCACCCGCCCTGCAACCGCTCATTTTGAATGTTATAACCCTTCGATAGCCCATGATCATGCACAGGATCTTGCAGGCGTGATTGCATTTGCACAGAGCCGCCCCGACACCCGTCTGGTTCACATCGCTGCACAGCATGGTGGTGGGTCGCTGGCTCTCTGGCTGCGACCACTGGTAAAAAACATTGGTCGGACATTCATCTCGCTTGAAGGCTGGGACGACCAGAAACTTGGCGGCTACATTCCAGCCGGTTTGAAATTCGCAGGTTGGGCCCAGGCAGGCGGTCTTCAGGGTGCCGCTTCGCTGGCCGCTCCCGGGCCTCTCTGGATCTCGGCTCCATCCCGCTCACTCGACACCCAGAAAATCAGTGATATTTATCGCTTTGAAGGTGTAGATTCCCAGCTTCGACTTGATGGCAGTAAAGGCCGACCGACCGATGCAGAAATTGCATCCTGGCTGCTGAACGGCGAATAATCCCATGTCAATTTTAAGATCAATGACAGTTGCAATCTGCCTGAGTGGGTTGCAATTGCCTTCGATTGGTATCTCCGCAACAGAACAAGCCAAACCTTTTGTTATTAGAGTCATCGACTCCGAGACACGTCGCCCCGTACCCCTTGTTCAGATATCAACGGTTCACCAATTTGTCAGATATACCGACAACGCTGGCGTTTCGGCCTGGACAGAGCCTGAATTACAGGGAGAGGAAGTCTTTTTTCAATTGAAATCGCACGGCTATGAATTTGCCAAAGATGGCTTCGGCTTCGCGGGAAAAAGATTGAAAGTAGAGCCTGGGAAGACTGCTGAGCTACAAATCAAACGAACCCAGATTGCTGAGCGACTTTTTCGTATCACCGGCGCTGGTCGACTTGCGGAAAGTCAGCTCGCTGGGCTGGTTCGGGCTGATGATCCACTCGCCCTGACAACTGCCAGAGTCACCGGTCAGGATTCCGTACAGATGACCCGTTATAAAAACGAATTGCACTGGATGTGGGGCGACACGAATCGGATGGCCTATCCCCTGGGCAATTTTCATATGCCATCCGCCCGCACTTCAGTTCCCGGACCACAAACATGGGACCCGGAAAATACAATTCCATTACAATATTTCACGAATAAAGAGACTGGCTTCGCCTCGGAATCCTGTCGGATGCCAGGCGATGGCCCCACATGGCTCTCAGCCCTGGCCAGCGTGCCTGATAAAAATGGTAAAGAAAGGCTTGTCGGCTGGTTTTCCAAAATCAAACCTCCGATGGACGTCTATCGACGCGGTATCGCAGCATGGAATGATGAGAAATCAATCTTTGAAGCTGTTCACGATTATCCACCTGATTGCATTTCCGCTCCTGATGGCGCACATGATCTTGTGGTTGAAGAAAATGGTCAGAAATGGCTCTATTTTTGTAATCCTTTCCCCTTCTGTCGAGTTAAAGCCTTATTTGAAAGTTATTGTAATCCGAATGATTATGAAATCTACACCTGTTTGAAACCCGAGTCAAATCCTGATCATCCACAAATTCAGAGAGACTCATCAGGTCGATTGCAATTCACCTGGCAGAAAAAGGCCATTCACTGGAATGAAAAGCTGCAGGAATCTCTCATTAAAAAAGGCCTTCTCAAGCTCGAAGAATGTCCGATTCAATTGAAATCTCCGTCGGGTGAAACAATTACTACAGCCCGTGGCACTCTGGCATGGAACGATTATCGGCAGAAATGGGTCATGATCTTTGGTCAAATCTTTGGAAAGCCTTCTCTACTCGGTGAAATCTGGTTTTCTGAGTCTGACAATCTGACCGGTCCCTGGCAAAAAGCCGTTAAGATTATGACACATGAAAAATACAGCTTTTATAATGTTGCCCATCATCCCGAGCTTGATTCAGCCGATGGCCGGATCATTTATCTGGAAGGGACATACACGGCTACATTCTCAGGTAATGAAAACCCAACGCCTCGCTATGACTATAATCAAATACTTTATAAACTTGACCTTGGCGACCCACGATTGCAGTTGAAATAATATAATGTTTATTATTTTGATAATGCTTTCAGAAAGCCTTCAAACAGGTCTTTCATTGTGGTTTCCAGAGGTATTTCCGCATGCCAGCCTGTGTCGGCCCAGATTTTAGAAACATCGGCCACCAGCAATTGCAAGTCAGCCCCTCGCAGGCGTGAGGTATCCACTTCCTGTGGCAGTGCATGGCCAGTGATTTTTCTGAGAACTACCAGTGAGTCAAACAGCCGCGTTCCCCGCCCCTGCGCCAGGTGATATATCTCGCCGGTCCGGCCTTTTTCAATAAGGAGCCTGTAACCTCTGACAATATCCCTGACGTCCGTAAAGTCTCTGACAATTTCCAGGTTACCCGTCTGCATGGCCGGCTTTTTGCCAGACACAATTTCAGCCGCCTGCTGGGCCAGATTGGCCAGCACATAGCGAGGCGACTGACCCGGCCCGGCATGATTAAACGGTCGTGCAATAATTGTATTAAGCCCATAACCAAGGTGCGCCTGCAGGGCATGCATATCGGCCGCAACCTTTGAGGCTGAATAGGGATTAATCGGCATTTCAGGGCAGTCTTCCCGCACAGGAATACGGTCTGGTGCCGGGTTGCCATAAACCACGCCCGAACTGACCACCAGCACTCGCGGTTTAACACTTGATTCCCGTACCGATTCCAGCAGATTCAATGTTCCGCCCAGGTTGACTGCCCAACTACCCCGGGGGTCGTCCATGCTGGCCTGCGGGTTTGATTGTGCCGCCAGATGATAAATCGCTTCGGGCTGGCGGCGATCAAGCATTTCGACAAGTGTCTCCATGCAGTCTGAATCGGCCAGATCCATGCTGTCAACACGGGCCAGCCGCGAAAGCTCGGCCCTGTATTCTTCCGGCCACTGGCCTGAGTTTGACAAGCCCCAGATCACATCGCCACTTGCTGCCAGATGGCGAGTGAGGTGCTGCCCCACGAACCCAGTGATGCCTGTGATCAATACCCGCACAATGTCACATCCCTGCCATTTCGACAATTTTGAGTATTTAATGAAACTGCATCATGCCATTTCATTTTTTCAGCCCCAATGTCGCTTCCCAGTGCGACAATCGTCGTTCTACTTCGCCCGGTGCACTGGAACCAAAACTCTGATAGCCCGCCACGGCATGATCCACGCCCAATTCGTCTCGCAGCGAACCATCCAGACGTGTGTCAACTGTCTTCAGATCTGTCTCTGACAAATCCGCCAGACGGCAACCTTTTTTCTCGCAAAGGCCAACCAGCCGACCCACCAGTTCGTGGGCAGATCGCTGCGGAATTCTCCGCTTGATCAGAGCCTCCATGAGTGCGGTGGCATCAAGAAAACCTTCGTCAATCCGGCCCCGAATCTTGTCTTCACGCAGTCTCGCCCCATCGGTGATCAGGGCTGCGAGTGCCAGGCAGGCCTCTACCGTGTCAAAGGCATCGAAAAGCGGTTCTTTATCTTCCTGCAGGTCGCGGTTATAGGCCAGCGGCAGTGCCTTGACAAGTGTAATCAGTGTCGTCAGGTCTCCCACAACACGGGCCGCCCGTCCACGAGTCAGTTCCAGCACGTCAGGGTTCTTCTTCTGCGGCATGATCGATGAACCGGTACAGTATTCATCGGGCAGCGATAAAAAGCCGTATTCTGCCGTGGTCCAGAGAATCCACTCCTCAGCCCAGTTCGACAGATGCAGCTGAATCATCGTCAGCACAAAAACGCTTTCAATCGCCCAGTCGCGGTCGCTTGAAACGTCCAGACTGTTGGCAGCGGGCCGGTCAAAACCGAGGCTTCTGGACGTCATTTCGCGATCAATCGGCAGACTGGTGCCCGCAAGGGCGGCCGCACCCAAAGGCGATTCATTAAGCCTTTTACGACAGTCGGCCAGCCTGCTCCGGTCGCGATTGCATTTTTCCACATAGGCCAGAAAATAGTGCCCGGCCAGTATGGGCTGTGCCCGCTGCAGGTGTGTATAACCAGGAATCACCGCGTTCTGGTGTCGCCGCCCGGCCCGCACCATGGCGGCCATCCAGCCTGCCACCAGGCCATCCACCCGGTCAAGGGCATCACGTGTCCACAGCTTGGAGTCGGTCGCCACCTGGTCGTTGCGGCTGCGGCCGGTATGCAGCTTGCGGCCTGTGTCGCCCAGCCTGGCGATCAGAGCCGACTCCACATGCATATGAATATCTTCTTTGGCCAGCGAATATTCAAAACGGCCTGCCTCAATTTCGGCTTCTATCTCTCGCAGTGCCTTTTCTATGGCAGATGCCTCGTCGGCTGTCATAACGCCCACAGTCGAAAGCATTTTGGCATGAGCAATCGAGCCGGTGATGTCGTGATGAAACAGCCGGCGGTCGTATGAAATACTTTCACTGAAGGCTTCGACCCGCTTATCGGTGCCGCCGTGAAAACGCCCGCCCCATGCCTTGCCGCTTCCGTCTGAACCGTTCATGCCCGCCCCGTTCCCGTCCGTTATTGCGTCCTGACCAGGTTCTTTTTCTCATGCGGATGATACCGAAACACTCGCGGATTTACCAGTGGCCCTGGCAGAGAAACTCGCCTGTGCATTAGCTAGTCCATAATAAAATCGACGTTTGTCATTTGATTGTTTCACCATTCAAGATTTCAACACAATGTCTGCCAAATTCAGTGGGAAACATTTTGTCGAGTGTCATTCCCAGGGCAGCCAGGTCATGCCTGTTCAGATTGAGCCGAAGATCAGCATCCCACGATCGGTATAAAGTTTCGTCGAACAGGCCGATCTGGTTCTGAAAATAAATATTCTCGTGAATGATCAGCCATTGGCTGAGCATTGATCGATATTGAAATCGCTGGGTTGGTGTCATATCCGGCTTTTTGCCGTAATTAAACCAGACATCGGTGAGATCGTCGGAATTGATGATGGTAAATTGAAATTCAGCAGCCTGTTCAACCAGTGCACGCACATTTTCGGCTCTGGCAAGTTCATTTTCCTGCGACCACTGAATCCAGATTGAAATGACCGCTACAAAAATTGCAATTGTCTCGCCAATCACAGCATATTTGGCGAGAAAATCCATCAGAGTCGGCTTTGGTTCGGTTTCCATTTGCACAAGCCCGGTTCAACATCGGCGAAGGATCAGCCAGGAGACGATCATGTCGTTTGGTGATTCTAATGGGATTATAACATATCGGCATTTGGACAGTAAATTCAGGGCAAGGAAAAAGCAACGGATCTGAAACAGAAATGTTCTCTGGTTTGAATTTAGACCGTTTCAATAAAGTGGGGTTTTCAGTATTCAGCAGGGGTTGAAATAAAGCAGACCGATGCCCGGATGAATGAAAAAAAGACAGTCTTCAATTATCACTGAAAAACCGGGCCGAAAAGCCCTGAAAACTGAAACGGAATTCGAAAAAAACACGATTATCCGCCGATACTGCGGGTGTGGCATCGGGCGGGTCATCAGATTTTTGAGTGTTTTCTACAGCCAGGTGAGTTCAGGCATCAGGCGACTTGTAGCAGTTTGTTTTTCTCATGTCGCCGGTTCCGTTCCTCGGCAAAGAGTTCACGGATAGCATTCTGGTCGTCTTTATTGACGAGATTGCCGAAGACTGTTGTGAACCGGTCCATGTCAGAATCAAAATCGTGATCTTCCCAAAGTCTGATCAACTGTGCTGCATGAACATGAGAGACTTCGCGGATTTCATCGCGGGAAAGATTGATTTCCAGCTCAACAAGATCGTCATCTGACAGAAGTGGTTCACTGGCATTTTCAATGACCTTGGCCAACACCGGCATTTTGGTGGCGTCGGCAGTTTTTGGCATCAGTACGTCGTGCCGGAAAATTGCTGATTGCTCGGGTTTGCGTTCAAACCGGATAATATCCGGCCTGCATTCCTGTATTTGAGATTTCCCGTCATTATCCTGATTACTATCCATTGATTTTATTTGTTTAGCTGTAAATCGCTCTGCTTTTCTTGCTATTTCCCGCAAGCGTCGGTCCTGTATCTGGGTCAGCATGCGCAGGGTCTGGTCGTGATGCTGCTGCAGCACCTTTCGATCGGCATTGAGGTTTCGCAGGCTTTCGTTGTATTCGCCTGATGCCCTGTAACTGTGAGTGTACTGTTTTCTGGCAGTCTCTTCAGCTTCCTGAAGCAATTCAAGGCGTTTATCGAGGGCACTTATTTCGCGATTGCAGATTTCACCAACTCGCTTGAGAGTCTGATATTTGCTGAATTTGCATGTTTCACACCATTTTTTCATAGCCTGGTACGAATCGGCAGGAGCGATTTGCTTCCAATGTTCAAGAAATTCGGTTGTGTCAGCAAATATGCTTAAGAAACAATTGACGAGTTCCTGCCCGTCTTCATTGGCCTGAAATGGATTGAGACTGCCACCTAGCTGCGGCAGAAGCCAGAAGAGAACCCAGGGCTCACCAAGGGTCGTGTTTTCAGTATTATAGCGAATGATGCCGAGCCAAAGGTCCCTCAGCATTTCGACACCAGCGGATCTGCAGAGAATGACCTGCCTGTGTGTGACCGGCGACTTTTGCCAGGCAGTAAATTCCTTGTGAAAACAGGCGTCCTGTCGCTCTTCAAAAAGACTTTCGGCATATATTCGCAGTGAATCCAGAAGCGATGTGCGTCGTGAATCAGCGTCAATCAGCGAATACCTGACACTTGCAAGATCATGCACAAGAATCGTTTCAGAAGGGCCTTTCGGGCTGAACTGTGTCATCAGCTCATCCAGCAAAGCCTGCCTTTTCGCAGCCTCGGCCGCCACCTTAAGTTCCTGATCGACCTGATGATCCGTGCGCATCACACAAGCCCTTTTTGAGCTACCGACAGAACCGGGATGATTCAATAACCTGTATATCGGATTAATCAAACGGCAATATTAAGAGTTTTTAAACGGGTATATCTTGAATTCAGAAATTATGACTGGGCCTGGGGAAAAGTATTGATAAAAAGCGGGTGGATTACCGAAGAGCCGGGTGATGAGAATTTAACCAAAACTTGGTAAGGATGGTCGTTGAACAAAAACAGGGGAAATATGGCTTGTTTGACGAATGCAATTGACTTTGAAACGTGAAATTAAATCGAGAAAAACTGATTATTAATTGATTTACCAGCTTGAATGAAAATAGATCATGGGCAATGGCGAAGAGTTTAAGGCCGGATTGATACAACTATCAGGCAAGTTAGTTTCTGACGGCGATTTTCAGAGGTTTTTCGAAGACAATAACGCGGGAAACGCGTGATTTCGAGCTTTCAGCACGGGACGGGAATTCAGCGACACGGGCAGAGTCGGCGGTGAGCTTTTTCATTGTCAGACAATAATCCCAGGGGCCGATCAGGTGGGCCTCACGCACCACAACATAGCGCAAGTTGGGGTCGTTAAAAGCATTGTTGATCGTGGCAAAGGTATAGCCAGGATGGTCTGCATAAAATGGGGCCCAGCCGGTGAGGTCGGCCACCGGTTCGTCGGGCTTGAGATTAGGGGCAAGAAATTCGGCGGCCAGCCTATAGCCAAGGGCGTCGTTACCGATCGGCTTGAGAAAGTCGGTGGTGTGCAGGCCGCCCCAGATCATGGCAAATAGAATCCAAACCAGCGGGCCCGGTTCAAGCCTGGCTCCTTCTGGTAGCTTTTGAATTCTGGAAATGAGATTCATGAAACGTTCGCCCAGCCAATAGAGCCCGGAGCCAGCCGCCAGTAGCAGCAACTGGCTGGGCACCATGGTGTGCCGGGGGGCACAATAGCCCTGTGTGGCATGCAGGCGCACCAGGGCGGCAGCGCTGGCGAATAGAATCAGCAGAACAAGGAGCCCCTGCCGGGCGGCAGCGGCGGTGGGTCTGCGCCAGAGGAAAAGCCCGATAACGGCCAGAACCAGGCCTGGCGTGGTGGTGGCCTGCCGGGTGGCCTTAAAATAGGCTTTGGCGGCGATAGCCCAGGTTTGAAGCTCGGTCTGGCCTGGGTCAAGCGGGCGTTCCCGTTCAACGGCATGGGCACCGGCCCGGGCCTTCAGGCCAAGCACTTTGGCCATGGCAGGCTTGGTGGCGATCGACCCGCGTGAAAGCACCAGCGGAATACTGAAAACGGCCGACGCCACGGCGAGCATGGCCAGCACGCGGCCGAATTTTGGCCAGTCGATGCGGGTGCGTGGCAGGATGGGTGTCAGAAGGATAGTCAGGCCCAGGGCAACGCAGACAAGCATGCCTTCCGGGCGTGTCCAATAAGCCAGGGCCCCGGCCACGGCCACGCCGGCAAGCCAACCGGGTCGGCCGCGATTGAGAAATTCAAGGGCGAACCAGAGTGACCAGCACCAGAAGTGGAGAAAAGTGCTTTCGCTGAGTGCATCGGCCAGAATCTGACTTGTGAGCGGCACAGCGTAAAAAGCCACCACGCCCAGCAAGGCCTGTTCATCGCCAAAGAGCCTGCGTGCCACGAGATAAAGCGGCACAGCCAGCAAAATACCGTGTAGCAGCGAAGCGGCCCAGGCGGAGTTCTGCCAGCCGCGTGCGGTTTCAGGCAGGCTTGCCAGCGACCGCACGGCGGCAATCTGAAGGGGATACATGGGGTGATCAACCGAACCGACAAGGCCACCTGACCAGTCGCCGGCGGTGATTCGTTTGGCCTGGGCTGTGTATCGCAGACCATCAGCGGAAAGGACTTCAGCCGAGCTGACCCGCCAGATCAGAAGGGCACTGACGGCCATTAAAAGGCAGCCCAGGCGGCGAGCATGATCGTGCGTTGTCATTATGCCGGCTCCTCCATGAACCAACGGTGTGAAAACATGATGCGGGGCGTGGCCCGGTGGGCCTCAGGCTTTTTCGGGCACAGCGGCGGCATTAAGCCGGGCGGAGGCCCAGTCGCGAGCAGCTTCACCCACGGGATAATTGCCACTTTGAAAGAGTCTGGCCAGCTTTCCAACAGCCATCCACACATCGGGTTTGTAAGCACCGATACCCAGTCGGCTGAGCCCATATTTGACGCACGCTTCGGCCCTTACAATCAGGCACATGGCTTGAAATTCAAGGGCCGGGCGATTCCTGCGAAAATAGAGCAGTCGGCTGTGCCGTGTCAGAACCCGGATCATAGGCGAAGTGGGCCGATTCTGCAAGGGCTTTTCATGACAGATCTTAATGCCGGGTTGATAGACAGTGGCCCAGCCGGCCCGGCGTGCTCGGTGGCAGAAGTCGGTCTCTTCAAAATAGAGGAAAAAATCAGTGTTGAAGCCACCGAGTTCGGCCATGGTATCGGCCCTGACGAGGAAAGCGGCCCCGGTGACCCAGTCAACGACCGAGGTTCTTTGTGGAAAAGTGATCTGGTAGCGTCGGCGATTTCGTGGTAAGAAGAGTTCTGGAAGGCTCCTGGCCAGCGTTGGAAAGGCTCCCACGGAAGGCTGCCTGCTGCCATCGGGGTTTACCAGAGCGAAACCGATAATGCCCACCTGCTGTGGCTTCACAGGGTGGATGGGCAGGCTTTGAATGTTGTCAGGGAGGGCGAGGATTTGCCCGGCGACGGATGCGCTGACAAGAATATCCGGGTTCAGCACCAGCAGCCAGCGGCCACGGGCCGACTGCCAGCCTGTGTTCACGCCTGCCGCAAATCCGCCGTTGGCAGGATGGTCGATCCATTTCAAGCCGAAGGCTTGCCTGCGATCCGCTGGAATACCGGAAGGCGAGTGGTTGTCAACCACAATAATTTCGGCATCGCCGCCGACAAAGGCCTCAGTGGCGCAGAGACTTTCGACAAGGCGGGTGGTTTCGGGCCATGCCTCGTAATTGACAATAACGACAGAGACTTTGGGGGCCGCCGTTTGTTGCATTTTTTAGAGTCGCCGCCCCGCACAATCAGGGTGAGATTCCAGCCGGCCCCTGCCGGCCACTTTGTTGAGGCTATACCGCCGGGCAGGCCGGCGTCAATAAGATTGCCTGTGAAAGACCCACTTCGCAAGATAAACAGGTGCCGACCCACGGAAGGGCAACCATGAGATCACAGCTTTCAGGCATGTCATCGACGGGCCAGAATACTTCTGCAAACATACCGTGGCCACTTTTTGGCGGTATTGGCAAATCTGCCAGAGTGCTGATTATCGGCTCGCGGGCCGATTCGAGGCACACAGCCCGGCGAATGCGCCTCAGCGGTTCTTCGCAGCCCGCCATGGTGTTGGGCTATGTTGACCTGGGCCACGCCCGCCCCAAGGGGCCGCTTTCAAAGACCCGCCAGCTTGTGATTGCCCCCGGCTGCGAGCCGGTGCCGGTGCTGGGCCACCTTGACGACCTGCCACGGCTGATTCAGACCAATCAGCCGACACATGTCGTGATATCGCCGAATGAAGGTTCGATGACACGCATCCGCCGCCAGATCGCCATGCTCCGCAGCGCGGGCGTGACAGTCGTCTGGCTGCCTGAACTGGCCGCTGAGAGCCCATCGCTTGCCTTCATGCCTGACTCGGTGCCACCGGCGATGCTCTTTCGCACGCGGCCCCGCGCTGAACGCATGCTTAAACGCCTGCTTGATGTGGTGCTATCGATGGCCCTGATCGTGATGCTTTCACCCATGCTTGCCGCCATTGCGGTGGGTATTCTGTTAAGCTCGGGCTGGCCGATTTTTTACAGCCAGACACGTATCGGGAAAAACGGCCATCATTTCGAGATCTTTAAATTCCGCAGCATGCGGCGCGATGCCGAAAGCCGCACGGGGCCAATCTGGGCATCGTCAACCGACAGTCGCTGCACAAGGCTTGGCACGTTTCTGCGCCGCACGAATCTTGACGAGCTGCCACAACTGTGGAATGTCGTCAGGGGCGACATGAGCCTGGTCGGCCCAAGGCCCGAACGACCGGTTTTTATTGGTGAATTTCGCAGGATTCTGCCTGATTACGACCTTCGCCACGCCATGCCCGTGGGCATGACGGGCTGGGCACAGGTGCATGGCTGGCGTGGCCGCACCAGCATTCGCAAGCGATTGCAATATGACCTTGATTACATTCAGCGATGGAGCTTCTGGCTTGATATTCGCATTCTGTGGATGACCGTGGAACATGTGCTGTTAAACCGGATCACATGGGTGGCAAGGCCGCAGGCCTGGTGGGAACGCCGCCAGCGATGGCCTTGATCGTGGCGTGGCTAGTGCGTTTGAAATTAAGGAAGGTGAAATATTATTATGGTCGATAGAATTTCGGATTTAATCCGGATTGTATTTGAATGCATGTAGTATCTAGGATAGGGGTGAGTTAGCTCTGTGCTATCTCTGAATTCGTACGTTTTATAGTTAATCTCATCACTCGTCAGATCTCAAGTCACTCACCATGAGATCTGACTGGGTTGTCTGGTTTGTAAGTTTTGACGTCTTTATATTTTATCCGATTTCTTTAGTCGCCTCTTGTTTACTCGTGATAGCCAAGTCATTGCAACAGCAGCGATGAGACCAAGAGCATAAGTGGAGGGTTCGGGGACAGGTTGCAATGCAAAACCTCTTACATAAGCACCACCAGGAGCCCATGAATATTGAAGGTTACCAAGCGAATCAAACTTGCTAATAGTAGG
>JBEITT010000186.1:0-4543 GCA_040374745.1 Planctomycetaceae bacterium | reverse complement strand
GCTTCCATCCGATAAGAAAATCGACCGCCAGGTCACAGATCATTTGTGCTTCGGGGGTTGTGCCAGTCATCGCTGGCCGCATTCCACTGGTTAATGTCATCTGGTGTTGTCCACGCAGCCCAAACCTGATCAACACCTGCATTGACTGTCGTTTCAATGGAAATCTGCATCTCTTCACCAACACCTTGTTAGAGCATATATTCGGGTTTAGAGATTAAATCATAAACATATCAACCTGAAATTTCATATCTTTCTGTAATCTGAAATGATAATTTTTCCTTTCTCGTCCAGAATATCTCTCGGTCAACCTAAAAATCAACAAAACCCGTGCATCACTAATTGATTCTTAGTAAACTGCATGAAACCTTGCAAATCACCGTCACTTCTTCACGGCGACGGCACCCTGAAACCCAAACCGGAACACCTGCAAATGCGTTCATTGCTACTTTGTATCGCTCTTTGCCTGATCAGCCCGGCAATTCGCGCCGCCGAACCACTCAAACTCAAGTGGGAGAAGAACATCCTGACAATTTCGGGCGATCACCTGGCCGGAGGCGAAATCACCATCAATTACCTGGAAGCCTATTGCCGCGACGGCTCGACCGAGGCCGACTGGGGCCGCCACACTGTCGTGGGCCACAGCACCCGGCTGGTTGAAACAAACGCCGAAAAAACCATGCTGAGGCTTGAAGACAAAGTCAACGACGGCCTGATCGTCAGCCATGTGATTCGCTCAACCCCAGATGAAGTTCAATTTGAAATCACCGCAAAAAACCCAACAGAAAAACGCTCAGAGGCACACTGGGCCCAGCCCTGCATTCGCCTGGCCAGGTTCACCGGCGGCGACCAGCAAAGCTATCTGGCCAAATCGTTTGTTTTTCTCGATGGCCAGCTTGCCCGCATGCCCACGCGTGAATGGGCCACCAAGGCTCGCTATATGCCGGGGCAGGTCTGGTGCCCGGCCCATGTCAACCGCAACGACGTGAACCCCCGCCCCCTGAGCCCGCTGGTGCCTTCAAACGGCCTGATCGGCTGCTTCTCGGCTGATGAAAAACAGGTCTTCGGCACAGCTTTTGAGCCCTACCAGGAGCTGTTTCAGGGCGTCATCGTCTGCCTTCATTCCGACTTCCGTCTGGGTGGCCTGAAACCCGGCGAAAGCCTGAAAATCAAGGGCCGAATTTATATCGCCCCGAATGTCGATTCGCTAATGAAACGATATAACGCCGACTTCCCGGGCCAAACAAAAAAACCCTGATTTGCAATTTGCATTGATGAGATGATGAATTAACAAAGAAAAGTCAGCGAGTTGCTTCTCTAAACTGCAACCGAATCGATCTTCGACAAAATGAAATTCAATTCCATTTCGGAACCCGCTCATGCCCGTCTCGCGATTTGCCCTGCTCTTCTCTTTGCTCGCTGTGCCGGTTTTTGCCGCTGATCCAGCAGAAAAGCCACTGGGCGGCAGCTTTCCGCAACCAACCAATTCGGAAAAGGCTCCTCACGCGGCACTTTCACCGGCCGATTCGATCCGCCAGTTGAAATTGCCTGAAGGATTTAAAGTAACGGTTTTCGCGGCCGAGCCTGATATTCAGCAGCCAATTGCATTTCAATTTGATTCGCGTGGCCGTCTCTGGGTTGCTGAAGGCTACACCTATGCCGAACAGGCGATGAATTACGACCTTCGCCTGAAGGACCGGATTTTAGTTTTTGAGGACACCGACAACAACGGCATCTTTGACACGCGTAAGGTCTTTTGGGAAGGCGCCCAGCGGCTCACCGGAATTGAAATCGGTTTCGACGGCGTCTATGCCCTGACACTGCCAGAACTTGTCTTCCTGCCCGACCGCGATCGAAACGACATTCCCGACAGCCCACCGGTGGTTTTGCTCGACGGTTTCAACCATGCTCAGGCACGCCACACCATGGCCAACGGGCTCGCATGGGGCCCCGACGGCTGGCTTTACGGGCGTCAGGGTATTCTCGGCACCTCGCCGGTCGGCCCGCCGGGAACGCCCGAAGCCAAGCGAACATCGCTGAATGTGGGCGTCTGGCGGTATCATCCTCACACACACGCCATAGAGCGATTCACCAGCGGCACTACCAACCCCTGGGGTATGGATTGGAACGAATTCGGCGAGGCGTTTCACATCAACACCGTCATCGGCCACCTCTGGCACGCCATCCCCGGGGCCCATTTCCGCCGCATGTTCGGCGAAGACCCTGACCCCAATGTCTTTCAACTGATTGAGCAGCATGCCGATCACTTTCATTGGGATACCAAGGAAGTCTGGAGCGACGTGCGCACACTGGGGGTCACACCAACGTCGTCGCTGGCTGGCGGCGGCCACGCCCACACCGGCCTGATGATCTATCAGGGCGACAACTGGCCGGCAGAATATCGCGGCGATGTCTTCATGATCAATTTTCATGGCCGTCGGCTGAATCGCGATCATCCCGAGCCTTCAGGCACAGGCGTTGTCGCCAGGCACCGGCCTGATTTCGCACAGTGGGGCGACCCATGGTTTCGCGGTATTGATCTGAAATATGGGCCCGATGGTGGTGTGTATGTAGCCGACTGGTCAGACACCGGTGAATGCCACGACCACGACGGTGTGCATCGTGTTTCAGGCCGCATGTATAAAATCACTTATGGCCAACCACGCAAGCCATTAAACAAAGACATTCGAGATCTGCCCCAGCCCGATCTTCTTAATCTTCTGTCCCATTCCAATGAATGGTATGCCCGCCAGGCCCGCCTTGAAATCGCCAGGCGACGACAAAACCAGAGCCTTGAAAAGCCCCAGGCCGAAAAAGCTCTGTTTTCATTATTTAACTCGACGACAAACCCGGTGCATCAGGTGCGTGCACTGCTAGCCCTTCATGCCGCCGGGCTCGACAGCCAGAAAGAACTTGAATCGTGGCTTCGACACACAAATCAACACGTAAGAATCTGGGCTCTGCGACTTTTGACAGACCCTTCGCAAGGCATTGAATTCACCAACTCAACTGCAAAATTGCTGGCTGATCAGGCATCAAGCGAGAAATCAGCCCCGGTCAGGCTGGCCTTTGCCTCGGTCCTGCGACACATTCCACTTGAAAATCGAGTGCCAATCGCCCGCAGCCTGCTTGGGTTCAGCGAAGATGCCGGCGACCATAATCAGCCGATGATGCTTTGGTATGGCATCGAACCATTGGCCGAAAAACACCCGGAATTGCTGGTTAATCTCTTCCATTCCGCCAAAATCCCAATGGTGCGCAAGTGGATCGCTCGCCGAATCACACAGGAATATGAGAAGAATCAGGCCATTTTGACAACACTGTTGAAATCTTATTTGAGCCTCTCATCTGAAGCCTCGCTTGACCTTGCACAGGGTATGACCGAAGGCCTGAGTGGTCGCCGCAAGGCGGAAAAACCCCAAGGCTGGGACGCTTTCGCCCAAAAAGCCAAGGCATCAGGCGACAAACAACTGCAAAATGCAATCACCAATCTCAGCGCCTTTTTCGGCGATGGCATTGCTATCGAGTCAATTCGCCAGATTGCTCTCGACTCCAAACGCGACCTCACTTCACGCCGACAGGCTCTGAAGGCCCTGATTGAAGCCCGTTCACCCGATTTGATGCAGGACTGCCGCACACTTTTTCTGGTGCGAGACCTGGCCACCACGGCAGCCGCGGGGCTTGTGCTGTTTGACGACCCCGCCCTGGCCGATGAAACGATCAACAATTTTTCACGACTTTATGGCTATGAACGCAGCCCTGTCATCTCCACGCTGATTTCCCGTCCGCTCTGGGCCAGGAAAATCCTCAATGCCGTGGCCGCCGGCAAGGTGCGCCGCGATGAAATCACCGCCCTGATGGCCCGTCAGATCAGAAGTTATGGCGATGCCGATCTGAATACACTGGTCGGCCGCGTGTGGGGCAGCCTGCGTGATTCAAGCCAGGAAAGGCTTGACCAGATCAGCCTGTTGAAAAAGCAGCTTGGCCCAACGACTCTGGCCAAAGCCGACCTTGCCACCGGCCGAACCCTGTTTCAAAAACACTGCGGCAGTTGCCACAAGATGTATGGCGAGGGCGGCACCAGTGGCCCGGAACTGACGGGCAGCGGGCGAGAGAATCTCGATTATCTCTTACAAAACATGGTTGACCCATCCAGCCAGGTTCCGGCCAATTACCGGCTTTCCAACATTGCCATGAAAGACGGCAGGCTGTTAACTGGCGTGGTCATCTTGCGCACTGCGGCCACGCTTGGCGTGCAGACTCCTACGGAACGAATTGATATCGACACCCGCGACGTGGAACAGGTGCGTGAAACCGAACAATCGCTCATGCCCGAGGGTCTTCTACAAAACCTTAAGCCTGAAGAAGTCCGCGACCTGATCGGTTTTCTCATGAAGAAATGACAAATATCAATCTTAAAATCAGAATCGCAGGCGACACATGCAACTGTGCGGCCTGCGATTCTTGATGGTTGAGCAACTGAATTCACTACATCAGGCAATGAGTTCAGGAATTGGTTTGCCGTGATCAACAATCGGTGTGGGGC
>JBEITT010000150.1:0-8647 GCA_040374745.1 Planctomycetaceae bacterium | reverse complement strand
GGGTCGGTCGCCGGATTGTCAAATTTCTGGTCGGGCGGGTAATACTCGGCCACCCGGGCCAGGTGGCCAGGGTTGCGGAACCCATATGTGTTGTTATCCGTGCGATACCGCACCGGCTGATGGCGAACCACCGAATTCGCCGCCCCGGGATGATATTCCGGCGATTCCGGATTCGTCTCAACCTGCGGGAAAAACTCCGGATGGTCGTGCAGCGGATCAGGCGTGAATGGTGTCTTAAACTCTGTGCTGTGATGCAATTGCGTTGCCAGCGACGGCCGCGGCGGCTTGGGCCGGGCCGGTGGGTCGTCCTGGGCAATCGTCAGGGCGGCGGTCAGCGAGAGTGTCAGTGAAAGCATGGTCAGACGGCGGTTCATCGGTCGGTGACTTCCCTAAAATCCTGCTGCTTGTCAGTCGTTATTCAATCATAGTACACGAAGTCAAGTGACGCGAAATCAGGCCGGGCCCGCGGCAGCCGCAGGCTGGGCCGGCTGCGGGTCATAAGCCAGGTTGGGGGCCAGCCAGCGTTCCGCCTCGCGTTTGGTCATGCCCGACCGGCGGGCGTAGTCTTCCACCTGCTCTTCCGTCACCCAGTCAACCGCAAAATAGCGGGCCATCGGGTGGCTGAAATACCAGCCTGAAACCGACGCCGCCGGATACATCGCCAGCGACTCCGTCAGGCCAATTCCGCAATTCGCCTCGGGCGAAAGCCACTGCCACAGGGTTCGCTTGGGCGTGTGATCCGGGCAGGCCGGATAACCCGGCGCAGGCCGGATGCCGCGATATTTCTCGGCGATCAGGTCGTCGTTCGTCAGGTTCTCGCTCGTGCCAAAGCCCCATTCCTGACGGGCCCTGCGGTGCAGAAACTCGGCAAAAGCCTCGGCAAACCGGTCGGCCAGGGCTTTGACAAGAATCCCGTTATAAGTGTCATGATCAGCCATTTCCAGCCGCCGGGCCAGCTCGTCGGCCCCCAGACCCGCCGTCACGGCAAACCCGCCCAGATAATCAACCAGCCCGCTTTCAGCCGGGGCAATATAGTCGGCCAGGCTCAGAAACTGCTTCTGCCCCACCCTCTGCCACTGCTGGCGAAGCATCGGGAAGCGGTAAATCTCTTCACTTTTTGACTCATCAGCAAAGCAGACAATATCGTCACCTTCGGCATGGGCCGGCAGAAAACCATAAACCGCCGAAGCCTTGATGGACCCATCGGCAATGATCCGCTCCAGCATCTTACGGGCGTCGTCGTACAGCTTGCGGGCTTCACCACCCGATACCGGGTCAGCAAGGATCGTGGGGAACTTGCCCTTGAATTCCCACGCATGAAAGAACGGCGACCAGTCGATATAGTCAACAAGTTCAGCCAGCGGCTGTTCATCAATCACCCTGACGCCTGTAAACGAAGGCTTCGGCGGAGTGTAAGACGACCAGTCAAGATCAAGCCGGTCGGCCCGCGCCGAATCATAGCTCACCAGGTCGCGGGCTCGCTTCCGGGCAAAGCCGGCGCGATCGTCATCCTGCGATTTTTTGAGCCTTGCAAGAAACGCCGGACGGGTGTCGTTGCGCATCAGTTGATCAACCACGCCCACGCATTTCGAGGCATCTTTCACATGCACCACCGGGCCTTCATAAGCCGGGGCAATCTTCACCGCCGTGTGCCGCGGGCTGGTGGTGGCCCCGCCGATGAGCAAAGGCACCGTGAAGCCTTCCCGCTGCATTTCGCTGGCGACATGTGTCATTTCTTCAAGGCTGGGGGTGATCAGGCCCGAAAGACCGATCATATCAACCTGATTCTCTTTGGCGGCCTTGAGAATCTTGTCGCACTGGCACATCACGCCCAGGTCAACAATATCGTAATCATTACAGCCCAGCACCACACCGACAATGTTTTTACCAATATCGTGTACATCGCCCTTCACGGTGGCCATAAGAATCTTGCCGCGAGCCTTTCGTTCCTGCCCGCCGGCCTGCTTTTCGGCTTCCATATAAGGCATGAGGTAGGCAACAGCCTTTTTCATGACACGGGCCGATTTGACAACCTGTGGAAGGAACATCTGCCCGGCCCCGAAACGGTCGCCCACGATATTCATGGCGTCCATCAGCGGACCTTCGATAATTGACAAAGTCGGCGAATATTTCTTCAGGGCTTCGGCAAGATCGGTGTCGAGATGATCGCCAAGGCCATGAATCACGGCATGGGCCAGCCGATCTTCCAGCACGCCCTCGCGCCAGGCTTCGTCCCGCACCTTTTCCTTCTTGGCCGTGCCCTTGAACTGCTCGGCAAATTCAATGAGCCTGTCGGAAGCATCAGGACGTCTGTCAAAAAGCACATCCTCAACCTTCTCCAGCAGCTCGGCCGGGATATCCTGATAAACCATGAGCTGGGTGGGGTTGATAATCGCCATATCAAGCCCGGCCTGAATGGCGTGATACAAAAAGGCCGAATTCATGGCTTCCCGCACCGTGTCATTCCCGCGGAACGAAAACGAGACGTTTGACACACCACCGGATGTGCGAGCCCCAGGGCACTCGGTTTTCAGCCGTTTGACGGCATCAAAAAACTCAATCGCATAGCGGTTGTGTTCGTCAATTCCTGTACCGACAGTGAGAATATTGGTGTCAAATATGATGTCTGTCGGATGATAGCTGGCCTTATCAATCAGCAGATTATAAGCTCTTTTACAGATCGCAACTTTATTATCAGCGTCGGTCGCCTGGCCCTGTTCGTCAAATGCCATAACCACCACGGCCGCGCCATATTGCCGCACCAGCTGGGCCTGCTTGAGAAAGGCTTCCTCGCCCTCTTTCAGGCTGATGGAGTTGACAATCGAACGACCCTGAACGCACTTCAGCCCGGCTTCAATGACCGAAAACTTGGAACTGTCGATCATGACAGGCACGCGGGCAATATCAGGCTCTGACGCAACCAGGTTTAAAAATCTGGTCATGGCGGCTTCGCCATCGATCAGGCCTTCATCCATGTTCACATCAATGATATTGGCCCCACCGTCAACTTGGTCGCGGGCGATGGCAATGGCTTCGTCGAACTTGCCTTCGCGAATGAGCCGGGCAAATTTCCGCGAACCTGTGATATTTGTCCGTTCGCCGACATTCAGAAAAGTGATTCCCTCCTGAAATGCAATTGGCTCGAGCCCGGAATAACTGGCAAGAGGCTGCCAGTTGGGCCTGGGGCGGGGCGAAATGCCATCAACGGCGGCAGCTATCTGACGAATGTAATCAGGGTTGGTACCACAGCACCCGCCCACAATATTCAGCCAGCCACTGGTGGCAAATTCGCGGATAACCTGCGACATGTGCTCGGGCGGGTCGTCGAAATTGCCGAAGCCGTCGGGCAGCCCGGCGTTCGGGTGGCAACTGATGCCGCATGTTGCGGTTTTTGCGAGAGCTTCAAGGTAGGGACGCATGTCCTCAGCCCCCAGGGCACAATTGATGCCCACGGTGAGCATGGGGAAGTGGCGGATCGACTCCCAGAAGGCCTCAGCCGTCTGCCCTGATAGCGTACGGCCTGATTTATCGGTGATTGTGACGGAAATCATCACCGGAATCTTTTTTCCGGTCCGTTCAAAAAACCGGCTGATGGCAAACAGGCATGCTTTCAGGTTAAGGGTGTCAAATGTCGTTTCCGGGAAAAGAATATCGACACCGGCTTCAACCAGCACTTCGACCTGCTCGCCATAAACTTCAACAAGTTCGTCAAATGTTACGGCTCGGTAACCGGGGTCGGCAACATTCGGCGAAATCGATGCCGTTTTCGTGGTCGGCCCAATCGAACCAGCCACGAAGCGGGGCTTGGCGGGGTTCAGGGCGGTGTAGGCATCAGCGGCCCGGCGGGCGACCCGCACGGCTTCGGTGTTCAGTTCGCGGACCAGATGCTCCATACCATAGTCGGCAGTGCCTATCTTCGTGGCATTAAAGGTGTTAGTTTCAATAATGTCGGCCCCGGCCTCGAGATATTTCCGGTGAACCTCTTCGATAATATCCGGGCGGGTGATGACGAGAAGATCGTTAAAGCCCTTGAGCGGAATGGGATGATCTTTGAATCGCTCGGCGTGAAAGTCTTTCTCAGTAAGACCATACGTCTGGAGCATGGTGCCCATGGCGCCATCCAGGATCAGAATTCGTTCGTGAATCAGGTCTTCCAGAACGGGCTTGGCCGAGCTCGGCATTGGCTTTTTCTCTTCATCCCGCCGGTGTCGCGGGGCTTTTCGGGCGAAAATCCGGATTGCATTTCCAGCCGCCAGCAACTGGCCTCAAATGCGTATTCGTTACAGTATTATCAAGTCTTTTCGGGCACCATGTCAAGCATTCGGACATTATCCAGAGCTTGAAAATCCGGCATTTCTGGCGTAATCTGGATACGAAAGGTTTAACCTGCACAATCGCCAAACCTGACCTGAGACACTGGGAATCAACATCATGGCCAGCTCGCCCCGCATTCTCGTCGTTGACGACGACTCCGAAATCATCGAATCGCTGACGGCCATTCTCGAGTCCCGCGGCTATACGGTTTTAATCGCCCGCGATGGGTCGGCCGGTTTGAACATGGCCGAAGAGCAAAAGCCTGACCTGATGATTCTGGACATGATGATGCCCAAAAAGTCAGGCTTCATGGTGCTGGAAAAGCTGCGAACTGACCCCGACGGACCCATTCCTACCATAATGATGACCGCCAACGAAGGCAGCCGCCATCGGGCCTATGCCGAAATGCTTGGTGTGAAAGACTATCTGCGCAAGCCCTTCGCACTCGACCGTCTAATGGATGCCATCCGCAAAGCTCTGAATGAAGCCGGCATCGCCCTGCCCGATGCCGATAACGTGGCTGCAACAAACCCTGACGAAGAGGAACTGGCCTGAGCCAAATCACTGTTGGAACCGGTCTGAACCAATGCTGCCACCTATCGTCGCGAAGAATGATCTGCCTTTTGAAAGCCTGAGCCAGGTGGCCGAAGATCTCAAGCTCCGGCGAATCACAAGTCAGGCACTGGTCGAAAGATGCATCAGCCAGATCAATAAGCTGGAGCCACTGGTTCATGCCTGGGTTTTGGTCGATGCAGAAGGTGCCATGGCTTCTGCGGCTGAGTCTGACCAACGCAGGCTGGCCGGGGCACCCCTAAGTTCAGTTGACGGCATTCCCTTCGGTGTCAAAGACATTATCGATGTTCGTGATTGGCCTACCGTTGCCGGATTTCCACCATGGCACGGGAAAATTGCCGAGAAAGACGCCGCAATCATCTCGCTTTTTCGGCAATCAGGCATGATTCCTCTCGGCAAGACAGTCACCACGCAGTTCGCCTCCATCGATCCGCCACACACGCAAAACCCATTCAACCCGAACCGCACGCCCGGCGGTTCATCAAGTGGCAGTTGTGCCGCGGTGGCAAGCCGCATGGTGCCGCTGGCCCTTGGCTCGCAAACCGGTGGATCCATAAATCGCCCTGCCAGCTTCTGTGGCGTGGCTGGACTGAAAATGCCTTTTGGCGCCTGGCCTGTTAAGGGAGTTGTGCCCTGCTCTCCTACACTTGATACTCTCGGCCCAATCGTGAATCGTGTCGCCGACCTGGTACCAATTCTGTTAGCAATTGTCAAAGAACAGAATCATGCTGATTTCAAGCAAGAGCCTTTTCTCTCAGCGATTAAACCGCCGCATCTATCGCTGAAGATTGCCCGACTCACGGGCCGCTTCGCCGAATTGGCTGACACAGAAATGATTGCTGCGGTTGATGATGCGCAAAGCCGGCTTGAATCGGCTGGGGCGGTTGTTGAGACGGTTGACGCCAGCGATATCTTCAATGACTCTCTTTGGAAAATGCATCGCGAGATAATGCTGAGCGAATGCTATCTCACTCACGCACAATGGTTTGCAGATCACTCGAAAGAATACCTCCCGAAGATTCGGGCATGGGTGGAAGAGGGCCGGGAAATTCGGCCTGAAATCAGATCGGAAATTTACTCACTCAGGCGAAACATTTGCATTGCATTTTACAAGCGGTTTCATGAATTCGATGCCATTCTGGTGCCAGCGGCCCGGGGCGAAGCCCCAACGCCAGAGACCACTGGCGATCCTGTGTTTAATGCCCCATGGACATTGCTGGGTGTGCCCAGCCTGACTGTGCCAATCCGGCTTTCATCAATCGGCCTGCCCTTGGGTGTCCAGCTCGTTGCCATATCAGGCGAAACAACATTATTTGGTCGGATGATGGCAGCAGGCATTATTTTAGACTCGCCCTGAATTCACCGGCAGTTTCTGACATTCACCACTATTGCTCAACTAAACGTTGGAATATCATTTGTTGGTCTCTTATTTAATTTTCTCATAAAGAAACGGATTGTTTTTCTGCCACTGCAGCAACTCTTCCGTGGCATAAGGAACTTCATGCTGTTTCTTCTTAAATCCACTGGTTTTTATGTTTTCAGCGAACTTGTCAGTAAGATCTTTTCTCACCAGAACAGCCATCAGGTCAACCTTTTTGCCTTCGGTATGATATATCACAAACATTTTTGTGTAATTAGTTAATAAATATTCAATCGGAATTCCAATATCCTGGCAAAGCAGATAGTAGAAATAAGATTGATTTTGACCTTCAAAAGCAAGAAAACTTAATTCTTCATTTATTGGAAGCCAGATTACTTCAGGTTTTGAAATCTCAAGATAATCTGGAACAGTTTTAATTTTTGATATTTTTGCAGACATGATATTGGATTCCGCAAAACGCCGATTGGCATATCCATAAAGTGGATCGATGTCGTTGTCAAGCAGAAATCCGAAACCATTTAATTCGGTAGTTGCAATTTTCCAGTCAAGAGGCACCGTGGCCTTCGCAATTCTCGCTGCACCTGAAAACGTGTCTTCTCTTGCAAGTGACCATTCAAAACCGCTGTTATTGGACCTCCAATATCTCGAATAATTGAGATTTCGATAACGTGAAAATGCACTCGTCTCACACCAGCAGAAGAGACAGAACAGCGTAAGCGATACGACAAAACGTTCGATTGAGGATATTTGCTCGTCAGAAAACTGCACTGAGAAATTAAACTGATTTTTCAGACGCGAGAATAAATAGCCAAGTCCCCATTCTGATGCAACCAGAAAAACACCCATATATTCAAATGGAAGATAATACCGCCTGGTTTCAGCCGCATAATGCCTTCCTGTCAGCACATAAAACAAATAAACCAAAAAAACCAGTACAACTTGCACACGTATAATATTCGATTGAATACGCGAAATGACTGATTTAACATTGAGTTGACTTAAAAAGATGGAAAACGTGAGTACAACCAGGATTGACAAGATGTAGGGGTCACATAATCCGTAAAGAGCTTTTTTCGTTTGTGAAATAAGATCGGAACTGAATATTTTATGAATTGGTGTTTTTTTGAAAAGTACAGGCGTCAGAATCCAATGCCCATACATGAATTTCGTAGCAAGCAGAAGAATAGATGACGATGTAATCGCACCAAGAATTGCAGCAAATGGAATTTTCCGGAATTGAAATACCAGACCGACAATCAGGCATGCACTGTAAAGTACCGCATCTGGTCGAAAAGCGGGGAGAATCGCCGCAACAATCGAAGCATATCGCCAATTATTCCTCCAAAGTTGATAAAAACCCAAAAGATAAAACAGTGAAACGAGCCCATTCCCAAAACCAGCACCCTGAATTTCAGCAAAAACCGGATTCCAGGCAAATATCAAAGTAATCAGGGTCCGAAAGAACATGGATAATTCCATGGTCAGACGCCAGACAATCACCGTATGAAGCAAACTCACAATCCAACCCAGAATAATACAACTCATCACCAGGCTTGAATGCGATCCGGCAAATGGCAATAGAATTAAATAATAAATAAATTCAACAGTGCCATCGACCATTTTATGTGGGCTGAATGAAAATTTGCCAAAATGATATAAATTCCATGTATGCTCAAGATTGACATAGACTTCATCAAAATATCCGCAGTAAAAGAAATACTGGGATGTCTGAATCGCACAGGCAGAAATCAGAAGAATTGATGAATATAAACGCGTGTTGAAGCGATTGAGAAAAACAAGCCTGGCCAATAGAAGCATCAGCATGCCAACCATGACCTGCATAATTAATAATGTTTTAGGGTCAGGAAGGACTGAATTCAAATATAATACTGGCTGAATAACCTGAGTCGATTCCCAAAATTCAATCATGATTTCCTCGATCAGAATCAGGCTGGATAAAGCAAGTCATAAAATAACAAACAAGTGTCTGGCAGTCAACACAATCAAACATTGACAAACTTATTTGATCCGAGGCTGGTTTATAGCAGTGAAAGCGTCATTTGCAGTTACATTATGTATTCTGAAGAGAAACAGGTCCAACCACAAGTCGGATAATTAAAAAGGTGTTTTTAATCGCACCCAAACACACTTTCCCCCAGGGTGAAGCCATGGCCCATGCCAACAGCTTCCCCGGGGGAATTGTTTATGAAGTTTTTAAATTTTATTGAAATACAAATGCAATTGCATTATTCCTGCTGTTTTTCGTCAGATTCCGGCTTCTTCGGGCGTTTTTTGCCGTGCTCCTTAATGTTGTGATACCGCACATCAAGGCTCTTCCGCCGATATTTCCGGAAATGTACCCGGTCGGCCCGCACCTGC
>JBEITT010000076.1:0-26241 GCA_040374745.1 Planctomycetaceae bacterium | reverse complement strand
CTTGTGACCATTCGCCTGAACGAGAAAGATGCGGCCGTGGCTGGCAAGTCAGTCGATCAGCGATCAGCCTGGGTGCGCAGCACAGCCTCGGTTCTGCCTGACGTCACGATCGAAACGCTCAACGTGGGTGGCGAAGAGGTCTCCCGCTTCAACATCCGCACAAGCGACGAAGACCAGGCCCGCGTGCAGGGCGAAATCAGCAAAGCCTTCGGTACGGCCCTTTCCCGCGTCGAGCTGGCAGTCGGCCCACGCCAGGCTGTCGCCGCTGATGCCCCCAGGGCAGAACCGGCCAAAGACGCGCCCAAGGATGCCGCCAAACCGGCGACACCCGCCCCGGCTGCGGCTTCAGCCGCCGGCAAATATGATCTGACGGTGAATATCAAGCAATCGGCTGGCCGCCTTGTTGATCTCTTCGCCAGGGTTCTGGCTGATGACAAATCAGGTGGCAAGGTGGAAAGCCCTGAACAGGCATTCACCATCAAGAGCCTTGACTCGGCTGCACTTACCCAGCCCGATGTGCCAAGTGATAAATTCGTGCTTCAGTCGTCGCTTCCTGAAGCACAGATGACAGCCAAGATTGAAGCCCTCAAGTCGGTCGTAGCCAACGACCCGGCCCTGATGTTCGAACGCGTTTCGAATTTCGGTGGCACTGTGGCCGGCGAAACGCAGACACTGGCCATCATGGCCACTGTCTCAAGCTGGCTTATCATTGCCGCCTATCTCTGGCTGCGGTTCAAGTCGTGGAGCTATGGCCTGGCCGCCGTGCTGGCCCTGGTGCACGACGTTCTCGTGGCTCTGGGTGCCGTGGCTCTCACCTACTGGGTGGCCCAGATTCCGGTCGTCGGCAGCCTGCTGATGATCGAGCAGTTCAAGATCGACCTGCCGATGATCGCCGCCTTCCTTACGCTCATCGGCTTCTCGGTCAACGACACCATCGTGATCTTCGACCGCCTGCGAGAAATCAAGGGCAAGTCAGATGTCATCAACGAAAAAATTGTCAACGACGCCCTGAACCAGACCCTGAGCCGAACCATTCTCACGTCGCTCACCGCCTGGTCAGTCGTGGTCATCATCTACATCTTCGGTGGCGAAGGTCTCCACGGCTTCTCTTTCACACTGGTTGTCGGGTTCCTCAGCGGTACCTATTCCACGATCTACATCGCCACGCCGGTGCTGATCAGCTGGCTGGGCCGCGACCGTTCCAGCGCACCAGTCAAGTCATCGGCCAAACCGGCCATGGCCAAGGGCTGATTGAATCCAGGCAAATCGGTGGTCCGGGCGGCTCGCTCGTCCGGCTTCTCCGATCTTGCCAGATCAGGACAAAACTGCCTCTATGCGATACCAGCATGTTTCACTCCCGGCGATTGCCTACGAGCTGGCACCCATCGTCGTTGAAACACGCGAGCTGGAACAGCGTCTCGCCCCGGCATGGAATCGCCTGCACCTGCCCACAGGCCAGCTTGAATCGCTCACAGGCATTCGCGAACGCCGCTGGTGGCCTGCCGGCTACAGTGTGGCCGCCGGTGCCACGGCTGCCGGTCGCCGCGCCCTCGATTCTGCCGGCATGACCGGCAACGACATCGACGTGCTGATCTATGCCGGCGTCTGCCGCGAGCTTTATGAGCCCGCCACCGCCTGCCACGTGGCCCACGCCCTGGGCATTCACCCCGGCGCGGCTGTTCACGACATTTCCAACGCCTGCCTTGGCGTAATGAACGGCATGGTTGATATTGCCAACCGCATTGAGCTGGGCCAGGCCCGGGCCGGGCTGGTGGTCTCGTGTGAATCGGCCCGCGACGTCATCGACCTCACCATCCAGCGGCTCAATGCCAACCCCGGCATGGACCTTTTTGTCCAGTCGCTGGCCACACTCACCGGCGGCTCGGGTGCGGTGGGCGTGCTCCTGGCCGACCGCCGACTGCACGGCAATCTCGGCGGGCCGAAGCTTTTGGGCGGGGCCCTGCAAACAGCCCCGCAGTTTCACCACCTTTGCCGCTGGGGTCTTGAAAAGCTACAGGGCATTGGCCTGTCAGAATTTATGTCAACAGATGCCGTGGGCGTGCTGAAGCATGGTGTCGATCTGGGCCTTCGCACCTGGCAGACATTCCTCGACCGCCTGGGCTGGGGCCGCGAGAATGTTGACAAAGTCATCTGCCACCAGATTGGCAATGCCCACCGCGAAACCATCCTGAAAACCCTTGGCCTTGAAACCACCCGCGACTTCTCAACCTTTCCCTTTCTGGGCAATATCGGCACTGTTTCTCTGCCCCTGACAGCCGCCATGGCCGCCGAACGCGGCTTTCTGCGGGAAGGCGACCGCGTCGGCTTTCTCGGCATCGGTTCGGGCCTGAACTGCCTCATGCTCGGCCTGGAATGGTAAGCCACAGATCAAATCCCTGAGTATAAGTGCCCAAGCCGTGCCGACAACCGTCAAATCCCAGTCACTCGCCGATTTTCTCAGCCGCCACCCCGGGCGAAAACTCACCGTCGCCGGCGGCCACCAGCTTCACGTGATCGACGAAGGCCAGGGCCGCCCGGTCGTCATGCTTCATGGCAACCCAAGCTGGGCCTTCTATTATCGCAACCTGGCCGAAGCATTAACCTCCAGCCACCGCGTGATCATTCCCGACCACATCGGCATGGGCCGCTCCGACAAACCCGACGACAGCCGTTATACCTATACGCTGGAAAGTCGCGTTCAAGATCTTGAAAACGTGCTTGACCAGCTTGGCATAACCAGCGACATTACACTTGTCGTTCACGACTGGGGCGGCATGATCGGCAGCACCTTCGCCACGCGCCACCCTGGCCGCATTGCACGCATGGTTGTGCTGAACACTGCCGGCTTCGGCCTGCCGAAAGAAAAACTCTTTCCCTGGCCGCTCTGGCTCTCGCGTAAGACACCTGTCAGCTCGCTTTTCGTGCGTGGCTTTAATGGCTTTGTCAAAGGCACCGCGTGGATCGGCACCAAGCAAAACCGCATGAGCAGCAACGTGAAACAGGCCTATCTCTGGCCCTACGACACCTGGGCTAACCGCCGCGCCGTCCACCGGTTCGTGCAGGATATTCCCCTCACCACCGCCGACCGTGCCTGGCCCGTCCTGCAGGAAGTCGAATCTCGCCTGCACCTCCTGGCCGATAAGCCCATGTTCATCGCCTTTGGCCTGAAAGATCTTGTGTTTGACAAGCACTTTCTCAAGGGCTGGACAGACCGCTTCCCCCAGGCCGAGGTGCATCGCTACCCGAACGCCGGCCACTATGTGCTGGAAGATGTCGGCACCGAGCTCATCCCCCAAATCCGCGATTTCCTCGCTCGCACCTGACTTAAAAATGACACCCCGGCGCGACAACAACATCGCCTGGACACTCACCCTTCGGGCCGAAACCGACCCCGACCTTGCCGCCGTCATCATGCCCGCCAGCCGCCATAAAGATATTTCGCGGCGGCACTATCGCACAACGATATTTGCCGAACTTGAATCGGCCTCTAATCGTATGGCCCACGCCCTGCTGGCCGCCGGCATGCCGCCCGGCACCCGGGCTGTGCTCATGGTTCGCCCCTCGCTTGAATTCTTCAGCCTCACATTCGCCGTCTTCAAATCAGGCATCACCCCCATCTTCATCGACCCCGGCATGGGCATCCGTGGCCTGGGCCAGTGCATCGCTGAAAGCCGCGCCACCGCCTTCATCGGCATCCCCCAGGCCCACTTCGCCCGCCGCCTATTTGGCTGGGGCAGGGGGGCAATCAATCAATTCGTTGTGATTAAATCTGATGACTTTATAAAGAGTAAAACTGGCCAGAACCCATGGCAGAATATCAGCCTGACAAGCCAGCCGGGCACGCCACCTTTGACACACGTCACCGACGACCAGACCGCCGCCATTCTCTTCACCAGCGGCTCAACCGGCCCGGCCAAGGGCGTGGTTTATACACACCGCGTTTTTAATGCTCAGGTGCAGGCACTTCGCTGCCTTCTGCACATCACCCCCGGCGAGGTTGATCTTTGCACCTTCCCTCTCTTTGCCCTCTTTGCCCCGGCCCTCGGCATGACATCTGTCATCCCCCGTATGGATTTCACCCGCCCCGGCCGCGTCAACCCGCGTGAAGTCATCGGCCCGGCCCAGCGATTCAGCGTCACCAACCTCTTCGGCTCGCCTGCTTTGCTGCGTCGGGTGCAGGAATATGGCCGCCGGCAGCAGGTCATGCTGCCGAAGCTCAATCGTGTCGTTTCTGCCGGTGCGCCCGTGCCCGCCGATGTCATCGCCGGCGTGAAAAGCATGCTCAGGGCCGATGCCCAGGTCTTCACCCCTTATGGCGCCACGGAATCGCTTCCCGTGGCCTGCATCGGCTCCGACGAAATTCTTGGCGAAACCGCCGCCCTCACCGCCCGGGGCAGGGGCGTCTGCGTCGGCCGGCCCGTTGCCGGAATGTCAGTGAAGATCATCGCCGTCACCGATGCCGCCATTGAAAAAATCAGCCAGGCCCGCATTCTGCCAGCCGGCGAAGTGGGCGAGATCGTTGTCAGTGCCCAGCAGGTCACCCAGGCCTACGATGCCCGCCCTGAAGCGAACGCAAAAGCCAAGATTGCCGACGATTCCCATGCCACACCCCGCCTGATGCACCGCATGGGCGACCTTGGCTATCTCGACACCCAGGGCCGCCTGTGGTTCTGCGGCCGCAAGGCCCACCGTGTCCATACAGCCCTCGGGCCACTCGACACCATTCCCACCGAGGCTATTTTTAACCAGCATCCCGCCGTTTTTCGCACTGCTCTGGTTGGCATCAGCGAAAAAGCCAATTCGACATCGGAAAGACCAGTGCAAAAGCCTGTGATCTGCGTGGAACTGCGGCCCGGCAGGCATAACTGGCCCAAGATCTGCCAGGACCTTCAGGCCATCGCCGCGGCCGATGCCAGATTATCGCAGATCACCGTTTTTCTTAGACACAAGTCATTCCCGGTCGATATTCGCCACAATTCCAAGATTTTCCGCGAAAAACTCGCCGTCTGGGCCGCTGAAAGGGTGCCGCAATGAAGGTGGGCATCACCGGCGGCGGCGGATTTCTGGGCGGTTCCATCGTGCGCAGGCTCGTCGCCAGGGGCGACAGCGTTGTCAGCTATTCGCGGCAGTCTTACACCTGGCATGGCCCATTGGGCGTCGTCTCGCATACCGGCAGCCTGCACGATACAAATGCTCTGGCCCAGGCCTTCCAGGGCTGCGATGCCGTCATCCATGTCGCCGCCAAGGCCGGCTTCTGGGGGCCTTACACCGATTATTATCAAGCTAATGTTGAAGGCACCCGGGCCGTTATTGATTCCTGCCTTGCGTCAGGTGTCAGAAGGCTGGTTTACACTTCCACACCAAGTGTTGTGCATGGCGGGGGCGATCTGGCGGGCGTCGATGAATCAGCCCCCTATCCCGCCCATCACGAATCGCCCTATGCCGCCACCAAGGCCATCGCCGAACAAGCCATTATCGCCGCCAATTCCGATAAATTGTCAACTGTCGCCCTGCGTCCGCACCTGATCTGGGGCCCCGGCGACCCTCACCTCCTGCCACGCCTTCTGGCCAGGGCCAAAGCCGGCCGCCTGCGAAAAATCGGCGACGGCCAGAATATCGTTGACACCATATTCGTCGAAAACGCCGCCCAGGCTCACCTGCTGGCTCTCGATCGCCTTTCGGCCAATTCACCCATCGCCGGCCAGGCTTATTTTCTGGCCCAGGGCGAGCCCATGCCGCTCTGGACAATCATTGAGCGCATGATCCTCGCTGCCGGTGGCCCGCCCTTGCCGAGCCGGGGCATCTCGCGAAAAACCGCCCACCGCATCGGCTCTGTGTGTGAATTTCTCTGGAAAACCCTGCCCCTGCCGGGCGAGCCGCCCATGACCCGCTTCGTCGCCAGTCAGCTTGCCAGCTCGCACTGGTTCCGGCTCGACCGGGCCCGCACCGAACTCGGCTTTATCCCCGAAATCTCGTTTGAAGAAGGCCTCAAAAGGCTCGGCCCTGAAACGACTGCCGGTTAATCGCCACTCAATAAACCAACTGGCAAAAATTCTTCGCACATACCCGCCTTGCGGAAAAAATGGTTTCTGGCCGCCGCACCTTGCGAAAATTCCTGATTTCACGGTAAATTAGAGATCATTATTCGACATCATCCGCCTGAAAAAAGAAGAGCCTGATTGACTCATGCTGGGTCCGATTTTCAATCGCGAAGTGCTGACCATCCCACGAAACCAGCGGTTCTTCCTGAGCCGCCTGAGCTACGGCACCCTGCTGCTCGTGCTGATCTGGACAGGCTGGCAGATCATGATCGGCTGGCGCACAGTGCACGAAGTCGGCATTCTTGCCCGCTTTGAGCAGATCCTCTTCCGCGCCCTGGTGCTCACGCAACTGGTGCTCATGCTCTTTTTCGCACCCATCGCCGCCGCCACGTCGATCGCCCATGAAAAAGACCGCCGCACCTTCATTCTTATGCTCATCACCGACCTGACCAACTGGGAAATCATTCTGGGCAAGCTCGGGGCAAGCCTTTTGCTCATCACCGTCATGCTGGCCGTGGGCCTGCCTGTGCTGGCCATCAGCCTGCTTTTTGGTGGCATTTCGCCCTATCAGTTGCTGCAAATCGAGCTGGCCACACTGGCCACAGGCGTCGCCGCCGGCTCTGTCGGCATTATTGTGGCTAACTGGCGCGACCGCACGTTCCAGTCGCTGGCCCTTACCGTGCTCTCCATCGTGCTGGGCCTGACATTTATCGAAGGCCTCGGTTTTCTCGTTCCCGTGCAAGTCGCTGGCGCCGGCATTTCAACCGTTTTGAACCCGTTCCGCGTGATTTCACACATCATGGAACAAACCGGCAACGCCGCCATTTCGCAGGTCACACTCATCTTCCTCGCTGCCGCCGGCCTGCTGGTCGCCGTGCTCAATGGCACGTCCATCTTCATGCTTCGCCGCTGGAACCCCGGCCGCAATGAACCCCGCGAACAGCGAGAAGCCCCCAACGCTGAAGAACTTATCGAGGTTGACGAAGAAGCCCTGGCCGCCAAATTCAGCGGCACACTCACCACAACCGATCCTTCGATTGTTGGCCAGACGACCGAAACCACCGGCCTCGCCGTGCCCCGCCGCACCCACCGCCGCATCACCAGCGCTGAACGCCCTTACCGCAAGCCCTGGAACAACCCGATTCTGTGGCGAGAGCTGGCCACGCGTGCCTATGGCACCAAGCCGCTTATGATCAAGGCCGCCTATCTTGTGGCCGTCGTCCTTTTTGCGGCCTATCTCTTCACCGGCGGCGACGTGCAGACCGACCCCTGGCGCGTGACCCGGGCCCTGATTCCGCTTGGCATTCTCAGCCTTCTGCTCGTCAATGCCCAGGGCGTGACAGCCCTGACCAGCGAACGCGACACCGGCGCCCTCGACCTTCTTCTCGTCACCGAACTTTCGCCTCAGCAATTCATCTACGGCAAGCTCTATGGCGTGCTTTACAACACCAAAGAGATGATCCTTTCGCCCATCCTGCTCACATGGGCAATGGTCGGCACCGGCCGGCTGGGCACCGAATCGGCTGTCTTTATCACCATCGACTATCTGCTGTTTGTGCATTTCGCGGCAATGCTCGGCATTCACGCGGCAATCACCTACACCAACAGCCGCACAGCCGTAGCCAACAGCCTTGGCACCATGTTCTTCCTGATGATCGGCATTCTCTTCTGCGCCTATCTCATCATACTTTCCAACCGCGAATTCGGCCGACAGCTTTTGAGCTTCCTCATCTTTCTGGGCGCTGGCAGCGTGGCCCTGTTTGGCTCGCTAGGCTCACGAAACCCGTCGCGAGCCCTTGCGATTGTCTCGATCCTCACGCCCTTCTGGACATTTTATTGCGTGATCAGCCTGATCAATGGCGACACCGCTGCCGCATTTCTTGTCTCTGTCGGCATTTACGGCTTCGCCCTGCTGGCCATGCTGGTGCCCGCCGTCAGCGACTTCGACATTGCCCTGGGCCGCAGTTCGGCCATTCAGGGTTGATGATCCGGCAGGTTATCAGGCAATTTCGAGCCGTGGTCAGGTGCCCACGGTTGCGAAATATAATATAAACCCGGATTTCAGCAATTTCACGAGCCGGATTCATGTGTATCCGATGAAATACAATTATTGTTGTGATTAAAAAATGAAATCAAAGAGCGTCGGCTATAACGTCAGGCTCGTCAGCGGATCAAATTCAGCCTTCTGAGAGCTCTGGCCAACGGTGGCCTGTTTTTGCAGGGCAGGTGCCAACCCACTGATGGATTTAATTTCTGTATGGTCAGTCATTACGCAAAAGAGCCCATATCACAGCCAGATTGTCTCAGGGTTTTATTAATCTGATTGATATTTCACCACCGTTGATTTGCAAAATGTTCTGGAATTGCATTTCTGCCTGTCAACTGAAAGCAAATCTCATTAATTTAACAGAAAAACCCCTGGGCGAGGTCGAAACCTCACTCAGGGGGCCTTTCCACATCAGGTTCTCAAAGTGAGCAGGCTCAGTCCAGCTCAATATAATTTTCTGCGTGATCTTCTTCTGTCAGCAGATTGTATTTCTTCATTTTCTTGTAAAGCGTGGTGCGATTAATATCGAGCACGCGTGCCGTTTCCTGGCGATTCCAGTTCAGGGCCTCAAGAGCTTGTAGAATAAGCTGTTTTTCAGGCTCAGCCAGCGATTCCTTCAGCGGCCTGATCGACGGGCCGTTGAGTTTCGACGGCGAATTGACCGATCGGGCCGGTGTCGACGAAGCCGCCGGCATCATCACCAGGTGCTGCGGCTGAACAATACCATTCTGCGAAAGAATCACGCCGCGGTGAATCACACTCTCCAGCTCATATACATTGCCGGGCCAGCCGTGGTCACACACCACACGCAGGGCATCATGGCTGAACTCCCGCACCGGCTTTGACAGGCGACGAGCGTAAATTGACAGAAAGTGCCTTGCCAGCAGTTCAATATCATTGCCACGCAGGCAAAGTGGCGGCAGCTTCAGCACAATCACGCTGATTCGATAGTAAAGATCCTGCCGGAATCGCTCTCGCTGGGCCAGAGTTGAAATGGCCTCGCGGGTTGAAAATATCGCCCGGGCCGACGAGCGTTTAACCTGGTGCGACCCCACGGCCTGATATTCACCGGTTTGCAGAAATCGCAGAATCTTCTGCTGCAAAGTGGGCGAAAGACTTTGAGGCTCGTCAAAGACAATCGTCCCGTTGTTGGCTTCTTCCAGCTTGCCCATCTTGTGGATGGGGGCACTATTTGGACCGGTGGTCGAAATGCCAAAGATTTCGGCCTCAAGAGCGGTTTCGCTGGGGTTCTGGCAATTAACTTCAGCAAATACACCGGATGACCGATTGCCCCGCTGGTGTATCCAGCGGGAAAGCGTGGTCTTGCCGGTACCCCGGTCGCCCAGAATGAGCACGGGCGTATCAATATCTGCCACATTCTCGGCCAGTTCGATGGTTTTTCTCAGTGAAGGATCGTGCCCCACCAGATAATTGGCTTCGGTGGGCACCATGCCGGCAGACCTTGAAGAAGGCTGGGCACCCACGCCCTGTGAGTCAGATTCAGTCAGCAACCGATGTTGTTCCTGCCGGTTTCTGAGCGTAAGCACCACAGATTTCATCGAAGCCACGGTCATGGGTGGCGGTGATACAGCATTAACTCCTTCAGCCAGTAACTGCCGCTGAAAACTATCTGACGACTTGGTCAGCTGAATGACGAAAAAGACCTGGGGAAATTTTCGCCTGATGTACTGATACAGTTCTATGACGTCCGGGTCATCAGGTTCGACAATGCAGACAACCGCATTGAACTGGAACCGGTCCAGCATTCTTGCTGCTTCTCTGTCACTCTCGGCCTGTTCCACTCGGCAGCCCAAAGTCTGCAGAATGGAAACCATCGACGACGAGAGCACAGGATCGGGCTGAACGACGAGGATCCGTAATGGGTTCATGGTCTTGTGAACTCAGCAGCTGTGGGCGCAGTCGGGCCATACCCGGCTACAGCCGATTGTTACGAGTGATTTCCAGATAACGGCAGCATGTCCTTGGCTGGAGCGTTCAGTCCCTAGGCAACTCGATGAGGGTCATGCATTCGTTGGCTATCTCCATTGTTCCTAGAACACATTCAGGCTCGTGGGTGCGCAATTTTGTAAGTTTCGGCCATCCGTTGTTGTGATACATGTGTGTAAATCTGTGTGGTTGCAAGACTTTGGTGTCCTAAGAGCTCCTGCACGCTGCGCAGATCGGCCCCCCGGTCAAGCAGGTGTGTTGCAAAACTGTGCCTGAAGGTGTGAGGGCTGGCCAGGTGCGACATGCCCGCCAAAGCCAGCCTTTGCTCAAGCGATCGCCCCACTGAACGCGTTGTGAGCCTTGTTCCCTGCCAGTTCAAAAAAATCGCCGGCTCGCCTGGGTTCTTCGGTGCCCGATAGCTGCACCACAGGCTGATCCACTGCATGGCCGTCTGGCCAATCGGGCACAGCCGCTCCTTGCGTCCCTTGCCACGCACCAGCACCGCAGCGTCATCAAGACGAAGGTCGGCCAGGTCAAGCCCCACCAGCTCGCTGACCCGCAGGCCACCGCCATAAAGTGTCTCAAACATCGCCCTGTCACGCACCGCAATCACACTGTCTGGTAACACCCCATCCAGAAAACTCACTACCTGTGACTCTGAAAGTGGGTTCGGCAACCGCTTCGGCTGACGCGGGTTCTTCAGCGATTCTCCAGGGTTGTGCGTGATCTGCTCAGTCCGTCGCAAATATCGAAAAAACGACCGCAGACAGGCCAGCTTGCGGGCTATCGATCGCGGAGCAAAACCCTGACCATTCAACCACGGGCTGAACCGACGCAACTTTTTGATGTCAATCTGCTCCGGCTCTATCGAGGTCATTCCCTGGGCAAGTAACTCCTCAAGAAAGAGAGTGAATGTCTTAAGATCCTCTGTATATGACTTTTGCGTAAGCGGCGAAAGACCCTTCTGCCGCACCAGATGCTCTATGAATGCGTCAAAAAGCGACCTCCATCGCTCAATCAATTTCAATTCTGAATTCGTCATTGAACTCATCTAGTTCTGCATCCACTCATGCATCCATTGATCTGTGATCAGACACTATTTCTACGTTATCTATTTCGTACTGTGACAGGATCTAACCGAAGTTTATCCAAAATAAATTCATCAACCCTGTAAAACTAAGCAGAAAAAGACTTTCTGTAAATATTACCAGAAATCCATATTCTGTAAGGATTAAAACCCGTAACAAATGATGTTTTTTGGCAACATGCCCGCCGCCGACTTACGCTATATTAATGTGTTTAAAGTTTGAAAAACAGGCAATTTAAAGCGACATTGTCGATTCTGCCAAGTTTAGTGCAGTCTTTGTACAAGGATATGCCGCTTTTTGCCAAATCCGGCTGAAATTACAAAGTATTTTGGCTTTTTTCAAATTGAGTGAGAAACGGACTTTAAGACATCTGCAAAGAGCTTCTGGCCAATCAATCACGGCAGAATTTCAAGTATTCCTTTGACCAGAGCCCACTGTTCTGATAATATTCAAGTGCGCCGTGGAGCAGAGGTAGCTCGCCAGGCTCATAACCTGGAGGTCACAGGTTCGATTCCTGTCGGCGTAATCTATTACGCCTGTTAGTTAGTTGTTCATGGGATAACACTGTCGCGATATTCCTGGGCTGCTCGCCCCTGAAGCATCTCGGCATCTGAAATAGCTGACTTTGAAAATCGGGGCACTCCAGAAACCTCTTCTTTCTGTACCTCGGCTGCTTTGGCACTCATCACATCAAGGTCTTTCCGGATCTCCTGCCTTGCGCCGGCACAGCCTGTCATTAAAATCATTACACCAAAAAGCCATTTCCGCTTTCTGTCCATCTGCCCGCTCCCAGCCTTCCTGGCCTTTACTTTCTCAATACAGCCCGCCCGGTTGGCTTACCGGGCAGGGCTCCAGTGGTCAACCCACATTCATTAATAGGAATGATCCTCTGTCTCGTGGTCGTCGCCATGCGAACCCACGGCCATCGGTGTCACCGTCTGCCGAATCGCACGCGACTCGCTCTCGTGCCTGATCTTCGCCACCGCATCGGCTAATGGCATGCTGCCCAGGTCGCCGTCAATCCGGTCGCGATAGCTCACCGAGCCATCCTCCGCCTCTTTGGCCCCGACAATCAGCATCACCGGCACTTTCTCAAGCTGGGCGTTGCGAATCTTCGCCCCAATCTTCTCAGCCCGCTGGTCGGCCTCAGCCCTCAGGCCAGCCGCCCGGAAGTCTGCAACCACCTTATTGGCATAATCGTTAAACTTCTCCGAAATCGGCAGCACGCGCACCTGCTCAGGGGCCAGCCACAGCGGGAAGGCTCCGGCAAAATGCTCAATCAGAATGCCCATAAAGCGTTCCATGCTGCCAAACGGGGCCCGGTGAATCATTACCGGCCGATGAGGCGCATTATCAGCCCCCGTATAGCTCAGGCCGAAGCGGTCGGGCAGCACATAATCAAGCTGCACCGTGCCCAGCTGCCACTGCCGGCCCAGGCAGTCGCGCACAATAAAGTCGGCCTTGGGCCCGTAAAAAGCCGCCTCGCCAGGGGCCTCTTCAAAGGGCAGGCTCATCTCCAGAAGCACCGAGCGAATGTCCTCCTCAGCCCGTCGCCAAAGGTCGCCCGCCGCACCCTGATATTTCGGGTCCTCCGGGTCGTGCTTTGAAAGACGCACCTTATAGTCCGTCAGCCCAAGGCTTTGCAGAACGAACTGGGTCAGTTCCATCGTGGCCCTGAATTCGTCGCGCACCTGGTCAACCGTGCAGAACAGGTGGGCGTCGTCCTGCGTAAAACCACGCACCCGGGTCATCCCCGAAAGCTCGCCCGACTGCTCATAGCGATAAACCGTGCCAAATTCAGCCAGCCGAACCGGCAGGTCGCGATAACTTCTTGGCTGGGCGGCAAAAATCTGGATATGGTGCGGGCAGTTCATCGGCTTCAGCAAATATTCCTCAGCCACGGCATGCTCTTCCACATAGCCGATTCGCCCCGGAATATCCAGCGACCAATAAGGCCCCGGCTCAATGTGGCTCTCAGCCAGCAGCTTCTTCTGGGCCTCGTCGTCAAGCGTGCCCTTTTCCAGACCTGCCACCAGTGTCACAGCCGAATCATTCAGCATCTTGATCGTCGGGAACTGGCTTTCACGATAATACGGATAATGGCCCGAAGTCTTGTAAAGCTCCACCTTTCCGATATGCGGCGTATAAACCGGCTGATAGCCCCGCTTAATCAGCTCGTCCTTCAGGAAATTCTCCAGAAGCCCACGCACAGCCGCCCCCTTGGGCATCCACAGAATCAGCCCCGAACCCACCAACTGGCTGATCGTAAACAGCCCCAGCTCCTTGCCCAGCCGCCGGTGGTCGCGCTTCTTCGCCTCTTCCACCTGGGCCAGATACGCATCAAGCTCCTTCTTGTCGAAAAAAGCCGTGCCATACACCCGCTGAAGCACCGGACCATCCGTCCGCCCCTTCCAGTATGCACCGGCTATCGAAATCAGCTTGTAAGCACCCAGCTTGCCGGCATGCGGAATGTGCGGGCCACGGCATAAATCCACAAATTCGCCCTGCCGGTAAAACGACAGAATCCCATATTTATGCAGCTCGTCGCGAATATGCTCAACCTTCAGCCCCTGGCCCAGACCATCGCAAAACGCCACCGCCTCTTCCACCGGCAGGCTGAATCGCTCAAAAGGCTCGGCCGACGCCACTATCTTCGCCATCTCGGCTTCAATCGCGGCAAAATCCTCTTCTGACAAATGTTTGTCAGGCACATCCACATCATAATAAAAACCGTTGGCCGTGGTCGGCCCAAAGGCCAGCTTCACGCCGGGGTAAAGCCGCATAATCGCCCTGGCCATGATATGGGCTGTGCTGTGCCGCAGCACATCAAGTGCCTCGCGGTCTTTGGGTGTCAGCAGCTTGAAATCAATCGGCAATTCCGGCGTTTCCGTGGCTTCGGTCAGGGGGCGGTCAAGGTCCACAACCCGGCCATTGGCCACCGCGGCCACCACGGCCTGGGCCAGTCTCGAACCAATCCCCTCGGCAATTTTGCGGGGCGTAATGTCGTCGCTGAAAGACTTTTCCGAACCATCGGGAAGACGAATGCTGACCATATCGTGATTAACCTGATTTTTCGCAGCTCTTTCGCTGATCTTTGTCCGATGAACGCACACAGACGACGTGGGCGACCAGGCAATTTCGTTTGAACGAAAGCCGCGACCTTTCACTGGCTGATTATTTTCGATCGCTCCGACAAACCACGATGCCGCGCCCGACTGACAACGCCGCACGCCTGAATCAAAAAGCACCGGCCCGCCTGAATCGAAAACCATAATCCATCATACGTTAAGATGCTTCTGTCGAAAAGGCCGGGTTCAGCCGGCAGTTAACCATGGGCGTGGCTGCATAAACTCAGACATGCGACGTGCCAGAAACGTCAACTTCCAAAGAGTGAAAACGCCTGCCACTTTCTTATAAGCCCATACTAAATAGACACTTAATCAATAACCAACTGGCACACAAACGACCTGTCCGGTGGCGTTTGAAATAATTTTTGAAAAAAAATCAAAAAAGCGCGAGCGCAGAATAGCAATTGTGGAATAACTATATAGTCTTTTTCGAACAAAGCTCAGAGTGTGACGACATAGCCGTCGGCTATTTGCTCATCCTCAGAAAAGTCACCATGAATCGCAGCCTGACTATAACCTGTCTCTTGCTTCTATGTTGGTTTACGCCAGCGATCTTCGCCACGGATATGCTCTATGTGTCAATGACTAACAGCACGATTGTGCGCTATGATATTAGTCTGACAGACGCCACGGCTGTGCAAAATTCCAGTCAGGTCTTTGCAAGCACGCCAAATCCCGAAGGCCTTGCTTTCGACTCTTCCGGCAATTTTTATGTGGCAAATTATGGAAATTTTTCGATATCGAAATTCGATAACGCAGGAGTTTTCCAGTACAGTTGGAGCACTGGTAGCACTTCTCCCCATTTTTTGGCTATCCGTTCCATACCCGTTCCTGAAGCCTCAACCTATACCCTTGGTTTGATTGCCACGGGTGTTCTGGCATTTGCCGCCCGGCGACGCAATAAAACAAGTCAGTCTGAAATAATTAAAAGTTAACTTGAATTAATGAAAAACACCCGAAAGCAGGGGCCAGTTACATTTTAACGGGCCTCTGTTTTATTGTCGGTTTTTTATTTTAAGGCAAGCCAGTCCGTTGAAAAAATAAACTCCGTTGATGAAACTCCAATTGTTAAATTTTTTTGGTAATTTCCTTGCTTCCCGACAGAAAGAAAATTAAAATTGCATTCCTAACTGTAAAACTACTACTGCGACAATTTCCAAATGGCTTCTTCCAGCCGTCATTCCAATTCATCGAATTCAGCCATTCTCACAGGTGAAGAGATTTATGCCTGTCGTGAGAAACTTCGATATATGGCCCGGCAGTGGATGAGCCCTTCGCTGCGGCATCGGCTTGATTCTTCCGATTTAATTCAGGAAACATTGCTGATTACGCTCAGCAAATTCTCAACATGGTTAGGCCGGCCCAAACATGAAGTTTACCGTTGGATGGTTTCAGTGCTCCGAAACCGCCTGCTGAACCACGCTCGCAGCGACGCCAGAGAACGCGGCCATGTTGAAATGGAATTACCAGAATTGGTTCAGAACACCAACGATGTTCTGGCTGCAGTCCTCTCGGCCGAATTGCGGGAAGTAGTGGATTCCGAATTGGATAAAGCCGAAACACAGGCCCGGCAGATATTTGAATTGCATTATTACGAGGGCCTGGGCTTTGCTGAAATCGCGAACCGTCTGAATCGATCAGAATCAGCAGTGAGATCTGTTCATTATCGCTTACTTGGCACCATCAGGCCTCGAATCGAGAAACAGTTTCGATGAAGCCCGAAAAACAGATCAGAGACTCTCTTCCCACAGAATTGGAGCCGGTGGACAGGCTTATAAGGGCTGTACTGGGGCGAAATAAATCCTCAAAAATTGCTGAAAATGATGCCGTTTATCTCAATTCGCCATCGCCAGATACGCCGTTAGACTTCAAGAACCTGTTGTCAGCAGGGCAGATTTTCGGGCCTTACCTGATACACGGTGTGCTTGGTTCTGGCGGGTTTGGGGTGGTTTATCGGGCGACCGATCAGCAAAACAATGTCGAAGTGGCCCTGAAATTGCCACGTGAGGATCGCTATTTCTCACCCAAAAGTTATCAGCGATTTCATCGCGAACCCAGACTGCTGAAAAAACTCGATCACCCATCCGTCATAAGACTGATTGATGAGGGTGTGATTAATGACTCCTTTTATATTGCAACAGAATATCAGCACGGGCTTGATCTGCATGAATGGATGTTGAAAAACCCTGGTCTGATCTCGGAAAAGCTGGTTATTAAATGGGGTATGATGCTGGCGGATGCCTTGCAGCATGCTTACATCAACGGCGTGGTACATCGTGATTTAAAACCTCGAAATATTATTGTGGTGGAAAAACACGATGATCCGGCAGGTAAAAATGAAAATACAACTGACTATATTCCAAAAATAACAGACTTCGGGCTGGCCTATTCGCTGGAAGATAACTTGTCGGGGTCAACGTTATCGGGTGCAATTGTCGGCACGCTTGGTTATCTGCCACCTGAACAGGTCATGCAGGGCAACAGGCGGGCAGACATTCGTGGTGATATTTATGCGATGGGAATCATTCTGGCAGAACTTTCGCAGGGTTATTCGCTACGAAAGCCTGAAAATCTGATAGATTACATTTTGCAGTTTAATCGCTATGAAGAATGCATAAATATAAAGCCGGTCAGGGCGGTGGTCAGTTCAGGGCTCTATTCCATCTTACGCAAATGTGTCGCGTCGGATCCGGACAGACGTTATCAGAACCCCGGCGAACTTTATCTCGATCTGGAACGTCTGCAAAAGGGAATACCGCTGGAAATGCGGCCGTTGCAATCGGGAGAAAGCCTTCGCCGGCTTGTCCGCCGCAACCCTGTGGCTTCGATCAGTTTAATTTTAATTTTCATGTTTTTAATGATATTCAGCATCAATCAGATATTAAATTCAAGAAAGCTGGTAAATTTAAATAATAATCTGCAACTGGCAAACAATCAGATCTTAGAACAGGTTGGCGAATTGCAACTGGCGAATCGATCGATCAGAGAGAGCCAGATAGAATTAAAGCGCACGGCTTATGATTCAGCTCTCAGGCTTGGTTACAATGAAATGCTTGAGAATAAAATAGAATCGGTTCATGATATTCTTGATTCAACGCACCGGATGGAAAATGAGAGCAGGCTGAAACTGCGTGAATTCAGTTGGCATTATCTCAGGATGCTGGCATGTCGTGATTATGAAACACATTTGATAAGGGACTTCGAATTTTATTTGCCAGATTATCATTTGCCGGCATTAAAAACTTCCTATGACGAACACATTCGGGCGAGTGAAAAATATAACTATGGCTTCGGCTATGCCAGTTTTTACGATAATGAAGTTGAATTTAAGTACAACATGTATTTCAGTCGTCTGAACAATCAAATGACAACGGTTTTTTATGACAGAAAAAAGCCCTATCACTGGTTTAAACTTGAAAATACAAAGCTGGAAAAGCTGGATGATTCGGGCAGATATGAAAGAATCATGTTTAACAGAGAATCAGACAAATTCTATTATTTTGATTCTGATGATTCAGAGGAAGCAGGTGGCAACTGGCAAATTAAAACCGAACAGAAATTCAATCGAACAGATTTTTATTTTCAGGGAATATCAAATCTGTCAATGTCAGCTTCAGGAGAAATGATTTCCGGGCTGATGCGACTTAAGCCGGGTTCTGGCAGACTGCACTGGATCATTTATGACGTGACAAGGCAGAAATTGATCCAAACTGGAATAGAACTCAGCGAGAAAGCGGTGGCGGGCCGGATTGATTCGCTCACGGGCCTGAGTATCAATGGTAAATATGCCACCCTGATTGACAATTCCAATAATTCATTTCATGTTTACTCTGTCGCTGACCAGGCACATTTTCAATTAAATTCAGACACACAGAAGACACTGCCTGAGATTTATCGATCTGCAATTAATGAAAACAACATGACTGTTGTAATTGCTAATTATTCAGGTGACATCAGTTTATGGGATATTCAAAAAGGCAGCAAGTTAAAGTCATTTCCTGTGAAATTTATCCGACTGACCAATCTGGGTTTTTTGGAAGATGGCAGGGTCTATCTTCTGCGGGCCTATTCAAATCGCGTCTGGATTTGGGATCCCGCAGAGAAACCGTCCAGGCAAACCCTTTTAAACCACACCGATGAAGTCTGGTCGGTTGCATTTGACCAGCAGGGCCAAAGGCTTGTTTCGACCGGCGATGATAATAATATCAGGCTCTGGGATTTACAAACTGGCGTTGGAAAGATCATCGGCAAAGCAGAATCGCTAGTGAGCAGGGGCCGATTTTCTGCTGATGGTTCACTTTTCGCATGCTGTGATTTCTCGGGTCTTGTGCAAGTCTGGGAAACCGACAATTGGAATTTAATAAAGTCCATCAGGGTTTCACAGAATAAATTAAGATCGCTTGCCTGGGGGCGAGGAAATGAGTTTCTGGTTTGTGTGGGGAATGGTAATGAAATCTGTGAGGTGAATTTAAAAACATCCACGGTCAATAAGTTTCCAGTTAAATCGACATGTTTTGATATTGTTTATTCGCAAGATTATGATGAATTTATTGTATCAACTCAAAACGATTTCGAAAAAGTGCTGTTTTTTCAGTTTCCCGGCGGCAAAGAAGTTTCGAGTATTAATTTAACCCGGTTTTCAACCCGTCTTGCCATTGACCCGAAATCAGGACGAGTGGCTGTAGGATTTGAGGAAGGCGGCTTTGGTATCATCTCGTTGAAAACACATCAGATAGAACGATTTGTCGGAACAGACCAATCCGATGGTGCCGTGCTTGACGTGGTTTTCAGCCCTGATGGAAAAAATATCTTTACAGGCAACAGAGGCTCAAGAACCTTAATTTTTGATATGGATTCTAATGAGAAAGTTGGTTTCATCGAGTCAAATGAATCTGATATTCACGCCATGGCATTTTCGACCGATGGCCGAAAATTCGCCACCGGAGACATGTCAGGCAAAATTAACGTCTTACAATTACCAGATTACTGACATTTCATATGAACATTTAAGAGTTATTAACATCAATGTGTCAAATATAAAGGGGTCAAAATAAAAAAGGGGTCAAATAAAAAAGGGGTCATTCTTCATTTTTGCCGGTCAAATGCCAGGTTTTGCCTATTTCAGAACCATGAAAGAGCCAGAGAGACCCACCGATTGACAACACTTTTCGGGCATCAAATCAATTTACATTTCGGCCGTTGATCACACTTCCGCTTTTTTAATTTAAATGCGAACGCGGTAAGCGACGACAACTGTTCTGCACTTATCAATAAGTCACGCAAAACGCTGGAAAATGTAACGGAGCAGCCTGAGAATCAGGCAAGATCATAATTTCAGGCCATCCTCTGAACATAAAGAACCACACACTTGCGTCAATGGCAGATGAAAACACTTTTCCACCAGATTGAAATTGACTTTGCTGCCTCTTACAGGGGCTGATCGTCCCAGGCTATCTGATAAGCCTCAGCAGTGCCACGCAGGCAATCATGGCAGGCATTGGCCACGCCCCGATAAGGTTTTTCGCAGCGCGGGCACAGGCCCGCCGATCGACGCAGCACGCCCAGCACCGGAGCCAGTGTGCGGCCCTCCATGCTCAGCGGGAAGATCTGGGTGATGTTTCTTGCCAGGCTCGCCACGTCATCTTTCACCGTGCCTGAATGCATGCGATGGAAGATGAAATCAAGAGAGCTTTTACGCAACTTCGCCAACTCGGCTTCCTCCATCGTCAAAACCTCGCCGGCTTCCATGCTGGCCCGATAGGCTTCACTTGCTGAAAGCCAGTTGCCATCAAGCATCGCCTCTTCAAAGGCCACCCGAAAATCAACCGGCGCACCGGCAGACCCGCCAGCACCTGAGTTTTTGTCATAAGCCATTTGATCATAATTATTTACGATCAATTCCTCCCGATCTTCAAAAGGCGATTCATTAAAATGGACTGGCGAATCAAGGGCCGTATCCAGCGAAAGGCCAGCATCTTCAGGCTTGGCTGAGTGTTTCGTAACTTTTTGATTTTCAATGATTTGCGACAGAAACTGCAATTTCCTGTGGCGTGCCCGGCGGCGTGAATCGAGCGATTCATCAACTCTCTGCAACAAATGAGTAGCAAAAGCGGCGATACCCACGCCCGCGGCCAGCCACCTCAGGCCCTGCACATAAACTCTTGGTGAATAACGAAGTGCAGCAAACGCCACCAGCCCGGTGGCGATGCAGATTCCCGTGATGTGGGGCCTGATTCGGCGGGTTCGGTTGTTCAGGTTCGGCATAGTCAGGCACCGGCAGCATGAATTCGGTTTGGGTTTATGGAATTGAGTTTACCTGAAAAATCATGAGTGCGCCAGCAGTCAGGTCGAATATGAAACGAACGATCGCTAAATTTTGACATGAATTGGTCCGTTTATTCGTTTTTTGATTTTGACAATACCGATTTCTCGCGTTAAGTAACTTTAGATCAATGTGAAAATATCGTAGAATAGGATAACTGTGCAAACTGGGCACCAGTTCATATCACATTGAACAATGATGACGACCAAGTGGAGGCGGGGCGAATGAACAGGCGCGACTGGATGGCCGGATTAACGACCGGGATGGTTCTGGCTCCGGGGATGGTTCTTGGTCAATCTACCGGGACGAAGACAATTCCGTCACGGACATCTCTGGCCCAGGTGGGTCTTGAGAGGCACTGGTTTAACGCTGTTCCGCTTTCCACCGGATCATCCCGCGTGGCCGCAATGAACCTGGCCGGCAAATATCTTTTCGCCCAGACATCCGAAGGTCTGGTTGCCTGCTACGATGCCGAATCGGGCAAGCGATACTGGACACACGATGTTCACGCCATGACGCTCAAGCCATCGAACATCTCTGTCAACGATAAGATGGCCATTGCCACGGTGGGCCAGAAAATCCTCGGCATAGACCTGAAAACTGGTGCAAAAATCTTTGAGTCAAAACTGGAAGATATTTGCTCGGGTGGCACAGCGGTGAACAGCACTCTGGCAGTGGCTGCCCTGGCCAATGGTAAAGTGCAGGTGTTCAATATCAAAGACCCCGGCTTCGTCAATGAAACCAACAGAAACACCTTCAACAACCCTTATTTGAAACCATCTGTCGGGCGATACATCTACGCATGGCAGACCAATAAGTCCATAACAGCCAAGCCCTTGCTCACTGAAAAGCTGATGGCCTTTGCCAGTCAGGACGGCAAGTTTTATATGGCATCGGTGGGGCATCGCAAGATTGTGCACCGGGTGGCCACCAAGGGCCCGATCCGTGGCAACATGGGCTATTATGGCCGAAGCCAGGTGATTGTCGGTTCTGAAGACCAGAAGATTTACAGCATTAACATCTTCGAACCGGAAGATGCCGCCACCAACTGGATTCTGCCGACATCATCCCCGGTCGATCATGCCATTCTCGTCGCCGGCGACGATGCTTACACCGTCACCAAAGACGGCACTTTCCACGCCATTAACGCCAAAGATGGCACCGCCAGCTGGCAGATGCCGGTGGGCAAGGGCAAATTGCTGGCCGTCGCCTCCGACCGCATTTACGGCATTACCGAAGATGGTACGCTTGCCGTGGTCAACCGCGCCGATGGCAAGATCCTGATCACACCCGAGCAATCGTATCACAGCTTCGGAATCGACCTGCGGAATTACGACTTCCGCATGAGTAACGACTTGAACGACCGAATCTACATGGCGACCGACGACGGCATTCTGCTGTGCCTGCGCGAACTCGGCAAAACCAGCCCGACTCCGTTACGCGACCCCAAATTGCCAGGCTTTGCCATGACACCGCAGGAGCTTGAAGACCTGAACAAACCCAGGGAAGAACAACCTGCTTCCGCTAATGCCGACTCTGGCCGCAAGCCGATAGCCCCAGCTGAAACGCTTGACGCCGGCAAAAACGATAACTGAGCCTGAACGGGCCCCGGCAGATCCGTTTTGCAGGGTCGAACCCCGCCAGAACAGTCTCGCTTTCCGCAGGCCAATTCGTCAAAATAACGTCCGGCAGGGCCTCATCAGGCTCTGGCCGGACGATTCTTTTTTGACAGGAATCAGACACCACTCCCGCACCCAGTTGAAAGTGACTTCGCAGCCGTGTCAGCCCACGCCACTCCGCCTTCAACAGCCGATACCGTCGTCATCCGCCGCGCCATTCTCAGCCTCTCCGACAAAACAGGCCTCATTGATCTGGCCAGGGCTCTCTCTGCCAAAGGCGTTGCCCTCCTCGCCTCGGGCGGCACCTATAAGGCCCTCGCCGACGCCGGCTTTGATGTCACCGAAATCTCAGCTTATACCGGCCAGCCCGAAATTCTCGGCGGCCGCGTGAAAACCCTGCACCCCAAAATCCACGGCGGCATCCTCGCCCGCCGGGAACTGGCCGACGACATGGCCGTCCTCGCCAGTTCGGGCATGGAACCCATTGATCTCGTCGTCGTCAATCTCTACCCCTTTGAACAAACCGTCGCCCGACCCGGCGTCACCTGGGAAGAGGCCATCGAACAAATCGACATTGGCGGCCCCTCACTCGTTCGCGGCGCAGCCAAGAATCATTCGCACGTCGCCATTCTCACCTCACCCGACCAATACACCACCTTTCTCGCCGAATTCCACGAAACAGGCGGCACCCGCCTGGCCACCCGCAAGCGGCTCATGCTTGATGCCCTGAAACGCACCAGCCGATATGACGCCATGATCTCGGGCTGGATCGAAAAACAGCTTGCCTCTGCTGAATCCGCTTCCACTGCCGCCGAACCGGCCTTCCCCCCCAGCTGGGCTCCCGACAGGCCGCTGAAACTCAAATCAACCCTGCGCTATGGCGAAAATCCGCACCAGTCAGCCGCCTGGTATGTCGAGCCCGACGCCACCGGCCCAAACCTGGCCACAGCCAGAATTCTGCACGGCAAAGAATTGTCATACAACAACCTGCTCGACCTGGACAGCGCCCTGCGTCTCGTTAGAAACTTCTCCGAACCGGCCGCCTGCGTGCTCAAGCACAATAACCCCTGCGGCGCAGCCATCGCCGCCGATGTGGCCACTGCCTTTGAACGGGCCTATGAAGGCGACCCTGTCTCGGCCTTTGGCGGCATCGTGGGCACCAATCGCGTTATCGACGCCGCCACTGCCGACCGCATGGCCACGCCAGGCCGATTTCTGGAATGTATTATCGCACCTGGCTTTACGGCCGAGGCACTTGAAATCCTCAAGACCCGACCAAGCTGGAAAAACAGCGTGCGGCTCGTTTCGCTTGAAGCCAGTCTCAAGCCAGCCCACGGGCTGCCCGGTGGCTTCGACTGGCGACGGATCGAAGGCGGCGTGCTGCTTCAGGACTGGGACGCCGTTGAAGCCGACGACTCCGCCTGGCAGGTGGCCACTGACCGCCAGCCCACAGCGGCCGAACGACGCGACCTGGCCTTTGCCTGGGTGGTCTGCCAGGCCGTGAAGTCAAACGCCATTGTTGTGGCCAGAGACGGCCAGCTCCTGGGCACCGGCGCAGGCCAGATGAGCCGGCTGGACAGTGTGCGGATTGCAACCTCCAAAGCCGGCGACAAGGCCCGCGGCGCGGTGCTTGCCTCCGACGCCTTTTTCCCCTTCCGCGATGGCCCTGATGTGGCTGCGGCGGCTGGCATCACCGCCATCATTCAGCCAGGCGGTTCAAAACGCGACGATGAGACTTTCACCGCCTGCCGCGATCATAACATGGCCATGATTCTGACCGGCCGCCGCCATTTCAGACATTGATTTGTCGAAACGAATTGCATGTGAATCATGAATCCCAGATACAATCTGCCGAATCACGTTGCAGCCCAAGCCTTCCACCCTTGCAGAAGGCTTGAACAGGCTGTTTCTTTAAACTCTCTTTCACCCATTGCATCTGGTTCATCACCTCAGGCAAGCTATTGAAGGCTGACTGATAAAAATCAAATAACGGGGCATGGCCGATGGAAATCAGTCGCAAAGAATTTATTCAGGCTGCACTTGCATCGTCTCTGGCCGGTTTTGGCCATGCGGGTCTTGAAGTCGGTTTGTGCGCCGCTGAAACAGCCGACCCGCCGGCTGAAATTCCTTCTTACCTGAAATCTCACGAGGCCACTTTCAGAAAAGACCCTCGGGCTGCGGCAATCGAGTGGCTGGTCAAGTCAAGGTGGGGCCTCTTTGTGCACTATTCGCTGCACAGCCTTCGCGGCATAACGGCAAAACAGGCGGCTGCACAGAAACGCCTTTCCAAGGAGGATTGGAAGAATCTGAAGCAGGGCACCGCTGAAGAATATGCCCGGCTCGAACCTTTATTTACGGCCCGCAGGTTCGACGCCGATTTTATCACCGATCTGGCTCTCGAAGCACAAATGGGCTACATCAATTTCACAACCCGGCATCTTGGCGACATGTACATGTTCCGCACAGCCCAGTCAAAATTCACCAGCCTCAATTCGCCGGCCAGGCGAGACCTGGTGGCTGAACTGGCCGAGCAGTGCCAGAAGAAAGCTCTTGGCCTGTTTCTCTATTGCCCGCCCGATGTTGCACGCACCGAACCACAGGCCACTTTCGACCGTAACATGGCAGTTGTCAAAGAGTTGCTCACCCAATACGGGCCCGTCGCCGGTATCTGGCTCGACGGAATCGGATCCTATTACGAAGAACCCCAGTCTTACAGTCGTCTGGGCGAAATATACAAGCTCATTCGCTCGCTGCAGCCCCAGTGCCTCATCTCGTTCAAGCAGGGCACTGGTGTCGAAGACTTCGTAGCTCCTGAAGGCCTGATGCACACAAAAAGCGATGCAATTGCCCAGGATGCGTGGAGAAAAATGAACGGCAAGCCCGGCGACATCTGCACCAACCTTCAGACCGCACCGCCAGCCTGGCTTTATATGGAAGGCTGCGAACATCTCAATTCTGACCAGGTTCTGCAACTTCTCGCCGACGCCTTCGCCCAGAAGGCTAACCTCACAATCAATACAGGCCCCTTGCCCGATGGCTCAATACATCCTGATGATGTAAAAGCACTTCGTGAAGCCGGTGCGCACATCCGGAAAAATGGATTTCCTGCCCCCGCGCGTCTCACGGCTGCGGCTCGTTCAAAGCTCAAAATGAAATAATATTTTCCCCTGAACGCTATGCTCATCTGCCACCTCAATGACTCTGGTTCTTAATCGCCAGGTTCAAATATCCTGATTTTTTTCCAAAGCCGCTCTCCATCGCTCACTTCAACTCAAATAAATCTCAAACCAGCTTCCAGTTAAACCTGATAATGAAAATATAAACAATTGTATTTCTTTCATGGTGAAATCAAAACAATCGCTTCTGACACATGCCCGTTTGAATAAAACACACACGTTCTGAAAATAAAAAGCACTGCCCAGCATCGCAACCCTCAGGCTATTCTGAATAAGTACAATCGCATTTCATTCATAATCGTCTCGATGAAATGATATTTACGCCCTTCTTGATCTTATATTTTAAGCTTGTCATATCACGCCCGTTCCTGGCCCCATAATTGCCGGTAAAATATGCCAGAATCCGGCAACACCACCAGCAAACCAATCGCCGCCAGCATCGTTTCAACCAGGTCTTTTATCAGCAATTAAAAGGGGTGCCTGAATGCATCCAGCAACTGATTTGGTTAGACTTAATACAACTACCGGCCAGCCTCATCAACCCACTGATAGCCCCACCCTGATAACCCGCATAATCGTTTATCCTTCGCCAGATTGCACACTTTTGCTCATCCTTGCCACCCTTTAAGTCAACTGTTTATTTAATACTTTATTTCGTTTTCTATGAACTCTTATTCACAGTCAACCGTTATTCAGGATGTCTCCCATTCTGTCCTTATCAGGACCCGTATTGACAGCTTAATCGGAGAATACGCAAGATGTCCGGAAATGCGAACCGCAATGCCGTCAAGCACGGCCTAACCAGCCGAACCCAGCTCCCGACAGGCGAAGAGCAAAATTTTCATGAGATTCAGGCCGACCTCATCTCAACCT
>JBEITT010000051.1:0-39081 GCA_040374745.1 Planctomycetaceae bacterium | reverse complement strand
TTTTTTCGATAGATGAATCTCTGATACATTGCATTACAATGGTCTTTGCCTTTTCCGCAATTGCTGCAAAAACGCTAATGGAGGGGCTTGCTATCAGAAGAGAATTAGAACGAATGGAGGAATATAAACTTGTTACAAGTCGGCTTCGGACAGATTTTGTAAATTCAAATTCTGTCTCAGAAAAATTGAGAATTATGATGGAGATGGAGAGGGCTGCATTTGAGGAAATGCGAATCTTCTTAAGAACTCACAATGAATCATCTTTCTTGATGTAACAGTAGGAGTTTAAATCACTTGCTCCACCGTCACTTCGCGGGCGATCACGGCCACGCAGTCGCCCTGGGTTGTCAGGCAGGGCACGCGGCTGCAAATCAGGTAGCCATCCGTTTTGGCGATAATCGGCTCAGGGACCCGGTCCAGGCGTTCCAGAAAATGAATCTGCCCCACCCGGTCGCCGGCATGAACCACGCCGCCGAGGTCGATTTCCACCTCAAATATGCCTGATTCCGGGGCCAGAATGTAATCCTCGCGATTGAGTGCCGACACCAGTCTGGCCGGCGGCTTGCACAGGCTCGCCCGCGTCTCTTCCCGGCCTGCCAGCACGCCAGCATGCACCAACACGTTACGCAAGCCCTGCTGGGCGATGCGATGCACCGACGCCGAAACGCCCTCGCCGCCGCCCAACTCGGTTGTCACCACCACTTTGCCCTGATTCTCCGCCTCAACCGGCAAAAGCCCGCTGCCGGCAATATCGGCGTAAAGAAAGCAGAAATCGGTGTTCCAGGCCAGCATCGCCGCCAGCATTTTCCGCCTTTGTTCGGCATCGGGCACCAGGTGCATGTGCGAACAGGGCACAAATTCCATGCTCCGGCCACCAGAATGAATGTCGATCACAACATCTGACATGGGAAAGAGTACATTCGTCAGATAATGAGCCACCTGGCTTGTCACCGCCCCTTCCGGAGTGCCCGGAAATGCCCGGTTCATGTTCATGCCATCAATCGGGCTGAGGCGGGTCGCCGCCTTGGCTGCCGGTAAATTCAGCGATGGAATAAGGATGACCCGACCACTGACCATGCCTGGCTCAAGCTCGCGGGCCAGTTTCATGGCCGCCACCTGGCCCTGATATTCATCGCCATGATTGCCACCCAGAATCAGCACCGTCGGCCCGGTGCCACCAGCCACTGCCATTATTGGTATCATCACATTCGCCCAACCGCCCAGGTTGTGCGAGTAAGGAACCTGCAGGAATCCCTGTTGCTTGCCTGGCCGGTTGAAATCAATCGCGGTGTGAATCATGGGAAATATTTATCGAACTTGGCTGATATTGCATTCTTCGAAAGACAGACAATTTATTGCAATCATCTTGAATAAACACGATGTTTTCATTCGAAAAACGTTGTGTTATCCAATTCTGCCCTAGATCAAAGTTCCAGCAGGCTGTAGATTTCGGGCGTACGGCTTTCAATCAGATGAAACAGGCCATTTTTGCCGTATTTTTCGAAATGAGGAGCGGCACGATGGGCGTCAAGTGCGGCCTGGTCGTCGTATTGTTCATAGAGAAAAAACTGTCGAGGATTGGTCGTTGAGCGATGCACATAATACATCCGGCATCCTGCTTCCTTGCGGGTTTCGGCGGCCAGCGGCTTGAAAAGCTCAATGGCCTCGGCCTCGGTTCCTTCACGCATGAGATAAGTTACAGCCACGCAAATCATGTCGGCCTCCTTAGATTATTTCTTTCGTCAAATATCAGCGGCTTGCCCTGAGATAAGTGATCAGGTCGGCCAGTTCCTGGGTGGTGAGTTGCTTGTCGAGCCCAGCAGGCATTACCGAAACGGTTGAGGGCGAAATATCGTCGATATCAGCTCTGGGGATCACGCGCGACTCGGTGGCGTTCAATACAACTGTAATCGTGTCAGGCGTTTCGTTCTGCACAATGCCTGAAAGCACCCGGCCGTCAGAAAGGGCCACGGTCACCGGTTCGTAACTTCTGACAAAGCTCAGGCTTGGATAAACGATTGATTCCAGCAGGTCACGTTCATTACGGATCTGGCCGATGCGCGAAAGGTCAGGCCCCACCTTGCCGCCGACATATCCCACAGAATGACAGGTGCGGCAAGCGGCCTTGGCGCCATTAAACACAGCCTGACCTCGACGGACATCGCCGGCCGGGAAGGCCGTGAGCAGCGATTCAACCTGCTTTCGCTGGGAAACAAGGTCGGCATTGCGTTTATCCAGAATTCGAGCCATGGCGTCCTTTGACTTTTCCGATAGTTTTGCAACTATATTTTTCAGCGAATCTTCCCGCAGGGCGGCGAGCGAGGCCGACTTCTCAAGACTAGCCATAAGCACTTCGGCCGCCATGGGATCAGTCATATTTTCAAATAGGCCAATCAGCTTCTGCGACTCCATCGGCCCTGCGCTGGCCAGCATGGTCGCGATCGATCTTCGCTGATCGGCCGTCAGTTTGCTGCGCAGCAGAATGTCAACGGCGGAAAGGCGTATCATGCTGGCCTGGCTTGGTTTAAGCTGATCGGCGACACGGCTGAAAAGCTCGGCCGGCAAGGGGCCAATACCGGGCGGCAAGGCCGTCAGGATAGTCCATCGCAATTCGGGCGGCAAATTGGTGTCATTTGACCGGGCCACAAGGGCTTCATATCGCTGTTTCGTGGCCGATTCGCCGCTGGTGGCCAGTGCCTTGTAAATGTCAAGCAATTGTGGCACCTGCTCGGCAGAGCCTTCTTTAAATGCTTTAAGCAAAGCAGTTTCCCAGTTGGTCGGGCAAGGCTTCAGGCCCGAGCCGGCCATGGCTTTGGCAGCAATACCACGGGCAGCGGGCGTGCCTTTTTCAAGGGCGTCGGCCAAAACTGCCTGGACATCAGCACTTCGGCCAGCGAAACGGGCCAGACGATCCGCAAGGGTAGCCGCATCTTCTTTAACTGAAGGTGGTTGTGCCAGCTTGGCCTTGAAGCTGGCCACCAGTTGCGGGGCCCATTCCGGGTGACGTGATATGATCCACGAAGATAATGACCGGACAGTCGGATCAGTGGAATCCATGGACTGAATCAGCTCGGGAACAGGCAGATCCATCACGCCGAGCTGGTCGAGGGCGACAACGGCCACCATTCGGGCCAGCGGGTTCTGCTCGCTTTTGAGAGCTTCAAAAAGCTGTGCAGCCGATTCAATTTCAGTCAGCGCATAAGTCAGCGAGTGCCGCAACACTCTGTCATCGCTGGTTTTAGCCGATGCGGCAACAATTGGCCGAACAGCCTCTGGCTTGCCCAGTCGGCCCAAGGCCTCAGCCACGGCCCTTCTCACGGAAGCCGGTTCAGCATCACTTCCCAGCATATTCAGGAGTTGGTAAAGTGCCTGGCTCTCGCGATTGAGGCCAGCGGCGTGGGTTGCAGCGTGGCGAACCGTCGCGTCAGCATCAGCAAGGCTTTTGCGGACAAGGGCTAGAGCTTCGGGCGTAGCAATCCGGCAGGCTGTCCATACGGCGTGGAGCCGTTGATTGGCAGTCGATTTCGGGTCATTCAAAGCCGCAGAAAGTACGGGTATCGACTGATTACTCAACTTTGCCAAGGCATCGATGGCCCTGTCGCGAACGGCGAAGCGAGGGTCGTCTAGCCGGGCGGCGATGATTCGGGCGTCGGCCGTTTGCCAGTCAAGTTTCAGGCCTCGGGGGTCAACCACTGGCTGGGCCCCGCTTTTTTTCACGCGATAAACGGCCCCGAGCACGTCGGCCTTGATGATCTGCGAGGTGGGGCAGCAGAGTTTATACCAGCCGCCGGTGTCAACAATAATGAGGCTGCCGTCGGCGTCGGTAAAGACATCCGTTGGATGGAAGTCGATGTCGTCGCAGACGACGAAGTCGCTATCCTTGCTGGAAAGTCCGGCTGCGGTTGTATTTGTGAGTTCGTGGCGGGTGATTTTTCGAAGGTTGAAGCTGGAGCTGAAGACATTATTGCGGAAGCTGGGGCCAAACTGGCCGGATTCGTAGTCGGTGAGGCCACAGGCGGCGGCGGGGCCGAGGTGAGAGAGGACGGGCATGTGGTCAGGGCCGGTCCAGATGTGCTGTGGCTCCTGGGTTTTGCCGTTGGTTTTGCCATAAATGCCACCGTAAACGGCATGAATCAGGCCGTCTCGCTGGCCAACGGAAGGCTGAATCAGAAATGTGGTGGAAAAGATGCGTTCGCCGCCGGGAGTGAAGACCATATCGACGGGGTTATCCATGCCGCCAGTCATAACCGGTTCCAGCTCGCGACCGTCTTCAGTCGAGCGGAAAAAGTGGGCGGCACTTGACTTCCAGGGCTTGCCGTGAATGGTGTATTTCTGCTCGGCGAAAGCACCTTTGGCCCAATAAATCCGGCCATCGCGGCCGAGGTAAGGGCCATGGAGGTCGTTGGCACAGCCGGTGAGAGTCTTGCCCTGGAACCATTCGACTCGCTGGTCGGCCACGCCATCTTTATCAGTGTCGGTCAGTTTCCAAATCGAGGGCGGAGCCGAGACATAAAGCGAGCCGCGATGCCACAGTGTGCCTTCGGGAAACATCATTTTGTCAGCAAAAACAGTTGTCTTGTCGAATTTGCCGTCGTCGTTGGTGTCTTCCAGGCATACGATGCGATGGGGCTTCTGGGCAAGCTGCACTTCGACCTTGTCGTTTGAACCAGAGCTTTCGGCCAGATAAAGCCGGCCCTGCTCGTCGAACGAGCCTGTGATCGGACGGTCAACCAGGGGAGTTGATGCAACTTTCTCAATGACGAATCCATCCGGCAGCGTAAATTTCCTATGGTCTATGGTGATTTCAACCGCCGGCAATGTGCTGCCGCTAAGCAGAAAAACCAGAGCCGAAGCAAGCCAGAATTGGCGTAATCGAGATTGATTCATGGTGTAAACCCAAGAATGATTGCGACTTGTTGGAAGTCAGGCGGGTTTGTTCGCTGCCAGTGCCTGCTGATTAATTAATTTATAATAACGAAAAAGCGAGCTGAATTCATATGAAAAATCAGTGTTTTCAACTGGCTCAGATTCAGATTTCGGATTTAAAAAACAAAAAACCGGGCCCGAAAGAGCCCGGTAATTAACTCCGGCGAAACGCAAATTATTGCACAATGCCGAGCAGTTCAACTTCAAAGATCAGCGTTCCGTTAGCCGGAATGATGCTGCCTGGAGGAGCCTGCTCGCCATAAGCCAACTTGGCTGGTATGAAAAGCTGATACTTTGAACCGACGGGCATAAGCTGCAGAGCCTCTGTCCAGCCGGCGATAACGCCACCCACTGGGAATTCAGCCGGTTCACCACGCTTGTAGGAACTGTCGAACTCTCGTCCGTCAATCAGAGTGCCGCGATAGTGTGTTTTAACCACATTCTTGCTTGTCGGCTTCTGTCCGGCACCCTGCTTAAGCACTTTATACTGAAGGCCGCTTGGTAGAACTTTAACGCCTTCTTTCTTGGCATTTTCAGCTAGAAATGCCGCACCTTCCTTAGCACCCTTTTCGGCATCGGCCTTCATGCCGGCCATTTTCTGTTCCTGCAACTCTTTTTGAAACGCCGTCAGGATTGACTGCATTTCCTCAGGGGTCATCTTGGGTGCGCTGGTTGAAAAACCATCACGCAAGCCCTTGATCATTTCCTCAACGTCAATTTCAACGCCTTGTGATTTCAAACCCTGGCTGAGGTTCAGACCCAAAGCATAGCTGGCTTTAGCTTTCAATTCGGCACCTTTCGGAGCTGCCGCAGGATTGGATGCTGGTTTGGCTTTTTCGCTCTGTGCCAGAGCCGGAGCGGCAACAAGCAGGGCAACAGAAACGGCCTTGAAAATGGGGAGACGAAGCACTTCGCGTCCTTTCAGTCGATCGGATCTGGTGCAGATCGCAGGTTCTCACAATAGACCCGATGCCGATCCGACCAATAGTGAAAGAATTATAACGAAACCAGTTGCGGCTTCCCAAGTAAAAAGTTTGACATAAGCCACCATCCGAGCCACTGGGCTACCACAGATCAAGTCAAATAATTCGGTTTCCCGCGATTATTACCGAGTCGTTTGCTCCAGCAATCCCCCCCTGCCGACCAGAAGAAAGCACATTGCCAGAGATAGCAATATCCATGGACTGTCCTGCGATTTCTATGGACGCGACAAGATTCTCTTTACCATCTGTGGTGATCGTGCAGCCGGAAACCGTCACTGCCGATGAATTTTCGATCCGGATGCCACGTTCCTTCGGATTCCGTATAACCACCTGACCTATAGCCACGTCACGGCAGTTTTTCAGGCTTATCACGCCGATCGATGCGTCCTGTCCCCCACCGGCATACTGAAAAACCTCACCAGAGATTGAGACACCCACACATTTTTCAAGTTCATAATGATCAGGCCTTGGAACTTTTGGCTGATGCGACCAGCCATGTACGTTATTGGCAATGACAAGCCCATCGCAGTCTTTGGCTTTTAATCCCGCCGTATGACCATCGTAAATAGTATTTCCAACAAGTGTCACCCGCTGGGCAAATTGCATTTGAACACTGGTCGATTGAGAGCCAAGAATATTGCCGGTAATGGCAATGAGCCGGGCCGAGGGAAAGCCTTCTGCATCGATTCGGCCAAGAATACGAACATTGGCTCCATTGACCGAGGCCTTACCCTGAATTGTATTTGAAGCGAATGTGATTTCACTGGCGATACCATTTCGGGCATCGATCAGAACATCGCTTGAATCAGGTCTTTTCAGATCAAAGCTGTGGCTGTATTCAATATCATTTCCCGTGAATTGCAGATTATGCAGATCGCCACCAATCATGGCGATCGCAGCTCCCTTGTTATAGCTGAACATGCAGCCACAGACATTCATCTGATGCAAATTCACATGATCAAGAAATAGCCCATAGTCTTCATTATTATAAATATGGGAATCAGCAATCAGAATATCGCGATTGCGCTGGCGCACATGAATGCCGACACGGCATTCGCGAATAAAGACGTTCTGAATAGTGGGTTTGGCGGTTTCAATCAGTTCCAGGCCCACGGCATCCGGGTGTTCGCCGCGGATTTCAATTCCGGTGACATTGGGAAATCGTTCCTGAAGGCGAGTTTTATCTGTCCAGCTTTTGGGGTCGGCCGTACCCTTGTGCGAGCCAATCAGCCTGAAAGCCGGGCCAGGGCCTTTCATCACGATGGAAGTGGTGCCGGCAGCTCCTCTGATGCTCATTGGGCCTTTTTTGCTGAGATCAACAACCAGCGTTTTTTTGATAAGGAATGTTCCCGACGGAAATTCGACCATGCCAGATGACTGATCAATTGCGTGTTGAAGGGCGGCCGTGTCGTCGGTTTTGCCATCGCCTTTGGCACCGAAATGCATAACGTCATTCATTTTTGGTCTCTTTGCTCGGCTGGCAAATGTTTCAGGAGAGAATGGTTGGCTTGATCAAACATAAATAACAAAAAACAGGCCGTGGTGAAACGGCCTGGTGAAAAAAGCATGTGGTGAATTGCAATCAGCGTTTCATCGCCCTGATCAAGTCGCGTTCGTCGATCTCGCCGCTTTTGATCTTTTCGACAAGATCTTCAAACGAGCTGAAATCGGGTGCATACATAACATGGCTCAAGGCCGCTCTCGCACTCTCAAAGCCACCCTTTTTTTCGATGAATTCAAAGGCCAGCTTCTGCACAAATCTGTGCCAGCGGCCGCAGTAATCACGCCAGTTGCCCGACTCTATCTTGTGCAGGCCTGTTGTCGGTTGATTGAATACATAAGCCCAGCACTGCCGCCCACGACTGCCAAAAGCGACATCCGAAAAAATGCGGCGATAGAGCGATTGGCTACGCAGCGATTCAAGCTCCATTTGCATTTTGAGGCAGGCTTCATCGGTTGAATTGCCATTGGAAATATATGCCTGAACTCTGTCAACCGTTTCACGAAGGCCCAGCGAAAGATGCCCTTCAATCGTGTCGAGTTGATGCAAATGGCTTGCTGAAAGACCACCAGAATAAGACCAGAGCTCACCGAGAACCGGCCTGTGACCACCTTCAGTAGTTTGCACAAGGCCAGGATAAGCCCCGCCACTACAAGCGTAGATTTCACCCTGGCACATTTCAGCAAGGCCGACTTGTGTCAGGTTATTCTTTCGCATGACATTTTCCCGCGATTCTTCCCGGCAAAGCGTGCCATAAGTAAACATGTTGTGATACTGTAAATCACTGCCACGCTTATTCTGGCAGGCCTGTTCCAGGGCGTCTGTTGATATGTCATGTTCGGCATAACCCTGCATGACAATCTCACGATACTCGGGATGCGGCGGAACAAATGCAACCGGTTTTGTGGTGATATAGGTCCATGCCGTCAGTTCATGAATGACGCCGCCAAAACCGACCATCACCGTAATCGGCACACGGGTGTAGCATCGGGGTGCCCCTTCTTTTTCGTCAAGGGCCTGCCAACTGTCAGGAACCATAAGCAATCCCTCAACAACCCTGCCGGGGCAATCTTTCAGGCTGAGTACACCGCCTTTTCGGCTTACTGAATATCGATCAAAGACAAGGCATGCATCTGCAACAATCGCCTTGCCCACAACCTGCATGGCTGTGCCGGTTTTTGACTTAAAATCACCGAGGTTCGTGTTGGAACCGTAGGCGAAGTAGAGTTGGCCTGAGGCAGCCAGTGATTTGAGTTCTTTGATTTTTGAGTAGTCATTTTTCGAATTCATACTGAAGCCCTTATTTCAATGGGTTTCTGAAAGTTGAACGATCGAAGTTGATCATTCCTCAAAAATCTTAACTTTCTAAAAAGTGGCAGGTGTGACGAGACTGTGACACCCTAAAACTTATAAATTTCAGGAACGCATAAATTTGATATTTCTTAATACCCCATGAGGAAAAAAGAGGCATCGTAAATCTCACGGCTAGTGGCATTAAGTATTGGATGAATTACACTAATTGAATAAATCTGCAAGATAATAACGATCTGAGAAGTTTGCAAGAATGGATTTTTCGACCACACCAACTATTAATTTGGCTGAATTATTGGCAAATGACAAAACGTCATCAATATTTTGGATTTCCAGATTTTCATCCACATCGCTCTTGATGTGATTTGTGAATCTGCTGAGTGCCTGACGGAACCGGTCACCTACCGGTTTTTTTAATATCTCGGGATTGTACATCAAATGAATAAGTAAATTCCTGTTGTTTGGACTTATTTCATTTACCCCAGAATCATCACGCAAATTGATCCAGCGGTTATACCTTGGACTCACCTCAAAAATGTAAGCCTCCGGAATCGATCGAGCAATGTTTATAGCTGTATTCCTGGAATACTGAATGTTAGTGAATTTAAAATCCGGCTTTGAATAAATTATCTGATAAGAATTTTTAGATGATGTAAACATCTGAATATCATTACAGATACCCATTCCTTCGATTTTGGAAATATCAAAACCGTTTTCATAGGCTATTATTTCCAGCATGTTAAAATACAAATCATTAAGATTTCGGAAATGTCCCTGCAAATCCAACTTTCTTTGATACTGCGTAAACAAACTCACTGTCTCTATCCAGATCTGACTGATTTTATCATTTAAGTCAACTATGTTGGTTCCTTCATGATGATTAATACGTTTTAATACAGCAATTCTATAAAGTTTCGTAAAAAACTTTGTCTGACTAAATTCACTTTGAAATGGTAAGTTATCATCAGCAAATTCAAACAATCCGGAGGCATTTTGCAACGAATTCAGATCGTTTTTCTTATGCATCAGTACATGAGCGTATCTGTAAGCAACTAATGATTTCAGAAACAGTAATTCGCTGCTTATTTTATTATCTTGAAGTTCATTTAAAATGGACCAATGCTCTTTTAAATTAGACAAAACACCATCACTATTATCTTTTATCACTTTAGCGAGTGAAATACCATTTAAGAATTCAACAATCTGAACTTCTAATTCTGATTCCTGTTTTTTCATTTCAGACTTCAACCTATTACATGATGAAAACTTACCAGACTATTTGCACAACACTAATCCCCATCAATCTCCCCCACCTCCCGGGCTAATTCATGCATAATCGGCTCGTTGGCGGGCGGGAATGTCAGTGTTGGTAATACTGAGCCGTGGACCCAGTGAAAGCCCGAATCGGCCGCGGGTTCAGCATCGGGCGGATCGGGACGGCAGTTGAAATAATGCAAATGAATATGCCCATGGGCATAATGATATTCAAACGCTGTGCGAAGGCCAAGCACAGCCACGCCCATGCCCGTCTCTTCGCGGGCCTCTCGCAGTGCGGTGGCTTCGGGCTCTTCGCCAGGCTCACACTTGCCGCCCGCAAATTCATAAACGCCAGGCATTGGGCCGCCGGGCGGTCGTATTCGGATGAGAAAATAATCGCCCCGACTAACAATTGCAATCGCAACACGAGTCGGGGCTGATTTCATTTCAGAATTCATTTCCATCTGGTAAAAAGTCAACTGTTGGCTGGCAGGTCGCGAGTGTTAAATCGCCAGATGGCAACGAGAGCGCCTGCAAGAAAGACGCATGTTAAGACTGCCACATGCCTGGGCAGATACTCACCCTTAACGAACGACTCAATCGGATAGAATGTCGAGAAAATGCTGAATTTGCCGGGCACTTTATACCAACTGTCATCGGGTGTGTCGGGCTGATTGGCCACGGCATAGCCCACCAGTTGGGCAATAGTAAGAATACTGGCGATCATGGTTGGCCGCCAGCGAACCAGATCCCATGCTGAAAGGGCCAGCGTAATGCCGAACATGGCAAGCCCCATGGCGATGACATTCAGGGCCGGGCGTGAGAGAGCAATCAGTCGCGGATGCATGTCTACCGAGTGGAACTGTTCGCCGATCAGATTGCCGGCCAGCAGGGCAACGAGCATCAGCACATAACCGAAAAGAGTCAGAATGATATGTGCCAGTAAATAATTAGTGCGCGAGACGGGGCGGGAGAGAACCATATCCATCGTGCCGCGTTCGATTTCTGCCGCAACAGCCGCAGTGCCGCGGGAGATGCCCCAGAAGAGGGGAATCATGATGGGAATGCCGACCGTAAGGAAATAGAGAAGCATGGTTTCAATGGCACCTGACGACATATCCATGTCAGGCCCACCCATGAAGCGATAGAAGCCCAGGGTACGGCGTTGGTTTCGCTGGGCATCGGTCTGTGGGGGCGGTGTGTCGGCAGGTTTCGTGGTGTCACCGATTTTGGTTTCTCCGGCTATCGGAGCATCGGCCGGTTTCGCTTCTTCGCTTTTTGTGGATTCACTGGAGTCGGTTTTCTTCTCAGCTGATTTATCTTCTTCTTTTTTCTCGGAAGGTTTGCGAACGGGCATTTTTTTCAGTTCGCCCTTCTGGGCAGCTTCTCGCACGGCGGCGGTCTCCTGCCGACCTTCGGCCCAGCTTGTACGAAGAACACTGAACCAGCTCAGGCCGAAAAGAGCCAGGAGCGAAAAACCAAGGAAAAACTGGGTTTCAACGATGAGACGCTTCACAAGCGGATACATGGGCGTTTGCATGGTGCTTTTCTTCTTTTATGAAAATGTTTATGTATGTTCTGCCGATAGACTCAGACACCAGTTGCGGCGAGTTCTTCTTCCATCACATTCGGGCCATGGTATTGGTCATAAAGCCCACGCAGGTCTTCGGTTCCGATAGCAATTTCGCTGACGTTCTGACGCGAGAACCAGTCGAGCATGCTGCGAAGTTCGCCATGATGCTCAAAGAGCAATTCGCGGGCATCGCGACGGCGAACGACCAGGCCGAGGTCTTCGGGAAACTGTTGCGGCGGCTCATCTTCGAACCGGGCCAGCACCATGCGAACGCAGCGACGGGTGTGCATGTCTTCAACATGCATGAGCTGCCCCCGGCGCATGATGGCAACCCGGTCGCTGATGCGTTCGACCTCACTGAGCACGTGGCCCGAAAATATGACAGTCTGCCCCTGTGCCTTGGCTGCCAGAACAAGATCAAGAACCAGGCCACGGGCCGAGGGGTCGAGAGCTGAAGTCGGTTCATCAAGGATCAGGATTTCTACAGGGTCGGCAAAGGCCTGTGCGAGAGCCAGCTTCTGTTTCATCCCGGTGGAATACTGACGGACTTTTTTCTTAAGATCAAGTGCTAGAATGTTTTCAGCAATGTAAACAGCGCGGTCATAGCCCCGGTTGCCACGTAATTCACAAAAGAATTTGAGGTGACGATAGCCAGTAAGATAACCGAACATGCGAAGCTCGCCGGGCAGGTAGCTGACGCGTTCACGAACCTGAAGGCTATCATGCCAGCAATCCAGCCCGGCTACTGAACCGTAACCCGAGGTGGCCCTGATCAGCCCGAGAATTGTACGGATCGTGGTGGTTTTGCCGGAACCGTTGGGGCCAAGCAGGCCAAATACCTCGCCACGGCGAACTTCCAGGGAGAGATCGCGGAGAGCAAAGAAATCACCATAACATTTTGTCAGCATGTGGGTTGTGATGATATTTTCCATGACACTCCAGGGCGGCTTTCGGACAATTGAGACAAAGACTTCAGAAAATCTTAAGAATTTTCAAAATTTTTGTCGCCGGTGTACCGCAATTTACGACTGTTTTGATGTGAATGGTTGAGTCAGAGAGTCACGATGTGCAACTTCTGACGTATTGTAGATGTGGAATTGATATCGTAAATCAGGGAGGAACCAAGATGCTAGTTCTCAGTCGTAAGATAGGCTCCAGCATAAAGATAGGCGATGACATCATTCTCACAGTGGTGAAGGTGGACCGAAATCAGGTTCGGCTGGGAATCACTGCCCCGAAACATGTCTCAATTCTGCGTGATGAGCTGACAGGTAATTCCGACAAGCAAATTACTATGGATGTTAATATGAAGGAACTTTCTGGTTGCCGGTGAGTCACAAATTCAGTTGAACAACGCTGGTTTTTGAACACCGAAAATCTTGTGATACCATTCAAAGTCTTTACTTTAAATAATTTATGACCCTTTTTTCGACGCATCGGCGACGAACCTTTATTAGTTATAAAAATTGAGGGTCAGATTTAGCCCAGCCCGTGCGATCGTTACGACAGGCAATGATTTGAAAAATGGTCGATAGTGCCTCTGGAGTCATGGTATTATTTTCAAGTAGAATCAGGTATCGGTTAGAAGTGCAACTTCATTCAAATTCCAACCTTTTCGATAAGGAGTCACTCGATGCATCTTCGTCGGCTTCGATTCTTCCTTCCGCTGCTTCTGTTGTTACTCGTGGTTGACTCAGCTCAGGCTCAGTTTCGGTATCCCGGTGCTTATGGCCGATGGGGCTGGGGTGGCTGGGGTAGTGGTTACGGCATGGGTGCTCAGGACCCTGCAGCAGGCTATGCGATGGGCCTTGGATCCCTGGCGCGTGGTCAGGGCCAATATTTAGTTGACCAGGCTAAGGCCACTTCGATCAATACAGACACCAAGATCAAGTGGAATAAAGAACTTCGCCGCCTTAAGCTGATTGCCGAAGCCGACAAGAAGCGTAAAGACGCCGTGAAGGCTGATGTGAAGGAAGTGGCAAACCGTGAACGTGATGTCGTTAATGGCGTGACCGCCAACCGTATGCTTGATCAGATTCTGGAAGGTAATACGAAAGAAGTAATTTCGTATTTGAACAAAACCGCCCTTAATCCTTCGATCATTAAGGATATTCCCTTTGAGCTTTCATCGGAAGCGATTTCCCTGACTCTGGGCACTTTGACTACTCATGACAATCTGCCAAACATGCTTAAGGGAAACTCTTATGCTGCTGAAGTTCAAGCAGTTGATTCGGCTGTTAAGCAGGCTCTGAAGGAGGATATGAGCGGCAAGATCTCAAAGGAAACGCTTGATAAAATTGAATCCTCACTTAAAACACTTCGCACGAAATTCGAGAAGTCAGCACCGAAATTCAGTGTAGATTATGAACCAGCTGACCGTGCTCTTCGTTCTGCTACAACCTTGGCACGCCTGATGCGAGAGCCGGAATACCAGAAATTGCTGGAAGGCCTGGAAAAGTATAAAGGCACGACCGTTGGCGACCTGGTAGCATTCATGTCAAACTTTAACCTTCGTTTTGGTGCACCGACAAACGATCGCCAGAAGGAAATTTATACTCAGCTGACACCCATCCTGGCCAGTGTTCCAGCAGGTGACGTTAACCTGACAGCACCCAATGTTTCGCCGGAAGAATCTGCCAAGGCACTCTCAAATGCAGCGAAAGAATTTTTTGACGGCATCAGCTGGCGTGACCTTGACATGCACGCTGAAGATATGAGGCTTCCTGTGAGCCCTCGCTGAAATTCATTTCGATGCGATGACACTTGAAAAGAGCGGGGCTTGCTAATTAGGCAAGCCCCGCCTTTTTATAGATTCTTATATTTTCTTGGCGAATTATGGCAATACAAACCGCTTTAGTAAAGTTTTACGGGGCCCGAATTCGGCATAATCTATTTTCAACTCGTAACAGGGGGGCTCAAGAAAGTTTGTCTTTGACTGTGCAAACAATAAAATATTTTAACCTCGATATTGAACAACAGCCAACTTGATCAACAAGTCGGAATCTTTTGGCAGGTGCTAACAGCAACTCTCTTAGCGGGCAGTCTTAATAAATTAATCCAGGATGAGAGCATTAATGCCTTAATGCACATCCTGGCCATAACGGAATACGACCTCAATTGAAATAAGGGCATCCATGCCCACTCGAGCATCCTGCTGAGTTTCATAAAACAGGAAAATACCTGCATTTGAGATTTCAGGCTTGAGGCTGTTTTTGACTCCAGTCTTTTTTTACTTGCTGCGAAGTGCAATCCAGACGCCTATCGGATATGGAACGGCGTCTTTAGGCGGGTTCTTCAAAGCAGCAAACTCATCGTCTGTCCAGCAATGTATTGCAAACAACTGATTGTTAATACGCCAGGTTTTCACAGATCCTTCCACTGTTGTGGAACGGATCAGCCTGAGGATTGGTTGATCGTTGGTTTTCTTCTGCTTTGGTTGGGTTTTGGCAGGGAGCACAGCCTGTTCTCCTGATTCGCTAGTTCATCCTGTCAGCACATGGGCCCGAATCAATTCTGCACTATCCAGCCCCCGAAAATCCCTTTTTTAGGTCTTTTTAGTTTCCAAAACAGGGAATTTGTTGAGATTTCAGGGACTTCTTAATACGGGATGCAGTTTACAGCTTAACGCTCGGTACATCAAGCACAATTTTGTTTACTTTAGCATTTTTTAAAAAATATTTTTATTTTTATTGAATGTCTTCAGGCCTCTGCGTAATCTGTGCAATATGGGATACTCAGACAAACTAAATCGACTTTGTTTATTGCGAGGAATGGACCAGATAACACTGGCCCAGAAGGTTGGGATTTCGAAGTCGTCAATGTCTCGTATTCTAAACGGTGCCCAAGAACCGAAGTTATTACTGGCAGCGAAATTGGCTAGTGTGCTGGGAGTGACTCTTGATTTCTTGATTAACGACTCAGACGATGTTGAATCTGCGGGAAATGTTCAGGAATTGACAGGCGAGCAGAGCACTATCCTGAGTATTGTTGAGCGTCTTGGTTACGATGTGGCGATAGATCGATTGCTGGCTGTGAACTCGCCCGTTATGGCACCTGTTGAGGTTCACGAACCAAGGCCGGTTGTTTCAGTTATTCCCACAACTAACAAATCGCAGGTTTACACGGGTGGAACGAAAACGACCAGCCATTGAAATTACACAGTCAAATATTACTTGGCTGTCGCTTTAAACGATAAGGTATCATCCAGTTAAACCAAGGCTGATGCAAATAATCAGCCTGAAGCAGTTCACAGATACCTCGACCATGACTTTCGTTATTTTTTTTCGACTGACCGACCCAGCGTAGATAAAAAGGGCCCTGATCAACTGGCTTTCCAAGGCTCCATGTAGACTGCGTCGGCAAGTGGCCAAGTTCATCATGGTATCGAATGCCAAAAACAGTCTTTCGAGGATTTTGACCATCCAGCTTATCAATTTGGTCCACCCGGCTGACCTGCCCGGTGTCACATTCTATCCATAGGCCTTCGCTTCGCCCTGGAGAAGGCTCGCAAATGTAATAAATCTCTGTTTTCCGGTCGTTGTGAAACCTGCCCCAGTGCCATCGATGAAACGACCGTGAAAGTTCATCATCGCCCGCATTATGGTCATGATAACCCCTGCCCTCAAAATCAAGAGACCGCTTGCCGGCAAGGATTGATCCACTAACACGGCAATCGGCCGCGGCCAGCATCCAAAGGTGTGAATGACCGGGTGAGCCAAGGTCTTTTTCCCACGCTGTCAGCCCGTCACTTGGCTTGAATGTAATATCAACTTGGGCCCGTTTTGACCTGAACCCCAGGATCGGCGTATTGATCTGAAGTCGATAGCTGTTGTCGCTTTGCCGATTCAGACTGTTTCTGCCGACACTAAGTTCAAGCCCTTTCTGATTCAAATCATGCGAAAAATGGTCACGATTCCAAGAATTTAGAGCATAAGCCATCGTTTTGCCGTCGCGGTACCACGAGAAACCGATTGCGCAGTGATCCAGTGGATGAGGCTTAGGAAAAAGATCAGGCTGACGAATGTGGCGTAGCGAGGCGACACCATAAGCTGGATCGAAGGGAAGGGCTGAATACCAGACCAGTACGATGGCATCGCGGCCGTCATCGCTGATGGCGTCGAAATACCACCATTCATGGGCACCAGGCGATTGAGGGTTGACCCAGCGATCGGGATCTTGATGATTCATATTCGGGTCTTGGTCTTGGTTAATTTGATCGAGAATTCAGTTGACTTTACCGGAATGCCAGCTTGACATCCTCAGCCCAGGTACGAGCCTGACAGCCGACAAGCCCCTTAAATTTACTTGCGGTTGAGACTCGGGCACGTGTGCGGAATACGTCGTAATCGAGTTTTTCGATCTCATTCAGAATCAGGCTGTAGAGATGACCCATCACGCGAATGGTCATACGATGGGTACTTCCCAGAACATGAGGTATTCCTGATTCAGCCAGTGCATAATGACACCTGGCACGATCTATCTGGAATTTCATAAACTGACAAAATGGTTCACTAATCGTTTTTTGAACGATTACCTCCTCTTCAATACCGAATTGACGAAGCTCAGTTGTTGGCAGATAGATTCGGCCCCGGTCACCGTCTTCCCCAATATCGCGAAGAATATTTGTGAGTTGCATAGCGGTGCCCAGCGACTTGGCCTGGGTAAAGCAGGCCGGGTCGTCGAAGCCAAAGATGTGTGTCATCATCAGACCCACAACGCCAGCCACTCTATAACAATAGAGCTCAAGTTCCGGCCAGTTCTCATAGCGATTTTTCACCAGATCCATCGCCATTCCTTCAAGCAGTTCTTCAAAAAGATGCCTGGGAATTTGCCGTTGTTTCACGGTTTCCCGAAACGAGAGCAATCCAGGGGCGATTTGCCCTGCACCATAAGCCTCGTGCAACGCCTTTCGTGCAAGTTCCAGGCGAATGTTTGCGTCATTCAGATTTTCAGCATCATCGACAGCATTGTCAGCCCACCGGCAAAAGGCGTAAACTGCGTAGGCGTGCTTACGCGTGTTACGCGGAAGGCAGTGCGAGGCAAAATAAAATGTTCGTGCGTAATAAGCTGTTATGCGCTTGCAGGAACGATCACCGATCCAGCGGGATTCAGATGAGGTCGAAATCACAGGAATCGTTCCAGCACTTTGGCACTGTTCACTACACCTGGCAGGCCTGCACCTGGATGAGTACCGGCACCAACAAAATATAGCCCATCAACATCTTCCGAGCGATTATGAGGCCTGAACCAGGCCGACTGGGTGAGCAGTGGTTCAAACTGAAAGGCTGAACCCATGTAAGCGTCGAGATCTGTTTCGAAATTTTTCGGAGTAAAGATCATTTTCGAGACAATATGCTTTCGAAGGTCAGGAGCAAGATGCTCTTTTTCAAGCGAGGCAAGTATTTTTTCGGCATAAGCTTCGCCAATTTGATCCCAGTCCTGCCCACCGCCCAGATGTGGCACAGGAGATAGAACGTAAAAACAGTCGCATCCAGCAGGAGCAAGTGAGGGATCTGTTGCCGTGGGGCGGTGAAGGTAGAGCGAGAAGTCATCGGCCACAATTTTGCGGTCGAAAATATCTCCTAGCAGTCCTTCATAGCGCGGCCCCAGAACAATCGAGTGATGAGGGAGATGCTCGTACTTGCGATTGGTGCCAAAATAGATAACCACCAGACTCATGGCATATCGCATTTTTTCCAGACGTCGATCTGTCCATTTGCGACGATGCTCGGGTTTAATCAACTTTCGATAAGTATTAGCTACATCTGCATTTGAAATCACAACATCGGCTGGAAAAACCTGCCCCTTACGAGTTCTGACACTTTTCACCCTGCCATTTTGAACTTCAATTTCATCGACTTTCGAGTTCAGCTGGATTTTGCCTCCGATATCTTCGAACATTTTCAGTAGTCCATTGACCAGCGAACCCGTACCGCCCATCGCAAAGTGAACTCCCCAAGTCTTTTCGAGATGGTGAATCATAGAATAGATCGAAGAGCTACGCAGCGGATTGCCACCAATCAGGAGTGGCTCGAAGCTAAAGACCTGCCTAAGTTTAGGATGTTTGATAAAGCGGCTGACAGTAGCAAAAACTGATCGGTCAGCACGAAGTTTCATCAGGTCAGGCGAAACTTTGATCATGTCCCATACACTATCGAAGGCATAATCGGCCAAATCGGTGTATGCCCGGTCAAAAACGCGGGAACTGTAATCAGCAAATTTTCGATACCCTTCAACATCACCGGGGCTTAACCTGGCTATTTCGGCCTGAAGTTCAGCGTCGCCACCACGGTAGTCGAAGTGGGTCGCGTCATCAAAATAGATACGATAGTAAGGGTCACAAGGTACAATTTTTACGTAATCATCGAGTTTTTTGCCGGCAATGTCTGCGAGTTCGGTAAAGATCTGGGGAATGGTAATAATCGTGGGCCCGGCATCATAAACAAAACCCTGATCCTCATAAACATAGGCCCGGCCACCCGGCTTATCACGCATTTCCAGAATAGTAGTCTGATAGCCTTTGGCCTGAAGTCGAATAGAGGCGGCCAAGCCACCGAATCCACTGCCAATAACCACGGCATTTCCTTTGCCGCCATGGGAATCACCATTCTGCGAGCCGTTTTTTGTCTGCATTTTTTTCTTCGGAAAACTGAGGTTAACTTGATTTTCAGACAATCGCCCTTCGGTTAATTCATGAATCAACCGTTAGATCGAAGGCTTGCAAGGCGAGCAATGGCCTGCCTTTTTTCAGGGCAAACCGGAAGATGCTGAATCAATTCAAGAGAATCAACCATCAGCCGCTCGGAAAGTTTCTGAGCATGCTCAATAGATCCGGTTGACTCCATCAACGAAAGAATCTGGTTTCGCCGATTCGGCCCGGGAGGTTCATCGAGCAATCGGGCAAGGTTGAGTTTTCCCAGAGCCGAGAGATTTCTATAGGTGTGAATGAGGATTGGAGTCCGTTTACCAGTATCCAGATCAGGTGAATCATGGCCTGCTGCTGCTGCAGTCAGATCTTCCAGATCGTTTCGAACCTGATAGGCCAATCCAAGCATGTCGCCGATGCGGGCAAGTGCTTTCAGAAGGTCGGGCCTGGCATCAGCCACGGCGGCTCCTATCAGAAGAGGACCAGTTATGGTGTAACGAGCCGTTTTGTAAAGATACATTTGGTAAATATCATCATCACCCGCCGAATGATCGAATTCTGCCAGAGGTTTGTCCTCGAAAAGAATGTCCAGACCCTGCCCCAGACCAGTTTCCAACAGCATATCGCTGATAATTTTGTGAACATTCCGAGCAGTTCGGCCTTCAAGCCCGGCCTGGGTAACCATGCTCATCCCTACAGTGAACATGATGTCGCCAATCACCAGAGCCATGCTGGCGGCTTTGTGCTCAGGCATGGCATGCGAACCAAAATCGGCCGAACGCAGGCGGATCGATTCATGCATGGAGTGGCCATGGCGACGAAACGGGCTACGATCAATAAGATCGTCGTGAACCAACATAAAAGCGTGAAAGAGTTCCAGAGACGAAGAAACCCACATCAGGGGGCGTGGCACAGCCGAATCTGCATCAAGATCTTTCAGAATGCGATAAAGAGAAATGCAAAGGCGGGGTCTGACTCGCTTGCCACCATTAAGGATAAATTCGGAAATATGATCTGCACAGGCAATAAATTCAGGCCTGAAGGAGAATTGAGTTCTGAGCCGTGAGAGAATCCGGTCAAGGTGGCGATCAATTCGTTGCCTGTCAGAGTCGATCGGTGCTGCGATCAATTTCGAAACTGAGGTCGCAACGGATGTAGAGGTTATCATGGTAGAACCTGTGGGCGGTGAATTGATCCCGACTCGAATCATCCAGAGGCGTTCAAAAAATCGGAATGGTTCTTTGATTAGAGTGTATCTTATCGTCAAGCAAAGTGCGTAAGATTCTGAACCTTATTTCAAATTAGCTGAACGAAGTTGAAGAAGTCGTGAATAATCTTCGGTTGGGCTTGCCTTTAACGAAGGAATTTAAATAATCATAAGAGGGATTGTTCAGGCAATTCAGCCTGATTTGTACGGAAGTCGTGCCGCAGAATTTTGACCGGGTCAGCCAGACCCGGCCGTGCCGACTCGTTCCTGACTGCTGCAAGACGAGAGAAAATGTCTGTTAAAGCTGAGCGTCGTAAAGACATACGAAATGTTGCAATTATTGCCCACGTTGACCACGGTAAAACCACTCTCGTTGATTCGATGCTCAGGCAAAGCGGTCAATTTCGCGAGTCGCAACTTCAGGGCGAGCGGATTCTTGACTCCAATGATCTGGAGCGCGAACGAGGTATCACCATTCTGGCGAAGAATATCGCCCTGCCCTATAATGGTGTCAAAATCAACCTGATTGATACACCCGGCCACGCCGATTTTGGTGGCGAGGTAGAACGCACGCTTCAAATGGCCGACGGGGCCCTGGTACTGGTTGACGCCTTTGAAGGGCCAATGCCACAAACCAAGTTTGTTTTGCGTAAGGCCTTTGCGAATCATATCAGGCCGATAGTTGTTATTAACAAAATTGACAGGCCGGATGCCCGGCCACAGGAAGTTTTAAACGAGATTTTTGACACCTTCGTTGAGCTGGGTGCCGACGAGTTCGCACTTGATTTTCCTTATATATATGCCTCGGGCAGGGCAGGCTTTGCATCGCACGACCCCAAGGCACGCGATGGTAACATTCAGCCCCTGCTAGACATGATTCTTGAGAAAGTGCCCGGGCCTGAGGTTGCCGTTGATGCGCCTTTCCGAATGCTATGTACCACGCTTGATTTTTCCGAGTATGTAGGTCGTATCGCCATCGGCCGGGTCTTTTCCGGGACTGTGAAAAAAGGCCAGCGTGTAAGTCTGATGCAGATTGACGATCACCGCCAGACGGACACGGTAGACCGCTTATTGACATTCGACAAGCTGGGCCGGGTGGATGCCGACTCGGTTTCTGCTGGTGATATTTGTGCACTCGTGGGGCTTGAAGAAGTTTCAATTGGTGACACGATTGGCGAAGTGGAAAACACTGACGCCCTGCCACGCATCGCGGTGGACGAACCGACGCTGTCGATGGTCTTCGGTGTGAATGATTCGCCACTGGTGGGTGAAGGTACCTATCTGACGAGCCGGCATATTTATGACCGGTTGCTGCGAGAACTGAGATCGAATGTTGCCCTTCGGGTGGAGCCATCAGAAGATGGTGAAGATTATAAAGTCTCTGGTCGTGGTCTTTTGCATCTTTCGGTCCTGATCGAAACGATGCGTCGCGAAGGCTATGAACTTTCAGTGGGCAAGCCCGAGGTAATTCTGAAGCGTATAAACGGCGAATTGCACGAGCCTTATGAAGAGCTGGTGGTGGACGTGCCGCAAAGCCTCATGGGCCCGGTGATGGAGTTAGTTGGCCAGCGACGGGGCGAAATGGCACGTATGGATGTAAAGGGCGAATATGCCCATCTGGAATTCGTGATTCCTGCCCGTGGGTTGCTTGGCTTGCGAACACGTTTGCTTTCAGCGACCCAGGGTGAGGCGATGATGCACCATGTTTTCAAGGAATATCAACCTTTCAAGGGAGAAATTCCGCGACGGATGAACGGGGTGATGGTGAGCATGGCCGCCGGACAGGTAAATGCTTACGCACTGGATAATCTACAGCAGCGTGGCGTGATGTTTGTCAAGCCAGGCGACCCGGTTTATGAAGGCATGGTAGTTGCCGAAAATGCCAGAAATGAAGACATGCTGGTCAACCCGATCAAGGAAAAGAAACTGACTAACATGAGGGCAAGCGGCTCTGACAAAAACATTCTGCTGAAGCCACCTCGTCTGCTGACGCTTGAACTGGCCCTGGAGTATATTGAGGACGACGAGATGGTGGAAGTCACGCCATCATCAATTCGGCTTCGCAAGCGGTATCTGACGGAAGAAGCTCGTCGGCGTGCTTCAGGCAAAGGCAAATTCGCATCAGTTTAAATCAATAAGTTGGCAGTGAGTTAAGAAAGCCCCGGGTCATTCCGGGGCTTTCAAATCGCATATCATTTCTTATTTGACAGACATTCCTGCCTGACCTGAGCCATGATGAATAGCATCAAACGTCCGATGTCGTCGCGGCGTTCAGCATATTTCGCAGCTTCAATACGGCTGTCGTCATACATTTTCGGGTCGAGATAGGGCATGGAAATACGAATGGCGGCACCTTTAACCAGCGGGCATTCGGCGTCAGCCTCTGTACAAACCATCAATGCTGCAAATCCTGACTGTGGATTGGCTTTGTCGGCATAGTGCTTGGAAAATTCGCGTGTTTCCAACCCCTGTCCCCAGCCGATCAGATAAATCGGATTAGTCGACTGCGGATCACCACGCGGTGCTTCAGCCCCAGTGGGTTCAATTGAAAAACCGATGCTTTTAAGTGTCTGGATTGTGCGTTTGTTAAAAGCAGTGGGGGCAGTGCCGCCGGAATGAAATTGGATTTCAGGCATGCCGTAATATGCTGCGGCAAGATTGCCCATGGATGAGCCTATCATGCTTCGCCGCGAATTACCTGTGCAGACTACAGTGATGTGCAGGGGCTGGCCGGGTTTGTAGTGATTGATGATCCACTGAGCCAGTCGCTTGCCACCCTGACGGTGTGCGTCGTCAATCATGTCAAACTGGGTGGTCAGAAGATCGGCGTGTTGACTTAGACCCTCGGTCAGACGTCGGCGACTTTCAGGCTGCAGTGAATCGAGTTGATTTCTAATCTCATTGTCGTCCAACTGACCATCCTCCCCGGCAATTTTGGTATAGGTATCTCGGCTGATCAACCCTTCCACCTCAGTAAATGAAATGAACCTGTCATTCGAGATCGACTTGGCAAGGCGAGCCTTGATCAGGCTGTCATGGCCCAGAACTTCAGGCGTGCCAAGTGCCTGAAAAAGGCAAATGGCTCGCACGGCGGGGCCAAGGTCCGGCTCCGTTTTGATAATCTGAGATGTCATCAGGCTGAAAATGAGAGAGAACATAACAGAGACTGTTCCTGAAGCAATTGGTTTGGAAGTCAAAAATTGATTTCACCCGGCGGTTGGCTTGATGGCATAAACCTGGACACTGGCGGCAAAATCGTTGATATCGCACCTGGCCAGCAGTGTGGCAAGGCCCGCATGTACCTGGTTGGAAGACGAAGGTTCGCAGCACGACTGGCCAATAATGCTCAGGCCAACAGGCTTTTCAGGCTCCATAGGTGGTGGGCAGCAGGCCGATTGGCCATCAACGGCACTGTAAGCATTCAAATCTTTGAGCGTATCTATGATTTTGGGTTCAGCAAAGCCGGCTTTTACCAGGCCCGAATGATATTCGTCGATCAAAATGGCCCCGGCAATGCAGCCGACATAAGCCATGAGGTCGTTTTTGAGCTCCTCCGGTAAAGGTTTTTTGAGAGCAATGTCAGAGATGGCCAGCCTGCCTCCGGGCTTGAGAATACGGATGATCTCTCGAAATGCAGCCGATTTGTCTGGCACGAGATTGATTACACAATTGGAAATGACACAATCAACCGAGGCATCCGGCAAAGGCATGCTGTCGATCGGGGCTTCAATAAATTCGATATTTGTCAGGTTTTGCTTGGCAGCATTTTCTCTGGCTCTGACAAGCATTTCTGGTGTCATGTCGATACCGATTGATCGGCCATTTATCCCGACTTTTCGGGCTGCCAGAAAAACATCGATTCCGGCACCACAACCCAGATCAACTACCACCTCGCCCGGCTTAAGGTGGGCTGTGGCCACAGGATTTCCGCAGGAAAGGCCAAGGTTGGCCCCGGCTGGAATGTCTTCAAGCTCTTCATCTGTGTAGCCAAAGGCATTGGCAATGCTTTTAACTCCCGAGTGATCGCCGGAAATCGAGCTTGTGGCAGCACTGGCATATTTCTCGCGTACGAGATCTTCAATCGTTTTACTCATTGGAATTCTCCGTTGATAAGTTCTGAAATACCCGTATTAACAATTGTTTTCGGTCAGACATAAGGCCAGTTCAAGCAGTGGGGCGACACAGCGGTTAACAACCTTGTAGTGGATGTTATTCCCACTACGCCGCGAGGCAACAATGCCCAGATCTGCCAGACGCTGAAGCTGGTTTGAAACGGCCTGAGGCTTCATACCAAGTGTGCTGGCAAGATCAGAGACACAGAGCTCTTCAGCCCGTATCAATGCATGCAAAAGCCTCAGGCGTGTGTCATTTGCCATGACTTTAAAAAATGCCTCAAGCCCACCGGCCTGCACCGGTGTTAATAAAGGCCTGGTTTTCAGTAAATCGGAGTCGGTTTTTGGTGACTTTTCAATACAACAGGTTTGAGCCATCTTCAAATCTCCTTTCTTGTTTATAACATTACACTATATAGTGTATTAATGAAAGTCAAGTCGGTAATAGCTGTACCGGCATGAGATTTGGCTGCTAAAATCGATCATAGCCTGTCAGAATGTCGCAAATTTTCTCTGTACTGTGATTTTTTTCACAGTCATTTTTATCCACATAAGCCTCTAATTCTTCAAGTTTTACGCGCCAATTGAGAGCAAATTATTATTTGCGAACTTATAAGAAAAACTGATTGATTTGACCAAAAGTTCACTATATTTTAACAGAGGTTCCCCTCCGTGAGCGTCGCCTTGAGTGTGCGACTCAAACAGTCATGTCAAACCGGATTCAACATGAGACACGCGACCCGAATATTTGCCGCCCTTTCTTTCATCTTTCTGGCTGGAGTAAGTACCTCTCTGGCCAGTGAAGCCGATATGAAAATTCCGGATCTCCATGCCGGTAAATTTAATCTGCTTGGCCAGGAAGTCAGTGGATGGAATCTGCTGGCAGTCGGTGCACTGGTAATCTGCGGGACGTTGGGCATCAGCCTGACATTGCGCAAGCAGATCATGCAGTTACCGGCACACCAGTCTATGCTGAATGTTTCCGAGACCATCTACCAGACTTGCAATACCTATCTGGTTCAGCAGGGAAAATTTCTGCTCTTACTTTTTGCAATAATTGGTGCGGCCATGACGTATTATTTCATGGTGCTGCAAGGAGAGGGCATTGACACAGTGGCCCTGGTGCTGCTCTTCTCGCTTGTCGGGATGGGTGGGTCTTATTGGGTAGCTGCTTATGGTATTCGAGTGAATACCTATGCTAATTCACGCACCGCATTCGCTGCCCTTAAAGCGCATCCTTGGGATGTCGTTAACATTCCTCTTCGTGCTGGCATGTCGATCGGTCTCTTCTTGATTTCGCTCGAGCTGGTGATGATGGTGATCATTCTGCTCTTTGTGAATCGCGAGATTGTTGGCTACTGCTTCCTTGGTTTTGCGATTGGTGAGTCGTTGGGTGCCTCGGTTCTGCGTATTGCCGGCGGGATCTTCACGAAAATAGCCGATATTGGTTCTGATCTAATGAAGATTGTTTTCCAGGTGAAGGAAGACGATCCGCGTAACCCTGGCGTGATTGCTGACTGTACAGGGGACAACGCAGGCGACTCGGTCGGCCCAACCGCTGACGGATTTGAAACTTATGGTGTGACGGGTGTCGCCCTGATTTCGTTCATCACCCTGGCCGTTCCTGATCCGGCGATTCAGGCCAAGCTGATCGTATGGATTTTCGCCATGCGTTTCCTGATGGACTTTATGTCGGGTGCCAGCTACTTCATAAACCAGAAATATTCAGAGAAGGAATATAGCGGTCTGAAGGATTTTAACTTTGAAGCACCGCTAACCCGGCTCATCTGGATCGCTGCCGTACTTTGCATTACAACGTCCTTCCTGATGAGCTGGCTTTTGATCGGTGATATATCGGTAGCCAATGCCGCAGGTGTCGTTTCCAATCTGCCGCAACTCTGGTGGCAATTGGCCATGATCATCAGTTGCGGCACGATAGCTGCCGTGCTGATTCCGGAATTCACCAAGGCCTTCACCAGCTCTCACTCCAAGCACGTTCAGGAAATTGTGATCGCCAGTCGCGAAGGTGGAGCATCGCTCACTATCCTTTCGGGCTTGGTGGCCGGTAATTTTAGTGCCTTCTGGTGCGGCATGCTAATCGTCGGTCTGATGTCAGGCGCTTATTTCGTCAGTCTGCAGGGCTTACAGGAAATTGCCGGGCAACATGCCTCAATTTTCGCCTTCGGGCTCGTCGCCTTCGGCTTTCTGTGCATGGGCCCGGTGAATATTGCCGTGGACAGCTATGGCCCAGTGACGGACAACGCCCAGTCCATCTTCGAACTTGCCCAGACCGAGCACATTCCGGGCATTAAGGAAGAAATCGAGAAAGACTTCGGCTTCACGCCTGATTTTGAGCAGGGCAAGCATTATCTGGAGGCCAACGACTCGGCCGGAAATACCTTTAAGGCCACCGCTAAGCCGGTGCTTATTGGTACAGCCGTCGTGGGGGCCACCACAATGATCTTCTCAATCATACTGCTGCTGGAAAAAGCCAATATGCTGCAACTCAGCCTGACAGATGCCCCGGTGTTGCTGGGCTTCATCACAGGCGGGGCAGTGATTTTCTGGTTCTCCGGCGCTTCAATACAAGCTGTCACGACCGGTGCTTACCGGGCTGTGGCCTTTATCAAGAAGAATATGGATCTTGATAAGAAAGAGGCAGATCTTGAGGATTCAAAGACGGTTGTGCGAATCTGCACAGAGTATGCCCAGGCTGGTATGTGGAACATCTTCATTACGCTTATGTCGTTGACATTGGCGTTCGCCTTCTTCGACCCGAACTTCTTTGTGGCCTACCTGGTTTCGATCGCCGTTTTCGGCTTGTTCCAGGCCATTTTCATGGCAAATGCCGGCGGTTCGTGGGATAACGCCAAGAAATTGGTAGAAGTTGATTTGAAGGAAAAGAACACCGACCTGCACGCCGCTACGGTAGTGGGCGACACGGTGGGCGACCCGTTTAAGGATACGACTTCCGTCGCCCTGAACCCGATTATCAAGTTCTCGACCCTCTTCGGCCTGCTGGCTGTTGAAATTGCAATCGCTATGAAGGAATCGGCCCAGAAGGAAGGCAGGCAGGACATTACCGCCATTGTGGGTGTAGTCATGTTACTGATCGGGTTTACTTTCGCCTGGCGTTCGTTCTATGCCATGCGAATTCCGAAGGAGATTTGAGGCTTATTCCTCAAAGAATGCCCAAGGCCATAATAAAGGCTCCATGAGTGAAAGCATGGAGCCTTTTTTATTTGTTAGGATTGTTCTCAGGGAATTGGTTGACAATTGCCATTAAATTCTTGACCTGACATCCCAATGTCGTGAAAATCACTGATACTTCTTCGAGACAACCTCTCCGAAAAATCAACCAGGACTTTCTGAAACACGATGAGCAGCAAGAAACCTCTGAATATTGGCTTGGTCGGCTATGGCTTCATGGGCCGGACCCATACCAACGGCTATAAGCGGGTTAACGACTTCTTCCCCGAACTGGCCTATCGCCCGGTGCTGAAGGCCGTATGTGGCCGAAGCGAAGCCGCCACCAAAGCCTTTGCCGACCAGTGGGGCTATGAGTCGATTGAGACCGACTGGCGCAAACTGATCGAGCGGTCAGACATCGATGCGATCGACATCTGCACACCCAATAACACGCACGCCGAGATCGCCATTGCCGCCGCCATGGCTGGCAAGATGATCCTGTGCGAAAAGCCACTTTCCATGAATACGGCCGAAGGCCACCAGATGGTCGATGCCGTTGAAAAAGCCGGTGTGGCTAATACTGTCTGGTATAACTATCGCCGAGTGCCGGCTGTGACCATGGCCAAAAAGCTGATCGACGAAGGCCGGTTGGGCAAGATTTTTCACTACCGTGCCAACTTTTTACAGGACTGGACTATCTCGGCTGACCTGCCTCAGGGTGGTACGGCCTTGTGGCGACTGGATGTAGCTGCTGCCGGTTCGGGCGTTACGGGCGACCTGCTGGCTCACTGCATTGACACGGCGATTTGGCTCAATGGTTCGATCAGCGATGTTACGGCCATGACCGAGACATTTGTGAAAGAACGCAAGCATAACCTGACTGGCAAGGTTGAAAAAGTCGGTATCGACGACGCCTGTGCCTTCCTGTGCCACTTTGCAAATGGCTCGCTGGGCCTGTTTGAATCAACCCGCTATGCCCGTGGCCATAAGGCTCTTTATACGCTTGAAATTAATGGCGAAAAGGCGTCGATTCGGTGGGATTTGCACGACCTTCACCGGCTGGAATACTTTGACCATCGCGATGAAGGCCAGCTTCGCGGATGGAAGAGCATTCACGTGACCGATGGCGATCACCCTTATATGGGCAAGTGGTGGGTACCAGGCCTGCAAATTGGCTATGAGCACACCTTTGTGCATCAGGTGGCCGACTTCCTGGCGAATCTTGAACACGGAAAATCAACCAGCCCAACCTTCCGCGAAGCACTTGAAACGCAGGCTGTTTGCGATGCTGTGCTGGCCTCGGCCAAGGCCCGAAGCTGGGAAGACGTGAAAGTTTGATCTGATCAAATTGGGGTGCTGTTAGAATGAACCCGCACCCCCTGCTTAAATACAATCCTCAGACTGTTTCTGAATTAAGCACAAATCAAGAGAATAAAATCAGAGATAGTCAAGAATCTTGAATCACTTTGGAGCATGGTAGGAAAATGCTGAAAACCGGAATGAATTTGCTTCTGTGGGCCGACATTGTGACCGAAGCCCACATTCCGCTCATTAAAGAGCTGAAATCGATCGGGTTTGACTCTGTCGAAATCCCACTTTTTGATGTCGAAAACCCCAAAAAATATGCGTGGCTGGGCAAACTGCTGAAAGACGAAGGCCTGGGTGCCACAGCGGTGACGGTTGTCGGGCCAGACACCAACCCGATCGCACCGGAAGCTTCGATCCGACAGGCTGCTGTGGATCATCTCAAAAAAGTGCTGGATTGTGGTGCCGAATTCGGTTGCGAAACGCTGGTTGGGCCGTTTCATTCGGCTATTGGTGTCTTCTCCGGCTCTTTCCCCACCGAGACGGAATTTGAGCATGGTGTTGACACCATGAAAAAAGTGGCTGTTGAAGCCGGTGCCCGCAAGATTCAGCTGGGCGTTGAATATCTCAACCGCTTTGAGATCTACTTCCTCACAACGGCAGCCCAGGCAGCCCGGTTCGTGAAAGCCGTTGATCATCCGTCCTGCAAAATGATGTATGACACTTTCCATGCAAATATTGAAGAGAAGTCGCAAGCTGGCGCATTCAACAGTTGCAAGGATCATGTCTGCCACATTCATATTTCCGAGAATGATCGCGGCATTCCTGGCACCGGCCAGGTACACTGGGCAGAATTCTGGGCAGCTCTGAAGGCATCCGACTATAACGGATACCTGACAATCGAAGCCTTTGGTTCGGCACTGCCGAATATTGCCGCCGCAACGAAAATCTGGCGTGACATTTTCCCTGACTCACTTGCCCTGGCCCGAGAAGGGCTGGCATATATCAGGCATAACGCGGGAATCTGATAAGTAATGAATTAACGAAAGAGAGCCGGGAAATAAATTCCCGGCTCTTTGTTTATAGTCAGATCCTGAGAACTTCCGGTGATCAGAGCTTTGGATTAGTCTTCCGGAGGTAAGCTGTAACATTCCACAGTGCGAAGGTGGAATCCATCTTCTTGTTCGATGGGAAGGGTCTTCCCATGGAATTGTAATTACCGGTTGGAATGCGTGTGAACTTCGCAGGTGTTTCCGCCGGAGTGCTGGGCACATAAGGAGGTGCAACCGGCCCACGGTTTACATTGGTATTGAAGGCATAGAAAGCAACATTAGGTGTTTCTGGTGAAACACCCGAGTTATCGATGGCACCCTGAATTTTGGCTTCAATCCTGCCACCGCCCAGAGCCATGGCGTTTCGCGAATCATAAGAACCATTGTCGGGTTCATATGATGCTGCGAATATTGAGTCAACCACATTTCCGGCAATCTGTGCGTTGATAGCTCCACCAAGATCAGCAAGTGAATCAGTACTGGCAACCTGCTGGCGGAACTCGTTATTCAGATTCTGGTTAACACCAGCCAGGATCGTCGAATTGATCACATCGCCACCGCTACGGAAGTAACCCATCTGTCGCGTGGTAGTCACCGATGAACCAACCGCACCCCGGGCCATCTCAAGGCGGCTCATGGTGTGGGCATGTATTGTCACCGTATCCATACCTAGCCCGAACTGGGCATAACGAATACCGCTGACACCCAGACCAAAAACGTTTTTAGTTTCACCACCAACGTTCAGCCGTCTAATACTGGTACCAGACTGCACACCGAAATTGGTCGCGTTGTTCCGAATCATGATTTGGCCAATCGCACCAACGACATTCTGCTGGATGGCTTGCCCCAGAAATTCACCAGAAGAACGAATGACGGTGCCACCACCGCCGATATAGCCCGTTGAGGCAATTTCTGGATTACCACCAACCTCGTTGGCCTGGAACGCATTGATACGTCCGATAGTCTCCAGATTTATTTCATCATTTATGGGCTGGGCAGGAGTGGAGCCTGCTTTCGTGGCGCTAACAAATTTGTCAACGTAAACACTTGTTCCTAAATAGGATGGGAGGCCAAGCCTGATGGAAGCCTTGTCTCCAAAACTGTTGGTGGATGGGGCTGCAATACCACCACCGGGGCTGGCATTCATATCCACACCACCGAACCTTAACGTGTTCACACCGTTTTCAATTTCAATCTGAGCTGTTAATGCCGCAGTCTGATTGGCCTGAGTAATGCCCAGCCAGAAATCCGGGATGTCAATTGCATACAGACCATTGTTGGAACTGCCGGAAAGAGTGTTACCGCCAAATTGAGTCATGTTTTGGAAAAAAACCTTGCCATCGCCTTCGGGCCCTGGACGCACTTCACCTACAAGGCGGGATGCCAGTGGAGCTGTGCCAGCAATTTCAATGGACTGAATCAAAGCTGGCGATCCCAGTGGAACGTCATTTCCCGAAGAATCAGGCTGGTTGATCACACGAAATGTACCTGGCCCAATCAGTCGCAGGAACCATTTATCACCATCAATGTCAACACCTGAAACGACATGACTGAGGACCACTCTGGTCTCCAGACATTCCATTCCAATACCCGCCTGATATGTCGATTTTCGATGCTTCGCCTGATTCATCGCCCAAGGCTCCTTCGTTGAGTCGGCATGCAAATGCATCCGACATTCGCCACGCCCTTTAAACTTGCCTTATTAATCCAGATTCACACCAAGAATCCCAAAACCTTCTCAAAATATCGCAAAATCAGGGAATGATATTGCTTATTTTGGGATTATCTCCCAAAATAATTGAGTCGATTCTGATTCGTGGAACCAACCTGAATTGGCGCAACGACTCGTACAACTAGCAAAATCGTCATGAAGCGAACCCGATCATGAGATTTTGTTTCTAAAAAAACGTGAAAATATTGCTGGCGTGACTGGCGGGAGTTCTGCAAATGGACAATCCGGACGGGTTGCACAAAGATAAGAATGCCATGAGTTTCGAGCGGATCGGCCGCCTTCATCGGCTGGCAATCCTGCTCTCAGGCGGGCCTGTAGATAAAATCAGAATCATGCAGAAATTAGACATTACGATCAGAACATTTTACCGGGACCTTATCACGCTTGAGGAAGTGGGCCTTCAGGTTTTGAAGACAAGGGCAGGTTATCTGGTGACCGCCAGCCAGGAAGAAATTGAGCAAAAGTTACCTTTTCCAATTCCCATACTGAATATTTCTGAAGCCAGATCGCTGGCGGAAGGGACGTCGCCAGCGGCCAAACGGATTGAGCAGCAGCTTTATAAAATTACTAATCAGGCTTAAATCCACAACCTGGTTAATTCTAGTTCCGTCAGGCAAGAATATCGTGAATCACGCGACCGCCAATGTCCGTCAGACGCTCGAACCGACCATCGTGCAGTACTTCCAAGGCTTCATGATTCAAACCCATGGTGTGTAAAATCGTGGCGTGAATATCTCGAACGTGAGTTTTGTTTTCAGTTGCGTAAAGTCCGATCTCATCTGTTGCACCATAAGAGACACCGCCTTTTATGCCACCACCCGCCATCCACATGCTGTAGCCATGGGGGTTATGATCACGCCCCTTGCCTCCACCCTTCCCTTCCGAAAGTGGCGTCCGGCCAAATTCACCGCCCCAGACCACCAAAGTCTCGTCAAGCATTCCCCGTCTTTTAAGATCCTTGACCAGAGCGGCTGATGGCTGATCGGTCAGGAGTGACATTCGCCCGTGATTACTCTCAAGATCGCTGTGCGCATCCCACTGGTTTTCACTGGATCCTCCGGAAGCCAAGACAAGTACAAATCGTACGCCTCGTTCAACCAGTCGCCGTGCCATAAGGCACTGCCGGGCAAAGTGATCGCAATGTTCAAGACCAACTCCATAAAGATCTTGCGTCTCTTTTGACTCGCGGCTCAGGTCTACAGCCTCGGGTGCAGCTGACTGCATACGAAAAGCCAGCTCATAACTCGCAATTCTTGCTGAAAGCTCTGTATCATGCGGGTCGGTATTTGAGCTGTTAAATTCAATAATGTTTTGCAGAAGGGCTTGCTGACGCCTTGCCGAAATGCCCTTCGGTGGCGAAAGATTATCCAGGGGCCTATCGCCACCACGAAACACAGTTCCGTCATAAACTACTGGCAAATAACCGCTTGACCACAATGGCCGCCCCGCCTCCGTTGCCCCGAATTTGGAAAGCAACACAACATAAGCAGGCAGATCACGCGTCTCGCAACCCAGACCATAACCCATCCAGGAGCCAAGACTTGGATGCCCACTCACAATTCGACCTGACATCAATTGATACTGCGCCGTTTCATGAATAAAGCTATCGCTGTGGCATGAACGAATAACGGCCAAGTCATCTGCGATAGTGGCAGTATGCGGCAGAAAGTCAGAAATTTCCAAGCCTGACTGGCCCCGTTTAGCAAACTTTCGCTGAGAGGCCATGATCACATCAGTCTCTCTAAGAAACTGTGTCTCTATGCCCTGAAAAGACTTGGGTAATCGCTGCCCATGATATTTCTCGAGAGTTGGCTTAGGGTCAAAGAGGTCAACCTGACTTGGTCCGCCGCACATAAAAAGCATGATGCAGCTTTTAGCCCTGGCTGGATGATGAGGCAATTTAGGGGCAAGTGCAGCAAGCCCAGCGGGTAGACCGTCTCCAGCTTTTGATTCATTCATTAACGCGGCAAGAGCCAGCGAACCGAAACCCGAGGCCGATCGCTCTAACATTTGGCGACGACTTATTTTACTGTGTTGGCTATTCCCGATGATGTTGGCGGCCCAGTTCATGCGTTGTTAATCCAGATAAAGCCAATCGTTTGAGTTCAGCATGAGCAATGCCATGTCTGTCCAGAGTTCATCTTTCATCGACTGCCCTGCTTCGAATTGAAGCGATTCACTCGTTCTAAGAAATGAGGCTTTCAGCTTTGATAACGTCAAATGGTCCGGTTTTCGGCCGGTAAATTTTTCATAAATCCATGCCATTCTTGATTTTTCATCTTTCTCAGGCAACCTGATTGCCAGCTTGCCGATCTGCCGGGCCTGATCTATAACCCACGGGTGATTCATCATTGCCAGTGATTGCAAGGCATGAGTTGATTCATTGCGACGGGCACAACTCGTCATGCTGTCAGGCCGATCAAATTCCTCAAGAATTGGCATAACGAGATTTCGGTCGACCAGCAGATAAATCGATCTCGCATGCCAGGCTTTTTCATCATTCGTTGGTCGCCAAGCCGTTTTTAGCCGTTGCAACACCTCGGTTGAAAGCGGTAGTGACACACCTGGCCCACCCCGATGTTCAAGATTCAGTTGACCGGCAATTAGCAAAATACTGTCACGCAATTCCTCGGCTGAGAGGCGTCGACGATTCTGACGCGAAAACAACTCGTTTAATCCATCTGCTTTAATTGACTCAGAACTCGCCCGCGATGTCTGACGAAAGGCTTCGCTGGTTACGATTTTCCGATGCAAGTCTCTGAGACTCCAGCCATTGGCAATAAAATCAGCTGCCAACCAATCGAGCAGTTCTGGATTTGTCGGGTCATCGCCCAAATCACCAAAATTATTTGCTGTGCCCACAAGGCCACGCCCAAAGTGTTGCTGCCATATACGGTTAACAATCACACGGGAGACTTGGCCGCTACCTGGTCCCGTCATCCAACGGGCCAGAGCCAACCGGCGACCAGATGTTCCGTTTTTGGAACTCGATTGCTGCTCGACTTCGCTTAATTGAGCAGTTCTGAACGCAGATGGAACACGAGGATCCACGATGCCTGTTTTGTTATCGATCTGCCCACGATGAAGCAAAAACGTTGTCGGAGCAATACTCCCCGTATCTTTCATTCCCCAGGCCTGGGGCAAAGGGTCAGGGCGTTTCTTACGTAACTCAGCCAACACTTTTTCATGTCGGGCAATTTCTGATTTTTCTTCTGCCGTGAGCGTGGCCGTAATCTCTACCTCTTTTGGTTCAAGCTCCAGTTCGACCACTTTCACCAGGGCCACTTCGGCATCGGTTCGCTGGTCATAAGGTTTTTGCAGGGCGAGCCTTGTAGTTTGATCCAGTGTTTTCTGGCGTTTTTCTCGTAGGCGTTGGGAGGCATTACCTCGCAACTCGCTGATCTTTGCCTCGAGCGGCTCTATTTCACGCCTAACCGACTGCAAGGCGGCCTTATAGCGGGCTTCCTCCGTCGGGCTTGCCATAGGTAACAATGCAGGCTCGGTCGCCGCGAAAAATGCAGCGAATCGATAATAATCTGACTGTGGAATCGGGTCGATTTTATGGTCGTGACAGCGTGCACAGCCGATGGTCAGACCCAGAAATGTCAGGCTGACATTGGCAACCATCTCTGTGATCAACTCCTGCCGATTTCGTTCCAGATTCTGATTTCCTGAATTCGTGCGGAATGGCCCCAATCGGGCCATTCCCAGCGCCGGCAACGCCTCAACAGATTTCTCCTCAAGCTCATCTGCAGCAAGCTGTTCGGTCAGGAATTCATCATAGGGTTTGCCGTCGTTAAACGCCTTTATCACATAGTCTCGATAACGCCAGGCTTCGGGCCGGAGGCCATCGGCGGCATAACCATCCGTGTCGGCATAACGCACGACATCCAGCCAGAATCGGGCTTGATTCTCACCATATGCCGGTGCGTTTAGATATTTTTCAACAATTGAGGCATATGTTTCGTCAGTTGGTTTTTTATTGAACAGGGCGATGTCTTCAGGCGAAGGAGGTAAACCGGTCAAATTGTAGGCCAGGCGCCGAATGAGCGTAACAGGATCCGCCTGCGGGGCAAACTTGAGATTTTTTTTCTGAAGGTCGCGAAACAGCCATGCATCGATCGTAGCTAACGGGCGGCCCTTGTAATCTTTCACATCGGGAGGGCTGAGCTTTTTCAGTGGTTGATAAACATATTTTGAAGCAGCAGTTGCGTCAATTTTGGGCAAAGGCAGAAGAGGCAGACTGGTTTGAACACCGGGGCCGCTCTGGGCAGTTTGAGCGGCGTCGAATATAGGCCATAACTCATTAACACGGAATTCATTACGATCACCATAATTAGATGTCAAGATCCACTTCAGGCGATAGCTGCGTACAGGCTGGTCGAAAAGATGCGATTGCGGCTTTTCGTCGATTGCCTGTTGGCCCTGATAAACAAGCCGGTCATAATCGCCGGAACCGGGGCTTGATTCCGCCCTGATTTCAAATTGATTCAGACGTCGGTTCGGGACAACCGAGGCTGAAAAGATTCGCACGCCGGCAAAATCTCTGGTCTGGCCGTCGATCGTTTCCAGTACAAATTCAAAGGGTGGGCCAAGGGTGGTTCGAGTCAGGCCGGTGGCTTTCCACTCGGTTTCGGGGTCGCCGTCGCAAACCATCGGGCCAAGGTCGCGGTCGGTGGTGCCTGGGCCGCGATAATACGTCATCCGCAACACTTGTGGCGTTTGGGCTGGTTTCTTGGCCGTTAGGGAATTTCCGCCGGATGCTCTCTCCGCGTCTAAAGCCACCACTTCAGGCAACGAGATTGCCAGAGCCGCAAAAATTGCCAGAAAAATATGCTGGACAGGCGTCATGGCTTGGCGATACGGGTAAATAGGCTTGGGACTCAGAGCTTTGCAAATGCTCTTCAATGAATTAATTGAGTTTAACATTTATTGGGCATTCATGAAACGCATTTATCGGGCTCCATCTAGCTGCTTATCTCAGTGCCGGCATATCAATCAGCGGAAAATGCCCCAATAGCCAGGCCGGACTGATGCGATCGACCGGTTTGAAAAGTCGTGATGCAAGCTTGGCCGAGCCGACGACACACTCCTTTTCCAGCACATAATATTTGTTGTAATGATCGATCTGGCGGTTAATCGTGTCGGCCTCAAGTCGACTCACCCATTTTTCCCAGCGTGTGTTGAATCGCTCGAGGCTGGAAACAAGGTTCTGCGAGGCCACCTGCAACGCCTTAGGCTTAATTATTAATGATTCGTTAAATTGTGGTGCCGGGGCTTCAGTCAATTGCCAGATATAGTCAATCGGCCCATGAAAACACAATTGCCAGTCGTGCGGGCCGGTGGTAACGGCGGCCCACATCCTCAGCCGACAGTGCACCATTTCCAGCAGTTCAAGTCTCTGACGGCGGCTGATCTCCAATGTTCGTGCCACAGCCCATTCAATATCACGGCCGCGCCGGGCGAAAGCCGGGGAATCGAAAAGGCCAATCAACTCTTTGATCTCGGCCTCGGTCGAGCGCACGGAAGTCAGGCTGTCATCAGTGGCTTCGTCGCTCATCTGGCAATCGTCATTGGCCTGGTGGTGGGGCCTTGGCGTCTGTTACGGGTCGCACAAGGCTACGGCGATAATGCCACTTGAGCCGCTGTGGGCCAAAGGCGCCGACGCGTTGTTTCCATTTTTTTGCAGCGATTTCCAGCTCAGCTCCGGCAGGCTTTCCGCCCAGGCCGGCAATTACGGCTGATTCAAGCTCTGCCAGGAATTCAGCTGATTGAGGAATTCGCAAGCCGACCACCGGATTTTCACCCGTGATCTGTGATAAAACGGCTTCGCCCCATGCCCCGCCTTCGACCTTTGGTGCGATGCGAGGGTCAACAAACCCTGCCGCCAACATGGCATCGCGGGTGGGGCACAAGGTCATACGCTGGTCAGCAGCCCATGAAATGGCGGTAGAGTCGCTGGCCAGATAAACCAGCAAATCTTTTGCAGCCGGTAGAAACTCTTTTTTTCTTCCACGTGCTAGCACCGCCAGATAGCCTCCGCCACCGGGCAAATAGGTCGATGGCTGCACCGATTCCATTTTGTCGTAGGCCTTCCGGTCAGGCTCAAAAACACGCAGGCTACCTGGCAGGGCGACCACACCAATCTTGCTCTGTTCTTCGGGTCTGGCCCACTTGGAAGCATTTTCAGCGTAATCAATCAGTAAATTAGCCTGACCATCACGAAAAGCCGCCCTGGCTTGCGAAGGAGTCAAGTTGCCTGGTGGTTTCAGGGCCGCCAAAGCGATCAATGAATCACTGAAGGGAACACCGGCAATGCGTGGTTCCATCGTCTCGGAGCTGAATAAGAATGAGAAGTGGTCTCGATGCTTGCCGGTGGCTGTCGCCCTGGCAAGAAAAATATCTAATGATAGATGGTCATTTGCGTCAGCCATAGTGGGCAAGGCCAGCACGCCGGGTGCTGATTTTTTTAGAGCGGCAACAAGCTTGTCGAAGTCATCCCACGTTCGGGGCGGAAAGACCAAACCTGCCTGTTTCATGGTTTCGATATTTGCTGGCGACTTGAACGTTGATTCACGGTAGACAAGCACCAGCATTCGTGTTCCCAATGGCACGCCAAACCGATCAGGCCCGTATCTGGTAACCATTGACTCAAAAACCGGTGGCCTTTTTGTCCAATCGGCATTCAGGTCGCCCAGTGGTTCAATCGAATCTTTGTCGATCAATTCGCCTAATTTCTGACCGCGGACGAGCCAAATGTCAACAGCTGGATCAATCTCGCCCTGGGCTCCGGAAGCCGAATTGGTAATAATTTCGACTTCACCGCCAGTTGATGCCTGCCATTCGCCGATCAAATCAGCAGCGATCTGTGCCATGGCAGGGTCTTCCAGGGCCGCCACCTTGAGTTTGATACCCTGAAACGAGGGTTTGGCGGGAACCTGAGTCTGTGCTGCTTGGGGCTCTGTCGTTGGAGCTTCAGAGTTGCAGCCACCAGCAAACATCACCAGGCTAAGGCACATCAGAGTCGTGGCAGCAATTCGCATGGGTCGTTCAGCCGAATCCAGTATTTCGTGTGATTCCCCGGAAGGGGCCGTGCAAAACAGATGATCCTCTTATTAATAATCTAACCATGATTAACGTGTATCGTCAAAAATGAGCATAGTCGATTTGTTCCAGTTTTTGGGTTATGCTAAACAAAATTGAGCAAGAACAGACAATCTGATGAATGGAATCTTGATGTTGGCCATTTTCCCGATCGTAATTGCATTGATTTCAATTCAGCATCAGT
>JBEITT010000004.1:0-99383 GCA_040374745.1 Planctomycetaceae bacterium | reverse complement strand
GGTGGGGCGGTTGGCATGCGACAATCGAATCGTATCCAGCAGGCGGAACGCGTCTCGCAGCGACCGGGCCATCACGGCCAGTTTCACCAGGTCGGCATCACCTTCGGCACAGGCCTGGGCGATTTCAGAAAGCTGCTCGGGGGTGCTGTTCATGTCGTGAAACGAGACCACTCGGCGGCTGATGCCACTTCGAGGGAATTGCGGGGCAATATCGACTTCGACATCAACCCAGTCGGCCCCGTTGGCACTGGCTTCGGCCAGCAAAGTGCGGCGGTGCGATTCATCGCCGGCCCAGCGGCCGCCGTCGATGGTGCGCCTGACCGTTACCAGCACGGGCGTTGGCCTGTCGCGCAAAAGCAGGGCCCAATCGACGGGCTCAATCAGGTAATCAAGCCTCAGTTCGACAAGTTTGGCACCGGCCCGGGCAGCACGCTGCCACGATTCCCGCAGGCCCTGGTTTGTCTCTTTGGCGATGGTGACGCAGATCATGGTTTTGGTAAGAATCGGTTTTTATGACGGACGTCAGATGCGCCCGAATTGTTTTTCGAGTTCGGTTTTGGTGAAGACCAGGGCTGAGGGGCGGCCGTGTGGGCAATGGTGCGACTCTGAGAATTCTCGCCCCCTGGCCAGCAGAGCTTCAATTTCGGCCGGTTCCAGCTTGTCGCCGGCTTTCACTGCCGCCTTGCAGGCAATCGTCGCCAGTGTCAGGTTGATGATCGCTTCGGGGTCGGGCCTGGCCTGGCTGTGGCGAAAGCGGTCGATCAGGTCGCGCACCAGCTCGCCGGCCCGCAGATGCTTCGCCAGCAGCGGAATCGAAAGCACGGCCAGTGTCGGCTCGCCAAAATCCTGCACCTCAAGCCCCAGTTTTGCCAGAATTTCAGCATGTTCCAGGGCCAGGGCGTGGTCGGCCGTTTCAAGCTCAAGCATCTCGGGAATCAGCAGTCGTTGCGATTCCACGCCGCCGTCGGCCACTTTCAGGCGTAATTCCTCGTATAAAATACGTTCGTGCAGGGCGTGCTGATCAACCAGCGAAACACCGTCGTCGGTTTCAACCACAAGATATGTGTTGTGAATCTGGACTGATTTGCCGAATGTACGAGGTTTCGCTGCCGGCTCGGAAATAACCGCTTCATCAACAGGCAATTCCTGTTTTTGACCGGCAATAGCGGCTTCCGGCAGGTTCGTATGTGGCGAAGCACTGGCCGCTGAAGAAGGTTCGCCGGCCAGGTCGGCTTCAAAGGGCTGGGCACTGGTGCCGGCCATGCTCCAAGAACCGCCGGGCAGAGTGGCGGCGGGGTCGGGTCGCTCAAAGGGGCCGGGAGAATAAGCCGGTTTGCTGGAATAATCCGATCGGGGCTGCTGCTGGCGTACCTGTGTTTGAGCTGAATAAGCCGGTGCTGAGACTGAACCGGCCTGTTCCGACCCAAACCAGTTGGCGACTGTCTGACGATTGGGCGCAGGGGCATCAAGGGCGAAGGGCTGGCTTGAGATGCCCGACTGAAATGGGGTTGATACTGGCTGTGTGACAGATGCCGGATTTGGCGAAGTGCCGACTGATTTGTCGTCGGCAGGTTTATTGACGAGGCTCAGGCCATGAGCCGAGAGCTTTTCGTGCAGGTCGCTGGCGAGGAATTTCTGGCGGATGGCCGAGAGCAGCAGGGCATAGAGCTTCTGGCTGTCGCGGAATCTGACTTCAACCTTGGCCGGATGGACATTGACGTCGAGGTCTTCCGGAGGGATTTCGAGCTTGAGGAAAGCGACTGGCTGGCGGCCGACCATAAGCAGGCCTCGATAGGCTTCTGTCAGGGCGTGCGAGAGGGTGCGATCCTTGACAAACCGGCCGCCGACATAGAAATTCTGTGAACGATTTGAGCCGCGTGAATGGCTGGGGTTGGCCACATAGCCGCAAATGCGGTAGTCGTCGGCCTGGGAATCGATCCAGATGAGGTCTTCGATCAGTTCCGAGCCGTAAAACAGGCCAATACGTTCTTTTAGCCCGGCCTGGGCGGGGATGTCGTAAACCAGCTTGCCGCCCGAACGATACGTCATATGAATATTGGGCTGGGCGAGGGCGACCCGCTGAAAGGCCTCGACCACGTGGCCGGCTTCGGTGGTGTCAGACTTCAAAAATCGGCGGCGAACCGGGGTGTTAAAAAAGAGGTCGCGGACTTCAAAAATGGTTCCGGGCGAGCCGGGTGCGTTGCGAATTTCGCCCATCAGGCCGCCTTCGATTTCGATGGAGCTTGCCTGGTCGGCGTCGGCGGTGCGGGAAAGGCAGCGGACCTTGGAGATTTCAGCGATGGCGGCAAGGGCTTCACCGCGAAAGCCGAGTGTGTGAATGCGTTCCAGATCCTGCGACGAACTGAGCTTGCTGGTGGCGTGGGGCTGGAAGGCGAGGAGAAGGTCGTCGGCAGCCATGCCGCAACCGTTGTCGGCGATGCGGATCATATCCTTTCCGCCACGTTCCACGGCGACATCAATGCGGGTTGAGCCGGCATCAACGGCGTTTTCCAGCAATTCCTTGATGACGCTGGCCGGGCGCTCGACCACTTCGCCGGCGGCGATCTGGTTGATCACGGAAGCTGGGAGTCGCTGAATTTTCGGCATCGGCATCCTGGATGCGGTTTTCAAGGTGAGTTAGCCGGGTGCTTGAAAGGCCCGGCGGCGGCTCGTCAGCCGAGGTTGTATTCCTTAATTTTACGATAAAGTGTGCGTTCACCGATACCCAGCGTTTTAGCGGCTTCTTCGCGATTGCCGCCGCTGGCTCGCAGGGTTTCGGCGATGAAGTGCTTTTCAATGTCTTCCATGGTGCGGCCAACGAGGCTGTCGCGGGCCACTTCGTCGTCGCCGAAGCGAATGGAGCCAGCCAGGTCGTCGGGCAGGTCGTCCACGTCGATCATGCCGTCGGTATCGACCACCACCATGCTTTCCACCACGTTGCGCAGTTCTCGCACATTGCCCGGCCAGGGGTAATTGGTGAGGATGCGACGGACTGATGGGGTGTAGCCTTTGACCGGTTTTTCGTGGCTGGTGGTGAAAATTTTCAGGAAGTGATCAACCAGCAGCGGAATGTCTTCCTTGCGTTCCCGCAGCGGCGGCAGCTTGATGGTGACAACTTTCAGGCGGTGATACAGATCTTGCCGGAAGGTGCCGGCGGCAATGGCGTCAGCCAGGTCGCGATTGGTGGCCGAGATCAGGCGGACATTAACCTTCATGGGCTCGTTCGAGCCGACTCGCACGATCTCGCCGGATTCAAGCACTCGCAGCAGCTTGACCTGGGTGGGCAGGGGGATGTCGCCGACTTCATCGAGGAAAAGCGTGCCGCCGTTAGCGTGTTCAAACCAGCCCTTGCGTTCGCGCTCAGCGCCCGTGAAAGCACCACGGATGTGGCCGAATAGCTCGCTTTCAAGAATGTTTTCGCTCAGGGCAGCGCAGTTCAGAGCGACAAAGGGCTTGTTTTTACGGGGGCTGTTGACATGCAGGGCTTTGGCAACCAGTTCTTTGCCGGTGCCACTTTCGCCCAGAATCAGGGCCGAGGCTGAAGTGGGTGAAAGCTGCCGCAGACGGCTGATGACCGAGTGCATTGCCTTGGAATTGCCGATGACGCCCTCAAAACCGAATTTTTCGTTCAGCTGACGTTGAAGTTCGAGGTTTGAACGGGCCAGCCTTTGCGATTGAGAGGCCTTGTCAACCACGGCCCGAAGCTCATGAATATCAAGCGGTTTGGTGAGATAGGTGGCCGCGCCGGCCTGCATGGCGGTGACGGCTGTTTTGATGCTGCCATGGCCGGTGAGGATGACGACTTCGGCGTCGGGCAGTTCGCGGCGGGAATGGGCGAGGATCTCCAGGCCGTTGACGCCGTCCATCATGAGGTCGGTCACAACGACATCGAAGTCCTGGCTTTCCATAAGCTTGAGGCCTTCTACACCACCCCGGGCAACGATGCAGTCGTAGCCTGAGCGGCCCAGGCTCTCAGCCACGGCCTCGGCATGGGCTTCATCGTCGTCGATCACCAGAACGCGTATCGGGTCTTCCATCGTGGGTTGAAAATAGGCTGGTCAGGCCCGCTCCGTTAGGCTTTTCTCGTGAAGTTGGGTGTGGGGAAAGCTGAGGATGAATCGTGAGCCGATGCCCGGCGTGCTCGTGACGCTGATCTGCCCGCCCTGGGCTTCGACGATTCGGCGGCATGTCGGCAAGCCCAGGCCTGAACCGGCTTTGCGGGTCGTATAAAATGGCTCAAAGACCCGGCCCAGGTCGGCCGGGCTGATGCCACGACCGGTGTCGGTCACTTCCAGAATCGTGAAGTCGGCAGTGCGGCGTGTGGCCAGTATCAGTTCGCCGCCTTCAGACATGGCCTGCTGGGCATTCAGGCAAAGATTGAGCAAGGCCTGCTTGAGCAGTTCACCATTAAGAGGCAGGCTTTTGAGCGAGGGGTCGAGATGGCGACGCAGAACAATGCCATGGCTGGCGGCCTGCGGTTCGAAGAAGTCGCAGAAGTCATCGACCAGGCCATTGAGGTCGGTGAGGACTAGTGGAATCTGCTCGAGCCTGACGATGACCAGAAAGGCTTCCAGAAGGTCTTGCAGCCTCAGCGATTCCTGCCTGACCCTGTTGACTTTTTTGGCGATTCGCTGGTCGCGTGGGTCGGCGGAATTGCCGATGTCCTCGCGGATCAGGTCGAGATTCATGATCATGGTTGAAAGTGGATTCCGAATCTCGTGCACCAGGCCGCCGGCCATGCTGGCGATCTCGTGGAGTTGGCGGCGAAGGCGTGCCAATTCCGACTCGGGATGCAGGCCCGAGTTTTCGGCAAGGTTCGCCGGGGCCGACTCTTCCACAAGCTGGGGCATGTCAAAGGTTGCCATGAGAACGGACCCAAACAGAAAAAGAGAGTGAAAGCCAGCGGCTCACCCTCTTATCGTCGGCAAAACGGGTTCAGGAATCAAGATCGGCCCCGGTCAGAGTTTTCAACCCGGGGCCGGTTGAATCAATAGCGGTCTCTGGGGCGCCTTGGCGGACCACCCGGACCACCGCCACCTGGGCCGCCACCACCACCCGGACCACCCTGACCACGGGGCGGGGCGGGTGGACGATCGTCGGGAATGCCACGTTCGGCCAGGGCTGCCTTACGGCTCAGCTTGACACGATCCTGATCGTCAACGGCGATGACCTTGACGAGCATGGTGTCGCCCACGCGGGCCACGTCAGTGACCGTTGAGACATAGCCGTCAGAAAGTTCGCTGATGTGCACCAGGCCATCTTTGCCCGGCATGATCTCGACAAACGCGCCGAAGTCTTTGATGGCAATAACTTTGCCTTCGTAAATCTTGCCCGTCTGCACGCCCACGGTGAGGGCCTGGATGCGGTCGCGGGCATCTTCGGCGGCCTGGGCTTCGGGGCTGGAAAGAGTGACCAGACCACTTGATTCGACTTCGATCTTGGCGCCGGTCTCTTCTTCCAGGCGACGGATTGTCTTGCCGCCAGGGCCAATGAGAAGGCCGATCTTGTCGGGGTTGATCTGAATCTGGATCAGGCGAGGTGCCTTGCCCGAGAGTTCTTCGCGTGGCCGCTTGATGGTTCGCAGCATGGTGCGAAGGATTTCCATACGGGCTTCACGGGCCTGGTCAAGTGTGCCGCGGATGACTTCTTCGGTCAGGCCGTGGTTCTTGACGTCGAGCTGGATGCCGGTGATGCCGCGCTGGGTGCCGGCCACCTTGAAGTCCATCTCGCCATAGTGGTCTTCGTCGCCGATGATGTCAGTCAGCAGGATAAACCGGCCGCTCTTTTCATCAGAAACCAGGCCGATTGAAATGCCGCCGACAGGGTCGGAGATAGGCACACCGGCGTCCATCAGGCTGAGTGTGGCCCCGCAGACGGAAGCCATCGAGCTGGAGCCGTTGGATTCCAGTATGTCGGAAATCACGCGGATGGTGTAAGGGAATTCTTCCTTGGAGGGAACAATCGGGGCGACCGAGCGTTCGGCCAGCATGCCGTGGCCAATTTCGCGGCGGCCGGGGCCGCGGATCGGACGGACTTCGCCGACCGAAAACGACGGCATGTTGTAGTCAAGATAGAAACGCTTTGAGACTTCTTCGAAGAGGCCTTCGATTTTCTGTTCGTCAGAACCGGTTCCAAGCACGGTGGTGACCAGGGCCTGCGTTTCACCCCGCTGGAACAGCGATGAACCATGGGTACTGGGCAACAGGCCGACTTCGCAGGAAATCGGGCGAATATCCTTGGGCCCGCGGCCATCAGACCGATAGCCGTCGAGGATCATGTTCCGCACGACCTGCTCTTCAAAGGTATGGAAGGCCTTCTTGGCTTCAGTCACGGCGTCGGGGTTGGTTTCGGCGTCGGGCACCAGGGCGGCAATGACCTTGGCCTGACAGGCATCAACAGCGGCATAACGCTCAAGTTTGCCGACAATCTGCTTGATCTCTCGAAGCTCGGCACCGAACTGGCTGAGCATCTGAAGGGTCAGCGGCGAGAGTTCATCCGGCGGCGGAACGACTTGGGTCATGCCACAGGCTGCCAGAAGGTCGTCCTGCAGGGCGATCAGTTCCTGGTTGATCTTGTGGGCCAGCAGGATGGCTTCAAGCATTTCAGCTTCAGGCAGTTCCTGGCCAAAGCCTTCGATCATGGTCACTTTATCGCGGGTGCTGGCGACGACCAGGTCAAGGTCGCTGACCGACATCTCTTTGGCGGTTGGGAATACAACGAATTCGCCGTTGATCCGCCCAAGCCGTACACCGCCCAGAGGCCCGAGGAATGGAGTCTGGGCAAGCAGCAGCGAGGCTGAGGCACCGACGAGCGAAATGACGTCGGAATCGTTTTGACGGTCGGCCGATATCGGGCTTGCCTGAATCTGCACTTCGTCGCGGTAGGAGGCCGGGAAAAGCGGGCGAATCGGGCGGTCAATCAGGCGGGCGGTCAGGATTTCCTTGGTGGAAGGACGGCCTTCCCGCTTGATGTAGCCGCCCGGGAATTTACCGGCGGAATAGACTTTTTCCCGATAGTCGACGGTCAGGGGGAAAAAGTCGATCCCTTCGCGACCCTTGGCCGATACGGTGGCGACCAGTGTCATGGTGTCGCCCAGGCGAACCACCACAGCACCCGAGGCCTGTTTGGCCAGCTTGCCGGTTTCAAGAGTGATAAGCTTGCCGCCGATGGTGCGTGAAACGCTGACCGGCTTTTTGGGGGGAGTGACTGCTGCTGTCATCTGTTCTTCTACTTCCATCCATCAGCCCGGGCCCACAGGCCAAATGCCTGTCTGGGACATCCCGAAGCCACAACATTCAAAAAGACTGAGACTGAACCGTTCACATTGCTGCGAATACACACGGTTGATACGGAAAAGCAAAAAACGAACCGGTCCGTCGGGAACGGTTCGCCTGAATCCGAAATTCAAGTCAGATAATTCGGGCGCAGAATCACTTACGCAGCCCGAGTTTCTGAATCACTTCAAGATATTTTTTACGGTCGCGAGCCTTGAGATACTTCAGCAGGCTGGCCCGCTTTGAAACCATCATGAGCAGGCCACGACGGCTGGCATGATCCTTGCCGTGACTCTTGAAGTGGTTGCCCAGATCGTTAATTCTTGCCGTCAGAAGGGCGATCTGCACTTCTGGAGAGCCGGTATCCTGCTGAACTCGCTGGAATGAACCGATAATCTCCTGCTTCGACTCTTTCGTAATTGCCATGACTGATCCTGAAATGTGGTGATAGATTCACCACGATACCTCTATTTTGGTCCGATTCGTAACGGTAACAGTTTACACGCCGGCGCGAAAGATTCAAGTCTTTTGTCGGGAATCTTGATTATCCGTGCCGGTTCACCGCAAATTCACCGGTTTTTTTGGGGGGCTTTCCGGTGCGTGACGGCGTCGCTGAAAACGCACCTTCCCTCGAAGTTTCAGCCTGTCGTTAAAGTGGTCGGCCCAGTTTTGTTTCAGCCAGTCTCAATATCCCATCAGGCGAAATTGGCTTCGTTTTGGAGGAAGTCAAAATTTTTTTTGGGTGGAGGTATCTGGCGATGCAAAATGTGGTGGGGCGTTGCAGTTTTGCGGGTCGGGAAATTACAAATTGTCAATTTTTTGGCTTATCTGTTAAGTTAAGTGGTGTGGGATGTGACCCATGAGTTGACAGGTGGATTGAGTGGATATATGGTTCCTGATCGCCTGATTAATCGCAGAATATTCAACCAGCCGTGTCTGAATCACCTGTTTCTGAGATGACTTTTATCAAACCCGGGCAAAATGTTGTTATTGCAGGCGTTGGCCTGATCGGCGGTTCGGTGGGCATGGCCCTGAAGGCCCTGCCGGGTGCCCCCAGAATTGTCGGCATGGGCCGAAATCCGGAACGGCTGCAAAAAGCCGTTGAGCTTCAGGCGATTGATGCCTATACAACCAACTGGAGTGAAGCCACTGCCAATGCCGGGCTGGTTGTTCTGTGCGGGCCGGTTTCGTCGATTGCCCGTGACGCCCGCAGGGCATGGTCTGAACGAAAGAGCAATGCCCTTTTGCTTACGGATGCCGGATCGACCAAAGGCACGATTCTGGAAGAGCTTGTCGACGAAGTGGAACTTGCAGCCGCTTTTGTGGGTGGGCACCCGATAGCCGGATCGGAAAAGTCGGGTGTTGAGGCATCGCGGCCTGATCTTTTTCGCGACCGGCTCTGTATCATCACTCCTTCGGCATTTAATCCGCCTGAAAATGTGGCTCAAATCCGCAGTTTCTGGGAAGCCGTTGGGAGCCGAGTCATTGAAATGCCACCTGATGAGCATGACCGTGCCCTGGCCCTGACGAGCCATCTGCCACATGCCCTGGCGGCGGCACTGTCGCGTCTGGTTGACCCCGGAATGCATCATCTCTCGGCAGGCGCGTTTCGAGATATGACACGTATCGCTGGTGCTGATGCGGAGTTATGGCGGGACATCTTTCTGCACAATAAAAATTCTGTAAGAAAATCTCTGGATGAATACGTAAACGAACTGTTAAACTTCAAAAAATTGCTGGATAACGATGCAATGGATGAGTTGGCAGAGTGGTGGGATCTTGGGCGAAGACACCGGAAGTCGTTCGAATCGCCAGCCGGTAATTAATTCGCCTTGAATTCCTTCTCAAATCAAAATTCGCCTGTGCTGAATTTCCCCTAAAGTCCTTGAATTAAACAGTATCTGACATATGATCTGGCATCTTGAAATCGTTCCCAAAAACACCAGCCAATCCACACTCAATCGCCACAGGCAGACCGAAGCCGAGGAGCTGGGGCTGCCTGGCCCGTGGGCCATTCATGAAACGCGTGGCCTGGTGATTGAAAGCGATATGGGTCAGGCCGAGCTGGCTCGAGCCGCACTTGAAGTGCTGCTAGACCCTGTAGTTGAATCGGCTGTTATTACGCCTGTGGGGGCTGCTGAAACCAGCAGTCAAGCCAAATCCGACACCACTCACCTGATTCACGTTCTGCCCAAGCCCGGCGTGACTGACCCGCCCGGCGACACCGCCCTGAACGTGCTTCAGTCGCTGGGTCATAAGGTTGAGCGGGTGCGTACGATGCGCACATATCGCATTGAAGGCCCAGTTGCCTTTCTGCCGGACCTAACCCGCCGGTTGCTGGTGAACGAAGCTGTGGAAATGGCTGTGCCGGGCCGGCTTTCCATCAACCATCTGCAGCCATCAGGTCAATATCGTTTCAAGCTGATTGAAATACCCATTCGGGGCATGACTGACGCCGAACTTGTAAAAACCAGCCGTGAAGGGCAGCTTTCGCTTTCGCTGGCCGAAATGCAGGTCATTCAGAAGCATTTTGATGGCCTGGGCCGAAACCCGACCGACGCCGAGCTGGAGACCATTGCCCAGACGTGGTCGGAACATTGCTCGCACAAGACCCTGAAAGGATCTGTGGAACGTCGTGGCCGTTCATACAGGAATCTGCTGAAGGAAACGATTTTCGCGGCGACCAGCAAGCTGGAGGCTGACTGGGTTGTCAGTGTCTTTGCCGACAATGCGGGCGTAGTGACTTTTGACGACGAATTCGACGTCTGCTTCAAGGTGGAAACGCACAATCATCCGTCGGCGATCGACCCCTATGGTGGAGCCAATACTGGCATTGGCGGCGTCATTCGCGACCCCATGGGCACTGGTCTGGGTGCCAAACCCATTGCCAATACCGATATATTCTGCGTGGCTCCCCCAGGGTTCCCTGCTGACTGTCTGCCACCGGGTGTGCTGCATCCAAAGCGGGTTCTCAAGGGAGTGGTGTCGGGTGTGCGTGACTATGGTAACCGGATGGGAATACCGACGGTAAACGGCGCGGTGGCCTTCCATCCTGACTATCTTGCCAATCCTCTCGTCTTTTGCGGGACTATTGGAATAATTCCGCGAGGCATGTCGCAGAAAAGCGTCAACGACGGTGATTATATTGTGGCCGTGGGAGGCCGGACCGGAAGGGACGGGATACACGGTGCCACGTTCAGCTCAATCGAGTTGACCAGCGAGTCGGAGGTTGTCAGTTCAGGAGCCGTTCAGATTGGTAACGCCATCACGGAAAAGATGGTGCTTGATGTTCTGATGCAGGCCCGCGACCGTGGGCTTTATCGGGCAATTACTGACTGTGGTGCTGGTGGCTTCAGCTCGGCGGTAGGAGAGATGGGTGCTGATCTGGGTGCGGAGGTTGACCTGGAAAGCGCCCCTCTGAAATATGATGGTCTCTCTTACACGGAAATCTGGATCAGCGAGGCCCAGGAGCGGATGGTGTTGGCTGTGCCGCCGGATAAATGGAAAGATCTGCAGCACCTGGCCGAATCTGAGGGAGTGGAAGCCACCGTTCTGGGCCGTTTTGTTGATACTGGCCGACTGACCCTGAAATATCATGGTCACGTTGTCGGCGATCTTTCCATGGAATTTCTGCATGATGGCCGCCCACGAGTGAGCCGCCGTGCTGAATCGACTTCCGTCAAAACCGTTGAGCCTGTTTTCAGTTCCAGCCCGAATCATCAGGAAGAGCTTCTGGAACTGCTGGCGAATGAAAACATTGCCTCAAAGGAATGGATCATTCGGCAATATGACCACGAAGTGCAGGCAGGCACGGTCGTCAAGCCGCTTGTCGGCGTGAATGCCGATGCACCTTCCGACGCGGCCGTGATCTGGCCATCCACCGCGACCAATCGTGGTCTGGCTGTGGCCAATGGTCTGCAAATTCACGCCGGAGTGGTCGATAGCTATCGAATGGCTGCCCTGGCCATTGATGAAGCTGTGCGCAACTGTGTAGCGGTGGGGGCTGATCCTTCGCGTATTGCGCTGTTGGATAATTTCTGCTGGGGCAACCCTGAACGGCCGGAGAATCTGGATCGGCTGGTGGAAGCCGCTGAAGCCTGCCACGACCTTTCTCTGGCATGGGAAACGCCATTTATCTCGGGCAAGGACAGCCTCTATAACGAATTCCTGCATGATGGACAGTCGCGTTCCATTCCGCCAACGCTTTTGATCAGTGCCCTGGGCCAGCTTGAAGATGTGCACCAGGCCGTGACGATGGATTTCAAGCAGGCCGGAAATGAAGTCTGGTTGGTTGGTTTTACGCAGGCGGCGATGGGCGGATCGACCTGGGCTTCGCAATATTTGAACGACCCGGCCGAGATACCGTCGGTGGATGCTGACCTGGCACTGGCTACATTTCGGAAACTGCACGAGGCCATCAAAGCCGGGCTGATTCGGTCGTGCCACGACATTTCCGAGGGTGGGCTGGCTGTGACCCTTGCAGAGATGTGCATCGGTGGGCGGATGGGTTTGGCCGCCACGCTTCGTGACATGCCCTGCAGCGATAAGGCTGCGGTTGACACGATTTTGCTTTTTGGTGAATCACCCACGCGGTTTGTTGTGGAAGTGGAGCCCGATGCGGTCGGGAAGTTGGGAGATCTCTGGGCCGATCTGCCAGTGGGCAGACTCGGCACGCTGGTGGGCCCGGGTGAAGCTGGTGCCGACAGACTGGTGATCAAGGGACTTGATCATTCGGTTCTGATCGACGTCTCTGTTGATGTTCTGGAAAACACCTGGAAAAAACCTCTGGACTGGGCTCCTGAATGTTAACACAACACGTTTTTTGACCAAGGTTTTGAAATCGAATGTTTCGATATCGAAATTTTATTTCTGAAAGATCGGAGTGAAACTCATGCAGCGATTTGTGACTTTTGTGGATGGCTCGAATCTTGATGGTGTGCTGAAACATCTGAACCTCCGGGTAGACGACTATGGCTCGTTTTATCGCTATCTTTTCGAAGAGAGTGTCCGTTATTGGGGTCGCACTTTTGCCGAAGGGTCGCCGTGGCCTTCGCCCCAGCATTCCCGCATTTACTGGTATGTTGTCGGCAAAATGGATGAGTGGGATCTGAACGACCCCAAGGCGGAAACACGGTTGCGTTCACGGTTTGAAGTGAATGTGCGGCTGAAGGAATATTATCTTGACCGTGTCGCAGCCAATGCTGGCACAATGCCTGAAAAATCAAGGGAAGACGAGGCCTGGGCTCTTTGCTTTGCCGAGACGCGTGACTGGTATGAAAATAAGCGAAAAGCCCTGGAACGAAAAAAACGTTTTTATTACGGCGTTCAGGCGGCGACCGACTTTGTCGAAATTCGTCAGGAAGGGCACTGGAAGGTTGACCTGCTGAACCACAGCATGAACGAAAAAGGCCTGGACACCTCGCTGGCTGTTGATATGGTGGCCCTGCAGACAACTTACGACGTTGCCATTCTGATCTCGGGCGATGCCGACGGCATTCCCGGCATTAACTATGTGAAGGGGCAATCAAAGCATGTGGGCGTGGTCGAATTCCGCCGGGGCTCGATGGAAGAAAATTCCAAGGGTACCAGTTCAAGGCTGAAGATCGCCGCCGACTTTGTTGTTCAGGTCTATGAAGCCGACCTGATCCGCCGCAAGCTCGCCTATCGTGCCGAGCCCGAATATTCTTCGCAGATGTATGGCTACAGCGACCTGCAATACTGACTAACTGACCAAGACGAATCTGGAATAAGCAAGAAAATGGCTGCTGTCAAAGCTCTTGTCCTTCGTGCCCCCGGAACCAACTGCGACCAGGAAACCGCCAGAGCCTGGCAGATGGCTGGTGCCTCTGCCGAAATCTGGCACCTGAATCGTCTTCTGGAATCGCCGGCGGAACTTGATTCCTTCCAGATTCTTACCTTTCCCGGCGGATTTTCCTATGGCGACGACCTGGGTGCAGGGCGTGTCTGGGCGGCCCGCATTCATCAGCATCTTTCCGAGACCCTTTGCCGCTTTGTTGATCGCGGCAATCTGGTGCTTGGTATCTGCAATGGCTTTCAGGTGCTGGTGGCCACGGGCCTTCTGCCACAGGGGGCCCGCCCCGGCATGAAGCCGACAGCCTCACTCACCTATAACAACAGCCGGCAATTTGAAGCCCGATGGGTTGACATGAAAGTCAGTTCGTCAAAATCGGTATTCCTGAAAGGCATTGAACGTATTGCCATGCCTTCAGCCCATGGTGAAGGGCGATTCCTCACCGCCACCGCCGACGAACTTGCCGGCCTTGTTCACGAAAATCAGGTTGTTCTGCAATATGTCAATCCACTGACGGGTGACCCCACCGAGACCTATCCTGACAACCCCAATGGCTCGCCGATGGGAGTGGCAGGTGTGTGCGACCCGACTGGCCGAATTCTCGGCCTGATGCCTCACCCCGAGCGATTTGTGAGCCCACTGCATCATCCCCGCTGGTCGCGTTTCCCCAAAAACGCCCAGCCCAGCCCCGACGGCCTGAAGCTCTTTCAGAATGCGGTCAGTTTTCTGAAAAACTGATGGGGCGTTTTTCCTGATGAATCACGAGCAAAGTCGTGCAGGCTTCGTTTTTTTAACTTTCATTCAGCCTTGCACCAGCATAAGTTGATAGGCACTTTGCAAATAAAAGAAAAATGCCCCGGAATAAGACTTCCGGGGCATTTATTTATGATGAGATGTCAGGCCGTATCGCCTGATCAGGATCTGGCTGCCCAGCGACGATAGCTCAAGCCAGTTAATGTTGCGGCGGCAATGCTCATCATGGCCCAGGTGGAGGGTTCAGGCACGGCAGCGGTTGATACTCGCAGCAGAAACGGGTTCGTCATTGAAGTGCTACCGTTTAAAAAGCCCGAACCACCAGGATTAAAACCCCAGATGAGGTTGGGATAGGGGTTGGCATTAACTGTCGTCTGTGCCCAGCCCAACGTGAAACTGTTGTTGAAATTGGAGATAACCACAAAGTACTTGTCAGCCGTTGGCAGATTAATGTTCAGGCCCGAGTATGTCTGCGGTGCAGTGATAGCGGAATTGTCAGGTAGCGTGGCTGCATTCCGGTTTGCCAGGAGAGAGCCGCTGACCAGAGTGCCGGGGGCGTCGGAAACCGAGGTGTAAATGCTGATGTCGAAAGTGCCAGGCGATCCGACGACCTGTGTTCCAAGTGCTAATGAGAGGCTGTCAACAACAGTATTGGCCGAGGTTGTCTCAATCTGCTGGGCAAACAGGTCACCAGAACTGAGAAGAATTGTCACAGAATAAGGAGTGGTTTCACCGGTGAACGAGTTAAAAATGTCAACGGCCTGTGTGCTCTGACTGCTTGCCTGCATCAGGGCCAAACAGGCGAATACCACCGAGTAAATCCTGCCGGGTTTCATAGATCAGGGCCTTCGACTTAAATGACTGCGAAATTCAGAGAGAGTCTATCTATGCATCTAAACAGATATGTCAGCATTTTGTGACGTACACGTCAAATAAATCTTAAAAAAATCTTAAAAATGTTTTTGTTTTTCTTCAATTTTTTCGGGATGTAACTAATTTTCAACCTGGGATGACAATCCCGGCCAGTGTCAAACTGGCATTCTCCGCTTTCCTCAAGACGATTCAGCGGTTAAACTAATTTGACGCCCAAATTTAGACTATCAGATTGCGAGCCACATGAGCCAGACACTGAAACAATCGGTTATCCGCCACGTCCTGCCCTTGGTTCAGGCCCCGGCCCAGTACCTTGGCGGCGAGCTTAACAGTGTTCGCAAAGACCATGCCACAGCCCGCGGATCGGTCTGCCTCGCCTTTCCTGATACCTACACCCTTGGCATGAGCCATCACGGCATGCAGGTGCTCTACAGCCTGATGAACGAGCAGGGCTGGGCCTGTGAACGCGTATTCACGCCGTTGCCCGACTTCGAAAAAGCCCTTCGTGAAGCCGGCCTGCCACTTTATGGCCTGGAAACCTTCACCCCGCTGCACCAGTTCGACATCGTCGGCTTTTCGCTTCAATACGAAGTCAGCTATACCAATATCCTGACCATGCTCGACCTGGGCGGCATTCCGCTGCATGCCGAAGACCGCTCGGCCAGCGACACGCTTGTCATCGCCGGTGGCCCCGGAGCCCAGAACCCCGAACTTATCGCTCCCTTCGTTGACCTTTTCATCATTGGCGATGGCGAACCTTCGCTTCCCATCGTTGCCGAGATGTGGGCCGGCATGAAAGGCGACCCGAGCCTGAGCCGAGATGACAAGCTGGCCCGCATCGCCGCCGCCAACGAATGGGCTTATGTGCCGCGGTTTTACACGCCCATTTATGGCGAAGATGGGACCATTGTCGAAATTCGCCGCACCCGCGACGACGTGCCTGAAGCCATAAAGGCCTGCGTGGTTGACGACCTCGACGCCATCCCACTCCCTGTTCGGCCGATTGTGCCCAATATTGGCACCGCTCACGACCGTATCGCCATTGAGATTATGCGTGGCTGCCCGTGGCAGTGCCGGTTCTGCCAGTCAACGGTGATCAAGCGGCCCCTGCGTGTGCGGTCGGTCGGAACAATCGTCAATGCCGCCCTTGAGTCATACCACAACACAGGTTACGACGAAATCAGCCTGCTTTCGCTGTCATCAAGCGATTACCCCTATTTTGAAGAACTTGTGCAGAAAATGAGCGAAGTTTTCACTCCCCTTGGCGTGAAGATCAGCCTGCCCAGCCTTCGCATCACCGAAACCCTCAAGAAAATCCCGGCCCTTTTGCAGGAAGGCCGGCGCAGCGGCCTGACCCTGGCGCCCGAAGTTTCACGCGACGACATGCGTGAACAGATTCGCAAGCCCATTGATAACAAGGATTTGTATGAAGGTGCCGCTGAGGCCTTCCGCCGTGGCTGGAAGCGGGTGAAACTCTACTTCCTTTGCGGTCTGCCGGGCGAACGCACTGCCGACCTCGACGGCATTGTCGATATGGCCGAAACCATTGCCCGCATTGGCAAGGATGTGACAGGCCGATATGTCGATGTCACAGCCAGCGTCTCGAATTTCGTGCCCAAGCCGCACACGCCTTACCAGTGGAACGAAATGCAAAGCCGCGAGTATTTCCGCTGGGCCCATAAATACATGCGAAGCCGGGTGAAGATTCGCACGGTGACCATCAAATCACACGACATTGAACGAAGCCTGCTGGAAGGCATTCTGACCCGTGGCGACCGCCGAGTGGCCGATGCCCTGCTGGAAGCGTGGAAACGCGGGGCCCGACTCGACGCCTGGACTGAATATTTCAAACCTGAGCTTTGGTGGCAGGTTTTTGACGACCTGGGCATGGATATTCACTTCTACAGTCATCGCGCCCGGGCCATCGACGAAGTGCTGCCGTGGGATCATATCCTGGTGAAAAAGGGCCGGGCTTATCTGGCTAAAGAGCAGGGCCGCTCGCTGATTCAGCTTGAGAGCATGGCCGACGTCGTCTGATCATAATAACAGGGTGTGAGTCGGAACCGAGCCCATGACTGAGCCAGCCCCGACCACACCCGAATCGAAATTCAACCGACTTTTTGTAGTCTCGGGCCTGTTCGCCTGCGTGGCCCTGGCTGTTTTTCTGCGATGGCCCATGATAACGGCCGCCGAGAGGCATCTGGATAGCGACCTGGCCGTTGATGGTCTGACGCTTCGCCAGTTTGTGGAAGAGGGCAAGTGGCGTTGGCACTACCCAGGCACTCCGCATATCGGCACTGCGCCGATGCTGCTTTCGCTGCCAGTCGTTGCCATCTGGGGCGAAGGGCCGGCTGCTCTGGTCTTTGCAGGCGTTGCTGCCAATCTGCTTTTGATTAACGGAGTTTATCTACTGGTTTTAAAGGCCTATGGTCGAACACCGGCCCTTGTTTCTGGCCTTCTGCTGGCTGCCGGGGGGCTGGGGCAGGTCTGGCTTTCGGCACGGGTCACGGGTGGGCATCTGCTGTCTGCGGCATGGTTGGCCTGGGCCTGGTATTTGTGGGCTGGCCTGATCCATCGAAATACAATTTCGCTATGGATTGCATTTGGCCTTTACTGCGGCCTGGGGCTCTGGGTTGATTCCATTTTTCTACTGGGTTTGGCCGGGCTTTTTTTTGCCAGCCTGGCGGAAGCATGGAAATTCAGGAAAACAGTTTCGCTTAAACGACGCCTGGCACAGGCCATGCTTTTTAGCATGATGCTGCCTGTCGGCCCCTTGCTGACAAGCCTTGGCGATGGCGAAAATGTATATGGCGACCAGTTCCAACTGATCACTGATGTGCCATCGCTGATTGACCACACAAAAATTCTTTTTCTTCAGTGTCTGCCACGGCTTGCATTTGGCCGATCAATTTTCGGTAAAGATGAAATCACATGGCCCGACCAGCCATTTAAAAATGCAACTTCCTGGCAAATCATTGCCGCTTTGGTTGCATTAACAATGACAGCAGTATTATTGAAATCGGCTTCGAAAAAAAAACCGGTATCTTATTGGCCTTCATGGCTTGGCTCGCTCTGGTTTGGCCTGTTCTGCATGTTCATCCTGAATCTTGCGGCTTTCATTTTCAATAAAAACATCTTTAATTCTGACAATTATCGATACCTCGTCTGCCTGTTACCGATGATCGGCCTGGTTTATGCTGGTTTGGTCGTTTCAGGCCAATTCAGACAGATCAATATTGCAATCTTATTACTAATAGCTTGCATTCAAGCCTACGATGTTTATCAATGGCAGATTCATGCTTTTCTCCGTGAATCAGAGACGACCGAGAAACAGTTCAGCGACAAAGGCGAATCGATTGTATCTATCGGGAGAAAGTTTACATATGAACATATATTCACTTCAAAAGATAATGTCAGTCTGCCTTTAGTCAATGGCACTTTTGAGGCTGATTACTGGGTTGTTTACAAATCCATGTATCTCTATCGGTTGTCGATCAGTAACGGTCGCCCGTTTGGCTTTTATCCCGACCGATTCAAGAGCATCTCGCCCAAAAATCCACTCTATGTGGTCATCTCGGACAATGAAACATCCCGCCGAATGCTTGCCGCCGTCCAGAACGAGGAATTTGAATCACGTTATCAATCACCAGACGTCATTATTCTCAGGCGAAAACAGACAACCAGCCAAATCAATCCACAATAATCACTGAAGAATGCCTCCCCAAGTAACCCGAAAATCATTTCACGACCTGATCGCCCTGGCCCTTTATCTGGCGTCCCTTGTCGTTTATTTCTGGCCCATTCTGCTGGCCAGGGCTGCACTCTTTTATTTCGACGTGACTGAACTGAATTACGCCTATCGCCACTTTTATGCGGAAAATCTCAAGTCGGGCCACATCTACTTCTGGTGCAAATACCTTTACAACGGCTTCCCGCTTTACAGCGAAAGCCAGGCCGGCTACTGGCACCCGCTGAAATTTCTCTTTTACCCGTTTTTCAGCACCTGGGCCGCCTTCGGGTTCGACATGGTCGCCTCGTTGGCCCTGGCAGGCCTGGGCACTTATGCCTGGCTGCGCCGCCACAGCCACCCGGCCGGGGCCCTTGCCGGGGCCCTGCTTGTCACCTTTGGCGGCTTTACCTGGGCCCATTTCGTGCACACCAGCATGATTAACGCCCTGGCCAGCGTGCCCTGGATTTTGTGGGGGCTTGAGCGATCATGGCGCACCGGGCGGCTCTGGGGCTCGCTCCTTGCTGCCTTCGCCCTGGCCTGCCAGGTCTTCGCCGGCCACCTGCAGGACGCCGTTTTTTCCGTGCAGCTCATCGCCCTGCTCACGTTTTATCAAATCATTGTGAACAAAGGCTTTAGCTTGCGTCGCCGATTTGTCGTTATCGGCACTTTCGCCATCGGCATCGGCATTCTCATCGCTGCCGTTCAGTGGATTCCATCTTACGAACTGCTCAAACGCACGCCCCGTACCGAAGGCCTTGGCTGGAAAGACCAGACCTTCGGTTCGTGGCACCCCCAGCTTCTTCCAAGCCTCTTCATACGTGAGGCTTATGGCACTCGTGCCAAAGACACCGACTGGATGGACGGCTTCTACCCCTACCATGAAATGAACGCGTATCTGGGGGCCACGGCCATGTTGCTGGCCCTGCTGGGGGCCCGCAACTGGCGCAAGCCATGGGTCGGCATGTGGCTCTTCATGGGTTTTATCTCGGCCGTCTTCATGCTCGGCCGATTCACGCTGGTCATGGATTTCTGGCACCGCATTCCTGTGCTGGGCAGCTCGCGCATCCCCGTTCGCTATCATCTCTGGGCCACCTTGGCCACCGCCGCACTGGCCAGCCAGGGTGTTTCGTTAATACTAGAGGAGCAGAGGCTTAAGCTCCGCCGACTTCTTCTCATTCTCGCCTTTTTCGCCGCCCTGGCCACTGCGATTTTCGCCTGGGGAATGATCCCGTGGTGGACCGAAGCCGGCCGCTGGACGACTACCTACCACCGCGACCGCAACGCCTGGCTGACTCGCGAACTGCTCATTTCAAGCTCCCGCTGTGTCATATTATTCACTGCCAGCCTCTGCTTGATTCAATTAGCCAACTCATTACAGAAATATAGCTTGCGTGTCTCCGTCGGCTTTCTTCTTGCCGCTCTCGTCGGTGCCGACATGATGGCCAGCCACTGGTGGGATATGCCGACGGTTGACCCTTCGTTCTGGACGCGGCCTCCGGCCGCCGCAGCGATCGTGAAAAGCGATCCCAAAGCCTCTCGCATCATGGGGATACCCAAATATTCAGCGGGCGAGCCGGGCTATGCCTCGAAACCGACCGACTTTTTCGCCCCCCGCGACGCCATCGGCTGGAGTCTGCCGCTGGCCTATGGGCTTGAGTCGAATATCGGCGAAACCCCTTTCCGCCCGGCCAGGCTCATCCGGCTGACCAACCTTGCCGGCGGCGAACCCTGGCGATTCTCCATCGAAGGCGTCTCGCACATCATCTCTGGTCAGCCGATGCAAACGTCGCTGAAACCGGTAACTGCCGGCTCAGCTTATGTTTACCGCCTGGCTGACCCCGAGCCCCGCCTGCACTGGGCCAAATCGGTGAAGATCATCACGGGTCCCGCGGCCACAGATTCTCAGGCCGAGGCTGAATTGATTAAAAACGGCCCGGCGAATACCACTGAAGTACTTGTGGTTGAATCAGTTAATGAAAAGCTGCCGCAATCGCCTGTCGCTCCTTATGCCGCCGATGTCACGGCTGGAATCATGCTTGAAACCGATCAGGGCGATACCATGCGAATGCAACTCAACGCCGCCAGCGATGCCTGGCTTCGTATCGGTGTCTCTTACGACCCTGGCTGGCATGCTACGATTGATGGCCAGCCAGCCCCGATTTACCCGGCCCAGCTTGCCTATATGGCCGTGCCAGTACCGGCTGGCAAGCACACTCTTGAGATGCATTATCTTCCGGCAGGCTTTCGGCTTGGGCTTGTCGTCACTCTGGTCGGTCTGGCGATTGGCTTGCTGCTCGCTTTTGTCTATCGTGATAAAGTCGATGAGAACGGCAACGAAACGGCCCGCTGCCTGCTCTCTCCCGCCCAATATGGCATTCTGCTCGTGCTGCTGCTGGCCGTATCGGCCGTTGGTTTTGCTGCCGGTGGCCGCCCGGGGCTTTCCAGCCGATGGAACGACTCGTGGCACCGGTTCACCTGGGGTGCGGGGATTGAGGCGATTGGTAAGTAGTTTTTCAGCATGGTGTTGCAATATCTCAGCGAGTGCGTGCCAATTGGCCACAACCATTGACGCCGGGAATTCACTCTGGCAATCTTTGGATCAGTTAGATGCCTGAGAAGTCAATAAAAATTGGAAAAGCCCCATGCGAGTAACGGACTGGATCAGTGAACCGGTGGGCTCGCTGCTTGATGTCGGCTGCAATGTCGGCGCCTGGCTTGAGCACTGCACCAAGCTCTATCCTTCAGCGCATCTGGCCGGGGTTGAAATTAACCCCGCCGCACTTGAGATGGCCAGAGAAAATGTGCCATCGGCCGAACTTCATCACGCCGGCGCTGAAAAACTCCCTTTTGCCGACAACACTTTTGACTATGTAACCTGCGTGGAAGTGCTGGAACACCTGCCTGCCGAGCTTCGGCCAGCTGCTTTTCAGGAAATCAGGCGAGTGCTTAAGCCCGGTGGCCGCTTTATCATAACGGTGCCGCACGCGGGTTGGTTCGCCTGGCTTGATTCTAACAACGTCCGCCTTCGCCTGCCTGGCCTTTATCGCCTGGTGATTGGCCGGGGACGACGCGATGCCGGTTATTCGGCCGTTGGTCGCGAAGTGGAGTGGCATTATCACTTTACAAAAAATGAGCTGATCGAGTTGGCGGGCACGGGCTGGCAGATAACCGGGGTTGATTATGGCGGGCTGTTCATCTATCCGGTGATGGACTGGCTGAGCTGGCCATTTTATCGCATGGGCAAGCCGCATCATCGGATTCGCAAAGGCTTTGAGCGTCTGGCCGGTTGGGATTACCAGCTGAATTTCGGTAAAGCGTCGTATGGAATATTGCTGGCCCTGAATAAAATCGATATTCCCGATTGATGTCACGGCCTTGATTGATTCAGATTGAGTTGCGATAAAAGCCGGAGCCTTTTTCAGTGGATTGAATCTGATCCTGACAGTTCAGGTTCAATAAATCCGTTTAATTTATTGGGTGAATGGCAATATATTTCGAAAAATATGACTGCAGCCAGGCAGCCGGTAGTGTTTATTTCCTGAGGATTTTTTCCATCGATTTGCCTTTGGCAAGTTCGTCGATGAGCTTGTCAAGATAGCGAATTTTTTGCATCAGCGGGTCTTCAATCTCTTCAACGCGATAGCCGCAGATAATTCCCTTGATCAGTATAGCATTAGGGTGAAACCGGGGTGATTCAGCAAAGAATGTCTGGATGTCAGTGCCGGAGTCAATTTGCTTCTGCAAGCTGGGCAGGTCGTATCCTGTGAGCCAGCAGATGATCTCGTCAACCTCGGCCTTGGTGCGGTTTTTCCGTTCAGCTTTATTGATATAATGCGGATAGACACCGGAAAATTTCATTTTGTAAATTCGATGTTCTGGCATGGAAAGTGGTAGCTCCGATAGTGAAGGACCAATCGAATTATGTTGGCTGCTGATTCGACATATCATTACGAATTAATGAAATCAGCCGGTTTTATCGGTTTCGGTCCAGACGTGGGGTTCCCACAATTCCAGCTTGTTACCATCGGGGTCCAGAATCCAGGCAAATTTGCCGTTTTCATGTGATTCAGGTCCCTGAACAGGATTGATACCTTCGGCGGCCAGTTGGGCTATGAGAGCGTCGAGGTCGTCTACCCGGTAGTTGATCATGAAGTTGGATTCGCTTGGACTGAACCACTTACTGTCACTGGCGGCGACATGCCAGACGGTCAGGCCATTGTCAGCGGCAAGATCATCAGTCCATCGTAAGATTGCCCCTCCCCAAGGTTCAAGCTGCAATCCCAGATGTTTCTGATACCATTGGGCGATGGATTCAGGATTGCTTTTTGTTTTGAAGAAAACGCCGCCAATTCCAGTGATTTTCGCCATGCTTTATTCCGGGGATGGCCAGAGAGCGATTCTGGCCGATCTAGTTTGTCTTATCCAGCCTTCATGGGATTTTAAATTATATTGCGTCAATTTGCTTTAATCGGGCCTGTTGATTTATCGGCTTTGATTCAGCCCAGCAATGTTTATTTGAAAAAGAGAAATAAAAAAGGCTCAGAGTAGTCTCTGAGCCTATTCAGAAAGTACCGAAGAGAGGACTCGAACCTCCACGGGATTAACTCCCACTAGGACCTGAACCTAGCGCGTCTGCCAATTCCGCCACTTCGGCATCCAGATGATTGGAATCACCTGTTGCATACACATCATAACAGCCATGTTGCCGATGTCAAAAAAAAGTTACAGGGGAGTTTTATCATGGGTTTGTCAAACTCATGTAATTTAATAGTTTAGGTTTTATTGGCGTCTCTTTCACAGTGTTGGTTGGGGCATATCAGCCGGGTCAGTGTTGATGTAGGTTTCAATGATGACGGGTAGTCTGAAGATTGGCTGTATCTGCCGGAAATCATAAAATCGAATTTCGAATGGTTTTTAAGTTTGCCAGAGACTTTTAGGCGTTTTCGGAGAGGGCATGGGGATGGGTATTCGAAGAGTCCGGTTTGAGATAATTGTTTGTTTAAATTCTTTTTAAATAAGGTTTTGTGTAAAACAGGGCAAGTCGGTGTGTCATATTTTTGAACGACTTGATAATACTTGGTAGATGAGCGAAGGACGAATTTCATGACAGACCCGGCACGCCAGGCAACACGATTATGGACACTGGCATTGCCGTCGGTTTCGGCGTTTGTTGCGTCGATGGTTCCCGGTTTTGCTGACCGGGATGATGTATTGCAGGAAACGGCCGTAGCAGTAATCGACTCGTTTGATCGTTACGACCCCAATCAGCCTTTTGTTGCCTGGGCCTTAGGTATCGCCAGGAATCAGGTCAGGCTGCATTACAGGCGGCTTAACAGAGATCAGCACCTGTTTGAACCAGCAACTGTGAACTTTCTGGTCGATGCATTTGTTGCCGAGTCAGCGCAATCGAGGCCTGAATTTGACTTACTGGGCGACTGCCTTGCGAGGCTTGACATGAAATCACGCGAGCTTTGCCGGTTACGCTATGAATTGGACCTGAAACCGGCAGCGATTGGCCAGAAAATTGGCCAGAATGCGAACACAGTGGCGAAATCACTTCAGCGAATTCGTGACAGATTGCGAGACTGCATGACATCAAAGGCTGCAGCGGCCCAGATAAGGCCTTGAACATGGAAATTCAAATGAAAGAGATCATCAACGATTATCTTGATGATTGCATTTCGGCAAATGATCTGAAAACTCTTCAGGCATGGATTGAAAAATCACCAGAAAATGCGAGGCATTTTGCCCGCGAAGTGATGCTGCATGATCGTCTGGCTAATGCGATACGAAATGAAATTTCGCTAAAGCAGGTCAGCGTATCATCGCTGAAGCCTGAAAATAAGAAATTTGCCATTCCCCGCCGGCCAGTATTAAGTGGAATGGCAGCGACTCTCGTGATTCTGCTGACTGGGCTATGGCTGATCAGTAATAACCGGCTTGATGCGGCGGCTGGTATCAATCAGCTGATTCAGAAATCGACAGACCTGGGTGACCGGTCCTACACAATTGTGAATCTCGACACCCAGGCTGAAAAATTTGACGGACGACGACCGCCCGTGGATGGTGCGAAATTTTATGTCAGGGGTGGTAATCAATATGTTCTGATTCGAAAATTTCCGGATGGTCGTCAATTTACGACCGGTTTTGATGGTGTTCAGAACTGGGCGGTTCCTCCGGATGGGGCGGTGCGACTGAGTCGGGATCCGAATCGATTTCGTGGTCCACTGCCAGGTCACAAGCACGGTTTGCCTTTTGTCGATCTGCGATCAGATCTTATTGAAATCCGTGATGCATTCCAGATTTCATTTTCAGAGGACAAATCTGACAGGTTGAGTCGGCTTCTGGCTAGAAAAAAGCCAGGTGTGCGAGGTCCGAGGGAAGTTTTGCTGAGATTTGAAGCAGACACCGGAGTAATTCAGGAAATGATATTCAGTGGTTTGCCACAGGCACAGGGTGGTCCATCAAACCTGGCAGTGAGATTGATTGGTCAGGAGACACTTGATCCGGGCTTTTTTGAACATCAGTTCCATCATGAATCGACTCGTGAAGTAGTACAGGAATAAGACATATAACAGGAGGGGTTTGGCAATGACGAAAATTGTTGCACTGGTTTTGATGGCTGTTTGGGGCAGCTTCGCTCTGAATGCCGGGTATGCAATCGCGGCTGATCAGAAGCCGAATGTTGTGATTATCGTTTCTGATGATCATGGCTTCGGAGATATTGGTTGGAACAACCCGGATGTCAAGACGCCGGTACTTGACCGGCTGGCGTCAGGTGGAGCAAGGCTCGACCGGTTCTATTCCAACCCAATCTGCAGCGTGACCCGAGCTGCACTGATGAGCGGGATTGCTACCATCAAAACCGGTGTAAACAATCGTCAGGGGCTTGATCTGAAATATCGAATTCTGCCCCAGGCATTCAAAGATTCAGGTTACCAGACATGGATGTTCGGAAAGTGGCATCTTGGTGGATCTGAAGATAATGCCTTCAATACCCCGGAATATATGCCAAATAATCGGGGATTCGATTATTTCTACGGCTTTCTGCACGGTGCGATAGATTATTACACGCACGAACGCAAGGATTTGGGCAAGCTGGACTGGCAGCGTAACGGCAAGCCAGTTGAAGAAAAAGGCTTCACAACTGATTTGTTAGCCGACGATGCACGTCGGATGATAAAAGAACGTGATAAATCGCGGCCATTTCTGCTTTATCTGCCATTCAACGGAGTGCATGGTCCGCTGCAGACGCCGCCGGGGGGAACTGGAGCGTCTGGCCAGGCCAAAAACCGTGACCGCCGAGCGACATTGCTTGCCAACCTGACGCACCTTGACAAAGCTGTTGGTCGGCTTGTAAACACCATTGAGGAAGAGAAAATTGATAAAAATACCATTATTCTCTTTTTTGGCGACAATGGGGGGCAGTTGTCCAACGGCGCAAGCAATGAGCCACTGCGTGGCGAAAAAGGTGGTACATTTGAAGGGGGAATCCGCGAGCCGGCCCTGATTTACTGGCCGGGCATGATTCAGCCTGGGCAGAAGAGCCAGCAATTCATGTGTGCCATGGATGTATTCCCGACTCTTGCAGCTGCAGCAGGAATTGAAACTGGTGTTAATGAAAAGCTGGATGGTGTGAATCTGTGGCCAGCCTTGAAATCAGGCAAGGCTGAAGATCGTCCTGCGTTTGTGATGGGGTTTCGCGACACGGCACTTTTTTCAGGTAACTGGAAGATGGTCAGCCCTGGCCAGGGTCAGGCTCCGCTGCTTTTTGACATCGTGAAAGACCCCAATGAGAAGAATGATGTTGCGAAGAATAATCCTGAAGTTATTGCAAGATTAACGAAAGAATTGACAACACTGACAGGCGGAGCAAATCGTCGACAGGGTCAGGGCGGTGGGGCAGGTGGTGGCGATGCACAGAAGAAAGCAGCGCGAAAAAAAGGTGGTGAACAGGGTAAGGGCGCACAGAAGAAAAAAGGTATGAACAAAGCTAAGGATCAGGCGAATGCGGAGAATTAAAATGCAATTTCAGGTGTTTAGTAAGATGAATTACAGCCGGATGAATAAAACGATTGTCATCAAGGCAATGATCATGGTGCTGGCCATGGCCGGTGTGCTTTCTGCACTGGTGGTACAGGGTATCCGCAAACCATCGATGGAGGACACCATCAAGGTCAATGTTTATGCCGACAACTGGTTTGAAATGTACATCAACGGTGAGCTGGTTGCTGTTGATTCCATTAAATTCATTCCACACAATGTCATTTCAGTCGATATTCTGCCGAAATATCCAATGACCATTGCTGTTCTGGCGAAAGATAATGCTGACCCCAAGAGCGGAATGGAATATGCAAATACAAATATTGGTGACGGTGGTTTTATATTGAAATTCGGTGATGGAACTGTCACCGACAAATCGTGGAAGGCAATGTCCTTCTCGCATGGACCAGTCAACGGTGATACAAAAAATCCAACTGTTCGTAACACACCCATGCCGCAGAACTGGTATGCGGTTGATTTTGACGACAGTAAGTGGCCAAATGCCAAAGAGTACACCGAGGAGGAAGTGGGGCCCAAGCAGCCATATTACGATCATGATTTTAAAGGTGCCAGATTCATCTGGTCCGATGATGTAGCCCTTGACAATACCGTGGTATTTCGCCGCCATGTGGCCACAGCCCCAGACGGCAAATCAAGACCTGAGTTCACCAATTTGAATAATATGGTGCCCGACGCACCAAAGAAAAAAGACCCGGGTAAAAAGAAGAAAGCCCGCTGATTAAATCAGCTTTTAATAGAAGGAGAGGAATTACAATGAGAACTTACGTTGCCATTGCAGCCATATTGATTATTGTATGTAGATATGTAGATGCACATGATGGTGGGCATGGGGATGTTGCTGGATCAAAAAATAACCGTACATGGACTTATATTGAGACGGGTGCTCACCTTCATGGCCAGTTTGAATCATCGCGTGATGGGCAGGTTCGAATTCGCACAGAGCAAGGTCGGCTGATTTCAATTGACATCAGTCAGTTAACAGATACAGACAGAAAATATATTGAATCTCGTAATAATGAAATTCAGTTCATCAACGAGAATAACTTGAACCGGATTGGTGTGCCCCTTTTGCTGGCATCGCTCCGGGCACCGGTGCCCGCTCAAGATAATGCCAGACAAAGGGCAGGGGTGTTGTTTGAACATTTCAAGCCGTTTGAAAAAACACTTGGTTTGAAGGCCGACGAGAAGTTCTTTTATGTTGAATCAAATGGCATGCCTGACCATGAAATGATGGTGGGCATAGTGGCTTGGCAGCAGCAGGTGCCACTGGCTCAGAATTACAAGGGTGAGAATGCCTGGAGAATTCCGATTTTTCCAGTACCGGCCAGGGAACCGCTGTCGGCGAAGGATAATTTTTTCAGGGGAGCCATTGCGCTGGCAGTTAATGGGGTTCCCATTTTCAATCCGATCAAGAATGATGGTGTGACCGACACGAAAATTGCGGGCGAACTTGATATTTATGGCGGTCATTGTGGTCGTGGAGATGATTATCACTATCATCTGCCTCCAGTTCATCTTGAAAAGCAAGTGGGTAAAGGCAAACCGCTCGGATATGCGCTGGATGGCTATCCGATTTATGGCTTTGACGAGGCTGATGGTTCGCCCGCAAATAAACTGGACTGGATGAATGGTCATAAGGACGAGAATGGTAATTACCATTATCATTCGACGAAAAATTATCCGTATCTAAATGGCGGGTTTTATGGAGAAGTGGTCGAGCGGGATGGCCAGGTTGATCCGCAGCCACGTGCTGTTAGCCCCCGGGAAGCCCTTCCGCCCATGCGAGGTGCCAAAATTACTGGTTTTGAAAGGTCGAAGGATGACAAGCGGATCAGCGTGATTTACGACCTTAATGGTGATAAGAGATCAGTGACCTATTACATCAAGGAAGATGATAAAATTCTATTTCAGTTTGACAATGGTAAGGAAGGTGTTGAAACTGAGACATATTCATTGAATCAGCCAAGGCGTGTTGGGCCCCAGGGCAAAGAGCAGCAGAAGAAGGGCGGCCAGCGAAAAGACCAGCAGAAAAAAGGCGGTGCTGACCGTAAAGACCAGCAGAAGAAAGGTGGCCAGCGAAAAGACCAGCAGAAGAAGGGTGGTCAGCGACCCCCGGAAGGGCCACCAGCCAATGCAGGTGAGTATGTAAAAATAACACCAAAGCGTACAGGGAATTTTATTTTGACAAGCCCTGTGGTGAAAGATGGCGATGAACTACCCAAAGAATTTAATGGAGACGGTGAAGGTGCAACCTTGCCCCTGAACTGGAAAGGTGCCCCGGAAGGCACCAAAAGTTTTGCACTTGTCATGGATCACCTGGCCAAGGGTGATGATATGAAAGTCTATTGGGTGGTATGGGATATTCCCGCTGAGGTGAATAGTTTCCCCAAAAATGTGAAGGGTGTGGGGCAGTTAGGTGCCACCTGGAAGAGGGGCGAACCTTACGTCATACCTCATTCCGCTGGCGGTGGAACTAAAAAATACACACTGACGATGTATGCGCTTTCAGATAAGCCGAAACTTGATCCCGAAAAAACAGAAGTGACCCGGGACGTGCTTTTGAGAGCGATCAAGGATTCGATTCTCGACAGTGCCTCGATTGACGTCAACTATACTCGTCCAGAGTAATTGCGGCTTGAGCTTCAACGACTAACTCCGGAGAGATGAAATGAAATGGATTCGAGGATTTCAATATCTGATTCTGGCACTTTCTAGCATGATGCCTGCAGAAGCTGCTGCGAATAATGATAAATACAATTTCCTTTTCATCTTCGTCGACGACCAGGGGTGGTCAGGCACTTCGGTGCCGATGCTTCGTGGCGACGACTCGACGCGCAACCCTTCCTATCGCATGCCGAATCTGGAATCAATTGCCAGTTCCGGTGTGGTATTTTCCCAGGCTTATGCAGGGCATCCGAAATGCGAATGTTCGCGGGCATCATTGCTCATGGGCCGGTCTACGACCAGTCTTAATGCAACCGAGAAAAATTCCCGTCGATGGAATGCACCTGTCAGTGATTCCATCGCGAACACGCTGAAGAAGGCTGATCCAGCCTACCGTGCCGCACATTTTGGCAAGTGGCAATGGCCCCAGACACCTGAATCCATGGGGTTTGATGCCAGTGACGGCATCACGATGAATGAAGATGGTGATTCACCCGACCCGCTTGACCCCAAGCAGAGTTTCGGAATCACCCGCCGTGCGACCGATTATATGAAAAAACAGGTAAAGGACGGCCATCCGTTTTATCTGCAGCTTTCCTATTATGCCGTGCACAGCCAGCCACAGGCATTGGCTGCAACCTTAAAGAAATATCAGGCGGATAATCAGAAAAATCAGCCGGCTGCCAAGGGGGCCCGTGGTGGCGGGCCAATCATGGCTGCAATGACGGAAGATCTTGATACGTGTATTGGAACGCTGTTGCAGGAACTGGAAAGCCTGGAAATCAGTAAAAAAACATTCGTGATTTACATGGCTGATAATGGCATGGGGGCACGAAGATTGAAAGGTGGCAAAACAGTGCTTGATGAAGGTGGAATTCGGGTTCCACTGATTGTCAAAGGGCCTGGTGTTGCTCGGGGTGTATATTGTAATGAACCGGTCGTTGGGTACGACATTTTTCCAACTGTGCTTGATTTTGTATCGCCTGCAACAAAACTTCCTGAAGGTTTGGAAGGTGGCAGCTGGCGGGAAGTGCTTTCAAGCGGCAAGGGGCGAGTCAGCCGCCCGATTGACAGGCTGGTCTGGCATCATGATGTGGAAGTCGAGCATCCGCAGACGGCACTGAGGCAGGGAAATTACAAACTATTGCATTATTGGGACACCAGAGAGTCATTTCTTTACGACATCAGTCAGGATCTGGGAGAAACTCGTAATCTGGCGTTTGAGAAGAAAGAGATTCTCACAAGCATGCTTGGTGAATTGAAGGCGCATGTTCGAGACGGACTTGGTGAAGCCAAATTTCAGCAACTTGAGAGTGGACAGATTAAAGGTTCTGCCCGAGGGGGAGTTGGTAAAGAACAGCAGAAGAAGGGTAACCGCGATGCTGCCAGGAAAAAAGCACGCACCAAGAATGCGATGTGAAGCGTTCTTCGAGACAAATTGAATTTTCAAGAACAATTCGGGCGATTTCATTTCGCATACAAATACAAGAGGATTCGCAGATGATTGTATTTCGGAAAATTGTTGTTTCATCAATGATTTCACTGGCTACCCTGGGGCTTTGCTGGATCGCTACAGGCGAAGAGGCCTTGGCTGAAACACAGCAACAGAAGCAACAGGAGAAGAAGCAGGAAGGCAAAAAAGGCCAGGGACAGGGTAAAAATCAGGACCCGAGCCGAAAGAATGGTCAGGGAAAGCAGAAAAATGGCGAAAATCAGGAAAAAGCCAAAGGCAAGGGGCAACAGGGCCCACGCCATACTTTTGCCGGCGATGCGCCGAAACATGATTATGACATAATCCTTGCCCGACCTACTGACCGGTCAATAACGTTCAGCTTGCTTGGTTATCGGCCTGGCAGGGCATTTATTACCTATGGCATGGAAGGCAAAGAGGAAAAGACGAAGACGGAAACCGTTGAATTGAAACCGGAAAAACCGGTTGAGATACTCGCCTCCGGCCTTTCTGCCTCGACCAGATACAATTATGTGATTTTCACACAATTTGGTGATGAAACTGAATTTAAATCGGCTGAAATGCAATCGTTTCATACAGCAAGAAAACCGGGTGAATCATTTACATTCGCTGTACAGGCTGATTCACACCTTGATCAGGCGACAAATCCGGCGACTTACGAACGGACTCTGGCAAATGTCAATAAAGATGACCCAGATCTTTTCATAGATCTGGGTGACACCTTTATGACAGATAAATACGATGATTTTCATGATTCAAAGCCGCAATATTATGCCCAGCGATATTATTTCGGCCTGGTGGGTAAATCGACACCGGTCTTTCTGACACTTGGAAATCATGACGGCGAACGGATGGAACGCGGCAATAATCGTGGGGGAGATTCGATGCCCGTCTGGTCGAACAAGCTGAGAACCAGCCTCTTTCCTAACCCCATTCCTGATCTCTTCTATACAGGTAATGAGAAGGAAATGCCACCGCTGGGCAAATTGCAGAATTATTTTGAGTGGAAATGGGGCGATGCACAGTTTATCGTGCTTGACCCGTTCTGGAATACGGAACGAAGAAGCCGTGGAGATGCTGGCGGCAACTGGGCCAGAACCCTGGGCGAAGAGCAGTATCGCTGGCTTGAAAAGGTGCTGAATGAATCGAAGGCGAAATACAAGTTTGTATTTATCCATCATCTGGTCGGGGGCCTTGATGCTTCAGCCCGTGGTGGTAGCGAAGCGGCCGCCATGTATGAATGGGGCGGTCTGGGCGAAATGAGCATGGAGGAATTTCGAAAATTCAGGCCGGGCTGGGCCATGCCAATTCACCAATTACTTGTCAAGAATAAGGTGTCAGTGGTTTTTCACGGGCATGATCATTTCTTTGCCAAGCAGGATCTTGACGGCATTGTCTATCTGCTGGTGCCACAACCTGGCCATTCGGGGGGCTCGGATAGAGTTCGCGGAGCCGAAGAATATGGTTATAAGGCGGGTGATTTTCTGCCCCCGCCCGGTCATATTCGTGTGAAAATTGAGTCAGAGGAAGCGACAGTGGATTACGTGCGTTCGTATCTGCCTCAGAATGAGGGTGGAGCGAGAAAGAATGGCATGATCAGCCATACCTTCAAGATTAAGTAAGTTAGTTAAAGACGGAAACGACTTGCAATTAAGCCCTGGTCAGCAGCGGTCACTGCTGATCAGGGCTTTTGCGTGGGAACTGATCGATTGATTTGAAATATACCAGATTATTTTGATTGACTATTGTCGATTGGGCCGGGTTCAATCAGGTCGGTAACCTGCTCGACCATTTCGCCAGCAGTGCTGTCAATCTGCTTATCCATGGTGGAAAGATCTCGCATGGTTTCGACAAATTCTGGGTCGAGCCGGGTTTTCTTCGAGAGGCTTCTCAGTACCGAGATCCCCAGTATGGCGAACATGACAGTCCAGAAAATCGGCTCAGGAATTTCCCAGTGCATTTCAAGAATGCTCTGGGGGATCTTACTGCGCCAGCCTGATTTATCGGCAGTGGCAAGGTGGAATGCCTGATCAATGCCGCTGGCAAAGAGCTTAATTCCGATCCAGAGAACAAGCTGATAGGCACCGCTGGCAAGGCCCGGGAATTTGTCGAGCAGAGCAATAAAGATACCGGCAACATAGCGCATGGTGATGATGCCCAGGATGCCGCCTGTCCATACTGTCCAGAGCTCATAGGTAACGCCCAGCATGGTGGCTTCTTTGATGTGCTGGTCAAAGCCTTCTGCCATAGCGACGGCGGCAAGGATGGAATCAATTGAAAATGCAATATCAGCGAGTTCCACGCCGATCACTGTTCGCCAGAAGCTGCGGGGCCTGGCTTCGGTGCTGTGCATGTCGGCATGGGCATCGCTCAGAAAGTGCTTCATGGCCAGAAAAATGAGGTAAAAAGCACCGATGATCTTGAAAATCCAGTAATCAAGCAGAATGCCGGCAAAGATGACGGCTATGACTCGGAAGATAAAAGCACCGATAATACCGTAACGCAAAGCCCTTTTTTGCTGTTCCTTGGGCAGGTGTCGAACAAGAACTGCCAGAACCAGGGCGTTGTCGGCCGATAGCAACCCTTCAAGAATTACCAGGATGGAGATTGTCAGGGCGATGGTGCCGTAGTCGGCATAGGTCAGGCTTTGGGCGATAAAGGAGGGGTCGAACACGGCATTTTGCTCTTGTGGAACGTATCGCGTCAGGCGGAGAATACCCAGTATGAGTAGTTTAATAATTGATACCAGATAATGCACTAGTGCCGGTCTGTTCAAAGTGCTTGCATGATCTGATTATTCAGGTTTGGTATAATTGTTTGAACAGCACAAACTGTATTGAAACAGATGGGTATAATATGCTGACGAAACGAATTATTCCGTGCCTTGATGTTCATGCAGGGCGGGTGGTGAAGGGGACTAATTTTCTGAACCTTCGTGATTCGGGCGACCCGGTGGAACTTGCCTCGCGTTATGACCAGGAGGGTGCCGATGAACTGGTCTTTCTGGACATTACGGCCAGTCACGAAGGCCGCGATATTATTCTTGATGTGGTTTCCCGCACCGCCGAAGTCTGCTTCATGCCGCTGACGGTGGGTGGCGGGATTCGCAATCTTGATGACATTCGACGGTTGCTTAATGCTGGTGCCGACAAGGTTTCGATCAATTCAGCTGCCGTGCGTGACCCCAACCTGGTGAAGCGTGCCGCCGAGCGATTCGGCAGTCAGTGCATTGTGGTTAATATTGATCCGAAGCGAGTATGGAAGGAAGAAAACGGCGAGCGGAAACAAATTTTTGAAGTGCATATCAATGGCGGCCGTGTGCCGACAGGCCTGGAAGCTGTGGCCTGGGCAGAAGAAGTGCAGAAACTTGGGGCTGGCGAAATTGTGCTGACATCAATGGACGCCGATGGCACTCAGGCCGGATATGACCTTGAAATTACAAAAGCCGTGGCCGATGCCGTGACGATTCCTGTGGTGGCGTCGGGTGGGGCCGGCTCGATCGATCATTTTGAAACCGTCCTGCGCGATGCCCATGCATCTGCTGCCCTGGCGGCAAGCCTGTTTCATCAAAGGCAGATCACGATTGGCGACCTGAAGGCCGAACTTTCTCGCCGGGGCCTGCCCATGCGGTTGGCTGCCATGGTTTGATCTGGCAAGATCACTGCCCGGCAGAAAGCGACCCGCTGGGGCTACCACGCACGGGAACGCCTTCAGGCAGGGGGCGGGCGGCGACCATATATCCTTGGGCATGCAGCAGGTCTCGTAGCTTCCGAAATGTTTCGAAACCGCTTGGATATACCCACATGGTGATGGTGGCCTGCCCGGGGCTGAGCCTTTTGATGACCCGCTGAAAGTTCGAAAGCGGTTCGACTGCCTGAGCGATCGTCTCGCCTCGCGATTCACTGGCCGCAATGACTTCCCAGCCCTTCATGCCAAAGCCGGTCATGCCGCTGGCTGGGTCCATGGCCGGTCCGATTTCATAAGCCAGACCAAAATCGCCAACCGGCCCGACTTCCGAGCGTATACCCCTGGGTGAGCCTGAGAGACGAACCCTGACCTGAAAATCTTTTTTTACCAGTTCCAGCAGTTTTTCCAGGTCAATGAACGCAACATGGTTGCCAATGACCTCAAAATGATATTCTTCGCCCTTGGCCGGTTTGGCCACCGGGCTAAACCCCGATAAAGCCTGCCGGGGAGGCTTGGGGGCACTGGCAATCTCTGAGATCTCTTTTTCGAGCAGTTCTTTCTTGTTTTCAAGCGATTTCAGTGTGCGATCAGCGGCAATGTTCTCAGATTCAGCCGATTTGATGGTCACCTCGCTCGTCTTACCATGATCAATGGTATCCATAACACGCGAGAGATTCTCTATCGCTTTCTGAGTGATAGCCGACTGACGAATTCTGGAGGGAGTGATTGCCGCTTTCAGTTTTTCAAGTTCGGCCTTTTTGGCGGCAAGTGTTGCCTGGCTGACGACAGGTTTTCTGGGTTCGGCCTGTTTCACTGCAACCGGCTTTGGGTCGATAGGTTTTTCTACCGTCTCAACCAGCGCAGTTGGTGGCTTGCTCTGAATTTTTTCAGAAATAGGCATCATGCTGATAATCTGATAAAAAAGAAGTGCAGCCGCCCCGGCCGCAAGAGCCATTGAGGAGAGGATGGTTCCGCTGGACGAAATTTTATCCGTGCCTTTTCCGGGCATTTGATGCAAAGACTCTGCAGAATCAGTATTTATCATTTGAGTGCACCCGCTGATGCCACTTTTTCAACCAGTGCAGGCCAGCGGATAAAGCCTTCGGCGATTTGTTGCTGGGCTGTTGCCATGAGGTTGTCGCCACCTGGTGCCAGGCGATAGCGGATATAAGGCCGCCAGAACCGCTCGGGATGGTCGCGAAGCTGTTTTTCAAACATGGCCTGTAGTGTTCGCGGAAGCAGGTCGGCATCGCCCTGAAGGTCGGTTGCTCGGAGGCGATGCTCGCCGGGCCTGATGGTCAACCCATCGGCATCACAATAAAGCGAAATTTCCCAGGCTTTTTCCGGCAGTTTGTTGTCTCCGCCGAAGAGTCGGCGAAGGCCAAAACCCTGATTTCGTTGTGGTTTATCGTCTGATCTTGATTCGCCTGAGCCACTGCCTGAATTACCCGCCGAACCACCACCAGCTGAAGCCGATGCCCCCGACGACCCGGCAATCGCGGGCGGATTGGAACTACCAGCATTGCCTGATGAGCCCGACTGAGTGCCCAATGGAGGGGTGTTTGAACCAGTCGAAGAGGCATTGTGGCTATCGCTGCTTGCAGATCCGGGGCTACCGGGGGCCGGCTCAAATCGGGGCAAAGTGGGAACATTCGTGCCAAATGGGCTTCGTGAAAATGCCGTGCCGGGGCGGAGAGATGGAGCAGTGGGCATGCCGCCGAGTGGGCCAATGCCGTTTCGTTCGCTGGCAATCGGCTTCTCGCTTGGTGGAAGGCCTGAACTGCCGTCGGATGGGATGGATACGTTCTGACCATCGTCCGCGAGATCGCCGGGCATGATAGCCACTGCACCAGGTCGGTTGGCGAGATTGCCGACGGAATTGCCTTCGCTGGCATTAAGTTCGGCGACAAGGTCGCTGAATGTGCCGGGTTTACCGGCCTTATTGCCTGCATTAGCGTCGCCGGTTCGGCCATTACCAAAGCTGCCGTCGCCGCCCCGACGTGGGTCGGGCTGGTTGCCCCAGGGTGGGCTGAGGTTCGGCTGAATGGCTGAATTTGACGCTTCTGGCGAACGTTGAGTTCCGCCGCCCGGACTTCGACCAAGTTGGCTTAAAGTACCGGGTCCAAAATCAACCCGGGGCGATTGACCGGGGCCATCCACTCCCTCGCCCATCGACCTGCTTCGACCTTTGCTTAAAGCAGAGTCATTTGATTCGGGCCCGCTGTCCTGACCCAACTCATTAACGTTTGCTGTCGCACGGCTTCGGGGAATTGAGTCACTCAGCCCTTCGTTCATAGCCGTTTCGTTATTCAGACCACCTGGCCCGCGACTGCCACCAAGCCCGTTTTTCCAGACGTAAAGGCCATCAGGTTTTACTGAACCGGGCGGCGTTGTGGCGTTATTCGTTCCTGATCTTGTCGACCTCTGCCGGTTTGAAGTGTCGCCTGGCACGACTGACCCAACTGAAGCAATGCCTGTAGCAGCGGTGTAGCCCGGCCACTCGGTCAGGTCGCCCAGGTCAGGGTATTCAATGGGCGTTTTTTCATCGACAAGTTCATAGCCAAAGGCGACGCCCTGAGCCTGAAGGCGAGCGCGGGCTTCGTAATAAGCCTTAATTCCGCTTGGCCTTACGACAAAAAGAACATAGACAGTGGGGGCATTGCCGTCGGGCGTGGCCTGGGCGGCGGCCTTTCGCATGGCAAGCTCGATGATCCTGGAAAAGACGCTGTTGCCTGACATGCCCGCAAGCTCAAGGTCAATCAGGCGAAACGAGGGCCCGCCTGGCATGATCTGGGCTGTTTCGTTGGTACATTCAATGGGCAGGGGGCGGTGCCAAGTGCCGTTGGGGCCGCGATAGGGCAATATGCTGTAGCCCTTGAAATTTTTGGCGAGCTCGTGGCTCGTTTCGGCAGATTCCCGCTCAAGTTCAAGCCGGGCAATTTCGTCGGCCAGCAGCGATGCCGTGTCTTCAGTGGATTTCTTGCTCTGTTGAAGTGCAGCCAACAGCTTTTGTGCTGATTGCTGCCTCTTTTTCGAATGATTCAGGCTAGATTCCAGAAACGCCGACGATTTCTCGGCAACCCAGGCCATCAAGTCAGCTTTCACGCGAGCCTGGCGAGCGGCTTGCAGTTGTTTTTCAAGCAATTTCAGTTCGGCCAGGGATTCATCCGGTGCCGCCGGCGGTTCTGGCAACTTAACAGGTGTTTCTGGTTTGATTTTCGCAGGTTCCGCTCTACTTATCGACGAATTAATTAGAGAAGAATCAGGCTTGAACGTTTGAGTTTTGTTTCCACGGGTCAGAAAGATTATGATCGAGGCCGTCAGAGCCAGCATCATGAAGAGCACCAGGCCAACGACACTCAATTCGGCAAAAACGCTCGCCGCTGTGGTGTTCTTCTGACCCTTCTGCGGGAGTTGGTCGCTGGCCATGGCTGATACCTGTGAACCTGCAGGAGCCCTCGCTGTCTGATTGAAAACAGCATAGCGACATCCTGTCACATGGATTATCGACCGTGACGATTGACAGGCTTAAGCAGGAGAGACCCGATATTCGGGTTTTACCGGTTTTCATCCTCAGCCAGCCACCGGATTGACGCCGAAGAGACTGCCATGAGTTGATGCCTGATAAAAGTGTCTAAGTTATTTAAAAGTTATGAGTTGTGGTTTTTCTGGTGTGGTCGGCGGTCGATGCGAAATTGGGTCTGGGTGGGAAATTCTGACCGGCGTGCGCCAAAGCAGTTCGCGAATCGCTGTTGTTGCTGGCGCGTGCAATCATGGATGTGGTGGAATGGCCGGCGACGATTTCGATGAGTTCCAGCCGGCCGCCCCAGCTTTCGACTTCATCACGGCCGACAACTTCATGAGGCTTGTAATCGCCGCCTTTGACAAGTACATCTGGCCTTAGTGTGTTAATTAATTCGCGTGGTGTGTCTTCACTGAAAATGGCAACAGCGTCTATACAGCCCAGGGCGGCCAGCACTTCGGCCCGGCTCATCTCATCATTAACGGGTCGTGAATCACCCTTGAGCCGTTTCACACTTGAGTCTGAATTCAGCCCAACCACTAGAAAATCACCCTGCTGTGCTGCCTGGGCCAAAAGTCGCACATGGCCCACATGCAGCAGATCAAAGCAGCCATTTGTGAAAACCACTTTCTGACCAGCCCGTTGCCGCCTGTGGCATTCTTCGGCAGTGGTGGCCCAGGTTTTGATTTTGGAAAAGCCGCTGGCATGATGCTCGACAAGGTCGCTGATGATCTCCTGTCTGGAAATCAGGGCGACGCCGATTTTCTCGACTTCAAGCCCGCCTGCCACGTTGCCCAGGGCCACGGCTTCGGCATAATCGCCGCCGGCGGCCAGAACCAGGCCGATGACTGAAAGAACCATGTCGCCTGCGCCGGTGATGTCATAAACCTGTCTCTGGCGGGTCGGATGGATGGCCCGATGCCCCTGCGGATCGATCAGCGCCATGCCGTCGCGGTCGAGAGTGACGATCGAGGCTTCCATGCCCAACTCATTCTGCAATCTGGCGGCCGCAGCCATGGCCTCTTCCGTTGTGCGGATAGGCATTCCTGTGGCCAGCCCGGCTTCAAGCCGGTTTGGTGTCATGCAGTGCACGCCGCTGTATCGGGAATAATCGCTGCCTCGGATCGGGTCGGCCAGCACCCGCTTGCCGGCGGCACGTGCCCTGTCAATGATCTGCCGTAACAACCGGGGCGTGCAGACGCCCTTGTCGTAGTCAGAGATGAGAATGACATCAGCCTGGCTGATGGCGACATCAAGCCGGCTGATAAAACCCTCTTCGATTGCTGTGGAAATGGCGTCGCGCACTTCATAATCAACACGGATCATCTGCTGTGGGTGGCGATCCTGGGCCCGGCCAATATAGCGTTCCTTGACGGTTGTCGGGCGGTCGTTGACACTCAGCACCAGCGAATCATCAATACCATGGCTTCGCAGAATCTGGCGTACCAGGCCGGCCGATTCATCTTCACCCACCACGCCAATAATCTGAACCTGGGCACCCAGGGCGGCAAGCATGGTGGCCACGCTCGAAGCGCCACCCAGGCGATGCTCACGCTGATCGGCCCGCAGCAGGGCAACGGGCGCTTCCTGGCTGATGCGTTCAGCATAGCCCCAGATATAACGGTCGAGAATCAGGTCGCCGACGACCAGAACTCGCGGCTGGCCAAGGTTTTCAATGCGGCTGATCAAAGCGTCAATCATCGGTTCGGTCCTCCCTGACCGTCGTTCCGATAGGTGTTGCGGCAGTGTTCGGGTCCGGCACTATCTTCTTGGATCAGTCATCTTGCCTGATCGGTATTTGACCGGATGATCCCATATCCATGACAGATTTCAAAATTCTGTCAAGGCGAGAAATAGGTTACTGGCTTTTCAAGCGGCTGGTTTTGACCGTGATTCACTATGACCCAGACCCAGCAATCGTTTGATGGGCCGTGAGATGCGGTCATAGCGAGCCGAGAATTCGCGGGAATGGCAACGCAATAGGCCCTGGGCAGTGTCAAGGCGCCATGATTTGCCAGTCAGGTGTGCTGATTTCAGGTCTGTCAGGTCGTCCTGCGCATATCCGTTTTCATCAAGCCACAGGCCCAGCATGCGCTGCATGATGAGTCTTTCCTCAGCATTGGCCTTTTGTTGCCAGCTTTCTGCCTGTGGGCGAATATGGTTCCAGTGCAGCAGGGTAGAAGGGTCATAAAGCTGTGCGTTTTCAGTGTCCGACAGATCGGTTCCCTTTTCCGTCAGCATGCCGCGCAGCATGGCAATGCGGTGGATATTGGCTTCCCGGGAATAATAATCAGAGATTTGCAGGGCAATGTCACGTGATATTTCAACTCGCAGAAATTCTGCGATTTCTGAAACGGCGTCGGCCGGGCTGGCCATGATCTCGTCGTATTTCTGCACCAGAACCTGCGGGTGTGCCCGCCAGAAGCGGTCGTTCACCAGAATCTGGTGGATCATTCCTGTGCGAACAATCTCCTGAAACGTCTGGTTGCGTTTGTGCATCAGCGAGAAAATGACGTCGCGAATATCACGATGGGCATAAAGACCATAGGCTTTACCACGAAACATCGCACGTGTGTAGGAAGGGTGGCCCTCGTGGCCTTTAAAGACTCGTACCAGGCCATCAAATCGGTGGGCTCTTTCAATACGTGCATATTCTGGCCCTGTCAGGTATCCCAGTGGCTGCACTTTTCGATTTTCAGCGTGGGCCAGCACTTCCATGGCAACTTCGTATTGCCATGTTGAGCACGACCTGTACATGCCGCAGCAAAAAAGATCCATGGCGGAACCTCAACTTCCCTGTGACCGGCTGCCATTTTACGAATGCTTGGAAGATTGGCGGATTGCTGCAGATTGTCTCGACAGACCTTCCACATCAAATATTCAGATTACCCTGAAACGCTGAATGGTAAAGGCCATTTCAGGAAAAATCTGCATTCTTGGCAGGCCATGCCGGCAAAGTTTCGAAAAAAGCTGAAAATCAGCCGATGAGGTCAGATAGTGGGCTTGATGCGGTGGCATATAGCTTGCGAGGAATACGTCCGGCGCGGGCGGCCAGATAACCTGCCGTCATGGCGTGGCGCATGGCCCATGCCATTCGCAGCGGGTCTTTGGCTGAGGCAATGCCGGTATTGAGCAGCACGCCATCGCAGCCCAGCTCCATGGCGAAGGCGACGTCGCTCGCCGTGCCCACACCGGCATCGATCACCACAGGGTAGTCCGGATCATCGCCCTTGAGGTCTTCCAGAATGATCCGGATGCTTGATGGATTCAGCACACCCTGGCCTGAGCCGATCGGGCTACCAGCCGGCATTACACAGGCAGCACCCACGGCCTTCAGCTTGCGGGCCGTGACAGGGCAGTCGCTGGTGTAGCAAAGCACCTGAAAGCCTTCTTTGACAAGCACTTCGGTTGCTTCAACCGTGGCCGATGGGTCAGGCAGCAGTGTGCGAGGGTCGGAAAGCACTTCCAGCTTGACCCAGTTCGCACCGGCATTGCCCAGGCCTTCGAGCAGTTCGCGGCCAAGGCGAGCCGTTCGAAGGGCTTCTTCGGTATTGAAGCAGCCGGCAGTGTTGGGCAGGATCGTCTGTTTCTTGAGGTCGAGGAAGTCGAGGATGTTTCGGCCCTGCTTGTCAAAAAGTCGCTCGCGCCGCACAGCCACGGTAACGACTTCGGCACCACTGGCCGCCAGGCAATCCTGCATCAGTTCCAGCGTTGTGTATTTGCCAGTACCGACCATGAGCCGGTTTGTGAGGACATGAGTACCAATTTTCAGTGGTGGGATCAGCGATTCGCCAAGGTCGGCTGCCGGTGATCCGCCGCCCACCAGGGTGACAACCTCAACCACATCACCTTCACGCAAAACGGTTTCATGATGGAGCTTGCGAGAAACCAGCCGGCGATTGCACTCAACGGCGACATGCTCAGGCCTGAGCTTGAGCGACTCAACCAGTTGCGAGATCGACGAACCTTCAGGAAGCGTATGATTCTGGCCATTCAGGGTGATTGTCATTTTATTGATGATGCCGGGCTGGTGGCTGGGTGACACAGAAACATGATAAAAAGTGAAGCCGGGCGGAGGGATCAATAGCCGCATTTTTTCAGGTGTTCGCAGCTTTTTCGCAGGCGGTTCTGACGTTCGTCAAGGCCGGGTTCGGGCTCGCCGCCAATGCCTTCGAGTTCGACAGTGTAAGCCCCCGTGTAGCCCTGCTGATCAAGAATATCCCTGATTTCGGTGAAGTTCACCGCACCGCCTTCGCCAAGGGCGGGGAAATACCAGTCTTCCAGCCGTCCGCGGTTATCCTTGGCATGCACATTAACGACCAGCGGAGCTACCTTTCGAAGCTCCTCCATCGGTGTCACGCCTTCGTTATAGTAAGCTATGTTACCAGTGTCGAAATTGAGTCGTACCGCCGGGTGGTCAACGGACTCGATAGTGCGAAGCATGGCGGCAGCGTTTTGAGTCGGACCCTTGTGCGTTTCAAGGGCAAGTGTAATACCGCAATCAGCTGCCGTCTGGCCTATCTGCCACAGATGGCTGCGAATCACAGCCCATTCTTCGTCGTTCTTCGGCTGGCCGGCCCCGGTCACGCAAATAGTTACGCCGAACCACTTCGCGGCAAATTTGATGCGGTTGCAAGTGATTGCCAGGCCTTCTTCCGTTAATAAATTGGCCCCTCCGACATTACAGCCGGAAACGCCAACTTCATGCCGGGCAAGATGTTCAACAAAGCGACGGGCGGTGTCGTCGTCGGCTTTTTCGGTGACAACCACTTCTTCAGGAATGATCAGGCCGCCGAAATTGTGACCCCGAAGGGCCAGTTCAAGGTGCGTAAGCCCTGTTGCCCGAAGGTTTTCAGCCGCGACCCAGACACCCAGCGGGCCATAGGAATTAGAAAAACAGCTCAAAGTGCGTGACATGTTCAAAAGCCTGTTCGTTACAGCCAGCTTGGTCTGCCCAGCGGCATGATCGCGGAAAATGCTTGTTTCGTTATGTCAAATTATAGAAAATCCGGGGCGAATTCAACCATGAATTCGCTTCGTTTTGTCGGACCACATCAGTTCCAGCACTTCGTATCCCGCTTGCTCAAAGCCCATCCGTGAATAGGTGGCCCGGGCCGGAGCATTTTCATGCTCGACATAAAGACGCAGGCCTATGACATCGCCAGCAGTTTCAGCGGATGCCCTGACCTGGTTGAGCAAAGCCCTGAATACTCCCTTCTGTCGCCAGTCGGCCGAGACATAGACTGATTGAAGCCACCATATCCAGCCATTGCGCCAGTCAGACCATTCATAACTGACGGCGATCTGCCCAATCGGGTTGTCGGGCCTTTTCACCTCACACGCCACCCAGTATTTCAAACGATTTCCATGCTCAATTGCTTTGGAAATGCCGGCACGCAATGTGTTGTCAGGAATGTGCCGGTTCTCAGTTTCTAATGCGAGTGCCTGGTTAAAGTTAAACAGGAATTCGACATCGTTCGGAGTAGCATCGCGAACAATAATTCGTATTTCGCTCATTTGAAGAGTTCAGGCCGATGGAGAATTAATAATTGTTTTCACGTTTCGAACGTGCCCTGCGGCTGGCCTCATCGAGCAGCCGTCGTTCTTCATCGTTCAGTGAATTCTGTCCTTCGCGGGCAATTTTCATCAAAATATCGTCAATTTTTCGCTCAAAAGCATCGCTTGAATTAGTTGAGGGGCTAACTCTCACCGATGGCTTAACTGCAGTGCCAGTGCCGCCAGTCGGGATTTTGATGGTGCGACGTTCAGAAGGCCTGGCAGTTCCTTCATTGCGTTCTCGACTGCCGACAACACGGAATTTTGGCTTGCGTCGATAATTAAAAAGTCGCTGCGGGTCAAGCCAGGTTAGATCAAACGCATGATAGAGATAGCCGAACAGGACGCCGCCAAGGTGCCCGGCAAATGCCACATTGCTGCTGCCCAGACCTCGCGATTCCTGAAGTAGTTGAAAGGCATCAACCACGACATAAATAGTCATCAGCAGCCAAAGTTCCATCGGAAAGAAGATGAAAATCACTGTGCGTCTGGGTGAATGCATTGTCAGCAGCATCATGGCAGCCATTGCAGCACCTGATGCACCGATGGCACGGGCCGTCAGGCCGGGGTGAATGGCCTTCTCGGTCAGGAACCAGATTGTCATGCTGAAAATACAGGCAGAGAGATAAAAACCGAGAAATTTGTTTCGACCATAAATGTATTCAAGCTCGCGGCCGGCGAACCACACCACCAGCATATTAAAAAGGAGGTGAAACGGGTCGCGGGGGTTGTGCAGAAAATTGGCTGACAGCAGACGCCAGATCTGACCACCCGAAATGGCCTCAGTATTTGCTGAAAAGAGCGGCTCAAGGGTGTCCCTGAAGAGAATCTGGAAAATAAACACCAGAACGTTCGCAAAGATGATTGTGCGGGTGGCAGAGCCTTCACCCCGGAAAAAGTCGAGGCTGTCACGCCGATCGTCACCATAATAGGCTCTGTCGTAGATACCCATAAGACTCCACGTCCAATCCGAAACAATATCAGAGTCGCTTGATGACGAAATTGTGAGACTGCGTCAATTAATCTTAATCATTAACTCACGATCGGCGCGTGTCAACTGGCCCGATTGATTTTTCAACACCCCAGGCGGAATCCTGATCAATCTGACGAGAGTGCAGTCATGGCCTCGCCCCGCGACTCATAAATTGGCCACAGTCTGTCAAGCCTTACAATGCTCAGCAGTTCGCGTACGCGTTCACCGACGCCGCATAATACCATCATACCGCCACGGGTCACACAATTTTGCCAGCATCGCATCAATACAGTCAGAAACATGCTTCCAAAAAGATCAACTTTGGCAAGATCGACAATCAGCATCGGGTGCTCGGCAGCCCGAACCGGCCCTAATATTATGTCAGCCAGGATCGAGCCGGCAGAATGGTCCAGCGACTCAATGGCGCTTGAGACCTCGAGCACTATAAATTCGCCCTGATGATGGATTACAACAGCATCTTCCGAAAGCCGGGTATTTTTCATCGTGAAGTCTCCAACTGGTTGTTCGCAGGAAGTGAAACCTGCGACAACACCGTGGGCCGATGAGATTTACGCAGAAGGCCTGCACTTGATGAAGGCATGCACTACTTCGAAAAGATCTGGCGTTATCATCACGGTGTCGTCAGCAAAATCATCCAGCCAAAGATAATCACCTCGATAGGCTTCTGCAAGCAGCGGAAAAAGTTCTGACAGCTTGACGGGTATTTCCGGCGTTTGCCTTGGCGTGTTGTCGTGGTGTTCGCCATAGGGAAATATACGCAAATGAGGAGATGACATCTTTCGCTCTTCCGTGCTATTGGCATTCTGAACATTACCCGCGATTCGCGTCCTTGCTGCTCACGACAAATTCACCAGGAGAATTTGTGAAGCGATGTTCAGAATGGCCATCAAGGTCGATAATCGTATCGGTTCGACATTTTCGAAAAATCAATGGTTTTTCAAAAAATATGTCAAAATATATCGATTTTATCGAAATTTTATCGAACGTCAGAACACCTCCTACGTGTCGTAATGGCGTTTGTCAGAGGCTTTGATAAATTAGTTTAAGTCATATAAAATAATGGAATTATGGAAAATTTCATGCTACCTCGTCGGATGAGTTTCGGGTGTGAAATTCACGTGGACAGTCGGACTGGTTTCGGTTAATCTGCCCACGTAAGAAATCGCCACCGTTCATTGTGCATTTCGGCGTGACAGTTCATAATCTGCTGTTCCGCCAGTATTTAACCTCATGGAAGAGGGTTCAGGCCAATGCAGGGATGCGTTCATCGAAATGTTCACCGAAGACTTGCCTGGCTCGCCGCTGTTTGCGTCATTGCTAGCCAACTCCCTACAGCCAGAGTATTTGCAGAATCAGCCAGAAGCACGAACTTTCTGGTGTCGGGTGCCGACAGGGACATGGTGATCCGAGTGGCGAGAGCGGCGGAAGATTTCCGGAACAAGATTGCAGTGGCCTGGTTGGGCGAACCATTGCCAAACTGGTCGCGACCCTGCCCGATTAAATTGCGGATCACCGGCGGGGAAGCGGGTGGAGTCACTTCGTTCTCATTTGATAACGGTCGGGTCGCATCGCAGGAAATGACCCTGGAGGGATCGCCGGAACGGATCATCATGTCGGCCCTGCCACATGAAGTGACACACACGATTTTTGCATGGCATTTTGGTTCACCCATGCCCAGGTGGGCTGATGAGGGTGCGTGCATGCTCTCAGAAGACTCTCGCGAAATTGCCCGGCAGGATGGCATAGTCAGGGAGTTGGTTGTTAATCAGAAACAATTGCCGCTTAAGACCTTATTCATGATGGAAGATTATCCGAAAGACTTGCTTGGGTTTTACGGACAGGGTTATTCGGTCTCGCGGTTTTTGATTGAAATTGGTGGCCGCAAACGATTTTTGGCTTTTGTGGGTGAAGGCGGAAGGTCTGGGTGGGATGAAGCTGTGCGAAAGCATTATCAACTGAATGATTCCAGAGAGCTTGACCGCGCCTGGAGAAGCTGGCACAGGGTAGTAGCCAACCGGCGACAGCCTGGTGAATCAGACGGCAAGGCGACGCTTGTTGCCATGCCACAGAAACCAAAAACAGATGCACCGGTTGTTCGTGCCCAGTCTGGCAACGAATCACTCAGAAGGTAACGAAAAATGTCGAATCAGAAAAAAATAAAACGTCGCCCGATAACGGGCGACGCAATGGCATTCAGAATAGAAATTCTTATTCGTTAACCAGTTCCATACTGATTTCCATCAGCAGTTCCGGCGTGCTTGCATGGAACTCGATATTGCGTTTGGCAAGCCCCCTGTTGAGGTGGACTGCAAACTGAAAAATTTCAGGTGAATCAATTCGCCAGGCAACTTCGGCGAGTTGCTCTGGATTCAGATCGCCCAGACCAACGCCGAGGCGATCAAGCTCAAGTTCAAGCCTCAGAGCGACTTCTCTCATTTGCTCATGAGCCACTTTCGAGCCGCCTGAGACCATTCCGATCGGGGTGCGAGTCACTCGCTGAATAGATTCTGCGTCATCGGCACACAGACCTACCAGCTTGGCCCGAAGAGGTCGCATGCGACTTTGCGGCTCTGTTGACATGAGTTTCAGCCTTTCCTGAACCTCTGCAATTCCACGGGCGGATTAATATTCAGCCCGGGATTGCTTCAGGTTTTTGATCCTGAGCTGGGGGAGACCAGGCCCGAGGCCTGTTACTGCTATCAGGTATCGGCCGAATCGGCTTAGCTTTTGACCTCTATTGCCACCCGATCAGGGATGACGGGCGTCAAGGCTATTACGACCCGCCTAACACCTCACGAACGGTATTTCTTGCCACCCGGTATGCCGTTCGAATCGTCATGGCCCGACCATCAATTTGGTCTTCACTGTAAAGTCTGCCTTCAGAAACAGGCAGGCCGGCCAAAGCCAGCGTAAGTGGCAACAATTCCAGAAACTGACGATATTTTTGCTGAAGTTCCTGGGCCGAGGGTGCCGGGCCGGCATTCGTCGATGAACTCTCAGGCGTGGTTGGGTCGGTGCTCATGTGGTCTCTCGACAATCTGCAAAAAGGGAAATCTTGCCGTCATTTCGCATTGGATTCACAGTTCCAATCGTGGCAGCCTTTATCTTTTAATTGACAGGCAACCTCTTAATTGCCTAATATTGTCAATAATTGTGCATACATCAAGTGCACAGACCGGAAAAGAATTCCGGCTCATCATCACGATCTCTATTTTCAGACAGCATATGACGCAAAGTCAACCCACGGAACAGACAACATACGCTCCCGTTTTAGCCGACAGCACGTTTGAATCACTCGGCCTTTCCCGACACATGCTTGCCATTCTGGCAAATCGTGGTTACACCGCGCCGACTCAGATCCAGAACGATCTTATCCCCTATGCCCTTCGTGGTCAGGATGTTATCGGACAGGCCAAGACCGGCAGCGGGAAAACTGCCGCCTTTGCCATTCCTGTGCTGGAAATGATGGAGCGATCTACCGGCAAGCCACAGGTTCTGATTCTGGCACCTACCCGCGAACTGGTTCAGCAGATCGTCTCAGAGATGGAAAAAATCTCGATTGGACTGAATTTGCGTATTCGCGGCATTTACGGTGGCGAGCCCATCGTCAGGCAGCTTCGCTCACTTGAGAGAGGCGTAGATATAGTGGTGGGTACGCCCGGTCGCGTGATGGACCTGATGAAGCGGGGCTCTCTCGACTTCTCAGATGTGTATCATGTGATCCTGGATGAAGCCGACCGAATGCTTGACATTGGATTTCGAAATGATATTGAACGCATCCTGATCAGAGTGCCCGACCCGCATCAGACTCTGCTTCTATCAGCTACCCTTTCAGAAGAAGTGCTTTTCCTGTCGCGGAAATATATGCACGAACCGATTGAGCTGAACCTTTCTCGTGATGAAATTTCAGTTGATACCATTCGGCAGTACTACATTACGGTTGACCCAGATCGCAAAATGGGTCTGCTTGAATATCTTCTTGAACGAGACCGGCCTCGCCAGTGCATCGTCTTTACACGCACCAAGCGTGGCTCAGAAAAACTGCACCAGAAACTTTCCCGTCGCACGCGTGATGTCGGCGTGATTCATGGCGACCTGCCTCAGTCTGCCCGCAATCGGGTGATGTCGGCATTCCGCTCCGGCAAAGTTCGCATCCTGATCGCAACCGATGTGGTCGGCCGGGGCATTGATGTCGAGGGTATCAGTCACGTCATCAACTATGACATTCCACAGGATCCGGAAAATTATGTCCACCGGATTGGCCGAACAGGACGAATGGGTCGCGACGGAATAACCTATCTTTTCGTCTGTCCTGACGAAGGTGAGCCCCTTACTTCGATTGAAATGCTAACCAGCAAACCTATCGAATGCTTCATTCCTGAAGACTTTGTAGCCTATCAGAAGAAATCGGGCGAGTCCGGTAACGAATACAAGGAAGTCTATCGAATGGGCTTCTGAAAAAAGTCGTTTTATCCGAAACGGTAGCTATCTATGAAGATGCTACCGTTGATAAATGCTGGTGGGTTATCTTATTTCTATTTAGCAGGCTTCTTCTCAGTCTTGGCTTGGACTGATTTGGTCGATGCTGGTTTTGCGGGAGTTGCAGGCTGTTTTGGTTTTGCCTCAGACTTGGGCGTTTCTGGATTTTTATTAACTGGCTTGGCAGCGGTTGCAGGTTTGGTTGTTGCAACAGGCTTTGCGGTGGCTGCCGGTTTTGAGGCCGGCTTGGCGGGTGCTGGTTTGGCTGATTTTTCGATTGTGGCTGATGCCACTGGTTTGACGGGCGGCTTAGCTGTGCTGGCAGTCGGCTTGGTCGACTCAGGCTTTTTGGCTGCAGTTGCCGCAGGAGCGGGCTTCTTTGCCGGAACTGCCTCGTCTGTTTTTTTAGTGGTGGTGCTGGTGGGTTTCTTCTCGGCTGGCCTGGCCAGGGAATCAGCGGCTGTAGGTTTCTGATTATTTGTTGATTTTGCGGTTGTTGATTTCGCCTGAACAGCTGCTTTTGGCTGAGGTTTCTTTGATTCAACGGCCTTGGCTGGTTTGGGTGGTGCAATTCTCGTCTGATAGTCAGGACATGAGCCTGACAGGGGGCAACTCGTGCACAGTGGAGATTCGGTTTTGCAGACGTTCTCAACGAATTTGTCAAACAATCGGATAGCTTGTAGAATCTGGGCCTTGGAGATGTTTTTCTCCAGCAGGGCACGGATCGTTGGGTTATCGCTGGCGGAATCAGCAAGGCCAAGCCGTTTGAGCATCAGGCTGGTGCGTTGATCAACCGGGAAGGCATGGCCACCAAATGCGAGCACCTGGACCTGCGAAAGATGAAAATCATTCGTCAGTGTTTCATAAGCGGCAAGTTCTTCGCGGGCTTCCTTCCAGGTCTTACGGCTCAGCCCTTCCACCTCAAACTTGTAATTTTTCCGGAATAGTTCGCGCAGGAATCGCTTAATGGCCGAGCCTCGATGGTCAGGGTCGGAATATCCGGCAAGATAGCTGCGAATCTCGTCCAGTTCGCTGACGCGAACATCGTTCCAGTCAATGAAATTTTCGCGATTCGCCAGTTTTTCAAGGGCTGAGAAGGCAGATTCGATCGAGTGATTTTCTCTCAGGATCGAAAACAGTACGCATTCCAGCAGTGACATCCGCTGTAATTCAGCGGTGTCCGGATAAAGTCGGCGGAATTCTTCCAAAAGCTGAATAACACTCAGTGTTTTGGTCTTTTGTGCAGCCATTCTGGTGATCGCTCAACTCGCTGGTGGTTCTGAACAACGGGTCATGAAATCATACACTAAGATATTGTGAACGAAAATCTTAAATCTCATTCTTCCTGATTATCGTCCACATCGGAATCGTCTTGTATCAGAGCATCTGCTGGAGGATCGTCAGAAGTTCTCTCGCCAGAGCCTACCGATGATTCTATCAGTTTCAGCAGACTTGCTGTTCGTTTTGCAGAATCGTCGAATTCAAAACGGAGTTCAGGTGTAATGCGTGTCTGAAGTCGGGCGGCGATCTTCGATTGCAGATAGCCCCGGGCCGATTGCAAACCATGCATCACTCTTTTCTGTTCCCTCTCGTCGCCGGTGACCGTGAAAAATACTTTGGCATAGCGAAGGTCGGAAGAGACCTCGGCTCCCAGTATCGTCACGTTCCTGACTCGTGGGTCATGAACATCAAAGAGTATTGCATTCGCGACAACTTCACGAACTGCCTGTGCCACACGTAAAGGCCTGTGAGAACTCATTGTGCTCCGGGTGTTACGGAATTCCGGTGGGTTTGGCAACGGAACGGATTCCGTTGCCAGAGTACCACAGGAAGATTAAAGTGTTCGCCGAATTTCTTCAATCTTGAAGGCTTCAATGATGTCGTCCACTTTCACATCGTCGTAGTTCGAGATGCGAATACCGCATTCGAAACCTTCACGTACTTCGCGGACGTCGTCCTTGAACCGTTTGAGTGCTTCAAGCGAGCCCTTGTAAATTTCACGCCCGTCTCGCACAAGCCGAACTTTGGCGGTTCTTTCAATGGTGCCTGAGGTGACAAAGCAACCAGCAACCGTGCCGATCTTCGAAATCTTGAATACCTGTCGAACGGCCGCCCGACCAAGGTGAACCACCTTGATCTCAGGCACCAACATGCCCTCGATGGCCTTCTTCACTTCATCGGTAACCTGATAGATGATGTCATAGCGACGAATGTCGATGTTTTTATCATCGGCCATGCTGATCGCCCGATCTTCAGGCGCCACGCGGAAACCGATAATAATCGCCTGCGAAGCATCAGCAAGCTGCACATCGCTCTCCGTAATGCCACCCACGGCGCGGTGTAGAATCCGGATTGGAATTTCGGCATTTTCGAGTTTTTCGAGCTCTTTTGTCAGGGCTTCCAGCGATCCCTGGACATCAGCCTTGAGAATGATATTCAGGCTTCTGACCCGCTGTTCCTTCATGCGGTCAAAGAGATTTTCAAGGGTCACGGCCGAACGTTCCGATCGTTCAAGCTCTCTTGAACGTTCCTTTCGTGCACCAGCAATTTCACGGGCTTTTGAAAGATCCGGAAGCACGGCAAATTTTTCGCCAGCCACCGGCACTTCATCAAGGCCGCTGACTTCGACCGGCATGCTCGGACCGGCCGCCTCAATCGATTCTCCGCGGTGGTTGTACATCGCACGAACCCGGCCGTAACCATTACCGCACACAACGACATCGCCAACCTTCAGCGTGCCGTCCTCAACCAGCATCGTAGCCACTACACCGCGGCCTTCAGAAACCTGTGCCTCAAGGCATGTGCCGACCGCCGGCCGGTTCTTGTTGCCCTTCAGGTCTTTCAATTCGGCGATCAGCAGAAGATTTTCAAGAAGGTCAGGAATGCCCAGGCCTGTGTGTGCCGAGGTTTTCACAACCAGTGTGTCGCCACCATATTCTTCAGGAACCAGGCCATGCTGGCTCAATTCGCCAAATATCCGGTTGATATTGACATTGGGCAGGTCGATTTTGTTAAGTGCCACAATAATTGGCACTTCGGCTGCCTTGGCGTGGCTGATGGCCTCTTCCGTCTGAGGCATCACGCCGTCATCAGCCGCAACAACCAGCACCACAATATCCGTTACATTCGCGCCACGGGCACGCATTGAGGTAAAGGCTTCGTGGCCGGGTGTATCAAGAAATGTGATCTGATGACCATTGTGCGATACCTGATAGGCACCAATGTGCTGGGTGATACCACCCGACTCATGGGCCGCCACATCGGATTTGCGAATTCGGTCGAGCAGAGAGGTTTTGCCGTGGTCAACGTGACCCAGAATGGTGATAATCGGCGGCCTGGTTTCTTTCTCGCCTTCTTCAGTCTGATCGATGAAGATATCGAGCATGTCGTCTTCAGCCGTTCTTTCATGAACGATCTTGAGTTCGACACCAAATTCCAGCGCCAGTTCCATGGCTGTCTGTTCCGGCAGCGCATCGTTGATACGCACGGCCTTGCCCTGCTTGAAAAGCAAGGTCATTATCTCATTGGCCTTCACGCCGATCGCTTCGGACAGGCTTCTGACGTTGACCGGCGGTTCCAGTTCGGCAAAATCCTTGCGTGTCTGCTGAATGACCTGCTGAGACTTATGCTTCGGCCGACGACTGCGACGATGCATTGATTCGTCATCATCAGCTCCGATGAGAGAATCAACCGATACCGGCGATGTCACCCGGCTTGTCTGGCGACTGGTGCGCTGCTCTCGGCGGGCAGCACGTTCGTTGACGTTTCCACCCTTACCGTTTTTGCGACGTTCTTCTTCTTCATCAATAACTGACGGCAGGCCCACTGGTGGACTTGTGCCCGGCAAACCCATGCTGCCCTGGGGAGCAATCGATTGCACGCCTGGCGGACGCTGACCGAGAGTTCCGGTTGTCGCCGGGCGGTTCGTGATTGGCCCGGTAGGTTTCGTTGGTGAGGAAATCGGTTTGATCTGGCCCGATTCCATCATTTTTTTCAGTTCATCAGGCGAAAACTTCCGGTCAGGGCGGGTATAACCGCCCTGTGACTGACCCGGAGCCGGGCCACGGCCCTGGGGAGCCTGACCTGTTGGCGACCCGCCTGATGGCGGGCGATTGCCACCCCGATTACCGAAATGGTCACGCAGTGGAGCAGGACCCTTGGGCTGCCCTGTGCCCGTTGCTGAAGGCCTGAACTGTGGTACGTTGGGCGTGTTGGGGCGGGGTGTTATTGGTTTTCGGTCAGGTGGGGGCGTCTGCGACGTTGCGGGCGGTCTCTGGGGCGCGGCCGTGCCGGGGCCTGGCGAAAACGATCGCCTTACACCTGAAGGATCGATGTAGTCGCCGCGTTTCAGGGGCCCGGCTGGCATGGTGGGCTGTGCCTGAACCACCGGTCGATCCGGCATTGCCTGCGGGGCTTGTTCAGTAGCCGACTCACTGCGAGGGTCACGCGGAGCCGGGGCTTTGGGTGCCAGGGGTGGCTGATGTGTTCTATGCAGCCCGCTGCTGAGCTGTGGTGATTTGCCACCACCCTGAGGCGGGGCGGTGCCGGGTCTGACCGGGCCACGACCAGGGGCAAATGACTGGCCAGGCTGCTGGGGAGGCCTCTGACCTTCAACCGGAGGGCGACCAAGGTCGCGTGGTGGTTGAGGTGGGCGAACTGTCGCCGGGCCGGAGGGCGGTGCAGATCGGGGCATCTGTGAAGTCGGTATCGAAGTGACCGGTTTGACTTCCGCAGAGGGAGACGGTGAGGCAGCAGGAGGTGCCTTCAGGTCTGTTTTGGCCGCGACAGGCTTATCACCCTGTTTTCGAGATGTATCGGGCTCGATCTCGGTTGGGCTGACCGGCTCCTGAGTCCGGGGTTCCGCAGCTTTTGGCTGGCTAGGCGCCTGTTTGGCAGCTACCTCATCAGCCTGAGCAGGTTCCTTGCCGAAATGATGGCGAATTTTTTCAATCTGGTCGCTTTCCAGACTGGCCAGGACACTCGCCTTGGTCAGAAGTCCTTCAGCTTTCAGAAAATCCAGAATGACCTGGCTCTTTATGTTTAAATCTTTCGCCAGTTCGTGAACCCGGGTGGACAAATCGATCTCCTTCGTCGCCTGTGTTGGAAGTAATGAACTGAGCCCGGAAAATTCAAATTCTCGCCACGAATGATGAATTGTGCGGGAACCATGCTCTTTTTCAGTTGAGAGAGCATTTTAATTTTCCGTCGAACCGTTGCCTGATGACTGCTGGGCCTCGGCTGAGGCCTCCAGCTCTGATTCTGTTTCACTTTCGGTAGCACCAGCCGCGTTGTCTGTCGACTCCGGGCCGTCCTGTACCGCCACTTCGCCATCGGCATCAGCAGTACTGTTCTCTGACTCACTCTCACTGTATTGCTCGGCGACATCGATCAGGTGCTGTGCCATTTCAGGCGTCAGCCCATCGATTGTGTCCACCAGGCTCTCCACCTCCATCACAGACAGGTCGTCGTAACCCAGAATTCCCTGTTCCACGAGTCGCTCGGCGAGGTCCACCTCAACACCGGGTATCTTTACAAAAGCCGTAACGGCTTTTTCAATATCCTCGTCAAGTTCTTCCGCCGTGCGTATCTCAATATCCCATCCCACCAGTTTCGTTGCCAGCCGCACGTTCTGGCCCTTGCGACCAATCGCCAGAGAAAGCTGGTCGTCTCGGACCAATACCACCGCCCGGCCCAGAAGCTGGCAAAGCATCACCTCTTCGATCTCGGCCGGCTGAAGGGCGTTCGGAATTAAAACCTGCAGCGATTCGTTCCAGCGTACAATGTCAATTCGTTCTCCACCCAGTTCATCAACAATGTTCTTGATGCGGGTTCCGCGCACACCCACGCAGGCTCCGACGGCGTCGATTTTATTGTCAAGCGAATTGACGGCAATTTTAGAGCGATAGCCCGCCTCGCGGGCCACGGCCCGCAAATTGATGACACCTTCGGCAATTTCCGGAATTTCTCGCTCAAACAGGCGGCGAACAAAGTCAGGGTGCCGGCGGCTCAGGACAATTTTTACTCGTTGACCAGCTTTTTTCACCTCAATAATCACTGCCCTGACCGGCTTGCCAATATCGAATGTTTCGCCGGGAATCTGCTCGCTTCGGGGCAGAAGGGCATCAGTTTTACCCAGGTTTACGGTCACAACGCCGCCTTCAACCCGCTGAACCGAGCCAGAAACCAACTCGCCCACCCGGTCAAAATATTCGCTGAATTGCGAATCGCGTTCAGCTTCACGAATTTTTTGAATGATCACCTGCTTGGCAGTCTGGGCAGCGATTCGACCAAAATCGCTGGTTTCAACGACCTGACCGTCCTTGGTGGTGATAATATCGCCCGATTCGGCGTTTATATCCACCTGAATAAGTTCCGGGTCTATGTCCGGATAATGCTTGCGGGCAGCTGTTGTCAACGCGGTTTTAATGGCGTCAAGCAGAACATGCTTGTCAACGTTCTTTTCCCGCTGAATCGTTTCGACAAGCCTGACCAGTTCGACACTCATTCAAAAACTCCGCTGCAACCTGCCCGTTATTGTTCGTGAGACCAGTATTCTGACTGGTCAGCGTGTCGCCAGGAAGATCAAAAATATCCTCCCCATCAAGTTCAATTCACTTCCCATTGGCTTGAACCAGTGTTTCAACTGGTTGTCAGGTAAGGAATTGAAGAGACGGCAAATGGCGTTTCCATGTGCTCCAGCACAATGAATTAAACGGTTTTTTGACTCGGTTGTCAAGCCTTGCATCTGCGGTCTCAATCGAATTTCCTCTCAAATTACGTCACTTTAAACTTCCCGATATCTCTGGCAAATTGTTAAACAGCCATGCTGATCCCGCTCAATATTCCCTTTCAAACAACCCGCAATTTATAATCGAATTAAGAGAAGAGTATTTCGGCCAATCGCCTTGAAGAACTTCGGATAAAATGATGCAAGATCAATTATATTGGGTAGATACGCATGCTCATGTGACGCATTCCAAAGTGAGTGGGGGGTTGGATCAGATCCTGGAAAACTGCCGGACGGAAAAAGTTCGATGGGTCGTCAGCGCGTCAACCTGTGCCCCTGATGCCACTCGTCTGGCTGCCATTGCCGCTGAATCTGGCATTGTTCGAGCCGCCGTAGGTATTCATCCCAACGATACGCACCTTGCAGAACCTGATGACTGGGAGATAATCAAAAGACTGGCCAGTGATGCAAAAAATGTCGTCGCCATCGGCGAAACCGGGCTCGACCGATACTGGAAAGATGCTCCTTTTGAAGTTCAGACTGATTATTTTCAACGCCATCTTGATTTGGCAGAAAGCCTGAATCTGCCAGTGGTTATCCATTGTCGCGATGCCATGCCCGATATTCTTCAACTGCTGGAAAGCCGTGGGCGTCCGCTAAAGGGTTCGTTGCACTGTTTCATCGGCTCGCTTGAGGATGCCCGACGATTGATGCAACTTGGTCTGCACCTTGGCTTTGGAGGCATTTGCACGTTCACTAATAAAGAATTTGATGCCCTGCGCGACGTGATTCGCCAGCTTCCCGAAGATCGAATTCTCACCGAGACAGATGCGCCTTTCTTAAGTCCTCATCCATTCAGGGGTAAGACCAATGAACCCGCCCGTGTCGCCGTAGTAGGCCGGGCTATTGCCGCCATGCGTGGCTGGTCTGACGAGTATTGTGCCCAGGTTACATCGGCCAATGCACGGTCGTTGTTTGGGCTGATGGATTAACGACTTTGGAAAAAAGATTAGACGCCGCGGGTTTCGGCACCCCAGATTACTTTGTGTAACTGTATCTGGAATCTGATATTACGTTTTGACTGCAAGATCCACTCGGCCAGTTCTTCAAGCCCGACCCGGCCATGGCAGGCACTGAAGTGAACGGGGCAGATGCTGGTGAGGTTGTATTTATCCACAACTTCGATGGACCAGTCGAAATCCGGGCGGTCGCAGATGACGAACTTGACTTCGTCGATCGGTTTCAGCTGCTGGAGGTTGGGCCAGTGCATGGCGGCCGCTTCACCCGAGCCGGGGGTTTTGACATCGAGAATGATGTGCACCCGTGGGTCAACACGTTCGGTGGCAATTGCGCCTGAAGTTTCGACAAGGACACGCTTTCCGGCATCACACAGGCGGGTCATCAGGTCATAGGATTCATCTTGCAGCAGGGGCTCGCCACCGGTCAGTTCGATCATCGGGCAATCGTAGCCAAGCACTTGCTGGTAGACGTTCTCGACTGACATTTGCGAGCCAGAGTTGAAGGCATGCACGGTGTCGCAATAATTGCAGCGGAGCTGACAGGCTGTCAGGCGGACGAAAACACAGGGCCAGCCTGCCCAGGTGCTTTCTCCCTGAAGGCTTTTGTAAATTTCATGAACGATTAAGCTGCCGACAGGTCGATCGCGTAGTGGGGCAAGCCGGCTGGCGATTGTTGTGGCTGATTCCTTTGAGATCACCAAAGTCTCTTCTCTCAAGCGATTTCTCTGCAAAAGTCTCTCGATATTCCTGGTTCGAGCTCTTGCAGACTCACTAGCATAACATAATTTCTCATCAAGTTTGCTCGTTGCTCGACTCAGTTCGCGGGTGACATCTTTCAGCAAGGCTTCATTCATTTACAATTGACATCATGATAAATCATTTATCAGGATGATTGAATCGATTTCGGCTTGAGATTTGGTAAAAGAAGATAGATAATATTTAAGGCCCCATTCACGGGTCATCGTCTCTCTCATCCATCAATCACAAAGAATCATCGGGCAATGGCTTGTTGACCGGCACTGTTTCTGCGATGAATTCGATTGAATTTATGACCGGAGTATTTTCATGCGAGTCACGAAAGGCCATTTTAAAGGCTTCACACTGATCGAACTTCTGGTGGTGATTGCGATCATCGCCGTCCTTATCTCTCTGTTGCTTCCCGCTGTGCAGTCGGCCCGCGAAGCTGCGCGTCGTACACAGTGTGTGAATAATCTTAAACAAATGGGTCTGGCACTGCATGGTTATCATGACATTCACGGGTCTTTTCCCATGGGTGCCATGTTCGGAATTGTCAGCCCACCTGCCAACTATCAGGCCAAGCAGAATCTGAGTGTTCATGTGGCACTTTTGCCATACCTTGAACAAACCCAGGTTTATAACGCCTTTAATCTGATCTGGGGCTGTGAAGACAACGCAGGCACATGGGTTTATCGCGTTCAGCAGACAGCACAAACGGCTCAGATGAAAATGTATCTCTGCCCGTCTGATGTCTATTCCGGTAAGAATAATAACAACGCGACAACCAACACCAACAATTATTACGGCTCGATTGGCACCACCACCAATCTTGTTAATAACAACACGGGCATAGCCTCTCTCGCTAATGTCGAAACATCAGGTTTCTTCGGTTTTCAGCGAGTTTATGCCATGAATAACACCACTGACGGGCTATCAAACACGGTGGCATTTTCAGAAGCCGTGGTCGGCAATCCGTCTCAGAGCTTTCGACAGAAAAACGTGGGCCTGAATCGTGTGACAGCCATTCCAGCTGCTGCCCTGCTGACTGACGCATCCTCAAACCCCGCTGCAACTCTTCAGGGTATCAAGGCCTGCACGGCCGCTTGGCAGTCTGGCACTGGTGGCAGCCTTGACACCCAGCGAGGCCAGAACTGGGCCCACGGTGCCATGGCATTTACATTGTTTAATACCATCGCCACACCGAACCACAGCCAGGATATGTGGACACACTGCTCTAATGTGGCCTCAGGCTCTCTCGGTGTTTATTCCAATGTGGACAGCTTCCATCCCGGTGGAGCAAATTTCTGCTTCGGCGATGGTTCGGTCAAGTTCCTGAAAGATTCTGTCAACCAGCGAATTTACTGGGGACTTGGAACCCGCAGCGGTGGTGAAGTCATCTCGGCTGATGCATTCTGACGAATCCCAACTGAATTAAAAAAAATCCCGGGTTAAAATCCGGGATTTTTTTATGTTCAAAACCAGACAAACTTTCCAGACCTTGGAAAATCTGCCACTTATTTCAAGTCAGGTAAAATGGCCTTGACCTTCTTCTGCTCAAGCAGGAACGAGAGCAGGTTAGCCAGTTCTTCAGGCGTCATGGCGTCGGCCCAGTTGGCGGGCATGGGTGAAAGCGGGTTAACCGTCTGCTCGGCCACTTCGCCCTTGGGCACTCGCACATCACGGCCCTGGCTGTCGGCCAGTACCAGCACGGCACCTTCGTCGCGCAGAAGCAGGCCTGTCAGCACCTGGCCTTCTTTCGTAGCGATCGTCGTTGAACGAAACGCTTGGTCAACATTGCGATTTGGGTCGAGAATGTCTTCCAGCAGGCGATCAACGCCGCGAACGCCAACGCCGTCAAGCTGGGGGCCGATGCGGGCACCCTGCGTGCCAATCTGATGGCAGGTGGCACAGTTCTTGGTGAAAATGGCCTGGCCGGCCACGGCATCGCCCCGGTGGGAATTGATAAACGACTTGCGTTCGGCAAGGGCTGTCATGATACGTTCGTCCACATCAGGAATGCCCTTCAGTGCGGCTTCCATGCGGCGGTCACGATCACGCAGGTTCGTCTGCTTCAGCTTGTTTTCGACAGGGCGAATCCTCAGCAACCGGGCAGAGGCCTTGCCGGCCTCAACCGCCGCCAGCAGCGTTTCCGCACCGGCAGGCCGCTGCACCAGGGCCACGGCAATGGCCTGCTGAAGCCGGGCAGGGGCTGTGGCAATCTGGTTGACCAACAGCTTGTCAACATCGGCCTGGCCCATCCGGCCCAGAATCGTTGCCGACTGATCTCGCATGGTGGCTTTAAGGCCGGCGTCGGCCATCAGTTCCGTCAAGGCGGCAATGGCCTTGCCTCTGTCTAGTTTCGTGGCTGATTCCAGGGCCACCACCCGCACGGCATCGGCCCGGCCATTGTCACGGCCCACAGCGATAATTGGCCCGGCCAGGTCGTTCAGGCCCATCATCGCGGCCAGTTCGGCCGCTGCGGTGAGCTGATTGCCAGCCTGGGCCGAGTTTTGCCCGATCAGGTTTCTAACCAGTGTTGATGTCCATTCCTTCTGTGCAGCCAGTGGCGGCCTGCCGCCAGCCTGCCGACCCTGAGCCAGGGCACGGGCCAGGGCGACCTGGTTGCCGCTGTTCAGTGATTTTTCGCCCCAGGCAACCACGCCTGAAAGGTCTTTATCATCGCCATATCGGGCCACGAATCCGGCCATTTCATCGCGCCGGGGTGTGTTGCCCGTTGTCGTCAGATAGTCGGCCACAAAGCCGGCGGCCTTGGCTGTTGCGGCACCCATGGCACAATCGGCCAGAATCGCCTTTTGTTCGGCATTCCATGATTTACCGGCGATTTCACTGAGAATTTCATCATTTTCAAGATGGTCGCGAATCGCCATGCGAATCACGTGCTGCTGGTGCGTGTCGCCGGCAGGGCATTCGGCCAGGGCGGCAACCAGCGGGGCCACCTGTGCGGCCTTCGGCCCCTGGCCCAAGGCTTCGGCGGCTGATCGGCGCACCATGCCGTCGGTGTCTTTCAGGCCGTTATAGGCCAGACTCTGCCAGCCATCGAAACCATGAGGCTTGTCGGCAAGCATTCGCTGGGCGTGGGTGCGAATGGTGGCGTCGGGGTCCTGCGCCAGGGCGGCCAGTTGCGTTGATGTCAGCTTGCCCATGCAGTGCAGAACCCACATGGCATGCCTTTTGGCGTCTTCTTCGCCAATGGGCTTGGCAATAATCGCTGAAAGGGCAGGCACCACAGCCTCGCCACCGCGTGCCACAAGCTGGTTGGTGGCCTTCACGCGAATTACCATGTTTGGGTGCGAAAGGGCTTTGACCAGTTCTTCCGGCGTGGCTTTGGTCCAGTCGGTCGTGGCCACTTTGGCGTCAGTTGCAGGGGCTTTGTCGCCCCTGTAAACAATGCGCCAGATGCGGCCACGTTCGCGGTCGCGGCCGGGGTGCTGCAGCGGCACTTCATAGTGGCCAATAATACGGTTGTAGAAGTCGGCGACATAAAGGGCGCCATCAGGCCCGAATTTGAGGTCAACCGGGCGAAACCAGGGGTCGTTTGAGACGAGAAAATCTGGCAGTTCCACGGCATCAAAGGTGCCGCCTGTGCGTTCAAAACGGTCGTGATTGATCCGGCTTGTTACCACATTGCCAATCCAGGCCCGGCCGCGATATTCCGCCGGGAACTGGCTGCCGGTGTCGATGGCGATGCCCGCAATGCCCGTGGAATAATGGTCGTGCCTGATCATGTCAGGGCCGAAGCCCATGCCATCGTGCGGCTTGCCAAAGCTGGGGTAATAAGAACCCTTCAAAAGCTGATAAATCGGCTTCGAGTGGCAGTCGCTGGTAAAGAGGTTGCCCCACTGGTCCTGGGCGATGCCGAAGGGGTTCACCTGACCGTTGGTGTGGCGTTCCACACGCGAACCATCGGCCTTGATTCGATAGGTGTTGCCCGAGCTGAGGGAGATGGTCGATCCGTCAGAGGCTTTAATCGTTGAATCGTTATTAAACCCGTGACAGGCGTAGATCCAGCCGTCATAGCCCCACGTGAAGGCGTTGGTCATGCCGTGGGTGTCGCGCTGGCCATATTGCTCATAGACCTTTTCTTTTTTGTCGGCCTTGCCGTCGCCGTCGGTGTCGGTCAGCCGCCAGATGCAGGGAATGGAGTGAACAATGGCCTCGCTGGGTGAAAGAGGCAGCAGGCCGATGGGTATATTCAGGCCTTCGGCGAAGACTTCACGCTTGCGGGCCCGGCCATCTGGGCCGAAGTCGCTGAAAATCAGCACCTGGTCGCGGCCAGTCTTGCCTTCAGGGGCAGGGAAGGGATATTCCAGGCTTGAGGTGACCCAGAGCCGCCCCAGGTCGTCGAAGGCGAGGTTCATCGGCTTGTGAACGTCGGGCTCGGCAGCCACGAGCTGGGCTTCAAAGCCCGGCGGCAGCTTGAAGGCTGCTTTTTCCTGGTCGGGCGTGAGGGCTTCGGTCTGGGCGACGAGATCCACCTTTCCCGGATTGTTTTCGGGCAGGTTCTGTGCCGGTGCGATGGCGAAATCAAGCACGGCGAAGGCCAGCGAGGCCAATACAAGGCGAAGTTTTACTTTCATGATCAGGCACACCACTCAAGTTTAGAGAATCGGCTGATTCCTGACTTCAGGCGGGAAGGTTTTATTGCTCTAAAATAACTCAATTGAGCCAGATTTGAATAGGGATTTGTTTAGGAAAAAATGCGTGTTTTGAGAGTGATTGTTCCCGAGAAATTGAGCAGCAGCCCAGCTTGCGTCGGTAATATCATCGAGTATGATTCTATCTTAATCGAACCAAAACGCGGTTGATACTAGGGCGAAGATCGATGAATTTGAGTCTGAAACGCCTTTCTCATTCATTTTTATTAACGCTCATTTTATTGTTGGCTTATCAACGATCAACAAAAGCCGGCCCACCAAACCTGCTTATTCTGATCGCTGATGACCACAGCCAGGCAGACAGCGAAGCCTATGATTCAAAAGAAGTGAAAACGCCATTCCTGAAGAAACTGGCGGCAGAAGGAATGCGTTTCGACCGGGCGTTTGTCAACAGCCCTTCGTGTGCCCCGAGCCGGGCCGCCCTGCTGACCGGTCTGACCCCGCCACACAACGGTGCCGAGGCCAATCACAGCAAGCCCCGGCGCGAACTGGCCAAACTGCCTGAGAAGTTAAAATCGCTGGGTTATGAAGTTGTCGCCTTCGGCAAAGTTTCCCACTATCAGCACACGGCCGATTATGGTTTCGATCACTTTGAATTTGACACTTATCAAGATCATCGCGGCATTGCGGCTGCCAGGGATTGGCTGGAAAAACGGGCCGGGAATTCCGCTGAAAAACGGCCGCTGGCGATCTTTGTCGGCTCAAACTGGCCGCATGTGCCCTGGCCGGCGGCCAACGGCTATCGCCCGGAAGATGTGCAAATTCCGCCCAGCCAGATTGATACGCCGGAGTATCGCGAAGCCCGGGCCCGTTATCTGACAGCCGTCGCGGCAATGGATGAAGAGCTGGGCAGTGTTTATGAATCAGCCATGAAAACGCTGGGCCGGGAGAAGACGATGGTGCTTTTCACCAGCGATCATGGGTCGCAGTTGCCATTTGGTAAATGGAATTTGTATGAAGCGGGCGTTCGTGTGCCGCTGGTCGTCAGTTGGCCGGGTGTGGTGCCTGCGGGCAGCAGAACGCAGGCGATGGTGCAGTGGATGGACATTATGCCGACCCTGCTGGAAATCGGCGGTAGCAAAACCGATGCAATACTCGACGGTAAATCGTTCCTGACGGTGCTCAAAGACCCGGCCCGGAAGCACCATGAGCGAATTTTTACGACGCACAGCAGCGACGGCAACATGAATGTTTATCCGATGCGAGCCGTGCGGGATGATCGTTTTAAGCTGATTTGGAACCTGCATCCGGAATATCAATTCACGACACATATAGACCGGGCGAACGAGCCACTGAGCCAGAGCTATTGGAATTCGTGGCTAAAACGGGCAGAAACGGATGAAGCTGCAAAAAAAGTGGTTTCGCGGTATCGAGTCAGGCCCGAACTGGAACTTTATGACCTGAAAAATGATCCTGATGAACTTGTGAATCTTGCTGATGATAAGCAATATCAGGAGTTTACGGCAAAATTGAAGGCGGATCTTTCGGCCTGGATGTATGCCCACGACGACGAGCGGAAAGTTTATGGACAACCGGTTCGGGTGGGCGAGAAGATTCCACCTCTTCCCAAAGCGGCGGCGAAGAAAAAGGCAGGGGCGAAAGCAAAGTCATGATCCGTTTTTCAGTAAAACTGAGGGGCAATTACAGGTTTTCTATCGGTAGATAAAGGATAATAATGTTGGGCTCAAAGTTTTTTGTCATTGCTCTGTATCGATCTGGATGAAATCGCGGTCAGGGTGGTATAATAATCAAGTATCGGATCTAAATCCGACACTCAGTCGAGACAATACGCGAGTTGACCGTCGCGATCATGAACAACGAATAAATCTCATTGGGATTCCCCAAATGCGACTATATCGCCGCCTGTTTCAGTCCAGCAGTTCTGCACGCAAATCCTCTCGCCAACTGAAACCAGTTTTAACGAGTCTGGAAGACCGCACCACGCCGGCGATTTACACGGTCACCAGCAATGCCGACAGCGGCACGGGCACTCTGCGAGAGGCCCTCGGCCTGGCCAATGGTAGCCCGGGGGCCGATACGATCAAGTTTGCGATTGGTTCTGGTTTTGCGAGCATAGCCCTCTCATCGGCCCTGCCCGATGTTTCCGACGCTGTGACCATCGATGGCACGTCGCAGCCTGGCTATGCCGGCAACCCGGTCGTTGAAATCAATGGTGCCGGAGCAGGTTCGTCGGCCCAGGGGTTTAAGGTGACCAGTGGTCTGGTCACTTTGCAGGGGCTGATTATTAACCGATTTGCCAAGCAGGGCATCTGGCTCTTTGGCGGCGGCAGTAATGTCATCAGAAATTGCTGGATTGGCCTGAATACCACTGGCAGTGCGGCGGCCGCCAATGGCGACGATGGCATTTTTATTGATAAATCGTCGGGTAATACGATTGGCGGGCTGGGCACGGGCGACCGCAATGTGATTTCGGGCAATTCGGCCAAGGGAATTCATTTTCTTTTTAATGGCCAGGCCAATAACAATAAGATGATTGGCAACTACATCGGTACGGATATTACCGGTAAATATGCGATTGGAAATGGTGCCAGCGGTATCGACTTTTTTGGCCCAGCCACTTACAACACCATTTCCAATAATGTGATTTCAGGCAATGCAGGGCATGGAATTACATTTTTCGGCGGCGATGCAAGCGATAATCTGATTGCGGATAACAACATTGGTGTTGATGTGACGGGGGTGCAGGGAATCCCGAACAATGGCAATGGTGTTGATATTTGGGGCCCGCCAAGAATCACCGTGAAGAACAATGTCATTGCGGCCAACAAAGGCTCGGGTGTCGTAATTAACTCGGAAAATATCATTGTTCAGGGTAATTTTATCGGCACTGATCGCACCCGAACCAAAAATTTGGGAAACCTGGATTATGGTGTGGTTGTGGGTGGCCTTTCCAGCCCCAAGGATACGCGGATCGGCGGCCCAAACCTGGCCGATGGCAATGTGATTGCCAATAACGGGTCGATTTGGACCAGACCTGGTGTCTATGTCTCGTCCGGTTCTACAGGTGTCCTGATTTTTAACAACAGCATCTATGATAATGCAAGCATAGGAATTGACCTTAATGGCGATAACAAGGTAAACCCCAACGACACCGGCGACCCTGACACCGGCGGCAACAATCTGCTGAATTTTCCGGTGATCACAACAGCCGTCGGCGGCACGGGTAAAGTCACAATCGCTGGCACATACAATGGCCTGGCCAATACGAATTTCACATTGCAGTTTTTCTCGTCGGTTGCAGCAGACACTTCGGGCTACGGCGAGGGGCGAGATATTCTGGGCACGACCAATATCACGACTGATGGCTCGGGTAATGCCACTTTCAATGTCTCATTCAATTCAAGTCTGATCGTGGTCGGCTCAAAGATCTCGGCCACGGCCACCACGGCTGGTAATGGAGTTGGTTCCGGCTATACATCGGAATTCTGTCAGACAGTATCTGTCACCGCTGCGCCCACGGCAGACCTGGCGATAACAGCCCAGCCAGTGACTAATGCGGTGCTTGGCACGAATTACTCTTACAGCTATCGTGTAACGAATAACGGCCCCAGCAGTGTTACTCTTGTCAGTGTAAATGTTCCCCTGCCGGTATGGCTGACTTATACTTCAAGCAGTGCCACTTCAACCAGTGTTGATGCGTCGAACGTCGTCTCGATGGATGTCGGCACGCTGGCGGCCGGGGCTTTTGCCGACCTGACCCTGACTGTTTTTCCGACAGGTTTTGGGCCAACTTCGACAACGGCAAGTGTAGTCGGTCTGAATACGGACAATAATCAGGCAAATAACAGCATCACGACGAATGTTCTTGTGAAGGATAAGCCTGGCGTATTCCAGTTTGATTCGACAACATTGTTTGTTGGTGAATATGAGTCAGTGGCAACGATTAACGTGAATCGGGTGGGTGGTTCGGGCGGCCCGGCCAGCGTGACTTATCGCGTGGCTGCCGGCGGGGCCGAATCCGGTACTGATTTCTTGTCACCGACTTCGGGAGTGCTGAATTTTGCCGATGGTCAGGCGTTGGCGACTTTCACGATCACAATTCTCAATGATGCTCTGCATGAAGGCGACGAAACCTTGAATTTGTCGCTGATTAACCCCACCGCAGGCACTTCGCTGGGGTCGCCTGCCACCTCGATAATGAAAATTTATGACGACGATTCTTCGCCTGCCTTTTCAGTTACGGACATTTCTCAACCTGAGGGAACTGGTGCAGGCCAGTCAGCCGTTTTTGCCATTTCGCTTTCTGCTCCCAGTGGCCTGCCGGCGACAGTAACATACAGCACGACAGACGGCACGGCTTCGGCTGGTTCTGATTACACGGCCGCTGCAGGAATCCTGACTTTCCTGCCGGGTGAGACGACCAAAACCGTTTCTGTAAATATCAACGGCGATGCACTGCTGGAAAACGAAGAGTCATTCTATCTTGACCTTACAGCACCAACTGAATCGACCATCAGCAAATCCCGTGGCTTTGCCGCTTTGGCAAACGACGATGTTGCTCCGGCAATATCGGTGGCTGATTCCAGCATCACCGAAACTACGGGCACTACACAGCAGTTGGTCTTTACCGTCGTCCTTTCCATTCCCAGCGGCCTGACAACAAAAGTCAATTACGCAACTGCTGCCGGCACCGCCCTTTCATCGGCCGATTTCACCACGGCTTCGGGCCAGCTGGTTTTTCTTCCAGGCGAGACCTCGAAACAGGTTAAAGTCTTTATTGCCGGTGATTCGCTTTTCGAAAACAGCGAAAACTTCAGCCTGATTTTAACTCAGCCAGTGAATGCGACACTTGAAAGATCTACGGCTGTCGGGACGATTAACGACAACGATGTGATGCCGGTTGTTTCAATTGACAGTCAGACAGTGACTGAGCCTGATACCGGATCAACCACCAATGCCACATTTACCATTCGTCTTTCAACCGTCAGTGGCCTGCCGACATCAGTACAGGTAGCAACTCTTGAAGGATCGGCCAAAGACGGAAACGACTTTCAGGCAATCAGCCAACTCGTCACAATCCCAGCAGGATCGGTGTCTGCTACGGTTGTCGTTAAGATTGTCGGCGACCGGCTTTTTGAATCAACTGACACATTCACGGTTCAGCTTTCAGGCCCCACCAATGCGATGCTTGGCACAGCTACTGGCAGTGGCTCGATCAAGGATAACGATGTCGAATTATTCTTGTCGCTGAATGATGTACGTGTAGTGGAAGGAGATTCAGGCTCAGCCGAAGCTGTATTCAATGTCGCCCTGACAGCCGCCTGCGAGGCTGACATAAGTGTTAACTATGCAACGGTCGACGGCTCTGCGACCGCAGGAATCGATTATCAGGCGACTGCTGGCACACTGGTTATTCCCGCTGGACAGACATCCGGCCAGATTCGAGTTGCTGTCTTTGGTGATACAAAGATAGAATCGTACGAAAAATCATTCGCGATAAACCTGGTAAATCCGGTTAACGTGACTCTGGCGAAGACAACTGCAAGCTGCACTATTGTTGACAATGATTCAGCAGGCACTTTTGCATTTGCCCAGCCAACTTACACCGTGAATGAAACTGACGCTTCCGGCAAGGTCTTCATCAATGTAAATCGTACCAATGGCGGGCTGGGTTCAGTAACCATTCCCTACTCAATTGCTGGAATCAACGCCACGGCAGGTGTTGACTTCTCGGCCAGTGGCGGCATGATCAGCTTTGCCGAAGGGCAGGCATCTGCCACTATTGAGGTGCCTGTCATCAATGATTCGCTCGTCGAAATTGTCGAGACTTTCACTGTGACACTTGGCTCCCCTTCCAGCATGGCAGCCTCGCTGGGGAATCCGTCTTCGACGATAGTCAGTATAATCAGTGAAGATACGACTCCACCTGCACCGCAGATTACTGCAGTAAAAACGACAGTTGCAAGAGGGTCGATGACAGCCATAAACATCACGTTTTCGCAGGATCTCGACCCCAACAGTATTAAAAATCTCGCGTCCTACACGCTGGTTGCTGCCGGCAGGGACAAAAAATTTGGTACTCGGGACGATACTAAATACAGAATTACCAAAGTCGCTTATAACGTAACGACCCGTACTCTGACTATTACCAATGCATCAATCAGGCTTACAGTCGACCTGCAACTGACGATCAGTGCTACAGGTTCGACGATGCTCAAAGACAAGCTCGGCCAGGCTCTTGATGGCGACCGAAATGGTACACCCGGCGCCAATGCCGTAGTGAAGATTTCAAAAACTGGTCTAGCCACCTTCTGAACCAACTCAATTAAAATGATAATGCTGCCTGATCGTATGATCGGGCGGTATTATCATTTTATTTATTTGACGCAGGCCTTGAGTTATCAAACGGTTCGCTTTTTTAATGGTTGCTGGCACTATTGCTTATGTAATGGGTCTGTATGACAAAGATTTAGCGAGTGAGTTCTGTGCGAAAATGATAGAATCCAAAGTATTTACAAATACAATTATATCGGGGGGCAGAACGGCAGAGATCCTGATGGCAACAGCCTGGATTCCATTCACAGCAGGCCGTTGAATGTTGAACGAGTCTGGTTTGACTTGATAAATCCGCGGTGGCCACAGCAGGCTGGAAAAATCGCCGTCCCGCCTTAATCTCCAAATTTATTGAGTTAGTCAGGTACTACCCCTTACCGACCTCGCGGCCCAGGGTTTTCACTCGTATATTGAATGGAGAAAAACCTGATGGCCAGACCTGCAATAGATGTGTGCCTGTGTGTATAGTGATTGTCATGACAAAGATTCATGAATTAAATGAAGCTGATAGTCCTTTGAGAACAATATGTAACTCCCGGGAATGTGATCAGGGGGCATAAGCCAAGGGACTGAAAAAATAGGATTTGCAGCAAAAGATAATGGCTTTTTTTTGATGCTTTGTTTCACATGCCGAGTGCCACGTATCCCTTGTATTCTTCGCCTGAATAATGCTATAAATACATAACCTTCATGAAATACTTCAAATGTAATAGTCTGGAAATTGTGAAAATAATTTCTGGGGTGTCGGCGATTTACAGTGATTTAGAACGGCTTAAGGTTGACTCGTCGGTTATTTGAGTTCACCTTTCTGCTGAAAGGGCAAAAAGGCGCAAAAAACTCAGGCCTCTGGAGGTTCCAGATGCTTTTCAATATCAAAATCCACGGTGCAATCTATTCGTATGGTAATTCGATTCAATTTGATTTCAATGATGTCGTATTTCGCGATTTTAAAATCTCTAACGTTATTGAGCGGTAATGAGTGTGGTGAAAATGCAAGAGCTGACAAAATAAGTACTTAATTCCAGTGAAGTAATAATTGATGGTCTGCCCTGAAATGTAATTCTATGAAGTTCAGGCTGCAGGATTATTGTTGATTATGATCATCACCTTTATTAATTTAAAATATAATTGAAAGCACTTGCATTAGTAATAAAGAATATCTTGAAATTGCAGCACATGACGATAAAATGGCAGCTAACTTATGAGGTAATTCTCAACAGTGCCTGCTAATTCGAACAGATTATCAGCAGATGTTTATACCTCCTGATTGAGTTCCAGATCGATCAGTTCATCCAGAACATCAGGCTGGCGGTAAAAGCCTGTTATACTGAACCTGCTCAAGCCGGTCGCGTAAAGCCCGTGCCGCGTTCCGTGGCCGCTCGGCCTTGAGAATTGCCGAACTAACCGCCACTCGAGTGGCCCCGGCTTCAATCACCTCGTCAATATTATCAAGACCAATGCCACCGATGGCGAACCATGGGGTTGTTGTCATGTCAGAGGCGTGCCGCACATAGCCTGTGCCTGCCAGTTCCTGATCCTGAAAACTTTTGGTCTGGCTTGAAAATACAGGGCCAATACCCAGATACTGGCCTCCATCTGCGATCGCCTTTCTCAATTGGGTGGGCTCGTGGGTGGAAACACCAACAATCATGCGGGGCCCAACCAGCCGACGGGCATCGCGCACGGTCAGGTCGTCCTGGCCCAGATGCACGGCATCGGCCCCGGCCAGCCGGGCAATATCCACGCGGTCATTCACGGCAAAAAGCACGCCGGCCTTGGCGGTAATGATTCGAATTTCGCGTGCATGGTCGAGAATCACCCTGTCAGGGCGGTTTTTCTCGCGGAGTTGTATGAAATCAACACCACCGGCAATTGCTTCCGACACCAGCCATGTCAGGTCGCCTAGTGTTTGCTGGTTACCTATCAAAAGGCAAAGCCTGGCGTTTTCCAGCGATCTTGCGCCGGCCACGGCCAGCATCATGCGTTTTTCAATGGTGTAAAGGTCGTATCTGAGCACTTCAAAGCGGCCTGAGACCCAGACATCATAGAGTTTTGAGAATTCTTCCAACGATCGCAGGGCTTCTGTCACACGCTTGAAATTGGCGATCAGAACATCGCGAGGGCTGGTACGAATCGATTCATCCATGGCCATAATGTGCGTGCCGACGTCTCCAGTGGTGTCTCGCTGCGGAATCAGCAGTTCGGCTGGAAAGCCGGACATCGCTTCGTTCAGTCGGTGGCGAATATCTTTGAGGCCACGGGTGAGTGAAGGGTCATCAAGTGCAAACCGGGCATAATCTTCAACGACACGTAGCCCCTCACGCACGCGGTTTGATGAGGCGTCGATGATGCGGGCGATGTCTGCATTCTCCACACTGTCCGAAAGCAACAGGGGGTCACAGCCTTCGGGCAGGGGAAGGGGTTCGGCATGCTGGGCTGACTGGCTGACAAAATGTGACTTGAACAACTGGATGTCAACACCCAGAGCCTGCATTTCACGCAGAACTTCCTTACTGCTTGAAACCAGCCCGAATAGCAGTTCTTCCGTGCCCACCGGCAGGGCACGGTCAACCGAGCGAACGAATACCTCGGCATCAGCAAGTGCCATGCGAAGTGATTGCGAAAGACTGACATCACCCGGTTCGGACGTTTCGGGCAGAACCGGAAATCTGTCAATCCAGTTCTGCCGACTTGTTTCAGCGACACCCAGCCGGCTGATCAGTGCCACGGCCTGGCTCTCTTCCTCGGCAAGCAGGGCAACGAGCAGATCCATTGGCTCGGCCTGACGACGATTTGCGACTTTGGCTCGGTGGCGGGCCATAAGAAGTGCCCGGTTGGCACCTTCAGTTCGAAAATGTTCGCTCATAATTGCTTTTCAGGTCGGAAGATAGGTTCGCCCGGCCGGGAAAATGTCAAACAAGGGGCTTGATTTCGCGGCGCAGAAGATCATCTTAACTAGTGTAAGCATGATGGCTCAATGGACCAATGTCTGGAACGATTGAGTCGCAGCTAACCCACCAAGGAGTCGCATCACGATGAAAGTTTCCCGCCGTATTTTCATGGCTCTTGCCGCTGCTGCCACCGTTGCCGGCCAGAAGGCCCAAGCCTTCGCCGCCAATGTTCTCACCCACAAGGTGAAAGATATTGATGGCAAAGATGTTGACCTGTCAGAAGTCTATAAGGGCAAGGTGCTGCTGATCGTCAACACTGCCAGCAAGTGCGGCCTGACCCCACAATATGAAGGCCTTGAGAAGGTCTATCGTAAATACAAGGATAAGGGCTTTGTCATTCTGGCCTTCCCCGCCAATGAGTTCGGCAAGCAGGAACCGGGCACCAACCCGCAGATCAAGGAATTCTGCAAATCGAACTATGATGTGAGCTTCCCCCTGTTCGAGAAGATTGTCGTCAAGGGCGACGGCATTCACCCGCTCTACAAGCAACTGACCAGCACCGAAGGCTTCACCGGCGACATTCAGTGGAACTTTGCCAAGTTTCTCGTCGGCAAGAATGGTGAAATCGTGGCTCGCTTCAAGCCGAACGAGGCTCCTGAAAGTGAAGCCGTGGTCGCTGCCATTGAAAAGGCCCTGGGCAATTAATCACCGCCGGGCATTAATTGAAAAAGAGCCCGGAAGTTTCACCTTCCGGGCTCTTCTCGTTAAGTCGAATTGTTTATTTTCAGATGGTTGGCGGAATGGTTTTCACATTGGGCCTGGCCTTGATACCGGGGTAAGTGATGCCCCGGGTGAAGACCGATTTGTGATTCCAGACCGGGTTCGTCTGATTCATGTTCCGGCGAGAATTGATCACCGCCTGAACATTCTTCGGATTGGCCGTGTTAAAGGCGATACCCTGACGCATCTGGAAGTATTTGTTTGGCAGGAACTGCTGGTAAGCAACCTGATACCTCAATGGCTTCCAGTAAAGCCTGGAAAGCACAGACGCATTTGGCACGGTGGCTTCACCGTTCACAGGGGCATTATATTTCTGCTTGTAATCGTTGTTATTCCGAATACCCGGGGCAACCGGATTTACATTCGGCGTAGGTGAAGACCCACCCACGACGAAAATAGAGGCCGAGCCCTGCCAACGCTGACTATTATTGGTCAGGCCGGCGATTGTCAATGTGCCCGAACCATTTTGCAGATTCAGAGCAGATCTTGGGCTGATCTGTACCAGAGCATCAGGAATGCCATCATTGTTGATGTCGGCTGGTGAAGTGGAAGCGAGCGTCGCATTGGGGAACGACACGCCATTGACTACGATCGAAGAGGCAACAATCTGGGTCAGCGGCGCGAATGCCTGACCACTTGGTGTTCCGGTAGCTGGCACCGACAACACATAGATATTCACCGTAGAAGGTGTGGTCGCACTGATACGATAAGGCTGCGGAGCTGTTGGCAGTGCATCCACGCCAATATCCGTGACAATTTCGTTCGACTTCGGCGTGACCATCTGCTGGTTCAGGTAAAAGCCCTGGGTCAGATAGCCTGCACCACCCTGTGATAACCCGGGAACACCAGTCATCACGTCAGCCAGGTTATCAAGGTCGGCTGTCCTGGTGCTGCCGGTCTGGGATCGGAAATAGCCGGAAACCGAATGACCCACCTGCATGCCACCGGCTGTGCCCGTGCCCGAACTGGTGATAACCACTGACTCGATATAGGGATTCGTCTCGGAATTCACGAGGCTCAGAGGGCCATAGAGCCCCGGGTTGCCAGGAATCACATAGGCCCGGCCCACATTTGCGTTCAGGCCCGGAGCACCAATCAGAATGTCGCTGTATTTATCAGTGTTCACGTATCCGGCAGCACTCACAGAATATCCTGTGTAGGCATTCAGGCCTTCACCAATAAACTGGACTGCACCAAGCTGGGCGGGCAGGGCAGTCATGCTGACTGTGCCCACATAGCGGGTTGTCGGGCCGTAAATCATCGATGCCATACCGGCATTCGTGGCAATGCCACCCGAACCACCAAAATTCGGCGAGCCGATCAGGATGTCAGAACGGCCGTCAGCGTTGAAATCGCCACCAGCTGCCACACCACGGCCAGTCAGGTCGTTCTGGCCGGTGAACTGAATGCCGGGAATCCTGGTGCTGCCCGAGCCAAATGCGTTAATAAACACGCCTTTGGTTGTGCCCGAGCTGGTCAGGTTGGCATTTCTCGAAAGCAGCGTATTCGAGCCATAAATTAATGTGGCAAAGGAATTAAGCGGTGTGCCGATCAGCAAATCCTGACTGCCGTCAGAATCAAAGTCGCCTGCTGTTGACAGCGAAGTTCCTGTATTTGAATTCGATGCCGAACCAACAACCAGAAGACCCTGCGAACCATTCGTCTGGCCAACCAGCGAAAGGTCAACTGTTCCCGTCGATGACACAATCACGCTGTTCGGCACAATGTAAACAGCACCGTTCGAGGCGAATCCGCCAATGCTCGCTGTTGGCGCACCAATGGCCAGGGCCGGTTGGGGCGACTGATAAAGTGTGCCCGGGGCTGGCACGGTGCCAGTGGTCTGCGGTGTCTTGAAGACAGATCCGGCATATGCCACAGAACTACCCGTCTGGCTGCCTGAAAGTGTGTTTGTGAATGTCACTCCCCGCAGACCGACCGATGATAGCTGAGTGATGTCAACCGAAGCTAACTGCACGGTATTGAAGTTGGCCGAGCCAAAAATCAGAACAGCTTTACCGGTCTGGGCCGTGCCGCTCTGATTCAACGCCCGAGGGGCTCCGATGATAAAGTCGGCAAAGTTGTCACCGTTGACATCGCCAGCCGGCGAAACGCTGAAACCAAGCTGCGACGAAGAATCGTTGCCGTCAACAAACCGGAAACCCGAGACACCGTTAGCGGTGGGCACCAGGTTCTGAATGTTATTTAGCCGGTCAGAGTTCGAAAGAACAAGATAATTCGTTGGCTTCGAGCCAAAAATAAACGCCGCAGAACTCTGGCTTGGCATGCCAACAACCATGTCCTGATAGCCGTCGCCGTTGACATCGCCCACCACGGAAACGCTGGTTCCCAGATTTCCCGCACTGCCTGAACCCGTCAGGCCTACACCAAAAGGACCCGGAGCAGGGCCAGCCGTGAAATTCAGGTCCACAGCGAGAAGCTGCCGCGTTTCCAGCGCCTCGGCTGCAGGGCGCATTTCACGTAATTTCCGATTGCGGCTAGATTCAGACCCACGACTTGATCGCATCGGGAGACTCCCTTCTCCTGCGCCAAAAAAGGCCAGGCATTTAAAGCCTGCCGGTTCTCAGGCGAGATTGGCCAGGTGATTTAGAACTTGAATGACGTCGCGGGTTTCCATACCCTGCTGAACCTGCGCATCAGCGGGCAACCATCGCCGACATTCCTACGAATTATTTCTCCCATCGTCATCCAATCATGAATAACTGTAAGGCTTTTCCGAAAGTGTGAGGAAATGAGAGTCGCCGGAATTAAATTAACCCCTACAGCCGGAACGACCGATATGTTTAGCAATTGCGTTATGGCTGATACCATTGCCATACCCGGAATGTGACTCTGAGAGATTCTCTCAAGTGTCACCGGGTCAAGGCTTTCGGTTAATTGTCATGATGTATCCGAATCAATACTGGATCAGCTTTCCTCTCTGGAGTTTGCATGGGAATACCGGTTCCTGATGCAAATTGAGGTTAAGGGTCATGAAGAATCGTTCGATGAAAAGGCGACTTGCCAAAGCCATTCCTCTGGCCGCCTTCTCAGTTGCGTCCATCAGTATGTCTGGCTGCACGCGGGAATTTTTCCGCCAGTGGGCCAATCAGGACACCACTGAAGCCGTCTTTGAGAAGAGCCGTGACCCTCGCTTCCGGCTGGATATGTTCTCAATAGAACCGCCGGCGATGGCGCGGTTCGCTGACCCGTTTGATCCCGATCATCCGGCGGCACCACCCGACGACGTCGCTGCTGAAGCACTTTCGCCCGTGCCCCAGGCTCCTCGCACCAGGCTTCTCAGCCCCACTGAAGGCACTGGCTATCTGGGTATGCTTGAAGAATGGGCTCGCGACAAGCCCAGCCCCGATGCACCTGATTCCGGCGAATCAATCATGATGACGCCCCGGGTGCCTGATCTCCGGCCAGAGCCCCGAGTGCCGAACGACCCTGAAACCGATCGCCAGACTCGCGAGGAGAATCGTGCGTTCCGTGGCGAGAATTCAGGCTACAGAACAACACCTGGTCGAGTCAGTCCGAACGAAATCGGACCCAATCCCAGTGTGCCAGTCTCGCCGCCGCCAGCAGCACCCGCTCCACCAGCACCCGGTGCGCCGGGCTCATCCGCCTTTCCCGGCAGCAACACGCCTCGCGTTCCCATGTCGAGAAATGTGCAGCCTCACATCCTAAATTCAATTTCTGCAAATAAAGTTGGGACGAGTGCCGGCTCAGTGTCGCCTAATGAAGTAGATCTTCACCCGGGGCACAGTCCGGCACGAGTCGCTCTATCCGGTCAACGAGCGCCTCAGGCCACTTCTCCGGGTGAAGATCTTTCTGCATCAACCCAGAACGAAGAATCCGCCAAAGTTGCCTCCAAGTTCTTCAAACCGGGTAATGATCCGGTCAGACTTGATACGGTCAGCACACAAACGCGAGCCATGATCAGCCAGTTGAGTGCTTCGGAGAAAACTGGTATTCCATTACCGAATTTTACTTCGGTTAATGCTCCTGCGCTCGATTCATCCGTTGTTCAGACCCAGGCCACCGCACCTGCTGCCGCCGCTAACAACACCCAGGCGAAACCCGCTGCCGCCCCGCCGGCACCTGTTGATCCGGCCAAACTGCCTGAGCCTCTCGATATTGTCAAGCCTGACGCTTCGGCAAATCAGCTTCCTGGGCAACCGGCCGGCCCCTCCATTGAAGATACGACCACCAAGCTGCTTGAGCTTCTGAATCCAAAAATTCAGGATCTTGATATTCAGCTGGCAGCTGGTTTGCCTCGTGGCTCCAAGGTTTATGTCATTACACCTGAGCACGCCATGAGCCTGGCCCTGGTCAACAGCCGTGATTATCAGTCGCGACTGGAAAATATTTACACCACGGCACTTCCTGTTACTCTGCAAAGGTTCAATCTTGAACCGCAGGTCTTCGCGGGTCTGAGCCCAACCACAGGCACAACAGCAGGCGGTTCACCGGCTAACTTCGCCAACAGTTTTCTGTATAGAACGCTGGAAGCCCCTGGCGGTCAGTCAAGCGTGCTCTCGCAGGGCCAGGTCGCCGGCGTGGGCAAGGTCTTCATGTCGGGTGCCCGTGTGGTGGCGGCGTTCGCAAGCCAGACGGTCTTTAACCTGACCGGCTCAAACCCGATCCAGCCAAACGTGCAGTCGGTCATTCCAATTTCGATCGTTCAGCCGTTTCTTAAAGGTGGTGGCCGGGCAGTCACCCTGGAAAACCTGACCCAGGCCGAACGCAACCTGCTTTATGAAGTGCGTGCCTTCGCCCGTTACCGGCAGGACTTTGTCGCCAAAACCATGTTGGGCCAGGCCAGCGGTGGTTCAAACAATCTCTCCATCGGTGCCACAGGCTCGACATCGGTGGGTGGCGACCCGACAATCGGTTTTATGCCGCTTCTGCAAACCCTGATGCAGATTGAAAATAACCGCAACGCTGTTTCAAGTTTTGAAACATCGCTCGGTCTGCAGGAAGAGCAGCTTGGTGGCGAGGGCTCGACTCTCACGCAGCTTCAGGTAGACCAGACCAATAACGCGTTGCAGAACAGCCGCGTTAATCTGCTCAACTCACAGGTTCTCTTCCGCAACCAGCTGGACCAGTTCAAGATGCAGATGGGCCTGCCGCCCGATACGCCGCTCATGCCCGACCTTGAACTGATTTCTCCCTATCGCAAGTTCCTGCGGGAACTGAGAGAATGGTCGATCCGCAAGGATCGTGAACTGGCCGAACTCGACGTCATCGTTGGTCGCCTGCCCGATCTTGACGAAATCGACATCCGAATCGACGACCGCTCAGTGCTGGATGTCATTATCAAGGAACGATTTGACGAAGAAGAAGAGCTCCTCAGTGCCGCCGTTCGAGTCGCCATGGAAAACCGTCTCGACCTGATGAACGCCCGGGCCCAGCTCTACGACTCCTGGCGTCAGATCCGTGTCACGGCCAATGCCCTCAAGGGTGTGTTTAACGTGTCGGTGACAAACCAGGTGTTCACATCTCCATTCACGACCAATCCGGTTGGCTTTCTAAGCGACGCCAAGCAGTTTAACCTCGTGTTTAACGCCGAGCTGCCACTGGTTCGTCTGAATGAGCGAAATCAGTTCCGTCAGTCTCTGATCAACTATCAATCGCAGCGACGGGCACTGATGCGTGCTGAAGATAATCTGAAGCAGTCTATCCGTTCTGAGATTCGTGCGTTACAATTAACATACCAACAGTATGAAATCGGCAAACGCCAGTTCACGCTCTCGTTCCGGCAGCGTGATCAATCCCAGGAACAACTCTTCGCCCCCGGTGGTTCAGGCGACCAGGCCGTGCAGGTCATCAACCTGAACCAGTCAATCACCAACCTTAACGGCAACGCCAACAATCTTGTCAATAACTATGTGACGTTCCTTGGTCAGCGACTACAATTGTATCGTGACCTGGGGATCATGCCCTACGACGAATGGGAGGCCTTCTATGAACTTTTCTCTCCCAAATCCATCTACTCCGTCCGGATCGACGGAGCCGACAGCCCCGCCGGTGAGCCTGCCGCCGCTGGATTCCCCGTCCAGTAAACGCATGCCGCGGAAGCGGATGGGATTTGGCAAGAAACTCCTGATGTTTCTCGTGTTCGGCGGAGGAGGCTTCGCCGGACTCGTTTATTCAGGGCAGCTGGAACAATTTGGCATCAAGAAAGACTTCTACAAGTCCTTCATGGGTGCTCAGCAGATTGACGTTGTCAGTTACAAGGTCAACAAAGGCCTTCTGGCAATCACCGTCAAAGAACGCGGTAACCTGGAAAGCTCTCGCAACGAAGACGTGATGTGCGAGGTGGAAGGCTCCACCACCATCATCAAGATCCTGCCTGAGGGCAGCCGCGTGCGTAAGGGCGAACTCGTCTGCGAGCTTGATTCGGCCTCACTCAAGGATTCCCTGACAAATCAGCAGATCACTGTTCAGCAGGCTGAAGCGGCTTACCTGAACAGTAAACTGACACGCGAAGTCGCTGAAATTGCCAAGGAAGAATACCTCAACGGCACATATGTTCAGGACATGCGTCAGGCTGAAGGCGAAAAGGCTCTGGCCGAAACCGAAATGTATCGGGCCAAGGACCGCCTGGCCTGGACGGAAGACATGTACAAAAAGGGTTATGTCTCCCGCACTTCCATGGTTTCTGAGCAGGCTAACCTGCAGAAGGCCACCTTCTCTAAGGAACAGGCTGAAACCAAGATCATTGTGCTGAAGGAATATACCAAGCGCAAGATGTTGACAGACCTGGACTCCAATATTGAGAAGGCCAAGTCCGACGAATTGGCCAAGGAAGCCACTCTCAACCTCGAAAAAGAAAAAGAAAACAAGCTGAAGGCACAGATCGAGAAGTGCAAACTTTTTGCACCGAACGAGGGGCTGGTGGTTTATGCCAACGACCCTGGCCGCTTCGGCAGCTCGAATGCCCCACAGATTGAAGAAGGTGCCCAGGTTCGTGAGCGTCAGCCAATCTTCCGCCTGCCCGATATTAACAACATGCGGGTCAATACGAAGGTTCACGAGTCGCAGATCGACAGGGTTCAGAAGGGGCTCAAAGCACGTATCCGCGTTGATGCCTTCCCCGGTGAAGTGCTAGAAGGTACGGTTGATTCCGTGGCTCCTCTTCCTGATACGGCCAACTTCTTTAACTCGGACGTCAAGGTCTATACCACCCAGGTATCGATTGACAAGCCGAACCAGAGCCTGCGTCCGGGCATGACGGCCCAGGTTGAAATCCTGATTAACGAAATTGAAAATGTGCTGGCCGTTCCCGTACAGGCCGTTTTACAGATGGGCGGCAAGGATTTCGCCTTCAAGAAGAATGGCACAGCATGGGATAAAACCGAAATCAAGCTGGGCGATACCAACGACCAGCTGATAGAGATTAAAGAGGGCCTTGGCGACGGTGCAGAGGTTGCTCTGGCACCCATGAACCTTCTGTCCGATTCCGAAAAACGCGATCTGGTGGGTCCCGGTGCCGCCGGCAAGTCAAAGTCGTGGGGTGGTGCAGCCAAGAAAGCCGGCGAAGCCGCCGAAGTGGCCAAGGGTGGTGCCCCGGGCAAAGGTGCTGAAGGCAAGGAAAAGGCCAAGAGCAAGGGCGGCCGTGGTGCTGGTGGCGGCATGTTTGGTGCCGACCCGGCCCTGTCAGCCCTGATTCAGAAAGTTCCGCAGGAAGACCGAATGAAACTCTTCCGTGGCACGCCTGAAGAACGGGCCTCGACCCTGAAAGCAGCGGGTGCGACCGACGACCAGATCAAGAAACTGGAAGACATGATGAAGCAGTTCTCCAGTGGAGGCGGCTTCGGTGGTGGTCCTCCAGGTGGTGGTGGCTTCGGTGGCGGTCGTCCAGGTGGCGGCGGTGGGCCAGGTGGCGGTGGTTTTGGTGGTGGTCGCCCAGGTGGCGGAGGCCCGCCCCAATGAGTGACCTCTCAACCATAGATCTTTCTCAAATCAAGGTTCCGAATACCCTCTATCGCAGTCGTGCGATGGAGGAGGGCAAACGCCCGATCGTGAGCCTCAGAGATGTCAGAAAAACCTATATCATGGGTAAGAAAGGCGCCGGACCCGAGTCCGGTGCCGTTATTGTCCATGCCCTTCGCGGGGTTTCCGTTGATTTTTATGAAGGCGAATATGTGGCGATCATGGGGGCCTCCGGTTCCGGTAAATCGACCATGCTGAACCTTCTCGGATGTCTTGATCGTCCCAGTTCCGGACAGTATTACATGGGAACGAACGACGTCGCCAACATGTCTGACGACGATCTTTCCGATGTTCGAAGCCGCTACATCGGCTTCATCTTTCAGTCATACAACCTGATTCAGCAATACACTGTTCTGGAAAATATCCAGATTCCCCTGACTTATCAGGGAAATGGTGAATTGTCCAGGGAACAGCAGGAACGCACCGTTCAGCTTGCTGAAATGGTAGGCCTCGGCGAACGACTTGATCACCGGCCAATGCAACTCTCGGGTGGTCAGCAACAGCGTGTGGCCATCGCCCGCTCGTTAATCAATGATCCCTACATCATTCTCGCTGACGAAGCCACAGGAAACCTTGATACCCGCACCAGCCATGAAATCATGACAATGCTGGGCAACCTGAACGAAGCCGGCAAAACCATTATCATGGTGACCCATGAAGATGACATTGCCGAACACGCCAAACGAATCATTCGCATGCGAGACGGCCAGATTGTGGAAGATGGCCCATCACGTCGCATGTATGAGGCCGCTGCCCGGCTTCAGGGTATAACTGCCTGATTCACAAACAGTTAAGTGTCGCCGAATTGTACGGAGCTTTTTTCAGCCTGAGTTAAGGTGGCAGAGGAGCCGACTGACCATGGGTCGTATCTGGCGTAGTCTCAAAATGGGTCTCAAGAGTCTGCTGTTGCACAAGTTGCGATCAGGCCTGACCGTTCTCGGCATCGTATTCGGTGTGGCCAGCGTGATTGCCATGCTTGCCATTGGTGAAGGCTCCAGTCGTGATGCCCAGCAGCGTTTTGAAATGCTGGGTGTGACAAATATCATTTACCGATCGGTCAAGCCTTCCGACGAGGCCCAGGCTGCTGGTGGTCGCCCGGCACGTATTTTGAATTATGGTTTGAAATACGACGATTTTGAGCGTGTACTTGCCACTGTGCCGACCATCAAAAAAGCCTTGCCGATTCGCGAAATTAAAAAAGAAGTTCGACGACTCAATCATGCGCTTGATGGTCGTGTGGTTGGCACAACGGCCGACTATCAGGATTTCAATCGCCTGGAAATGGCCCGTGGTCGCTTCCTTTCAGAAACGGATAACCGCGACTATCAAAACTACGTCGTTTTGGCCGCCGGAACATCCGAGTCGCTTTTTCCCTTTGAAGATCCGGTCGGCAAGTCGATCAAGATCGGTTCTGACTATTACACCGTAATTGGCGTGACACAGGTTCGTCAGGCCACGGCCGGTATTGGTGGTTCGTTTGCTGCCCAGGATTACAACAAGGATGTCTACATTCCCATTAACACCTGTCGCCTCCGGTTTGGCGAGAAAATCATGAATAGCCGGGCCGGCTCAATGGAAATGGAAGAGACTCAATTATCACAGATCACCGTTCAGGTAGAAGACACCAAGCTGGTTCTGCCCACCGTACCGATCATCAAGCAGGCCATTGAGCCCTACAATTCGCACGATCGCAAGAAGGATGTGGCCATCACCATTCCTTACGACCTTCTGCTGGAAGCCCAGCGATCGGCTCGTATCTGGAGCCTCGTGCTGGGTGCCATCGCAGGCATTTCGCTGATCGTGGGTGGCATCGGTATCATGAACATCATGCTGGCAACTGTGACAGAACGAACACGCGAAATCGGCATTCGCCGGGCTCTGGGTGCCAAGCGAAAAGACATTGTGCAGCAGTTCCTGATTGAAACCATCGTGCTTTCGGGTGTTGGCGGAATTCTGGGTGTGGCAATCGGCGTAATTATCCCATTTGCCATCGTCTATTTTTCAAATGCCGAAGTGAAAGCCATCGTGACATTTTTCTCCATCATCACGGCCTTCAGTGTCTCGGTCTTTGTTGGTGTCATCGCCGGGTTATATCCAGCACGCCGGGCGGCCATGATGGACCCGATTGAAGCCCTTCGCCACGAGTAAATTTCCTGCCCGGCATCCTGCCGACAGGAAAAGACTTGAAACCTATGCGAAGTCAGACTAATCTTTATGAAATGAACTTGCCGGGTGTGGATCCTCTCCACATCCGGTTCTGTTTTGGGCCCCCGTCCCAAACTTCCTGATGTTCCGCCCGGTCGCAATTAAGCACTTCAAATGCCGGGCTGAATGGTGAATATCGACTCAGCGTTTTTGTGCACGATTGGAGAGTCAGGGAATGGCGATCGAACGCATCCCCATGTCAAAAGAAGGTTACGAAAAGCTCAAGGAGCAACTCGATCATTATAAAAATGTCGAAGCTCCCCGCATTGCGAACCAACTGGCTGAAGCCCGGGCAGAAGGCGACCTTTCGGAAAATGCCGAATTTGATGCCGCCGTTGAAGCTCAGGGAATGCTTGACGCTAAAATTCGCGAACTGGAAACCAAACTCTCATCTGCCCAGATCGTTGACCGGAACAATATCAAGACCGACCGCGTTGTCTTTGGCTGCAAGGTCACTGTCAAAGACCTCGACTTTGACGAGGAAGAGCAATACACCCTTGTCAGCCCGGGCGAAGAAGATTACGAAAATAATAAAATTCTTGCCTCAAGCCCTGTGGGTAAAGGCCTCGTCGGCAAATCTGTGGGCGAAGTCGCCGAGATTCCAATCCCTCGCGGCATTCTGAAACTTCAAATCCTGAATATCGAAGTCGCTGACTGACGCGCCATGTATCACCGGACCATGCTGAAAAGTCTGGTCCGCTGGTTCGCCCTGGCCGCGATCGTTCAATCTCTGCCAATAGCCTCTTTACGGGCACAACCTCCTGCAAAACCAAAAGCCCAGGCCCCGCAGGTGATCTCAAGCCAGAAGTTCAACGAACTTCAAGGCACGAAAAACCAGGTGTCAGGCCCATCTTCATCCGGCAGTCGCCCTGCCAGCCACCTTTCTACCAGCTTTTACGGTATTCAGGCCCCGGGCGACACGTTCGTCTTCGTCATCGACAATTCCACCAGCATGCTCGATGGCGGCCGCCTGGCCTCGGCTCATGCCGCACTCAATTCCGCGATCCGTCGCCTGAATTTTCCGCAGAAGTTCTATATTCTCGCCTTCGACACCGGCACCCTTGCCGTGCCTTGGGGGCCATTTATCTCGGCTCAGTCGGCCGATGCCCGGAAAGTCCCCGGCTGGCTTGCCCGCCTAACCCAGAAGGACGGCACCCTGCCTGGCCCCGCCTTGCGGCAGGCGGTCGGCCTGAACCCCAGCGCCGTCTTCTTTCTCACCGATGGCCAGTTCGACGACCCCACGCCAGCCCAAATCAAGGCGTGGAATACCGGCAAAGTGCCAATCCATGTCATTGACCTTGGCCCTGCAAGCGAATCTTCAGCCACCCTTCGACAAATTGCTGAAGAGTCCGGCGGGGTTTATCGCCGTTCCCGCTAAACCTGTTTAAGTACGAAAAATGGATCAATGAATCAAAAATGTTCTTGCCCGGGACTATACCGCGTTTTATCCTTTAATATAACTGAAAAGCTATGTTTAGCAGCTTGCTGCTATAAGACTGGATTTCTGCAGATATTCCGGGGTGAATGATGAATACGCATCGAAAACTGGCTCTGTCGGCTTTTTTCTTTTACATCAGCTGCTTCGCAGTGGCGCGGGGGCAGGATACTAGTGTCAAGCCTGGCATCAACGACACTTTCAAGAACCCGAATGCCAAAGAGTTTGTTGAACGATTTGAAATAGAGAGCCGCGAAGTTTTTGCACGTCGCGAGGATATTGTCGCTGCCTGTCAGATCAAGCCGGGGCAGACGGTGGCAGACATCGGTTCGGGCACAGGGCTATTCACTCGCCTGTTTGCCCGGCAAACAGGCCCTTCGGGGCGAGTGATTGCAGTTGATATTGCCCAGAATTTTCTCGATCATGTTAGCAGGACAAGCATTGAAGCCGGTTTCAAGAATGTTCAGACCAAACTTTGTACGGCCGATTCCACCGGGCTCGATCCTGAAACGGTCGACATCGCCTTCATCTGCGACACCTATCACCACTTTGAATTCCCTTTCAAAACCATGGCCTCGCTGCATAAGGCCATGAAGCCAGGTGGCCGAGTCATTGTGATTGATTTTCGCCGCGAAGAAGGCAAAAGCACCGATTTCGTCATGAAGCACGTGCGTGCCGGCCAGTCTGTTTTTGAAGCGGAAATCACCAAATCAGGCTTCACCAAAGTCAACGAGTTGTCTGATGTCCTCAAAGAAAATTATTTCGTGATTTTCGAAAAAAAAACCTCTCAAAACAGTGGCCACCAGCCAAAATGATTGTCATCCAGCTTCAGCCAGATTGGCTGTCGACGCCGGCCCGGGGCCGGGCAGGTTTTTCGATTCTGGGACAAAACCCATGCCCAAATCTTCAGCCAATACGACAAAATTCTGAAGACTGTTCAGAAAACGCCCGGATGAGTCCGTCTCAATGAGACATCAAAAACGCCTGAAGTGGTGCGACTGATTCAGGTCCATAACAAAGTCGTCAGCAAATTCGCGGTCTATAGACTCGCCGAAGCCTATAATAATCATCCGTCATCAGACAAAAACCAGCCAGAAAATACGGTGTCAGTCAAAAAATTTATTCGCTGCGATCGGTTGCGATTAACCATCAAATTGGGGTGACCTGAATTTCAGGTCACCCTGTTAATTGTTAAAGCCTCACGCCCCGCCCAGCCATGGCGGCATCACGCCAGACTTCGGCAGCTTCACCAGGCTGACCGACAATATATTCGGGTTGGCCGTCAGTTGTTCGAGCGCTTCGGCCGGGGGTGAACTGTCAAGGTTCACCACGCCAATCGCCTCGCCGCCGGGTGCGTCGGCTTCACGACCCACCGACATGCCCGCGATATTCACGCCATACTTGCCCATGGTGGTGCCCATAAAGCCGATCAGGCCCGGCACATCGCGGTGGCTGAAGACAAACAGCGTGCCGTCCAGCGTGGCATCCAGCCGATAAGGCCCCAGCTTCACCAGCCGCAACTGGGTTTTGCCGAACAGCGTGCCGGCTGCGACATAAGTCTTGCGGTCGCTGGTCACCTCGGCCTGAATCAGCGTGCCGAAATCGGCTGTTTCCGGCGATTTTTCCTCGATAATCGTAATGCCCCGGCTCTTGAGCAGGCTCTCGGCCGAGACCAGATTCACCGGCGAAGTCATGGCCGATTCCATCCAGCCGGCTGCAAAGGCCAGCTTCACCAGCCGCGTGTTCTTGGTGGCTACTTCGCCACGAAAGACCAGCTTCACGCCCTGAATTGTGCCCCTGTCCATCTGGGCATGCAGCATGCCCAGCCGCCGGCCCATGTCAAGATAAGGCTTCAGGTCGGCCAGCTCGGCTTTATCCATGCTCGGCAGGTTCACCGAGAATCGCACCTGGCCCTTCTGGAAGTAGTCAGTCAGCAGTTGGGCCGCCTCAATCGCCACATTAATCTGGGCCTCTTCCGTCGATGCCCCAAGATGCGGCGTGACCAGCACCTTCGGGTGCCCCACAATCGGGTTGTCAGCCGCCGGTGGCTCGGGCTCAAACACGTCAAAAGCCGCACCTGCCACCTGGCCGGCATCAAGCCCGTCGCGCAGTGCATGTTCATCAACCAGGCCGCCACGGGCACAGTTAATGATCCGCACGCCCTTCTTCATCTTCGCAATGGTTTCAGCGTTCACCACGTTGCGAGTCTCGGCCGAAAGCGGCGTGTGCAGCGTAATGTAATCGCAACGGTGCCACAGGTCATCCAGCCGGCCGATCGATTCAATGCCCAGCTCGGCCGCTTTTTCCGCCGTCAGAAACGGGTCAAACCCGACAATCTTCATCTCAAACGAGCGAGCCCGCTGAGCCACTGCCAGCCCCACCCGGCCCAGGCCAATAATGCCCAGAGTCTTGCCGGAAAGCTCGGTGCCAGTAAATTTATTCCGATCCCAGCCGCCGGCTTTCATTGTGGCACAGGCCGGGGCGACATTCCGCGAGAGCGACAAAATCAGGGCCATGGTGTGCTCGGCCGTGCTGATGGTGTTGCCGCCGGGCGTGTTCATCACCACCACGCCGGCACTTGAGGCCGCGGGCACGTCAATGTTATCAACACCCACGCCGGCCCGAACGATCGCCTTCAGCCGGTTCTGGCCTTCAAGCACGTCGGCCGTGAGCTGCGTGCCTGAGCGGATGACTATGCCGTCGGCTTCCTGAAGGGCGGCAATCAGCCCCGGCTTGTCAAACTTCGTGTTCACAACCACTTCAAAATCAGGGTTGGCACGCAGAATCTCAAGGCCTTCTTCCGCCAGCTTGTCAGTCACCAGAATGCGATAGGCCACGGTCGTCGTTGCTCCGTCTCGTGTGAATCGTCAGTTTTGGAATCAGCCCGAAGCCGTTTCAACTCAGGCCCCGGGCTGAAATTTCATCATTCATTCAATCGTCAAAGGGCCCTTTTCTCAGGCCTTTTTGAATCGCTGGATCAGCACCCGCTGGGCAGCGGCCACGCCAGCGCCAGGCTCAAAGGTGTGGCCCACTTCGGCCAGCACCAGTTCAAGCCCGGCCAGCCCGGCCACCACGTCAAGCTCGTCGGTATAACCCATGTGGCCAATCCGCACAATCTTGCCCTTGAGCTTGTCCTGCCCGCCCACGGTGTAAATGCCGAAATGCTCGTGCAGCTTGTTGCGAATGGCTGAATCTTTGATCCCCTCAGGCACTTCAAAGGCCGTCAGACCCTCGGCGGGCCGGGCAGAAAAGAGTTTCAGGCCCAGGGCCTGCACACCGGCCTGGCAGGCTTCGCTCATTCGCGAATGGCGGGCCCAGACATTCTCAACGCCTTCTTCCAGAATCCGCCTCAGGGCCACTTTCAGGCCCTGAATCAGCGTGTGGGCCGGCGTGTAGGGCGTGTCAAAATCGGCCATCTTCTTGCGGGCCGACTTCAGGTTGAAATAGAAGCTGGGCGAATCAAACGCGTCGATCTTCTTCCAGGCCTTCGGGCTGACACTGACAAATGCCAGACCCGGCGGCAGCATCAGCGCCTTCTGCGAGCCCACGCACAAAAGGTCGATGCCCCAGGCGTCGGTGTGGCATTCCATCGCCCCGATACCCGAGATGCCGTCAACAGCGAAAACGGCGTCGGTTGCGGCCACGACTTTTCCAATGGCCTCAACCGGGTGGCCGGTGCCGGTGGATGTCTCGGAAAGGGTGCCCATCACGCACACGGTGTCGGGGTGTTCAGCCAGGGCGTTGGCCACGCGGGCCGGGTCTACCGGATGGCCCCATTCGGTGTCGATGGAAATGGCGTTAATGCCATATGCCTGGCAGACTTTGCCCCAGCGAGCCGCAAACCAGCCGGCATTCAGCACAATGGCCTTGCCGCCCTTGGGCACGGTGTTCACGGCGGCCGCTTCCATGGCGCCGGTGCCTGATGCCGTCAGGATCAGAACATCGTTCGACGTCTTGAAAACTTTTTTCAGGCCGTCAATCGATTCGATGATGTTCTTTTTGGCTTCGTCGGACCGGTGGTGAATGATCGGCCTGGCCATCTCAAGCTGAACGTCTTCCGGCACAGGTGCCGGGCCAGGTGTCATCAATCGGGGCTTCTGCATCGCTTCAGGTATCCTTGATTCTCAATCGGCTCCGGCGTTTTCAGGCTGGGCGATCGGTTTCGGCTCTCAAAAACCGTATTGCCTGCAAAAACTGACCTTTCAGGCCAATTTTCCGGAAGCCATTTAAGGAAGTAATATCATAACTTTTTTGAAGCGAAATGTGGAGTGGCAGGGCAGCGGAAAACAGAATCACACCAATCTCATTCTGCTGAAAATAGATGCGGTTAAGATTTCTTCGGTTGATGAGAAGCGGCCTGCGGCAAGAAATCGACAGACGAGTTGGTTTGCGTTCACAGTTGCGCGGGATTTGATGTGTTTAGCGTGAAACAAAACATAATGGCTCAAAACAGCATTATGGGTTGATTTTGTAATATGGATTGCATGGTTAAGATAGGTTGGATAATTCAGTTGAGTATTTACTGTTGGCTTATGATCTACTCAAGCCGACTTTGCGTTTCAAGAGGGTTTTGCCGGGCATCAAGAACTGCGATGACAATGATTAGATCGCCATTCTTTTGATAATAAATGCAAAATGGAAACGCTCTGATAATGCACGATAAAAGCCAAAAATTTTTCGTGAATGGCTCCATACAGATTCAGAGATTCAATATCGGCAATCAGGCAGTTTCTAAAATAATTCCCAAGCCCGGAGAATGTCGCTCATAAAACCAATAACCATCAACCAGATCGGCTTCGGCTTCTGATGAAATTTCGAGGTTCATTCGCCCAGATTCAGCAGTCGTGCTTTTGCTTCTGACCATGGCGAGATTTTGGACTGACCCTGTTCAATCCTGTGGTTACGCTTTTTAAGAACCTCGCCATGCCAGGCAGGAGAATCAAGCTCGGCTGGATTACTGCAAAGACTTTGCCAGACGGTTTCGAGCAATTTCATCTTTTCGGCGACGGTCATTAATTCCAGTTCGCTCTCAATCGAAATTTCCAAGACTCCCATCATTTCCGGGTGAATACATCGATTTTAACATTTTCAAGCTATTTCGCGAAGAATTGTTGCTCGAATAGTCGCCACCCCAAGTTACGAAAACCTCGGCATGTCGTCAAATTCTCCCTCAAAGGCTCGCAGGCGGCGTTTGAGATCCTCGCTGATCTTCTTCAGGGTGCCTGGATTAAGTAATTCTGATGGCTCAATCAGCAGAATCTTGCCGGTCGGTTCCACCAGCACATGCCGCACTTTTCCGGCCGATCCCCATGCCGCCCAGGTGCGGGCCGTGGCCTGACTGGTGTCAAACGGTGTCGGCTTTGGCCCTGGCGGGTTTTCCCGCAATCGCTGCCCCTGCGATTTGTCAGAGACAACCACCACCCGTCGCCAGCCATCAAGATCGGCCATGGCCTGCCAGGTTTTTTCAAGTTCTTTGAGTTCCTGGTCCAGTTCGCCGGCATTTTTCGCTTCTGCCGGGGCCAGCACCACCCAGGTGAACCATCCACGCGGCACCAGCCCCAGTACCGGTGTGCCGGTGCCGACATCAACCGTCCAGAGCCCGGGGGCCGGCTGGCCTGTGGCAATGGTTGTCTGCGACCGGCTTTCTATTCGGGCGGTCGGCCAGAAGCACCATGCCGAGATCGCAACAGCCGCCAGAATCATCAGAATCGACGGCCAGTCGAAAAAAAATCCGCTCTCGTCGGCTGCATTTTCCAGAATATTGTCGGGTTGGTTCTGATCGTCGTCAGGCATATTCGTTAATATATCGAAAAGTGAGATTTCCGCGCCGGATTATCCGCAATTCATTCTACGGGATTGAGCAACATGACAAGTCGCCGCTTCTGCCTGGCCACAGGCCTGAATTTGTCAGCCGCTACCATGTTTTTTTCATTTGACAGGTTGCTTTCAGCCGCCGATACACCGGCTTATGTGCCTGAGCTTGAAAAAATCGCCGCAGCCCACAAGGGCAAAGTGGCTATTGCCGTGAAAAATCTGAAAACCGGCGAAAGCTGGGCGATGAATGCCGACTCGCCCATGCCCACCGCCAGCCTGATCAAATTTCCGGTGATGATCGAGGCCTATCGTCAGGTGCATGAGAAGAAGACCACACTTGACAGGATGATCACCCTGAAGAAAGAAGACATGGTGCCCGGTTCGGGCATCCTGACTTACGACTTCACGCCCGGCTCGACCCTGGCCCTGAAGGACGCCATCCGGCTGATGATCAAATTTTCTGACAACACAGCCACGAATCTTGTGCTTGATGTGGTCGGCCTTGACGCCACCGCCAGGACCATGGAGGCCATGGGCTATCCGAACACCAAGATTCATTCCAAGGTTTATAAACGTGAAACCTCGGTTTTTCCTGAGCGATCAAAGCAGTTTGGCCTGGGTTCGACAACCGCCGGAGAGATGATTCGTCTGTGTCAGGCACTGCAGGAAGGAAAAATAGTGAGCCCTGAGGCATCCAAAGAGATGTATGCTCATATGCGTACATGCGATGATAAGGATAAATTCCCGCGTTACCTGCCGCACGGCACGAAGCTGGCCTTCAAGACAGGCAGCGTGAACGCATCCCGCACGGCGGCGGGGATTATTGAAACCAAGGCGGGGCCGGTGGCCCTTTGCGTGCTGACAGACCAGAACGAAGACCAGAGTTGGACACCCGACAACGCCGGCGATGTGCTTTGTGCAAAAGTGGCTAAAGTCGTATTTGATAATTACACGAAGTAATAAAAAAGTGGGGGGGAGTGTTTGATCACTTCCCCCCACTTTGATTGGTGATAAAATCGCTGATCAATCCGAGTCACATGGTCGGTGCCAGGCCGGCAGCCGCACCAGCAGTCCCGCCCGGAATGCCTGGCGAATTGGCGTTGGGTGAGCCGGTTGTGGCACCACCGGCATCAGCACCAGTGCCGCCCTCGGCCGGAGTGGCACCAGCCTCAGCCGCCGTGTTGTCATAGGGGCGGGCAGCGGTTCGTTTGGCCACCCACTCAGAAGCCGTAAAGGCATTGGCGCCCTTGAAGGGACCATTGATTGAGGTTTCAACAAATTTCAAGGCTTTTTCATCCAGACCCAGGCCAAATGGCGGGTTTGATTCGCCCGGCGTGTACATGCCCCAGCCAATCTTCTTGTGTACCGGGGCCGTCTGCAGAATGACGATCAGAAAACCAACCAGCAGCCCGGCCGAAGCAGCACCAAAGACCAGCTTGCCAATCGCCTCAAGTGCTGGTGGCAGCTTGAGCTTGCCCGGAGCCAGATAGTCGGTCGCGAATCGCAGCAGAATCAGCGTGACGGCAAATATACCGCCCATGCACAGGCAATCAGCAAAACCGCTGAGAAATTCGGCTTTGCCGGCCACAAATCCAGCGGCCTTCTCGCCAAAATTCACAGCCACCAGGGCTGAAAAGGCAATATTGAAAAAGGCGATAATTGCGCCCCAGCAGCCTTCAGATGAGATGGCGATAAAGGTAAAAAGGAGCAGAAGGGCAGCAACGCCGTCGAAGATCATGTTCATGGGATGTTGTTCCTTGAATTAATTCTTTGTAGTGGTCGCAACGCGCCTCTGTTGTTATTTCAGCACCCGCATGAGTTCGTCGATGGAAGTCTTGCCTTCCAGCACCAGTCGCAGGCCATTACGCGAGATATTGGTCATGCGCTGCTGGGCCGCTGCAGCACGCAAAGCCGCTTCTGTGGGGTTATTCGCAATTATTTCGCGAATTGGGTCGGTCACTTCAAGCACTTCAAAAATGCCGGTCCGGCCCACATAGCCCACACCACCGCACTCGCCGCACACCTGTGGCTGTGGCTCAGTCGGCGGGCGGAAAAATGCTTCTGTATCTTCCGGAAGATTATATTTCTTGAGAAATTCCGGCTTCGGTGCATAAGGTTCCTTGCAACCTTCGCACAGCGTGCGGACCAGCCTTTGTGAAGTGACCAGCAGCAGGGCCGATGAAAGGGCGTCGCGGCTCAGCCCGCGTTCCACCAGGGCAATGATCGCCTTCACGGCGTCGGTGCCTGTCAGTGTTGATACCATTAATCGGCTGGTATTGGCCGCCTGAAGGGCGACATTTGCCAGGTCGTCGTCCTTGAAGTCGCCAAGCATCACCACCTGCGGGTCGGTTCGCAAAATACTCTTCAGGCGATCGACAATCGATTCGCCTGACTTCGCTGAATATTCTTCAGCCACAACGCCGTCAAGCTGCTGTTCCACCACTTCTTCCAGTGTCTTGATGTCACGCAGAAGTGGATCCATCGCACGCAGAACGGCATAGGCCGTCGTCGTCTTGCCCGAGCCCACCGGGCCAACGGTCAGGATTAAACCATTGTCTTTTTCGGTGGTCGTCCGGATCAGCTCTTCTTCCTTGGTTGTCAGGCCAAGCTGGTGCAGTTTTGTCACCATATTGGACTTGTCGAAGAGGCGGATTGCCACTTTTTCGCCCACCTTGGTGCCGGCAGTCGCCACGCGGGCATCCACGGTGCGGTTCTCAACCTTGGCAGAGAATGTGCCGTCCTGCGGCTTTCTCTTCTCTTCAACATTCAAACCGCACAGCAGTTTGACTATATTGACAATCTCGGGCCCGGCCTCGGTGTCAAAAGGCTCGGCCTGCACCAGCACGCCGTCAATCCGGTAACGAACCTGAAGTTGATCCTGGGCCGGCTCAAGGAAAATATCAGTTGACCGGCGGGTGATCGCGTCGTAAATCAGCCCCTGAACTTCGACATAAAAATCGTTCTGCTGGGCCGCAGCCACGCGGAACATGTCCATCTTTTTAGTGCTCAGGTCAATTCCGATGAATTCCACCGGAAAACCTTCCACCGCCGCCGCCCGATTGCGGTTAAACACTTTTTTCTTGGCACCAAGCAGGCCGAAAAAGCTGTTGGCAAGTTCGCCAAAATGATAGGGGGTAAGAACCTTGTCGGTGTCGCCGACCTGGCCGTTGCGGTTGACAACATAGCTCAGCGAAGCCACCAGATAGGCAAGGGCCATCACCGCAATTCCGACGATGATATTTGGCACCAGCAATAGAACGAACAGGCCGATCACACCAGCCAGCAGGTTCATGGTTGTGAAGAGTTTGGCCTTCTCCAGGCCAAGATCATTGGAATCGTCGTCAACCCACCAGACGGTTGGCACCCAGATCAGAAAAAGGCCAAGTGCCGGCAGGAACTTGGCAATATTCATATAGAAGCCGGAAATCCGTTCGGCGTTGGCTGTCTGGGCAAGAATGGGCAGGGCGGTCAAAAGATCGCCTGCCTGGGCGGAAGTTGTCAGCAACAACAGCCCGATCCAGGTTCCAGGCAGCACAAGTGAAGAGCGTTTCGGACGGAAGCCTCGCATGGTCTGATATCCAGTTTTGTCCGTGGATCGTTCGTAAAAGGTTGGTGCGACCGGTCCGGGAGGGTATGGCTTCCCGCAAGCCGGTCGCGACGGAAGGGAGAACGGTTTTGACTTAAAGAATACCCGGTGCAGCCACCTGAATACCCTTGAGGGCCATCTTGAGCGCGTCAGGGCTGGGTGCCACTTCAAAGGCGGTGGCCCGGTCAATCTTTTCAGCAAGCACAAGCTGCCTGAGACTCTCGGTGAAGTCCTGCATGCCTTCGTCCTTGCCAATCCGGATGGCATCGGAAAGCTTCGTGTCTTCTTCGTTCAGGATCAGCTTGCGAACAATCGGGTTGGCTCGCATGATTTCACAGGTTGGCACACGGGTCTGGCCGGTTTTCTCAGCCCAGTCCTTGGTTGTTCTCAGCAGTTTCTGTGCGATCACGGCCTTCAGGTTAAATGCCAGATTCTGCCGCATGGCCGGGTGCATTTCCTGCGGGAAGAGGTCCAGAATACGGCTGATCGTGGAAGGTGCACTTGAGGCGTGAATCGTTCCGAAAACCAGGTGCCCCGTTTCGGCAGCGTGAAGGGCGGCCAGGAAGGTGTCCTGGTCACGCATTTCACCCACCAGAATGATGTCGGGGTCTTCACGCACAGCGTGCTTCAGGGCAATATTCCAGTCAAGCACGTCAATGCCGACCTCGCGCTGATTGACAATCGATTTGGCGTCAACATAGGTGTATTCAATCGGGTCTTCGACCGTGAGAATATGGCAACGCTCGTTCTCGTTGACATATTGCAGCATCGAGGCAATCGTCGTTGATTTGCCCGATCCCGTCACGCCCGCCAGAATAATAATGCCCGTATCTTCCTTGGTGATTTCCGCAAGGATGGGTGGCAGGCCAAGCTGTTCAAAGTTCGGAATGGTGTTATTCACTCGCCGGGCCACCAGAGCCAGCGCGCCGCGAGCCTTGAAAAGGTTCACACGGAAGCGGGTCTCTACGCCGTCCGGATCCCTGATAATATGTGCGAAGTCAACCCCGCCTTCTTCTTCCATAATGTGCTTCTGCTTGGCATTAAGCAGAGGAAACATCAGGCGTTCCATGTCAGCGGCGGTCAGGGGCGGCAATTGCATCTGACGCAGCTGGCCGGCAAGACGCATGGCAGGCGGCAGACCCACTTTCAGGTGAAGGTCGGAGCCCTTGTGCTTGATACACATCCGAAACAGCTTGTTGGCTTCCGGCTCGTTGGCTGAGGTTCCGACGGCAATATCAGGGGCGATCGACATCGAAGCGGCTCTCCCGAAAATTTCGGTGGATTGTACGGATCAGTGACCGGGGATGAGTGCAGATTATGCGAACTGCCTAAAGCGTACATCGCACAGACTCGATTCACAATACTTTACCTTGCAGCAGCAATGAAAACAATTAAGTATCTGAAGTTCCATTCCCGGAAACACCCTGACTTATCGTTAAAATCGCCACGCTAACATTTTATGGCTCGTCGTCGTTTAATTTCTTCCGTTGTTACGCGAGTCAATTTTTGATCGGTTCCTGATTCCCTTCCCAAAAAATCTGCCGTTAAGCTGTGATCGACCGACCATGAATTTGTGCCTGATTTGCGATCAATTTCTAATGACACGCCGCGTTCATCTAGCGCATAATAGTCATCATCTGCCCGGCTGGACGGAATATGAGATTTCGCCCCGGACGCGAGCCATTCAGAATTTGAAACCCACTCTGTCGGGTGTAATCAGAAAGCATCAGCGATGGATTCCTATTCAATCTGTTTTTGTGGAAGCGGCGACAAATACAAGTTCTGCTGCCAGAAGGCGGAAGCTCAGATCATCAGGGTTGAGCGACTGATTCAGTCCGAAGAATTGGGCGCCGCGCTGGCCGCTGCCAGTGAAGGACTCAGAAAGTTCCCTGAAACGGCCATGCTCGTCATGCATAAGGCCATGCTTGAAGGCAAGAATCAGGACTTTCACTCGGCCCGCCTGACCCTCGAATCATTCCTTGCCCGCCGCCCCCGCCATGCCGGTGCCCTGGGTCAGCTGATTCTTGTCATCGCCGAACTCGACGGACCGCTGGCCGCCGTCCTGGAATTCCAGCGAGTCGCCGGTTCGCTGACTGATAACCAGCGTGCCCTGTTTCACACCGTGCTCACGGAACTCGCCTCTTCACTGGCTGAAAACGACATGCCCGTGGCAGCCATGGCTCACCAGTTCCTGGCCATCACCTGGTCTGGCGGCCAGGCCGCCCAGTTCCGGGCCTTTTCTGAAATGCTCGCCGACCCCAGCGTCAGTCTTTTTCTCCGCCAGTTCCCGATGATCAGGCCTGCTCCTGAATCTGTTAAAAACGAACAGTCTGCACTATTTGACCTGGCCCTGGGCCAGGCTAACCGCGGTGCTTTTCTTGAGGCCGCAAGCTCGTTCGAAAAAATCACTGACCGCGAACTGCTGCCCCTTGCCACCCATAATCGTGGTGTGGTGCTGGCCTATGTCGGCCAGAATGCCTCGGCCATCGCCTGCCTGCGGGGCTACATCGGCACACTGGGCGAATCAGATCAGGCCGTTGACCTTGAAGCCTTCTGCCAGCAGCTGGCCGACGATCAGACACCGGAACTGATCGACATGATTCAGCTCAGCTGGCCAATTCGCTCACGCCAGATGCTGGAACAGTCGCTGGCCGACTCGGGCCGCTTCAAGCTGATCAAGGCTGCCGACGAATCAGCCCCGGCCGAAGACCCGCAGGCCCGTCGCAGTTATTATGCCATGCTTGACCGCAAGCAACTGGCGGAAGGCACCACCGCCTCAATTGATAACCTGCCCGTGGTTGTCGCCACCGTTACTGTCGAAGACAAAACCCTGACTCTGACTGATGAAGACGACGGCAGCCTTGACAAAGTCTCCGATGATCTTCGCGACCTTGCCGGAGCTGCCCTGGTGCCGGCCCACCCCCGCACCAAGCATGTCGGCAAGAACCCCAAGCGCAATCTTACTTCACCACCCCTCTGGATCCTGCCGGAAGGCATTGGCCAGGAACAGAAATCCGACCTCTATACCCTCTTTTTCCAAGATCTTATTGTCAACCGTATGAAGAACGAAGGCGTGCCCGAACTGGGCGGCCTGACGGTCTATCAATATGCTGAATCAGGCAAGTCCCGCGTTCCTCTGCGGGCACTTTTGCGACGCATCGAAATTTCACCCGATTTCCCGCCACAGTTGCAGCCAGTTGCTGAACTGCGTGGCCGTCTGGGCCTGCCCGCCGAATCGGCAGACCCCCTGATCCCGCTCAAGGAACTCAACTCAACAAGGCTCGTCTATGTCAATATCGAAAGCCTGCCTACCGCCGATCTTGCCGAATATTGCAAGCTGACAGGTAGCCTGAGCCTCTTCGACCAGGCTGAAAAGGCCATGCGCAGGCTCATCGCCACTGAGACGACCGACCCCGAAGTACTGAAGCTCGTTCTGCCCGGCTATTTCGACCTCGCCGGCCTGGTCTCGCGTAAGGAAGGCATCGACGCAGCCCTTGACATTCTGCTGCAGGGTAAGGCTCGCGACCCCGAAGCCAAAAAGCCGCTGGGCGAACTTCAGTGGGACCTTTTTGCCCTTCGCCTGAAGGCCATGCTTATGGAACCGCAGCACTGGGTGCCTGGCCTGGCCGTGATGCTGCAGCAGTTTTCCCGCAACAACGAAGCTCTCAGCACCATTATTCCAGTGCTTGTCCAGCTGGGCCTGCTGCGGCCCTATCAGGACCCGGCCCGGCCCGACCGAATCTCAATCGATTCATCACTGCTCGATGCCCTTGTCGATAAATTCGGGCCGAAGATCACCACGCCCTCAGGTGGTCTGGGGGTTGCGGCCGGCAAGCCCTCGCTCTGGACACCCGAAAGCGAGACCGCCAAGGCCGGCGGTGGCAAGCTGTGGACACCAGGGCAGCCAAAACCTGGCGGCGAAGAAGGCTCGAAGCTGATCATTCCCGGTGGTAGATGACCGATCACGAACCCTCGCATCTCCTGGCCGACGAAGTCAGGCGGGGCTGGGCTCTTCTGCAATCCCAGCGGCCACACGCCGCATGGGCCGCCTGGCAGTCTGTACTCCGACAATCGCCAGACGAATCAGCCGCATCTAAAGCCCTGAAGCAGCTTGCCTCAGCCCCCGACTTGCCTGAAGTCGCCCGCCGCCCCCTGCGATTCGCCGCACCTGCCACGCAGCAGGCGCGTGAATCATGGAATAAAGCCTTTGGCAAAAAGCCCTTGGAAGACCTGGCCGATCCTGCCGGTGCTGCCCTGGTCTTCCGCCATATTGTTGAAAATCACCCGGGCGATGCCCCCGCCGCCTGGAATTTTGCCGCCTGCCTCGCCTGGGCCGGCTCGAACTGGCTGGCCATTGAGGCCCTCGATGATTTTATCGAACTTTCGGCGGAAGCCGACCCTGACCGCGCTGCCGACGCCGCCTGCCTTGCCGAACTGCTGCGCCTGGGTGCCGGCTGCGAGGAAATAGCCGACGCCCTGAATCAAACCATCAGCTTCAGCACTGATTCCATCCTGATTGAACCCCATGCCATTCTCAGTGCCTATGGCCATGTGCAGGAATCGCCCAGGGAAATCAGGCCTGACTCAAGCCTCCTGGGCGATCTGCTCGCCGCCCGGCCCAATCAGCCATGGCCCAATCCGGTGCTCGCTTCGGTTGTCGCCAATGCCAGGCAAATTCGCCTCTCACAGCCTTCTGCCGCAATCAATCACGACTTCCTTGAAACCATTTCGGCCCACTTTGAAGTCCTGACGGGCACCACACCCGACATTCACTCGAATATCCTCTCTGTCTCGCTGGCCGATGCCGCACTGACCCGATTCCGCATCCGGCAGGATCTTTCAAATGAGAGGAAAGACACTCTGACACTTGCCGCTGTCTCCAGCTATTTTGAAGAGACGTGGATCAACCTGCCCAAAATGGCCCTTGCTGGCATGACTCCGCTGGAATATGCCCAGTCTCTCACGCCTGTCAAGAGAGCCCGCCTTGAGGGACTTATCGCCTTTCAGCAGCAATATGCTGCTCGACCGGTCGCCCGCAAACTCTACCAGAATTACGACTTCGACCGTCTTCGCTATCGCCTTGGGCTTTTCCAGGCAATCGGTTCGATTGACGCCAAGGGCGAAGCTCGCCACAACTCGCTTCTCTGGTTCCATCTCGACTACGTTCGCCGCCAGACACCCGGCAAGATTTCTGACAATCACCTGATCACCGCCTGGGAAACAGCCACCGCCTGCCGCGACAACACCCTTGCTGTGACACTTGGTAAAGAACTGCTCGCCCGCGATAATTCGCTTTTTGCCGATATATCTCTGGCTCGCTGGGTTGCTCCATTTCTCAGACGGGCCCTGGCCGAAGATGATCTTGAATCGGCCAGAAGCAGCCTTACCAAAGCCATTGAGCTTGATTTAAATATGCGTGGCGGGCATGAGAGAGTCGTTTTACACAAGTGGCGGGCCGAAGTTGAGTCGCGCCTGGGCGACACCGATTCAGCCACGCGGGCCTGGTCTGATGCCTGTCAACTACCAGATGCGCCCCCGATCACTCGCTTTGAAGCGGTGCTTGACCTGGCCGAAGCCGACCCGCTGGTCGCCGGTAAATTCTGCCGGGAAATGCAGGAAACCACCGAAAACAGCTATGTCAGGGCCCTGCTGGCCCACTGGCTGGAAATGCAGGAATGATTCCAATGGCCACCGACGCCAATATATTCGACCTGGTTAAATTCAACGATGCCGGCCTTCTCCCTGCCATTGTGCAGTGCGCTGACACTGGCCGCGTGCTGATGATGGCCTGGATGGACCGCCCCGGGCTTGAAAAAACCATCGCCACCGGCGAAACCTGGTTCTATTCTCGCAGTCGCAAGGAATCGTGGCATAAAGGCGGCACCTCCGGCCACATTCAGAAGGTCGTTTCCATTCAGCTTGACTGCGACGGCGACACGCTGCTGGTCATCGCCCGCCAGACTGGCGGAGCCTGCCACAATGGCTACCTGAGCTGCTTCTATCGCCAGCTTGACGACGCCGGACAAGCGTGGAATGAAACAGAACAGCCGGTCTTCCAGCCTGATTCGGTTTATAAAAAATAATGGCACAGATTCAGGCGTTTTTATCATAATAAATCTTAACATAATGCAGACTTAACACCCTGAATCGCCAATTGCCCGGATCAGATCCCATGGGCCCGCCGAATGGCCGAAGAAACCGAACCCGCCGACGACTGGACTGCCGAAATCAAGGCTTATTACGAGCCCGGCGGCAAGCTGGCAACGGCATTTGGCAATAAATTTGAAATTCGCCCCCAGCAGCGAGACATGGCCGTCGCGATTGGCGAGGCTATCTCGGC
>JBEITT010000162.1:0-7167 GCA_040374745.1 Planctomycetaceae bacterium | reverse complement strand
GCGGCAGGAGCCGAGTTTGTGACGACGGCGGACTTAATGGCAGACATGATTTGACTGATCCTCCCTGTCAGTGAGAAGTTACGGCAGAACTCAGAGTAACCGGGGGGAGAATCGGTTGATGTTTATAATATCGTCCCTTATTCGTGAGATTCGTCAATACTTTTTTGATGATCAGACATGGGTGGAGAATGAGTCGATAAGGGCGATCCGGGTTGACCAAATTGGCTTTATGGAGTAAATCTTCGGGTGCAAAGCGGGCAGGTGAATCACGGAGGATCACCGGATGTGTGTGGATGAAGTACTGGTGCTTGTGCTTAATTACAATGGTGGTGGGTTGCTCGGCGAGTGCCTGCCTTCGATTGTGAAGGCGGCAAGAGCCTCGAAGTATGCGTGCCGGGTGCTTGTCATTGATAATGAATCAACCGATGATTCATGTGAGGTTTTATCACGCCATTGGCCTGAAGTGCCTGTTTTACATGAATCCAACCGGGGTCTGGCCAGTTTTAATGAGGTGCTGGGCCGGTTTGATGCCCCATTCGCCATATTGTTGAATAATGATGTGAAACTGGCGGAAGATGCAATTGACCCGCTGATTGATGCACTCCGGCAGCATCCAAATGCACTTTTTACGGCTCCATTCTGCCTGGGTTTTGACAATGAAACATATGAGGGCATGAATACACGGGTGCGTGACAGATTCGGCCTGATACAGGGTCTATGCCGGGCGCCAGGTTATCAGCAGACGATGTTTCAGCCAGGTCTGACGGCTTCGGCAGGGCCAGTTCTGGCCGTTGATCGGCTGAAATTTCTGGCTGTGGGTGGATATGACCCGATTTATTTCCCGGGCCGGATTGAAGACCTTGATCTGGGCTTCAGGGGTTGGCTGATGGGCTGGCGGGGGCTTTATCTGCCCCGGTCAAAAGCCTGGCACAAGGGCTTTGGCAGCTTCCAGCCTGCATTTGGCACGTCTGGGTGCGACCATCTGGCCCTTCGTAACACCTTGATATTTACGTGGCGTAACATTCGGGGATCAAGGCTGGCCATGCACTATCTCTGGCTTTTGCCGAGGCTTATGCACAGCCTGTTGTTTCGCAAAGGCATGCTGATCCGGGCTATTCGCGACGCTATTGTCATTTGCCGGAGGAACCGGGAGAAGTTGTCGGATGACCTGAAAGGCCTGCCAGATTTTGAGTATATCAGCAGGCAGGAAGAATATTTCAGGCAATTTTCATGGTAAAGCGAATGTGAGACACACAATGCATAAACACATTAGAATATTCTCTATTATGGAAATTACACACGTTGCATGCCCTAAGCTGATTCCATTGTCAGAACCTCGGTGGGAGAGCTTGCTGTGAGTGGTTTTGAAGAACCCAGAATTTCGGTTCTGATTCTCGCCAAGAACGAGGCACACAACCTGCCGGGATGCCTTCATGCGGTGTCATGGGCTGACGAAGTGATTGTGGTGGTGGACAAAGCCAGCGACGACGCAACGGAGGAACTGGCAAGGCGAGGTGCTGACCTTGTGGCTGTGCGTACATTTGACGACTTTGCGAGCCAGCGGAATGCGGCATTGGAACTGGCCAGTGGCGACTGGGTTTTTGCAGTAGATGCTGACGAGCGTCCGACACCTGAGCTTGCCCGGGAAATACGTCGGGTTGTAGGCGAGCCTTTCAGGCCGCATGTTGGCTATCGGGTGCCAATTCGTTCGGTAGTGCTGGGCAGACCATTTCGCTATTCAGGAACTCAGTTTGACAGACCGTTGAGGCTGTTTCGACGGGACCGGGGGCACTGGACAGGAGTCGTTCACGAGACTGTTGAGCTTGAAGGCAGTTCGGGAATGCTGGAACACAGCATGCAGCACCGAACGATTCCTGACATGACCACATTTCTGACAAAAATAAATCATTATACAACGCTGGAAGCGATAAAGTTTCAGCGTGAGGGACGTGAATTTCGCTGGTGGGATGTTACGTTAAGGCCATTCTGGATATTTTTGAAGTTGTATTTCCTGAAACTGGGCTTCAAAGATGGTCTTGAAGGGCTGGTTTTCTGCTTTCTTTCTGGAGTTTCAGTCGCGATCAGGCACTGGAAGCATCGGGAGCTGCTTATTCGCAGCCGGGTGAGCCCATGAATGCCACGGCAATATCTGCATGGGAAAAGTACGTAGGCCAGCGATTTGGCGAATTAAAAATACAATTTCCTGATGGTATTGTGGCGGATGATCCAAGACTGACTGCTGTGAAACTGGCCTGTGAATCGTGGTATGGACTCAAAGTGCTGGATCTTGGGTGCGGCCGGGGAAGATACGAAAAGTATTTTCAATTGTGGGGCGCAGAATACATTGGAATGGACCTCTCGGCAGAATTTATCCGCTCTGGTGAAATGAAAAGCCCTCGTATTTTAGGCTCGGCATTGTATTTACCATTTCCTGATAATGCCTTCGATGTGGTGACAATCATTGAAACTCTGCAGCATTCACCATCGCCACAATTGGCATTACAGAATGCCATGCGGATAATCAGGCCGGGTGGTACTCTTGTAGTGATTGAGCGGAATCCGCTGGCTCTGAGTAGCGACTGGCCGCTATTACCGGCGATGTTTGTCAAGTTTATCGATGAATATCGCGGTCGATGGATGTATCCGAAAAATTGTATTGCCCGCGAAAGGTGGATCACTCCGGGGCGATTAAATTCGATCATTTCATCTGAAATGGATGCCGGGAAGATTCAATATATCGATTCCTCAGAGCAGAGGGAATCACGATTGCATAGATTATTCGCCAGGGTAAAACCTTTTTATTGTTTTATTGCCAAAAAGAAATAATTTAAAGGATGAATAATTGAAAATGAGTTCTGAACAATTGATTTACCCGATCCTGTTAAGAGATGCACCAGACTGGCTTGGAAACCTGATACAGGATTCAGGAGTGCCTGTTACTTATGATGGAAATTCATCAGGGGCTGATCACTTTGTCATGATAATTAACGAGAAGATAGAAAATGAGTCTCAGGGTAATCGCTGCCTGAAAATAGAATGGAGAAGCCTCTTACCTGATTATTCAATGCCTGAAAAGGATATTTTCAGAAACCTTTATTTTCCACGGGCGACATGTTGGTATGAAAATGGTATCGAGTTACGTGAGAATTGTATTTCAGACAGTTTCAGGTCGAATATCATTGCCAATCTAAGAAAAAAGTTGATCGCTGCCGGATTACCATGGGTTATTTATAAACATTGTCCGGCCCATTATCACGGCATTTTCAATTTCAGGGTTGATATTGATGAAAACCAACCAGAAGACTGGCGACGATTGATTCAGGCCCTTTCGCCCATGAGAGGGTCAACTACATGGTTTTTGAGCATGGCGGCGGCTGTGGAATCGCCTGAAATTTACGATTGGCTGAATGATTGTGATGTCAATTCTCATGGATTTTATCATCATATTCATCAGTTTGATCATAAATTAAATCGATTATTAATGCAAAAGGCAGATAACGCGTTAAAAGGCCGCGGTTTTTCTGTCAGAGGCTTTGCCCCGCCGTCAGGTCGATACCCTGAAGGGCTGGCTTCAATAGCCAGCGAAATGAAGTATCATTTTGTGGCAGGTCTGGGCGACCCGAATGGTAACATTCCGATACGAAATGCCGGCGGGATCTGGCAGATAAACAGTCTGCCAGTGAGCGAAGGGCTTTATCTGGACCTTGATATATCCGATGCCGGTGTTGTCGTTGATGGTTATCTGGCGATTGCACGTCGTGCAATTGAAAGGCGAAAACCTGTATTAATTTATGGACATGCGGAACGCAGGCTGGGCAGGAGAACTGAAATTGTTGAAAACTTGCTGGAGCGAATTAATTTACATGAAGGCTTATGGAATGTGTCGCTGAGCGATTACATTAACTGGCTGGAAAAGCGTAATCAAATAAAACTGGAGGTATCCAGGCCTGATGATCATTCAAAGGAATTACAATTCAGCTGGCGTCACATGTTATTTCAGAAAAGTCCGGCAATACATGTGGAGTGGCATGCAGAAAGCAGGACTATAAACCTGAGTGAGATAGCAGGCCAGAGAAGAATAACCCTGCGATCAACAGAGCAAACTGAATTTCAGGAAATAGAGAATGATGCCAGGAAAGCCTGGCTGAATATCAACGAGAAAGCAGATTTAAAAACTTGGGTAAAAACATTTCTTGACTGGGAACGTGAGACACCTGTGAGGGTTTTAATAAAAGGGGGATGGCGTAGCCGCATAAAGGCTGTTTTACGTTATCTGACTGATGCAGGATGGAAAAGGAAACATAAAGCCCGGGAATGGACCATGACTGATGGATTTTCGAAGGAGAATTCACTGGCGGCATGAGCGAAAGTGTTTCAAATGCAATTCATCCATGGCTTGACAAGGCAGCGTTTCGGAGAAACGAGCGAGGCAGCGTGCTTTACCATGCAGGATCAGTGGTTTTTCAGTCGCCGGGTGGTGGTGAAATACAACTGATTAAAACCGGTGAGGCTCTTGAATGGCGGGGTGTTCGGGTCGGGTTATTTAATCCATGGCGTGACGTATTGGGCGATCATCGGCTGATTCATTTTTTTGGTTTGCATCGCGAGGCATTACCGCTGGCGATGCTTGCAAAAAAGGCGGGAATTGGGGTCGTCGTTTCGCCGATTTGCTGGTATGATCCTGTCGCCCAGTGGTATGAAGCAAGGAACTGGGCGGATGGAGCCCAGAGGGTTTCAAAGTGGTTTCTTTTGCGTCAGAGCCGACTGGCACGAGGCCGGTCGTGGAGGTCGCGATTGCTTGCCGTGGCTGACCGAATACTGCCGAATTCCGAGGCTGAAGCCGAACAGCTTGTGCGGCTTTTCGGTGTTGATCGAGCGCGAATTGCAATTGTACCGAACGCCGTGGATTCGAGTCATTTCCAGACAGATTTACCGAAAGTGGTAGATTTTATTACATTTCCGGAATATGTGCTTTATGTCGGACGAATAGAGCATCGTAAAAATGTCAGGGGTTTAATCAGGGCGTGTATAGAAGCTGACAAACCACTGGTGATCATCGGCCGGGGAGCGGTTGAATCTTCAGAATATGAAAAAGAATGCCGGAAGATTGCATCAGGCAATAATATTCTATTTTGCGGTCCGATGGCCAAGGATGACCCGCGACTGGCGGCAGCGATGGCCGGGGCGAAAGTTTTTGCACTGCCAAGCTGGTTTGAAACGCCGGGTCTTGCAGCCCTTGAGGCAGCTGTTCAGGGAACACAGGTTGTCATTACAAGCCGGGGCGCAACGCGTGAATATTTTGGTGAAGCGGCCTGTTATTGCGACCCGGTGAAACAGGATTCAATCAAAAAAGCGATATTACAGGCGTGGGATAAACCCAGCGAGCGAAGAGATGAGCTTGCCGAAAAGATTCGCCAGCAATGGACGTGGCCGGAAGTGGCTCGCATCATGGAAGGAATCTACGATGCCGTCACCTGAAATCGAAATGCAATCGAATGTACCGAATGAAGATGCAATGGCTGTGGCCCTGCCGGCCCCGGTACCAGTGCGGCATTATCGATACAGTCGCCTGAGATGGCGGGTTCTTGTGCATCTGATCGATGGAATCGGCTATGCACTGATGTTGGTTTTCAGGTGGTTCATCCCGTCACGGAAGTCGATTGCAATTCGTCGTATCCTGATAGTTCAGCTTGATCATCTGGGCGATGCGGTTCTGACGACGACCATGCTTCGGCACCTGAGCGATCATTACCCGCATGCGACAATTGATGTACTGGCCTCAACAGCGAATGAAGAAGTATTCCGGGCCTCGGCTTTTGTTGAACGTGTGCATGTAGCCGACAGAAACTGGTTTGAGCGACGCAGTGGCTGCTGGGCAATGTTCACAGCAGCGTGGCGGCTGGGATGGCGGATGAGGAAGCAGGGATATGACCTGGGGATTGATGTCAGGGGTGATATTCTGAGCATCTTTCTGATGGTTCTGGCCGGGATACCGAAAAGGGCGGGCTGGGCGATGGGTGGCGGCGGATTCTGGCTGACTGACGTGGCCAGCTGGATGCCTGCGAGACATGAGGTAAAGTCGCGAATGGCGATTCTGGAATCGCTGGGTATGCGTGTACCACCGGATCATTGCATTAAGACGGAACTTGTGATTTCAGCCAACGACCGGTTGTGGGTTGACCGTCATCTTTGCAGGCTCTGGACACCTTATCAGTGGATTCAGGCGTGCCTGCGGGGAAGCGATGTTGCATTTAGTCGCACAGCACTTGTTTCACCACTGGTTGTTCTTCATCCTGGTGCCGGAACTCAGGCAAAACGTTGGCCGATTGTATTTTGGCGACGCCTGATCTTTCAATTACGCGAACAGGGATTTTTTGTTGCGATCATCGGTTCTGCCGAGGATGTGCCTGTTGCTGAAATGCTGATCAGAAAGCCTGGAGTGATTGACCTGACGGGGCGATTGAAATTGACTGAAACGCTTGCCCTTCTGGATAAATCGGCATTTTTTATAGGTGTAGATTCAGGGCCGGCGCATCTGGCTTCGGTTACGGGCACCAAATCCATTGTATTATTCAGTGGGACGAACCGGGCGAGCCAGTGGCGACCGTGGTCGAAAGATGCAATTGGGTTGCGGAATCGGGTTTCGTGCTCGCCCTGTCACCAGAAACTGTGTCCGATTGCGAGTCATGCATGCATGACGGGAATCAGCCCGGAACGCGTGCTGAAAACGGCGTTATGGTGGTGGAAACGGGGTCAGAAGCCTCCGGGAAATGAAATCGATGATAAACCGAGAAAAACCAGTGCCGCCTGAAGATGAACGATTTCGCTTTGGCCTGAATGAAACGCAGTTTAATCTCATTTCGCTGGCATGGATTGTATTTGTCTTTATCTGCTATTGTTTTACCATTTATCATGAGCGAGGTGATCGGATCGCAACAATTCTCAGGAGAATTTTCTGATACAGGCTGCCTGCGAAAAATTTCTGGTCACAGCTTTATTTTCTCTTGCCATTACGATAGTAGTAGCAATTTTATATGCATTTGAAAGTTCACCAAATTCACGGAAAATCTTTGTCAAATCGCGATCTGAATATTCGTGACAAATCGTTCTAGCAGTAACATCTCCCGATTGATTCATTCTCATATCCAACGGATCATTCGAACGAAT
>JBEITT010000154.1:0-8147 GCA_040374745.1 Planctomycetaceae bacterium | reverse complement strand
GATTGCCAGATTGCCGGTTGTTTGTGTGATCGTATTACCTGAAACAAGAGTCAGGTTTACCGTTCGTGTGGCATTTGTCAGATCAATCGCACCGCTGTTGACAATCGCTCCGGTCGAACTGTTGCCAATAGTGATCAATCCGGCTTGAATCGTGCCCAGCTCGTTTTGCGATAGACCCAGGTTGGTTGTGGAGTAGGCACCACCAAGATTAACCCCAGCACCTTTGGTGTAAAAATACACTTGGCCGACGGTACCTGCAGAGATGGTTGAATTACCATTCTGATCAATCGAATTGGCATTAAATGTAATGGTTCCGTTGTTCGTGACGAACGAGGGCCCGCGTGGTCTTCCACCATCATTGAACCTGATAGCCCCAACGCTGGCGTTTGCTGCAGAGGCATCAATCAGGATATTACCCGTGCCGGCATTTAACCCGTAGAGTATATTAAATAGAATGCCGTAGCTGTCGTTGGCAGTGCTGCGTGATGTGCCGTAAAGACTGATATTGCCCCCGGCTGTTGTTAAAATATTGTTGAGTGCGTTTTGATATAAATCCAGGCCACTCTGGCCAGTGCTGCCTGTTCCACCAACACCCGTCAGCGTGATCGACCCTATGCCGCCTGTCGTAATGTTTACAGCCTGATTAAATCTGATGCCATCACTCTCGATTCCGGTTGAATTAGAATATCCAGTCAGCGAGACATGACCATTGGCCGTGTTAATGGTCGAACCGCTACCATTAATGCCCCTACCGCTCGATATCGAACCGTTACTCGAAACCCCGGTGACGGTAATATTGCCTGTTCCGCCTGTGCGTAGCAAAGAATCATTGATGAAAACACCATTTATACCTGTCGTGCCCGCACGACCATCGATAGCAATATTACCACCAGTTGTGGTCAGGCTGACCAATGAAGTAAGTAAGGCCACACCATGAAATGTGCCGGTTTGATAACTTCCACCGCCATTGCCATTAAGTGTAATATCGCCTGCCGCTGTGGAGATCGTGCTGTTAACAAGCAGATTTCGCCCCGACATCAAGACGCTGCCTGAACCGCTTGTCGCATTGACCGGGCCTGCCAAGCTGATATTACTGGTTGTTACATTCGTCGAGGCCGTAAAGTTTCCGCTTACCAGGGCTGAGTTCAGACTCACATTACCGCTGGAAGTGATTGATGAATCGCCGCCTGAGATAACGCCGTAATTTAATACGCTGATATTGCGAAAATCGACCGAATCAACCGTCGTTGGTCCATAGACATAGAACCTGAATGTGACTGAACTTAAATTCCTGAAAGAGGTGTTATCACCCAGGTTGATTAAAGAACTCGCAGGTGCCGTGGATGCACCGCCGGGTAGTGAGACATTCGCAAGACTTCCCGTGAAGCCATCGACACTTGAACGAACAAGATAGCCCATGCCATTCGTAGCACTGCCCTTACCGACTTCAAACGACAAAGTAGCCAGGTCAAATGTCCGCCCCGAAACGGCATTCAATGCAATGCTGAAATAGCTGTTGTTAGAAACGGCGTTACCCGCCGAATTTGCATTTGCAGCCGGATACGCCTGAAGCACATTACCGAATGTATGATTTCCGATTGTAAAATTACTTAACTGAGAACCATCAAAGCTGCTAGAGCTTGTGATCGGGCCCAGAGCACTGGGTAATGTATTGCTGGTGAATGGATACAAAGCGTCGTAACTTGTCTGACTGATATTTCCGGTTGCATTTGCTGTGAACGGACCCGATGCTTTGATCAGGCCTAAATTAATGGCATTCTGGTCGTTAATGGTAATATTCGTGCCACAGGCCAGAACCAGGTTGAAATTGTTCGTGGCATTGGCCAGATTAATATCGCCGGGGGCGACGAAATTGGCTGTGCCCGAAACCGTCACATTCGTGCCGGCAACCTGTGAAATTCCGCCCGTGTTCAGGCCGATCGCCAGCGAATTGGCCGAAAGATTGCCCAGCGAAATTGCCGAACCAGAATTGCTGATGCTGATCACATTGGCACCGCTCGCGGCAAGGCATGCCATCGTTCCGCCCGTGGCGGTGAGGTTGGCACCTCTGTTCACATAGGCCGTATCGCCAATCGCCGAGTTTGTGAGAGTGATGCAACCGTCGTATATGACAATCGCGCCGTTTGACCCTGGTGTCTGGCTGATTGTCACATTGGAAAGATCAACGGTACCGACACCGTTTGGTGACTGGTTGAAGATTCCGCCACCTGCGCCGGCGGTGTTATTGGCAAAGTTTGAGTCAGTAACTGTCAGCGTGCCCTTGCCATCATGCCCGTTTGTGAAAATGGCACCACCGGCATCGGTTGCAGAATTGAACTGGAACGTGGAATTATTGACCGTCAGCACGGTGTTGGTTGTTAATCCACCACTATAGCCCTGGTTCTGTATCGCACCGCCAACTGCGCCAGCGGTGTTATTGGCAAAGATCGTGTTATTGATTGCCACAATCCCGGTACCATTTGCGCCGACATTAAAGATGGCACCGCCACCAACATTGGCGTTATTAAACTGGAACGTGGAATTATTGACTGTCAGCACGGCCGGCGAAGTGCCGTTAAAGCCATAGTTAAAAATCGCGCCGCCAGATTTTCCTGTAGGGGCATTATTATAAGCCATTGTGACCGAATTAAGGGTGAGGCACGTGTGATTAATAAATATCGCGCCGCCTTCTGGCAGGTTTGCCCCATTGCCATACATAACCGACAGATTATTGATCGTCGTGGGGGTCTGGATATTGAAAATACCCGTCGCATTGCCACCGCTCACGATGATCGAGTTGCCCGAGGTGGGGCCCTGGATCGTCAGGTTGGGCGAGATATTGACCGTCAGCGGGCCATAACCATTGGCATTATTACTGTTCAGCACAATCGTGGCATTGCCCGAGGCTGTCAGGCTGGAGTCAAACGTGATCGTCTGGTTCGAGCCACCGATCGTATTGGCATAGGTGATGGCTTCACGCAGTGAAATCAGGTTATCGCCGGAATTCACAATATCACTGGTTGTTGTGACTACCGTAGAGGCCGGCTCAACCGGTGTATAGGCAAACGACCCAATATTATTGGCCGTATAGACCTGGAATCGCTGGTCGCTCTGGCCAATCACGTTAAACCCGCCGGTGATCGCCGGGCTGCTGGCCAATAGCGGAATTGTCTGCGTTGGCCCGCCATTGGTGCTGAGTGTGCCAATCAACGGGTTGGTGTTCTGGATGGAACCGGTGTTGGAAGTGATTGTTACGTTTGATGAATAAAGCGAGTAATTGGATGTGCTGATCGTGCCACAGACATCCTTGTCGCCCACCGTATCCGTATTATTGGCAACGATTGAGTTAATAATTGTCAAGGTATTCGTCGCTGCAATACCACCGCCACCGGTTGTTGCATTGTTATAAGCAACCGTGGTGCTCAGCAGAGAAATCGATTCGGAACTAAGGCCTGTTGAGTAGATTCCGCCACCCATATCAGCCGTATTATTGGCAACAGTCGAATAATTAAGCTGAATCGACGCACCCGTGCCGCATGAGTCTTCATTATAAATGGCACCACCAAAATTCGCTGTGGCACTGTTAAAGGCAAGAGTCGATCGGTTGATAACGACATTCGAAGAAAAATTTACACTATAGTTGTAAATACCACCACCATCAGTTGTTGGTGAGTTATTGTAGGCTATAGTGGAATTATTGATAGTCAGTAATCCAGACGAGAGACCGTCTGTGTTGTGAATCGCCCCACCCTTGCTACCCGTATTATTGGAAAGCACGGAATTGTTAATCGTCAGCGAAATGCCATTATTAAAAATCGCACCACCGCTGGGCAGATTCGCTCCATTGCCAAAGCGGATCGACAGATTGTTGATCGTCGTATTGGAACTGATTTTGAAAATGCCGGTGGCATTGCCGCCGCTGACGGTGATGGAATTGCCGCTGGTCGGGCCCTGAATCGTCAGGTTGGTTGAACCGAGATTCACCGTAAGCGGGCCATAACCATTGGCATTGTTGCTGTTCAGCACAATCGTGGCATTGCCCGAAGCCGTCAGGCTTGAGTCAAAAGAGATTGTCTGGCTGCTGCCGCCCAGCGTGCCGGCATAGGCAATGGCTTCACGCAGAGAGACCAGGTTGTCGGTGGTGTTCACGGTGTCGGTCGTGGTTGTCACAACCGTCGAAGCGGTTTCATTGCCGCTACCGAACATATAGGCCGAACCTGTGTCGCTGCTGGTGCCGCAAGAGCCGATGATAGCTGAATTACCATCGTAGCTGAGCATCACAGAAAATCCGAAAAATCCACCAGAAACTCCGGGGCTCGCCGTAAATGATGTGTCTTGTGTTGCATTAGCCCATCCTCCGGAGGGTTTGTTGAAGATACACACAAGCCCTTGGTTTGATGTTTTTTTAGGCCCACCAACAATCGCTAAATCGCCGTTACCACTCAAGCTGACAGACGAGCCAAATTCAATTCCTCCAGCACCTAAACTTCCAGTTGGAGTCAGCAAAGCAGTAGGAGAGCTCGGCCAGTTTGTGGTTTTTGAAAAAATAAATACAGCCGGTAAACCTCTGAAAGGTGCGCCTATGATTACAGAGGTTCCAAATCGGTCAAGGCCAAGAGAGTAACCAAACTTGTCGCCACCTGAACCGCTTGCATCAGCAATTTCTGCCGTATAGTTGTTCGTTGTTGACCAACCTGCACCCTTTTCAAAAATAAATGCCGAACCTTTATTAGAAGTTTGCCCCGGCGCACCAAGAACTGCAATGGAACCGTTATAGTTGATCGAAGCATTGAATCCCAAAGATGCAGAAGTGGTTAGTACGTTCGCCGAGATTCGAGCCGAATAGCTGTTTGTGCTTGTCCAGTTTCCGGATTTCTGAAAAATGTAGCCGGCACCTCCATTGGCGGCCACCGTGTCATTGCCACTGGCGCCGACCAGAACCGTGCTGCCATCTCCACTGATGCTCACGGAATTACCAAAAAAGTCATTAACCGCACTATCATTCGCAGTCAAAGTATACCGGGTGTTACTTGACCAGTTCGTACTAGCTCTCTCATAAACATAAGCCGCACCACGGCCTGAGTTGAAGCCCGCCGAGCCAACCACAGCGATGGAACCATCGGCGTTGATACTGACTGAAGCACCGAAAAGGTCGCCATTGGTGCTTGTGGTCGGCGAGAGCTTTGCCGTGTAATTGGAAGTGGTTGTCCAGTTAGAGCCGGATCGGCGGAAAATGTAAGCCGCTCCGGGACCGGTAGTGTTCGGTGCACCGATTAAAGCAGTACTGCCATCGGCACTGATGGCAACAGACTGACCGAACATCGAGCCCGACACGGTATCGTTGGCCGTGACCTGGCTCATCTGGGTGTAGGGGTCAATGGTAACTGGATAGACGGCAGCGTTATCGTTCACCACATAGCGCAGCTTCTGGCCGGTGAGGGACGAATCAACCTCAAAGTGGGCATCAAGAATGCGGCCGGTGGCGTCAAAGGCCGTGAGCCCGGCAAAAGAAAGCACTTTCCTGCCATCGGCCCGGAACAGATCGATACCGTCGCTGTCGGGCTGAAGCGTGGCCAGTAGCGAGCCGCCCATGCCCACAGTGACAGTCAGGGGGTCAGACGGGTTGCCTGTGGCCGGGCGTGATTCAACGGTGAAACCCTGCTGCACGCCAATGGGGCCGTTGATAAACCAGGTATCAAGGCCATTGGTGTCGTAGGTCACCCGATTTTTGCTGGCCGTGGGCGTGGCCGAAGCAATGGGCTGCTGGGCAGTGCCATAGCCATAGGATTCAGGGAAGAACTGCCAGGTTTCAGAGCCGGCGGAATAGGTTGCCCCGGCGGTCGACATGTTTACCGCGTAATCATGGCTAAACTTATAGCCGCTGTCTAAGTTTACGGCCGCATACGCTGGTTGATCAGCACCGATTGAGGCCGAGATGGCATAGCGGGCAAGAGGTTCCAGATCGTTAAGAGACTGTGTTTTGGCAGCCGTGGTGTCGGGTGCGGGCAAAGTGGCATTGGCGAGCGAGGTTTCCGTCAGGCCATAGCCTGGATAGGGCAGCGGCAGAAATGCGGCCTTGTCAACCGGCGATGCCGAGAGCAGCTGACGTTCTTCAAGCAGGTCCAGTGGCTGGTCAGTGAGAACCTGTTTTCGGCGTCGGCTGGCTTTGGCTCTTCGTTCAAGACGGGCAAGAGCACGGGCAGCGAAAAGCGACGCGATGAATGAAACAGGCATGCGCATGACGAATTCCTCTGTGGATGCAGATCGACGACAGCAGTTATCTTATTGCCGATTATTGATTTGCAGTTGTTAGTGAGAGTCTCGGGTGTATCCGGATACCTGCCTGTGCCTGGCTATCTTGACTGCCCTGCAGAAGGAACCAATCACGAATCGACTGGTAACTTGCTACCGGTTGCACAAGATGGCTTATAAGAATGTGTTATAATAATTATTCTTACAAAAATAAATATGAAAAATAAAGTTAAACAGATAAACCAGCTAAGATTCATTATCAAAGCAACTTACCGGGCAGTACATTTGAAATTGCCACGATGATTTTTATCAACATCGTCGAAATTTTTAGGCGATTTCGAAACGGTCAAATCGGTCACATTGAAAAAGCCGGCAACAGATTTCGATGATGATGGTCGGCAAGCGAAATTCCTTAGCCCCCAAAAATACATGCACGCATGCATGGGTAATCTGGTATAGAGAGAGAGTGTGTGTGTGTCAGATATTCCGGCGGAAGGGTTCGGCGACTTCAGCCAGTGATTGATCAGGCAGGACGAATGAATCAGAGAGGATTGCCTTGTTATTATTAACGAGTGCGGCACGTTTTCGGGGAATGACCTGAAGGGCGAAAATTTCCTGCAGGGCGTCGCCGAATTTTACCATGCCAATGCTCTTGCCACTTTTTATGTCAACCACCCAGATACCACAGCATCGTTCCTCAACAGGCCTGGCGGCAATTTCAATTCCGCTGAAAGTGGCGCTTTCTCGCACCTGCGAGAGACCAATAAAGGCAAAATTACCGTAAAAATCAAGCCCTCGTGTGAAGCCGGGCAGTCGGGTCACTTCAAGATAACTGCCCGTGGCTGGATCAACGGTACCGAAGCTGCCGTATCCGGAATTTAGCACCCACAGCCGGCCATTATACCAGCGGGGCGAGTGGGGCATGGAAAGCCCCCTGGCCAGAATTTCGTTGGCTTGAATGTCGATGAGGATTCCCCCATTTTTTTTATTTTCACGCCAACCGCCAGCACTGTCGGTTGCACCCAGGGCCGTGGCATATCGGGGGCAGTTATCGCGGATGCCCACGCCATTGAGGTGGCAGCGGTCTTCTGGAGCGATTGCCGAAATAAATTTGGGCCGCCATACCGGCACAAAGCTGTAGGGCGATTCACGCCGGCAAAGGCAAGAGAATCGCGTGTTCACAAAAAGCAGTTCAGGTTCCGCTCGATCGGATTCGGGAGGCAACCAGGCCATTTCATGAATCTGCACATCGCCTGTGTGATAATTGATCCGGGGAAGGTAGGCAGCATCGAAGTTACCGATCGATGTCAGGGTGCGGGCGACAGCCGGAAGATCGTGAAATTCAATGATCTGGGTGTCAACACCAAGTGCCAGGCGATCGGCATAAGCTGCCAGACCCATGGGTCGGCTGAATTCGCAAAAGTGGTTGTGTAATGTGCCTTGGTCGTTCTGCTCAAGAATGACCAGCCTGCCTGCCTGATACGTCGTCAGGAAAACCGAGATACCCAGATCGCCGAACAGTGGACCCATGTTCGACGAATGAACGCTGGTCAGCACTTTATCGACTGTACCATTCCCTGACTGCAAACGATCCTTTTCCATCTTGTTCCGAATCCTCTGCAATACCTAAAGGAGTAGATCCCCGTTCTGTTTGGATATAAAACTAAATTTAACATAAATGTTTTGATATTTCATGCAGCGATAACCAGTTCCATAAGGCTGAACTTGCTCCGCCCAGCGTGCCTGAAGGGGCAGGCCCCGATAGATTCGGTCATCGGCCTGCATCATGACAAGGCAGGGATTGCCGATCTTCCGGCAAGAGCTTTCGATAAAACGTTTTTTTCAGTACAGGGGCAGTGCCATGTGGCTGAAGAGGATAGCCGTCATTGTATTCT